>NZ_WOWO01000003.1:0-600000 GCF_009831455.1 Salinirussus salinus | reverse complement strand
CAGCGTAATTCAAGATGGAGCCTCCGGCCTCAAGGAGCGACCGGAGGGAGCGAGTAGGCCGGAGAGGAAACCGACATGGTGGAACACAACCGACGTACTCCGCCGGGCTGACTCCCGGACATATAAGTACCGTTGGGTCTTCTCTGAAGTATGGGCGTGCGTCGAACCGCCGTCGTGAAACTCGCCGTTTCCGACGAGCAACGCGACGCACTCCACCGAACCGCCGACCAATACCTGTACTGCGCGAACCGAACCGCCGACTACTGTTGGTCCGACACCTCCTACACCGAGTGCAAGACCAACAAGCGGAAGATTCGTGACGCGCTCTACTCCGAACTCCGAGAGGAGACAGAGTTACAGGCACAACTCGTCCAAGCCGCGATTCGCCGCGCCGTCGAGGCCGTCAAAGGCGTTATCGAACGGTGGAAGAAGGGACAGCGTGTCTCTTGCCCCACGTTCACCGCCGAGACGATGGACTACGACACGCGAAGCGCGACATTCTACCGAAATACGGTGTCGCTGGCAACTGTCGAGGGTCGGGTCGAACCCTCGTTCGTTCTCCCGGCAGACAGCCCGACGCCCTACGAGCGATACGTACTCTCCGAGAACTACGAGTTCCGCGAGAGTACACTACGGTACGACGCGGTGGACGGCGAGTTCTACCTCAACATTTCGACTCGGCGGATAGACGGCGACAAAGAGGTTTCGGCAGATACCGGGCACCCCGACCAAACAGTCCTCGGTATCGACCTCGGCGTCAACAGTCTCGCCGTCTCTTCAACCGGCACGTTCTGGCAGGGAGACGACTACGACCACTGGTGCCGCGAGTTCGAGAAGCGGCGCGGTGAGATGCAACAGCGCGGCACGCAAGCCGCACACAACGCCCTGCTTCGACTCGGCAAGCGAGAAGAAGCGTGGCGGAAACAGTACATCCACACCGTCGCTAACGAACTCGTCACGGAAGCCGTCGAGCACGACTGTGACGTTATCGCGTTCGAGGAGTTAACCGACATTCGTGAGCGGCTTTCGCACGCGAAGTGGCATCACGTATGGGCGTTCCGTAGGTTGTTCGAGTACGTCTCCTACAAAGCGCCCGAGCGGGGCGTCTCCGTGGAGCAAGTCGAACCGAACCACACGTCCCAACGCTGTTCTCGGACGGACTGTGGGTTCACACACGAGGATAACCGTCACGGTGAACACTTCAAGTGCCAGAAGTGCGGGTACGAGGTGAACGCGGATTACAACGGCGCGAAGAACATCGGCCTACGGTACGCCCGGAAGCGGACACACAGACTCCGCTCCTCGCCCAAGTCGGGGAGCGGAGACGCAGAAGTAAACCTGCGTGTGAATGGTGGGACGTTGAACGGCGAGAGCCACCAGCCTATTGCTGGCGACTAATCTCCGGGAGTCCACATCAAAGCCTCACCCTCAAGGACCGAGGCGCGGAGCACCGAGGGAGTAGGGTGGGGTAGTTTACACGGAGAGTACCGGCTGGTCGGCGTACTGGAGCACGTACAGCGCCGCCTTGCCAATGGTCACGTCGACGTCGTCTGCGGGCGTCTCCCGCGGGACGACCAGAAAGTCCGCATCCAGCTCCTCCGCGGCGTCGAGCACCACGCTGCCGGGCGTCCGGCTCAGACTACTCGTCGAGAAGCCAGCCGCCGAGGAGGTGGTGATGTCGACGTCGTGGTCGCCGGCCCGGTCGTGTACCTCCGACAGGAACTCCCGGTGGGTCTCGGCGACCGCCCCGGCCTCGATGTCGCCGGTCTGGATCCCCTGGGCGACCCGCTGGTCGAGCACGAAGAGCAGGTGCAGGTCCGCCCCGTACCGGCTGGCGACCGCGACCGCGTAGTCGGCCGCCCGGCGGGCGTCCTCGCTCCCGTCGACCGGCGTGAGTACGAGCTCGGTGTCCACACGGGGGTGTGCGCGGAGCCGGGGCAAAAAGTCCCCGGTCGGGACACCCGACCGCCCACACCTCGGTGCGGGCCCGAACCACTTTTGACCCGCCCGCTCGCTGTACCGGGTATGTTCGACACCGTCGTGGTCGCGACCGACGGCTCCGAGAGCGCCGAGCGGGCCGTCACCGTCGCGCTCGACCTCGCGGCCCGCTTCGACGCGGCGGTCCACGCGCTGTACGTCGTCGACGCCGGCGAGGTCGCGGAGTCACCGCCCGACATCCGCGAGGAGCTGGGGGACGCGCTCCGGGCCGCCGGCGAGGAGGCGCTGTCCTTCGTCGACGACCACGCCGACGCGGTCACGACGGTCGTCCGGGAGGGCGACCCCGCAACCGAGGTCATCGACTACGCCGAGTCGGTCGACGCCGACCTCGTCGCCACCGGTACCCGCGGGCGCCACGGCGAGCACGCCTTCCTGCTCGGCAGCGTCGCCGAGGCGGTCGTCCGCCGGGCCCCGATGCCCGTCCTGACGGTCCGTCAGCTCGCCGACGAGGAGTGAGGGAAAAGCCGGCGCGACCCCGGCCGCTCGCGCCGACCGCGCCGCTTTTGCCGCCTGCCCCGCTTTCGCGTGCATGGACGACTGGCTCATCGACGACGACCGACTCCCCATCGGGCGCAAGTCCGTCCTCCCCGGCGCGGGGTTTTTCAGCCCCGACTCGTTCGAGGCCGAGCAGGCCGAACGCGAGGCCGCCGAGCGACTCGACAGCGACGTGGCGGTCATCGCCGACCCCGACGCCGACGGGCTGGCCTGCACCGCGCTCGTCCGGGTCGCCCGCGGTGCCGGCGAACTCGTCCCCGCGGGCCCCCACGACCTCGACGACGCGCTGGCGTGGGCCGCCGAGTACGCCACCCCCGAGACCCACCTCTTCGTCTGTGACCTCTGTCCGGACAGCCCCGAGGACATCGAGTCCGTCGACGCCGTCGCCGACCGGGTCGCGTCGGTGGCGTGGTACGACCACCACCAGTGGGACGAGAGCCTCGCGGCGACGGTCCGGGAGGCCGGCGTCGACCTCGTCGTCGGCGAGTCCGGCGAGGTCTGCACCGCGGACGTGACCCTCGAGGAACTCGACTACGATTTCCCGGAGCGATACCGCGACCTGGCGGCCGCCACCCGCGACCACGACCTCTGGGTCCGCGAGGACCCCCGCTCGGACGACCTGGCGGACTACGCCTACTGGGCCGAGCCCGAGGAGTACATCGACACGGTCGTCGAACACGGCGCGGACCTGCCCGCCGAGGTCGAGGACTTCCTTGCCGAGCAGCGCGTCGAGAAGGACGCGCTGATCGAGAAGGCGACCGAGCGCGCCACCCTCCGGGAGGTCGGCCCCTGGACCGTGGGCGTGACCTACGGCCGCTGCTCGCAAAACGAGGTCGCCGAAAACCTCCGCGAGCAGGGCGCCGACGCCGCCGTCATCGTCAAGCCCGCCGGCTCGGCGTCGATCCGCGGAACCGAGAGCTTCGAGCGGTGCCACGAGGTCGCCGCACAGGTCAACGGCGGCGGCCACCCCCGGGCCGCGGGCTGCAAGCCCGACATCTACGACGACATGCTCGACTACGCCCACCACTGGACGACGGAGGGCGCGGTCGCCAAGCAGGCCATCGTGGATGCCTTCCGCCGGCTCGACGTGGAGGGCGACGCCGGGGCGGAGGCCGGCGAGTAACCCGGCGACTGCGCTACTCGGCCCGCAGCCGGACCTCGATACCGTCCGGGTCGGCGACGGCGATACCGCCGTCCGTTTCGGTGGGCGAGTATCCCTTCTCTACCAGGCGCTCGTGGACGGCGTCGAACCCCGCCGTGGGGACGACGACTTCGACCCACGACAGACCCCGACCGTCGGCGGGGCCGGTCCGTTCGTTCCAGACGTTGGCGCCGACGTGGTGGTGGTAGCCGCCCGCGGCGACGAACAGCGCGCCGGGGTAGGAGTCCCGGACCGCAAATCCGAGGGCGTCGACGTAGAACTCCTGGACGGCGTCGAGCGAGGACACCTCCAGGTGGACGTGGCCGAGGTCGGTGTCGTCGGGGACCCCGTCCTCGCCCGCGGCGGCGGTTTCGAGCGCCGGGAGGTCGAGCGGGTCGGTCGCCATGCCGGCCCGGCCGTCGTCGGTCTCCGGCCACGATTCCCGCGGGAAGTCCCGGTAGACCTCGACGCCGTTGCCCTCGGGGTCGGTGAGATACAGCGCCTCGCTCACGCGGTGGTCGGAGGCGCCGTCCAGTTCCCAGCGGTCCCGGACCCGCTCCAGCGCGTCGCCCAGAGCCGCCCGCGAAGGAACCCGGAAAGCGTTGTGGTAGAGCCCCGGTCCCGCCCGGGTGCCGGCCTCTGCGTCGGCCTCCAGGACGAGCAGCGCCGTCCCGCCGGCGCCCAGCGTCGCCGTCTCCGTGGCGCGGTCGAGTACCTGGAGGCCGACGACATCGCGGTAGAAGGCCGTCATCTCCTCGAGGTCCGCGACCCGGAGCGCGCTCCGCCCGACCCGCGTCTCCGCCGGCAGTTCGTCGGTCGACGGTCCGGTCATCCTCCGACAGTTCGCTCCCGCGCCCGATATACCTGGCCGTGGACGGTCGGGGCACTCGTGGACGGGCCGGTCACTCCCCTGTCAGCCACTTCTCGGAGTAGCGCTGGCCGCACTCGCAGGCGACGTAGGCGTGGACCACGTCGCCCTCGGCGTACAGCCCCTCGACGTCCTCGTTCTGTGCTTCGGCGAAGGCGAAAATCAGGCGGGCCTCGTGGCCCTCGCGGTCCCCGCCGTCGCCCTCGCTGTCCGGGCAGGTCCCCCCGGTGAGGTCCCGATCGACCCGACCCTCGGTGCCCATCGCCTCCCGGGCGAAGGCCATCGGGTCGATGCCCGTCGCGGACTGGAAGGCCTGCCGGCCGGCCTCGCCGTCGACGACCAGCACGACGCCCTCGGCGGTGCGCTCGCCCCGCTCGGCGAGTGCGTCGATCCCGGAGACGGCGGCCTCGTGGAGGAAGAAGGCGACGTCGTCGGGGCGCTCGCCGGCGAGGAACTGCTCGCGGTCGGTCATTGCTGGCGGGAGTGGGGCGGCGGTCAAAAGGGGTGCGGTCGGGGCCGGCCGGCGGTCCGAACAGCGTCGGCGCCGGCGGCGTCAGGACGAGGAGGTACAGGCGGGTTTCTCCGAGAGGCTGCGCCAGGCCTCGTCGAGCTTGTTCGTGACCGTCGAGCGCTCCTCGACGTCGATGGCGAGTTCGTCGCCGAAGGCCACCCGGACCCCCTCGACGTTCCGCCGGTAGACCTTGATCCGCCGCCGGTCCTCCGAGAGGACGTTGTCGTGCAACTCGAGCAACCCGTGTTCGGTCAGCTCGTCGATCCGCCGGTAGCAGGTGGCGATCGGGATGTCGAGTTCGTCGCTCAGTTCCTGCGCGGAACGGGGTTCCCCGGTCGCCTCCAGTATCTCGGCGCTGTATTTGTTCCCCAGCGTGCGGAGTACGTCTACTGACGCCATCTGATACGCAGGGTCGTGGCGGACGAAGGTTAAAGCTATCGGGAATTGAAACGCCGTGAAAACACCGAAAGAGGAAGGTAGACGGCTACTAAACCGGGCGAAAGTGTCGCCGACCGGCGGGTTCGTTTTCGTCAGTGATAACTGCGGGGTCAGAGGGGGGACTCCCCCTCGCCCATCATCGAGAACGCGCTGGCGTTTTCGTGGACCCGGATTCCGCCCTGTGTGATCTCCATCGGGAAGATGTCGGTGTCGATGTCCTGTTTTCGCATCTTCGCGACCCAGACGTAGCGGTTGACGCCCGACTCCGTCGGCGTCTGCAGCAGGAAGATGTTGCCGTCGGTCAGGAAGTTCTCCAGGCCGATGTCGGTTTCCGGGAACACCGTCCCCTGCTCGTTGGTCATCACCGTGGTGAGGTCGTTCTCCCGGAGGATGTCGGTGAGTTTCAGCAGGTACGTCCGCTTCTCGCGCTCGTCCTCGAAAAAGAGCTGGAACATGGTCAGCGAGTCGAGCACCAGCCGCTCGTAGCGGGAGTCCTGGACGTCGTCGAGGATGACCTCAAGCGAGGAGTTGAAGTCGTTCTCGCGCAGCAGCTCCCGCTTGTCGAACACGCGGATCGCGCCCGAGTCGACGTGGGTCTGCCAGTTCTCGAAGCCGATCGACTCGGCGGCCTCCCTGAGGTCCTCGGCGTTCTCCTCGAAGGAGAGGTAGATCCCGTCCTGGTCGAAGGACTCGACGCCGTTGTAGACGTACTGCAACCCGAAGACGCTCTTGCCGGCACCCGGGTTTCCGGAGACGAGTGTCGTCGAGTTCCGGACGATACCACCCCCCAGGATCCCGTCGAGCCCGTCGATACCGGTCTCCGTGAGTTCCACCATCTACTTCCCGGCTCTCGGCTGGCTGTCCTAAAAAGTGTTCGCACGTGCGGCACCCGTGCGTTCGGGACAGCCGGAGTCTCCCGCCTGCCGCGGTCGGTCAGCCGAACTTCTCGGCGATGTCCGCGAGCCCGTCGTCGGGGGCTTCGACCGCGTCGTAGACGACCCGTTCGCCCGGCCGCCGGAGGCCGTACTGGTAGCCGGCGGTCACCACGTCGAACAGGAGCGGGTCGCCCTCGCCCAGCCCGTGGCGGTCGAGCCACGCGGCGAGACGGTTCTCGCCCTCGCCCGCCCGGGCGAGCTGGGCGTCCGGGTACGCGCCCTCGACCCCCGGCTCGCCGCGGAGGTCCGCGGTGACCTGTGCGTGGGCCTCGTCCCCCTCGAGGGAGAGGCGGAGGAGCTCCTCGGGGTCGTGGTCGAGGGCGTCGGGAAGCGGGACCCGGGGACGGCCGGTGCGGCCGACGGTCTCCAAGTGGACGCGGTGGCTGTCGACGGTGGCGTGGTCGGAGGGGACGCGTTCGGTCACTCCTCTTCGAGGAGGTCGGCGACCGGCGTGTCACCGCGGGCGACGACCTTCGCGTTGATCTGACGGGTCGCGTCGCTTATCTCGCGGCCGCGGACAGTCACGCGCTTGCGCTCGCCCTCGCGGTCGGGGTTGTATCCGGTGCCGCCCTCCAGCAGGAGCTCGGTCAGCGTCGAGCCCGCCACGTCGGCGCGCATCGGCCGGCCGGCGTCGTCGGAGCCGCCGGTGACCTCGAGCGTGTAGCCGTCGAGGCCGACGGCGCTGCCGTCGACCTCCTCGCCGATCTCCCGGCCGGCGAAGCGGTTCGCGTCCTGGTCGGAGACGTCTACCTGGTAGGTCGTGCCGTCCTCGGGGTCCGAGACGGCGACGGTGAACTCTGCCATTACCCCGGAGAAGCCGACCGAGCGTTAAAAACGCACCCTTTCGGGGCCGCGAGCCGCCCCGGGGATCTCCCCGGCCCCACGACAAGCTACTTATCGCCCACCTGTGAACTGCGCGTATGAGCACTGCCCTCCGCAGCCCCCCGTGGACGGACCTCTGGCGCCAGCTCGTCACCACGGTCCTGTTCGCGTTCCTGGGTGGCCTCGCGGCCGTCGTCGCGGGCTACCCCGAGTTCGCCGAGTGGCCCCGCATCGTTTACCTCGTCCTCGCGGCCTACCTGCTCGCCGCAGTCGTCGTCTGGTCCGACGCCGTCCCCTGGCCCGGCGACCGGTAGGCGGGGAGCCCGCGTCGGGCCAGCGTCGGTCCTGTGGGCGGCTCTCAGGCCGGCTCCGCGCCGACCACCGTCGACACCCGCGCGTTCTCCTTGAGCAGGAGGCCCGCCCCGCCGACCGACAGGGGCACCGGGTCCAGGTCGGTGACCCGCAGCGTCGGGTGGAACGCGGCCCGCGCCCGGAGCTCGTCGCGAGTCTGTATCGTGAGCGCCAGGTTCCCGGCGGTCAGCGACTCGTTGTACTCGAGCAGGTACTGGCCGGCGTCGAGGTGCCACCACTCGTAGTCGTCGTCCTCGTTGCGCTTCTGGCTCGGGCAGGGCTCCACGTCCGCAGGTTCGAGTTCCCCGCCGCCGAAGTCGACCCGGCCCGGCCCGGTCACCTCGTACACCTCCGCGGCGGTCAGGTCCAGCCCGCGGCCCTCCGTCTGGGTCGGTTCGTGGAGGATCCCCTCGACGAACTGCGTGTAGTCCATACACGGGATCCGGCGGCGCCACGGGAATAAACAGTGTGGCGGCTCCGGCCGGAGTTTTTTGTCCCGCTGTCGAGAACCCCGGGACATGAGATGGCCCGACGCGACGCTCTACGAGGGGCTCCGGGAGGTCGCCGACCGGAACCCCGACGCGACCGCCCTGCACTTCCGGGGCGAGCGGACGACCTACGCCGAGTTGCTCGCGGAGAGCCGGGCGCTGGCCCGCGGGCTGGCCGACCTTGGTGTCGGCGCCGGCGACCGGGTCGCAGTCTGGCTCGGCAACCGCCCCGAGTGGGTGACGACACAGCTGGCCGTCTCCCGGCTCGGTGCCGCCGCGGTCGCGGTCAACACCCGCTACCGGACCCACGAACTGGCGTACATGCTCCGGGACTCGGGTGCGTCGGTGCTGGTCACCGAGGAGTCGTTTCTCGGCAACGACTACCTGGAGATGCTCGCCGAGGTCGCCCCGGAGGTCCGCGAGGACTCCCCCGACGAGTTCGACGCCGGGAGCGTCCCGCTCGAGGCGGTCGTCGGGCTCTCGACAGACCCGGACTTCCCCGCAGTCCGGGGGTACGAGGCGGTGCTCGACCGCGACCGCGAACTCGCCCCCTCGGTCGACGCGCTGGACCCGACCACCGACCCGGAGGCACCCGTCACGGTCTTCTACACCAGCGGGACCACCAGCGACCCGAAGGGCTGTCTCCAGTCCAGCCGGTCGGTGCTGAACCACTCCTACAACGTCGGCAGCTACCTCGGACTCGGGTCCGACGACGTCGCGCTCGGCGTGCTTCCGTTCTGTGGGGTCTGGGGGTACAACACCATGCTGAGCGCGCTCTCGCGGGGCATCCCGCTGGTCGTCGAAACCCACTTCGAGCCCGAGCGGACGCTGGACCTGATAGAAGAACACGGCGTCACCTACTGCAACGCGCAGGCGGTGATGTTCGACCGGATGCGCCGGTCGGAGAGCTTCGACCCCGAGCGGGTCGCCACGCTCAGACGCGGCGTGACCGCCTTCCTCACGATGGGGGTCGACGGCGAGGTCTTCGCGGAACTGGAGGCCGCCTTCGACTTCCCGCTGGTCCAGCCCTACGGCATCTCCGAGGGCAACAGCATGGTCTTCGTCGGCGACCCCGATGACCCACTGGAGCAGCGCGAGCGGGTCGGCGGCCCGCCGGTCCACCCCGACGCGGAGGTCCGGGTCGTCGACCCAGAGACCGGCGAGGAACTCCCTGCGGGCGAGGAGGGGGAGCTCTGCCTGCGGGGGTACAACGTCATGAACGGGTACCACGACAAGCCCGAGCAGACCGCCGCGGCGGTCGACGACGGGGGGTGGCTTCACACCGGCGACCTCGGGGTTCGGGACGAGGCGGGCTACTTCTACTACCGGTCGCGGCTCGACGACGCGCTCCGGGTCCGGGGTTTCCTGGTCACGCCGCGGGACATCGAGGCCGCCCTCAACGGGCAGCCGGGCGTCGACCAGGCCCAGGTCGTCGGCGCGTCCCACCCCCGCCACGGCCAGGTCCCCGTGGCCTTCGTCATCCGCGCTGACGGGAGCGACGGCGACGATGGCGACCTGGATGCGGCGACCCTCCGCGAGTCGCTCGCGGCGGAGGTGGCCGACTACAAGGTCCCCGAAGATATCGAATTCGTCGAGGAGTTCCCCCGGACTGAAGGGCCTCACGGCGCCAAGGTCCGGAAGGGGGAGCTCCGCGAGCGGGTGGCGGACCGGTATCAGGAGTGAGGAGAGCGGAGAACGTCGAGAGAACTGGCGGCAGGAACGGCTTGCGAGCAGGTCAGGCCTCGGCGGTCTCGGCGCCCGGCGCGTTCCGCTTCACGCTCTCGATGGCGTCGTGGATGCCGTGGCGGCTGGCGTACCCCTCCCCGCCGTCCGCGATGACCTCGCCGTTGCGGTGGCGGAGCCGCCACCGCCACTCCTCTGTCTGGTCGCGGTAGACCTCGAAGGCGGCGAAGCCGACGTCCAGCGCGTCGGCCTCGGGGGCGTACGCCTGGACGCGCTCGACCGCCCCGCGGGCCTCCGACGCCGAGGAGTAGCCCTCGCCGCTGGTGGCGATGACCTCGTTGTTCGCGGCCGTGAGCCGCCAGCGGTGGTCGCCGCGCGCGTCTTCGTAGACCTCGAAGGCGTCGTCCGCGAGCGTGTCCTTGACCGTGTCGACCGACCGGCGGGCGTCCCGGCGGCGGGTGTACCCCTCGCTCGCGGCCGCGATGATGTTCCCGTTCTTGTGGACCAGTCGCCAGCGCCACTCGCCGGCCCCGTCGCGGTAGACCTCGAAGGAGACGGGGTCGAACTGGAGGTAGCTCGCGGGACCGGCGTTGCGTTTCACGCTCTCGAGGCCCTCGCGGGCGTTGCGCTTCGAGGCGTACCCTTCCCCGCCGTCTGCGATGACCTCGCCGTTGTCGTGGACCAGCCGCCAGCGCCACTGGTCGGCCTCGTCCTCGTAGACCTCGAAGGTGGCCTGACTCTCCTCGACGTCGGGGATCAGCGGCGCCTCCTCCAGGGCCTCCTCCGGCTCTTCGGTCTCCGGGTCGGGCTCGATCTCGAGCAGGCTCGCGCCCAGCGCGTTGCGCCGGACGCTGGCCAGCCCCTTCTTGGCGTTGTGCTTGCGGGTGTAGCCCTGGCCGCCGTCGGCGACGACGTTGCCGTTGCGGTGGCGCAGCCGCCAGCGGTACTCCCCGGCCGTGTCCTCGTACAGCTCGAACTGCGCCTGGCTGGCCCGCAGGGAGTCGAGCTGGGCCTCGAGTTCCGCCAGGTCGGCCTCGAGGGTCTCGGTCCGGTCGGCGGCGGTCGCACCCGCCCCGCGGGTCTCCTCGAGTTCGGTCTCCAGCCGGTCGCGCTCGCGGCGCAGGTCCCGCAGGTCCTCCTCCAGGTCGGCGGCACGGCGCTGGCTGGCCTCCAGGTCATCGCGGGTCGTGCCGACCACGAGGGGGACGAGCGCGCCGCCGAGCGTCGTAACCGCCAGCCCGGCGGCGTAGAGGACGATCACCGGCTGGTTCCCGGTCTGGACGTTCCAGTCGGCCGGGAAGACGAGGACGAACCAGACGACCGCGAGAAAGGAGACGAGCTGGCCGAGGTAGGCCGCGTAGTTGGCCCACGACTTCAGCGGGAGTCGGATGACCGGGCCGGCCACGATCATCGCCAGCCCGGCCGCCGCGAGCGCGATGCTCGCCTCCCGGAGCGTGAGTCCCGAGGCGCCGGCGGCCGACTCGCTGGGTAAGAAGAGAACGAACCCGACGACACCGAGCACCAGCCCGGTGAGGAATATCCAGTACCCCCGGACCTCGTCGTGTGTGGTCGGCGTCCCGATCCGGTTCTGGTAAACCGCTGAAAGCGTCCCGCCGGTGTCTGTCGACATGCCTGTTTTTGTGCGATGGTACCAGCCCACATAAAAATATCCGAAAAAATACAAGACCCCCCACTCAGAAGGGAGGAAGTAGCGACCGTCGGGCAGGTGTCCTCCGCCGGTCCTGGCAGTCAGACGCCCTCCTCCTCGACTGTCGTGTCGGGGTTGGGTTCGAGCGAGGTCATCACGCGTCTCGCGACCTCATCGAAGGTGTCCCCGCAGACTGTCGGCTCCAGGTCGTTCGAGAACTGGACCGTCGCCTTGACGGACATCCGGTAGTACTTGGTCCCGTCGGAGCCCTCGTGTGGCAGCCCGGCGACGTAGTAGGGATAGCTGCGGTAGTAGTTCGTCCCGTTGTCGCCGTTGGGGGCCGGCGACGCCCGGACCAGCGGCACGGTGTCGCCGCCGAACTCGAACTCGCCGACCCGTTCGAGCCCCTCGACGTTCCCGAGCTGGGCGTCGGTCGGCGAGTCCGTCCCCACGAGCTTCTGGGTCGGGAAGATGTCGAACGCCTGCCTGTCGCCGATGTACTGCCGGATCGTCAGCGAGTGGAAGTTGTTGACGGTGCCGGTGGCCGCGACGCTGCCGGGATACTCGAAGGTACCGACGAAGGGGGAGTCGGGCTCGTCGTAGCGGCTGTACCCGCCCTCCGTCAGATCCCCGCAGCGGCCGGACCCGCTCTCCCCGCCGGACACGTCCGTGCCCGACCCCTCGGCCACGCCGAGGACGGCTCTGGCCTCCCCGTTCGGGGAGACCTCGACGGTGTACTCGCCTGACTCGGGGACCTCCACGACCCACGTCTCCGAGCCCCGCGTGGCGTCGTTCAGCAGAGCGTGCCCGCTGCGGCTCGTGTACACCAGCGTGTTCTCCCCGTCGAAACTCTCGACGTGCAGGCGGATCCTGGCGCCGCCCGCCAGGTCGTAGGTGTACCGCGTCGTCTCGGTCATCCGCTCGTCGACGCGGGTCTCGTAGGGGCTCTCGGTGCCCGGCGGTTCGGTCTCGGTCGCCGACCCGCCACCTGAGGTATCGTCCCCGGTATCGCCGCCGGACGTGTCGCCGCCGGACCCGTCGCTGCCGGCAGGCGTGTCGGTTCCGCCGGTGTCGCCTCCACCGTCGCCGCCGCCCGAACAGCCCGCGAGGCCGGTCACCGCTGCCGACACCCCGAGCGTCTTCAGCACCCGGCGCCGGCTCGGGTTCCGGGAGCCGTCACTCATCTGTCGGCCCTCCGCTCCGCCACGTCGCCCCGGTCGGCGACTGCGAGCGCGCGTCGTTCGGTATCCGATACTCCAGGCTCGGTCGCAGTCCTGTGTGTCGCCCTCATCCCGTGCGTCCGGGCAGTCGCTGTCTCCTGGGGTAAATCCGGTCCCTAAGTGTATAGTGCCCCGGGCCGCCCGGGGTCAGTCCGGATGAGCGCCGGTCGGGCAGCGGCCCGGAGAGCGGCCGCCTCACCGGGAAGGCGGCGTCAGTCGGTCGCACCGGCGGCCGGGGTCTCGCCGGGCGTGCCGCCGGTCGGCAGGCGGTCCCGGGTGTAGAGAACGTACAGCGCGAGGACGAGAGCGCCGACGCCGACGGCGAGCCCGCGGAAGACGGCGGTGTAGCCCAGCCCCTGGGCGACGGCCATCCCGACGGCCCCCGAGCCAAGCGCCTGGACGACCATCATCGTCGCGGAGTACAGCGCGTAGGCGCTCCCGCGGTGGTGGTCGGGCAGCGCGCTGAGCATGTAGGTGTCCATCGCCGGGAACAGCGCGTGGACGGCGAAGCCGAGCACGACGCTGACAGCGGCGACGGCGAGGACCCCCGTAACGGCGGTGAGCGCGAGCGTGCAGACGACGAAGCCCGCGATGATCCCGAGGATGAGCGGGACGTTGGGCACCCGGTCGGCCAGCCGCCCGGTGAGGAAGAAGGCGGGGACGCCGGCGGCGAACATCCCCGAGAGCAGCAGCCGGCCGGTCCCGGGGTCGATCCCCTTCACGACGGTGAGGTAGTCGCCGTAGAGGTTGAACAGGCCGTTCCAGAGAAAGCCCGCGGCGCCGATGAAGACGACGCCAGTGAGCACCAGCTTCCACTGCGCGCGGGCGGCCGCCCGGAGGCTACGGTCCGCGGCGCCGACCGAGGGCAGCGCCGTCCGGCGGGCCGTCAGCACGAGCGCGCCCGTCGCCAGCACCGCACAGCCCGAGATGACGAAAAACGCCGTCTCCCACCGGCCGACCACGAGCAGGACGCTCAGGAACACCGGCGCGGCGACCGCGGCGAGCTGGCTGGCTGCGCCGTGGACCCCGATCGCGGTGCCGACCCGCTCGCGGAACAGCTCGCTGACCAGGGGGTTGGCCGCGATGAAGTAGACGCCGCTGGACAGCCCCATCGCGAACGCGCCGGCCGCGAGCAGCGGGATGGAGTCGGCGAAGGCGGTCCCCGCGGCCGCGACGGCCAGCACCGAGCCCGCGGCCGCGACGACGTGGTGGCGGGGGAACCGCGTCAGGAGGTAGCCGGTGGGCAGGCGCGGGGCGGCACTGCCGAGCCAGGCGGCGCTGGTCACCACGCCCAGCGACGCCGCGGGGACGCCGAACTCGGCGGCGACCGGCTGGACCAGCGGGGCGAAGACCACCCGCGCGAGGTTCACGAGGAACACCATCGCACAGAGCGAGCCGAAGAGGCTGCGCCGTGACACTGCCCGAACGTTGACGCCGGCCGCCTTGAATCGCCCGAACTCCCCGCGGCAGGACCGGCGGCGAGTCGGGCCGGTCGCGGCGGTGAGAGGGTCGCCCGGTCGTCACCGGGCGGGCGGGTACCGGATGGTAACCTGGTGTCACCGGTGTCCGAACAAGCCCTACATGGGAGGGGGTCCTACCGGAGGGTATGCCAGAGACAGCGGGCATCCACCACGTGACGGCCATCGCGGGCGACCCGGGGCGAAACGCGGACTTCTACGTCGACACCCTCGGGCTCCGCTTCGTGAAGCGGACCGTCAACCACGACGACACCCACACCTACCACTTCTACTTCGGCGACCGCCGGGGGACGCCGGGGACGGCCATCACGTTCTTCCCCTGGACCGACGAGGGCCGCCAGGGGGAGTTCGGCGCCGGCCAGGTCGGGGCCACCGCCTACGCGGTCCGTCCGGAGTCGGTCGGTTACTGGCGCGACCGGCTGGCCGACCGCGGCGTCGACGTCACCGGGACCGAGCGCTTCGGCGAGCCCGTCCTCTCCTTCTCCGATCCCGACGGCATCGGGCTGGAGCTGGTGGGGACCGAAGCCGCAGCCGAGGCCCCCGCCGAACCCTGGGAGGGGAGTTCGGTCCCGGCCGACCACCAGCTCCGTGGCTTCGACGGCGTGACCCTGGCCGTCGCCGGATTCGAGCCGACCGAGCGGGTGCTGACTGACGTGTTGGGGTACGAGTTCGCGGGCGAGGAGGACGGGCGGCGCCGGTACCGGACTGCGGTCGGCGAGCGGCCGGGGACGACGGTCGACCTCGTCGGGACCGACGCCGAGCGCGGGCGGATGGGTGTCGGGACGGTCCACCACGTCGCGTTCAAGGCCGAGGACACCGACGAACAGGAAGCCTACCGGGAGGCGTTCAAAGATCAGGGACTGCGCGTCTCCGAGACCATCGACCGGAAGTACTTCCACGCCATCTACGCGCGCGAGCCCGGTGGGGTCCTCTTCGAGGTCTCCACCATGGGACCGGGCTTCACCGCTGACGAGGACGTCGAGGAGCTGGGCTCGCGGCTGACCCTTCCGGAGTGGCTCGAAGACGAGCGCGAGGCGATCGAGACCGCCCTGCCGGCCGTCGAGACGGAGGTGGCGAAATGACCGACTACCGCTTCGCCTACGAGCCCGGCGCGGTCCGGTACGGCGAGGGCGCAGCGGGCGACCTCGACGACGAACTGGAGGCGCTCGGCGCCGAGCGGGCGCTGGTGGTGGCGGGGCAGACGGTCGGCACCACACCCGAGGTCATCGACCCGGTCCGCGAGGGGCTGGGCGACCGGCTCGCGGGAGTGCTCGCGGAGACCACGCCGGACAAGCTTGTCAGCACCGCACTCGACGTCGTCGAGGCCATGGAGGAGACGGGCGCGGACGCGCTCGTGGGGCTTGGCGGGGGCAGCAGCATCGACGTCTCGAAGGCCGCGGCGGCCATCGCCAGCAAGGACAGCCAGGGAGTCGACCGGGCGGCCGTCGGCACCGAAATGGAGGAGACCGGTACCATCGCCATCGAGGGCGAGGCACCGCCCGTGGTGGCGGTGCCCACGACGCTCGCGGGCGCGGACCTCTCGCAGGTCGCGGGGATCAACGCCGACCCCGCGACCTGCCCGGTCGCGGAACCCGTCGACGGCGGCGTCTCCGACCCCGCGCTGATGTCGGCCGCGGTCGTCGGCGACCCCGAACTGGTCGCGACCACGCCCCCGGGGATCCTCAGGGCCTCGGCGATGAACGGCTTCGACAAGGGGGTCGAGACGCTCTACACAAGCGCCGCCACGCCGTTCACGGACGCGACGGCCGTGCGGGGGCTGGACGTGCTGACCGACGCGCTGCCGGACCTGGGCGAGCGCGTCACCGTCGAGACCGCCGCGCCCTCTCTGGAGGGGCTCCTCCTGGTTCAGTACGGCATCTCCCGGCCCGACGGCGGCACGCTCGGGCTGATCCACGCCTTCGGCCACGGGCTGACTGCCTACTCGGACATCCAACAGGGCGCGGCCCACGCCGTCGTCGCGCCCCACGCGCTGCGGTACCTCTTCGGGGAAGTGGAGGGTCGCCGGGAGCTGCTGGCGGAGGCGTTCGGTGTCGGCGACGCCGGAGACCCCGCCGAGGCCGTCGTGGAGGCGGTCGCCGACGTGCGCGACGGACTCGGGCTGCCCGCGCGGCTGCGGGACACCGAGGGGCCCGAGCCCGACCAGTTCGAGGATGTCGCGCGCGCGGTGGTCGACGACCCGCTGATCGTGAACCTCCCTGAGGGGCTGGAGCTGACCGTCGAGGACATGGT
Source organism: Salinirussus salinus (assembly GCF_009831455.1). NCBI lineage: Archaea > Methanobacteriati > Methanobacteriota > Halobacteria > Halobacteriales > Haloarculaceae > Salinirussus > Salinirussus salinus. The sequence continues at coordinate 583,674 of NZ_WOWO01000003.1, read as the reverse complement.
GGGGGTCCTCGAGGACGCGCACTGAGCCGTCCGCGACCGGGGGCGTCGACACTGACGGAGCGTCACCGCAGGTGGAGCGCGGTCCGGCGGAACTGTCGGATCCGCCGGAATCGGGCCGACGAGTACTGAATTTCGACAGTCAACGGCCATCTCCTGTCGGTTCGTGGCACCCCTCGGCCGCGAAGGTAACCACCGGCACGCCGGACGGTCTCCGCCATAGTTTTAGTGTTGCACTCGTGGGAATAGGTATGGAGTACCACGACTCCGAGAAAGCAAAAGAGGTCGCGACGAGAGTTGAAGCGTTCATGGAGGACGAGGTCCTCCCCCGCGAGCGGGAGGCGCTCCGGACCGGGGAACTCGTCTCCGAGGCGGAGATCCACGACTTCTGGGAGCAGGCCAAGGAGCGAGACCTGTTCGCGCCCCAGGTCCCCGAAGAGTACGGCGGGCAGGGGCTGGGCTTCCGGGACATGCTGCCCTCCTTCGAGCAGGTCGGCCGGTCGCTGATGGGCGCGCTGTCCATCCGCGCGAACGCCCCCCAGGAGGGGAACATGCACACCCTCGAGATCGCCGGCACCGAGGAACAGAAGGAGGAGTACCTCCGGCCGCTCGTGCAGGGTGACATCCGCACCGCCTTCTCGATGACCGAGCCCACCCAGGGAGCGGGCTCTGACCCGAAGATGCTCCGGACCACCGCCGAGAAGGACGGCGACGAGTGGGTTCTGAATGGCCACAAGTGGTGGACCTCCGACGGCTACAACGCCGACGTCCTGCTGGTGATGGCCCGGACGGACATGGACGCCCACCCCTACGAGGGCACCTCGCTCTTTCTGGTGCCGACGGATCTTGACGGCGTCGAGATCGTCCGCAACATCCCCCACCTCGGCGGCCACGGCATCGTCGACATCGAGCGCGGCCACGCCGAGGTCAAGTATCACAACGTCCGGCTCCCCGAGGACATGCTGCTCGGCGAGGAGGGCGGCGGGTTCCGGCTGGCCCAACTGCGGCTGGGCGGCGGCCGGCTGACCCACTGCATGCGCTACTCCGGGATGGCCGAGCGCGCCCTGGAGATCGCGAAATCCTACATCCAGGACCGGGAGGCCTTCGGCGAGTCGCTGTCGGACAAGCAGGCGCTTCGCCACCGGATCGCCGACGCCGAGACCGACCTCCACGCCGCCCGGTCGATGGTCCGCCACGCCGCGCGTGAACTCGACAACAGCGACGCCCGCATCGAGGTCGCGATGTCCAAGACCTTCACCGCCAACGTCACAAACGAGATCATGGACCTGGCGGTCCAGTGTCTCGGCGGCCACGGCATCAGCAAGGACCTGCCCGTCGCCCACTTCTACGAGAGCGTCCGGCCGTTCCGGATCGTCGACGGCGCCGACGAGGTCCACCGCCGCACCATCGCCCGCAACGCCTTCGAGGACGTCTACGACGAGGACCTGGAGAACGTCGTCCGGTTCGACGACGAACTCGACAAGACCGAGTAAGTCGCCTCGCACACGCAACCCCGACCGATTTTTTGACGTACGGGAATCAGAGCGGAATCCGAGTCGGAAGCTCCGAACAGCAGGAAAGCCCCCTTCTCAGTCTCACCCGTATGGTCAACACCTCGGGCGCACGCCGTCGCGCGTGTCCTCGCGCGACGGGCGCCGTGCGAGGGATGAGCACCGCAGGAGCGAGCACCGCGAGCGACGAGGAGCGCAGTCGGCTGGGGAGGTGTGTGGTTTCGGGTGGAACTGAAAGGCACGGGGCTTTCGTGTTGGCCCTGTTCCCGGGAGGCCAAACATGACGCACCGACCACGTAGCTTGAAGTCCCTGCCGCGACCGCTCGGCGTATGGAACTCGGCACGGTACTCCCCACCCTCGAACTCGGCCCCGACCCCGGACCTCTCCGCGAGTACGCACAGGGGGTCGAGGCGGCCGGCTACGACCACATCCTGGCCTCGGACCACGTCCTCGGCGTCGACCCCGACCGCGACTGGGAGGGGCCCTACGACAACGACGACCTGTTCCACGAGCCGCTGACCACCCTCTCGCACCTCGCGGCGGTCACCGACGACCTGGCGTTCGGGACGGCCATCCTCATCCTCCCGCAGCGCCAGACCGCCCTCGTGGCGAAACAGGCTGCCCAGGTCGCCCGGTTTTGTGATGGCGGGTTCCGCCTGGGCGTGGCGGTCGGCTGGAACCCCCTGGAGTACGTCGCCCTGGGCGAGGAGTTCGACGACCGCGGCCCGCGGATGACCGAGCAACTGGACGTGCTCCGGCGGCTCTGGACCGAGGAGGTCGTCGAGTTCGAGGGACGCTTTCACGACCTGCCGGGCGTGGGGATCAACCCCCGGCCCGATGAACCGGTCCCGCTGTGGCTGGGTGGGACGGCGGACCCCGTCAAGCGCCGCATCGCCGAGAAGGGCGACGGCTGGGTCCCGCAGTTCGACCCCGCGGAGGACCGGGAGGAAGCCGAGGCCGAACTGGCGGACCTCTACGAGTACGTCGAGGACGCGGACCGCGACCCCGCCGACGTCGGCCTCCAGGGGCGGATGAGTGTCCCGCCCGGCGAACCCGACGAGTGGGTCCGCCGTGCTGAGGCCTGGCAGGCAGTCGGCGCCGACTATCTCGCCGTGACCACCCAGGAGCAGGGGCTCGACGGCGTCGGCGAGCACGTCGACCTGCTGGAGACCGTTGCCGGGACGCTGGCCGAGGTCGGGCTGCTGGAGCGATAGACAGCTTTTACTGGCGCCTGCGCGCCCGTCCCGACGTGGACGCCAACGACCGGGCGCTGACCGCCTTCGCGATGCTGGGCCACGCCACCTTCCACACCTACGAGCTGGTGATCCCGGTCTTCGTGGCCATCTGGATCGACGCGTTCACCGCGTCGCCGGCGCTTCTGGGGCTGGTCGCCGGCGCCAGCTACGCGCTGGTGGGCGTGGGCGCGCTGCCCAGCGGCGTGCTCGCCGACCGGGTTGGCTCGAAGCGGCTGGTGCTCGCCTGCCTGGTCGGGATGGGCGCGGCCTTCGGGCTGGTGAGCGTCGCGCCCACGCTGCCAGTGCTTGCGGTCGCCCTGCTGCTGTGGGGGGCGGCGGCGAGCATCTATCACCCGGCCGGGCTGGCGCTTCTCAGCCGCGGCGCCAGGGCCCGCGGGACCGCCTTCGCCTACCACGGCGCGGCCGGCAACGTCGGCGTCGCGGTGGGGCCGCTGCTCGCGGCGGTGCTTCTGGTCTTCGTCGGCTGGCGGGCGGTCGCCGCCGTCCTGGTGGTCCCCGCCCTGGTGGCGGCGCTGGCCGGCTGGCGCCTGGAGTTCGACGAGACCGCCGGCAGCGCCGCCCGCGAGGCCGACGTCGACTCCGGGACGCCCGACAGCCTCCGCGGATTCCTGACGGACTCGCGCCTTCTCTTTACCGGGGGGTTCGTCCTCGTACTGGTGATGGGCGTGCTTTACGGGCTCTACTACCGCGGGGCGGTCACTTTCCTCCCGGAGGTGCTGGGCGGGCTCCCGCTGTTCGAGCCCGTCGAGGTGTACGGCCGGGCGGTCGAGCCCAGCCAGTACGTCTACTCCGGGCTGCTCCTGCTGGGTGGCGTCGGCCAGTACGCCGGCGGGTGGCTCGTCGACCGCGTCCCCGTCGAACGGGTGCTCGTCGGGAGCTACGCGGCCCTCGCGGCTATCGCGGTGGTGTTCGTCCCCGCCGCCGACGCCGGCCTGTGGCCGCTGTTGACTGTTGCCGCTGCCTTCGGCTTCTGTGCCTTTCTGGTCGCGCCCGTCAACCAGGAGGCCATCTCGGCGTACTCCGGGGCCGACGTGCGCGGGCTCTCCTTCGGCTACAGCTACACCGCCATCTTCGGCGTCGGGGCGCTGGGCTCCTCGCTGGCCGGCCTCGTGCTCACCCGGTCCACCCCCGCGATTCTCTTCCTGCTGCTCGCGGGACTCGCAGGCTGTGCGGCGGTGCTGGCCGGGGTGTTGCTGGTCCGGTCCTGACCGCCCGGCGGGTGGCCCCTACCAACCCGGTCGCCGCCCGGGCCCCCTCAAAACCGGTCGCGAACGTCCGCCGCGTAGGCTTCGGGGGCGGTGTCGACCACGCCCTCGTCGTGCAGCACCGTGAAGTACGGCGAGTCCGACCAGTAGTGCTCGTCGAAGACCGACCGGGCGATGACGGTGAACACCGGCCCCATGGCCGGGTCGTCGGGCAGGTGCAGGGCGAAGTTGAAGGCGTTCAGCCCCTCGTCGGCGTAGGCCCCGAGCACGTTCGTCAGCCCCTCGGCGAGCCCGCGGACGGCGTCGCCGTCGGGGTCGGGAAGGCCCGTCCCCTCGAGGACGCCGAGCACCTGGCGGTGGTGCCGGGGCGCGAAGGGGACCAGCCAGTGGACTCCCGCGGTCTCGCCGATCCAGCGGTCGCCGCCGCGCTCGGCGGCGACGAGGTCGTCCCAGTAGCGCGAGCCGTGGTCCTCGTGGTACTGGCGGCTGGCCCCGAGCAGCCGGCGCCCCTCGTTGGTGCCGTGGCCGTCGACGAGCGTCTGGAGGTGAGGGTGGATGAGGCTCGAGCCGGCCGACCGCAGGAAGTTCATGTTCACCGAGGCCACGCCGGCGTCGGGGTCGGTCTCGCGGACGCGCTCGATGTACTCGACGGCGAGCGCGAGGCCGTCGGCGAACTGGTCGGTGGTGAACGCCTCCATGGGCTGGAAGTGGGTCTCGGTGAGGGCGACGACGTTCGAGTGGGCGCCATAGGGGTTGAGGTTGGGGAAGGAGGTGGCCTCGCCGCGGCCCCCGCGGTCGACCTCGAGGTCGTCGGCGTAGGTCGGGGTCGCGTCCGCGACCATGTCGGGACAGAAGAAACAGCCCTCGTCGTCGCTCACGACGGCCTCGATGTCGGGGTCCTCCGCGATGGCAAAGGCGGCGTCGGCGATGCGCGCGGTGCGGCCGGTCAGCGGGTCGCGGCGGACCTCGACGGTCTCCGTGACTTCCTCGAAGTCCGCCAGGGGACTGTGGAAGGTCGCTTCGTCGGTGGTGCGTTCGAAGTCCATGACCGGGCTATGGTCGGATGGAACCTTCAAGGTCCTGGGAGGCGCGGGGAGCGTATGGAGATCGGCACGGTCTTCCCCCAACTCGAGATCGGCGACGACCCCGAGACGGTCGGCGACTACGCCCGGCGCATCGAGGACGCGGGCTTCGAGCACCTCCTCAGCTACGACCACGTCCTCGGCGTCGACCCCACCTGGGACGACTGGGAGGGGCCCTACGACAACGCGGACACGTTCCACGAGCCGCTGACGACGTTCAGCTACCTCGCGGGCGTGACCGACGAGCTGGAGTTCGTCACCGGCATCCTCATTCTCCCGCAGCGCCAGACCGCACTCGTGGCGAAACAGGCCGCCCAGGTCGACCGCTTCGCCGACGGCCGCTTCCGGCTGGGCGTGGGCGTCGGGTGGAACCCCCACGAGTACGTCGCGCTGGGCGAGGAGTTCGGCGAGCGCGGCCGGCGCATCGAGGAGCAAGTCGAGGTGTTGCGGGCGCTGTGGACCGAGCCGGTCGTCGACTTCGAGGGCGAGTACCACCGGATCGAGGAGCTGGGGATCAACCCCCGCCCGGTCCAGCAGCCCATCCCACTCTGGATGGGTGGTATGGCCGACCCGGTCAAGCGCCGGGTCGGCCGGTTGGCCGACGGCTGGCTGCCGCAGTTCCAGCCCGGCGACGAGGGCGCCGAGGACGACCTCGCGGACGTCTACGCGGCTGCCGAGGACGCCGGCCGGGACCCCGACGACGTGGGACTTCACGGGCGGATCTGGGCCGTCCCCGGCGAGGAAGAGGAGTGGGTGGAGCGCGCCCGGGCCTGGCAGGACCTCGGCGCCGACTATCTCGCCGTCAGCACGATGTACCAGGACCTGGACAGCCCCGGCGACCACGCCGCCCTCCTCGAAGAGGTCGCCGACGCGTTCGCCGACGCCGGCGTGCTCTGAGCGGCGCCGGGCGCGGCAGGCGCTCGTCCATCCCTGGCCCGTCCCCGGTCAAACCGTCCAGCCGACGAAGTCCTCCTCGGGCGTAATGCCCATCGCGTCAAGGGTGCGGGCGGTCGCAACGTAGTGGCTGGCGAGCATCGCCACACCCACCGCTGTCCCCTCGTCGTAGTGCTCGACCAGGCGCTCGTACTCGGCGTCGCGGGGGTCGCCGTGGGTAACGCCGTGGGCGTACGCCGCGAGGGCGGCGTCCCGGTCGTCGAGGTCGTCGAGGTGGCCCGCGCTGATGGCGTTGATCTCGGCGTCGGTGACGCCGGCCTCCCGGCCCAGCCGGACGTGCTGGTGCCACTCGTACTCGTGTTCGAGCGCCCGTGCCGAGGCGAGGATGACGACCTCCCGTTCGCGCTCGGGGAGGACCTCCCAGAGTCGCGTGGAGTAGCGGAGATACCACTGCAGCTGCTTGGGGGCGTTGGCCATCCCGCGGAAGATATCGGCCTCGCCGACGTCGTTCTCGGTGAAGAGGTAGCGGTACTCCTCGTCTATGTCCTCGGCGTCGAGCAGCGGGACGCGTGCCATACCCGGGGATGGGCGGGAGCCGTCAAAAGCGCGGGGATACCGGCGGCGAGCCGGGACCGCCGCACGGGGGCTGGCGGCCGGCGCCCCGGCCGCACACTCTCACTCGGCCGATTCGGGGTCCCGGACCGCCACCATCCCGAGCCCGACCCAGGAGATGACGACCTCGCCGTCCTGGTTGAGTCCCTCCATCTTGTTGTCGACGTAGCCCCGTCCGGGGTCGCTCTCCGAGCGGCGCTTGTCGACGACCTCGGTCCGGAGGTGGATGGTGTCGCCGGGTCTGACCGGCTGTCGCCAGCGGAGTTCGTCGACGCCGCGGGCGCCCATGCTGGCGCGCTTGTCCATCATGTTGTCGACGAGCAGCCGCATGCAGATGGCGGCGGTGTGCCACCCCGAGGCGACGAGTTCGCCGAACGCCGATTCCTTCGCGGCCTCCTCGTCGGTGTGGAACGGCTGGGGGTCGTACTGCGACGCGAACTCGATTATCTCCTCTTTGGTGACGTGGTACTCCCCGAACTCCTCGGTGTCGCCCACCTCGATGTCCTCGTAGTATTTCATCGCCCGTCGGTCCGTGGGCGGCCGGCAAGAAGGTGTTGGGTAGGGCTCGGGCCGTGTCGGCCGGCGCGGCGACGCGCCGTCAGTCGGTCGCGCTCTCGGCGGCCGGCCCGACGCCTTCCGCGGCCCGTTCCTTCCGGACCCGCAGGTAGAGCAGGAGCGCACAGAGGGTTGCCAGAAGCCCCGCCGCGACGGCGATGGCGAAGGCGACCCGGTAGCCGAACGCGGAGTAGACGCGGGTGCCGTTGACCGTCTCGCCGGTCCAGTAGGCGTCGAGCGCCGCGCCGAGCACGACCGGGAAGACCGCGGCGCCCAGCCAGCCCATGCTGTTGACGAGGCCGATGACGGTCCCGCTGGCGGCCTCGGGGTGGCGTTCCTTCATCACGGTGTAGGCAAGCGGGATCCCGCCGCGGAGCACCCGCGAGAAGAGGAAGACCGCACCCACCAGTAACAGGGGGATCGTCCCGAAGACCGCGAACACGCCCCAGGTCAGCATGAACATCACCGCCGAGAGAACGATGAACTCCGCGCGGCGGCCGACCTTGTCCGAGAGCCACCCAAAGAGGGTGGGGCCGACCATCCCGCCGATGTTACCGAGCAACAGATAGACCGATGCCTCCGTCACGGAGATGTCGTAGGTCTGGACGAGGTAGGGGATCCCCCACAGCCCGAAGATGGTGATGCCGACCCCGGTCATGAAAAAGAGCATGACTCCGAGCAGCCAGGTCTCGGCCTCGGTGACGGCGTCTTTGACGTACCGCTTGAGGTCGCTCGCCGTTACTTCGGGGCGGTCGGGGACGTTCTGGATGGGCTCCAGCCCCGCCGCCTCGGGGGTGTCCTGCGAGAGGAGGACGACGCCGACGGCGATCGCCAGCCCCGCGACCCCGAGCCCGACGACCGTCCCGCGCCAGCCGAACGTGGAGATGGCGACCGCCAGCGGCGTCGTCGCGGCCAGCCCGCCGAAGATGCCGACCGTGAAGGTGACGCCGGTCATCGTGCCGAACTCGTCGGGCCGGTACCAGTTCGCACAGTACCGCAGCGCCGCGATGAAGAGGACGCTCGCCCCGAAGCCGACACAGAGCCGGCCGACGAACGCCACAGGATAGGTGGTCGCCACGCCGAAGGCGATGGCGCCGGCGCTCATCAGCCCCGTCCCGGTGGCGGCGATGGCGCGCGCGCCGAACCGGTCGGTCAACAGCCCCGCCGGCACCTGCAACAGCGCGTACAGGTAGAAAAACGAGGAGTGCAACAGGCCGAGACTGGTCGCGCTCGTGTCGAAGGCCCGCATCAGCTGTTCGGAGAGGACGGCGGTCGACGTCCGGTGGAGGCTCACGAGGAAAAACGCCGAGACGAGCAGCCCCCAGCCGAACCACCGCCGCTTGTAGGGGTCGGAGAGCAGGTCCATCCCCCTGGGGTTCGTCACCACGCCCCATAAATCCCGGTCCCGCGGGCGTCTCCGACCGTGACGGCCCGGCGGGCCCGCTCGCGCCGGCGGGTGATTTATCGGCTGTCCGGCGCTCGAGCCCGCATGGTCGACGCCACCGTCACGCCCGTCGACAGGGGCACCATCCACCTCGACGAGAACTACGCCATCGAGCACGCCACCGTCGCCACCGCCTCGGAGCCGAACCCCGAGGCCGAGCGCATCGCGGGGAAAGTGTACAATCTCGTCGTCGACCACCCCGAGGCGACGATACTCTGGGACACCGGCTCCCATCCCGAGGCCGGCGCCGGCCACTGGCCCCCGGCCCTCTACGACGCCTTCGAGCACGCCGACGCCGACGAGCGGGACCTCCCGACCGCGCTCGACGACGCTGGGTACGCCCTCGAGGACGTCGACTGCGTCGTCCAGTCACACCTCCACCTCGACCACGCGGGCAGCCTCCACCGGTTTGCCGGCACCGACGTCCCGGTCTACGTCCACGAGGAGGAACTCAAGTACGCCTACTACTCCGCGAAGACCGACGAGGGGTCGGCCGGCTACGTCCTCAAGGACTTCGACCACGACCTGAACTGGCGGGTGGTCCACGGCGACGAGACACACTTCGAGGGGGTCGAGTTCCTCCACCTGCCCGGCCACACGCCGGGGCTGATGGGAATGCGCGTGGACGTCGACGGCTACGGGACGGCGCTGTTCATCGGCGACCAGGCCGACGAGCGCGCGAACTACGACAAGGGGATCCCGATGGGCGGCGGGCTGCTCTGGAGCAAACACCACTGGCGCGAGAGCCTGCGGCGGGTGCAGGAACTCCAGCGGCGAACCGGCGCCGACGTCTTCTGTGGCCACGCCTCGGAGGACTTCGAGCGGCTGCAGGGCGGGCTGCCGTAGCGGGTCCGGTCCACCGCGACGCTCACCCGAACGCCAATGTGAGAGCCCTCCGAAGCCCGCCGGCATGGTCACCTACGACCGCGACGGACCCGTGGCCGTCATCGGCATCGACCGCCCGGAGGCAAAGAACGCCATCGACAACGAGACAGCGCTGGCACTCCAGGAGGCCTGGGAGCGTTTCGACGGGGACGACGACGCGGCGGTGGGTGTCCTCACCGGCGACGAGGAGGTCTTCTCGGCGGGCGCCGACCTCAAAAAGATGGACCTAGAGGACCGCGACGAGGGGTGGCTGGGCTTCTCCCGGATGGAGGTCTCGAAACCCACCATCGCCGCCGTCGAGGGGCACTGCGTGGCCGGCGGGCTGGAGATGGCGCTGTGGTGTGACCTCCGGGTCGCGGGCGAGTCGGTCGTCTTCGGTTGCTTCGAGCGCCGGTTCGGCGTCCCGCTGGTCGACGGGGGGACCCAGCGCCTCCCCCGCATCGTCGGCCAGGGGCGGGCGCTGGACATGATCCTCACCGGCCGTCCGGTCGAGACTCCCGAAGCGAAGGAGTGGGGGCTGGCCAACCGCGTGGTCGGGGACGGCGAGGCGCTCTCGGCAGCAATCGAGCTGGGGAAGACCATCGCGGGGTTCCCACAGCGGACCGTCCGGACCGACCGCGCCGCCGTCTACGACGGGCTGGGCCAGGAGCTCGCACAGGGACTGAAAGTCGAGGCCTGGCACGGCCGCCGGGCGCTGGAGACCGCCGAAGCGGGCGCCGAGCGGTTCGCCGCCGGCGAGGGACGTGGCGGCGAGGGCATCCCTGACGACAGAGCTGCCTCGCGTGAGGACGGCGAGTCACACGAGGGCGCGTGAGACAAATGCACCCCGGGAGCGGGGAACGTCCGGGTTGACGGCCGGCACACTGACACACGTTTTTTGTCGACGAGGGGCGGATCCTCACGGGTGTGGACAGTTCACGCGCCGCGGTCGCGGCCAGCCGAGCCGGAAGCTGGCCGGTCGTCGACGGGAGTCGGTGTGCAGGCACGGGAGCGCCGGCGGGGAGCGGGTGAGTCGAGGGTGGGAGGATGAGTTCGAGCCGGGTTGCCTACAGCGGGCTCGTGCTCGCGGCGATGGGCTTCCTGCTCACCCGTTTCACCATCGCCTTCGCCGCCATGGACGACCCCATGGTGTTCCTGTTCTCCGGGCTGGTGCCGCTGGTGCTCGGCCTCTCGCTGAGTGCGTACGGTGTCGTCCTGACCGTCGGGGCCTACGACCCCGCATCGGTGCGGACGGTCGTCCGCTGGTCGCTGCTGGGGACCGGCGCGATGGGGGCGCTGGTCGTGTTGACGGTACTGGGGTCGGACCCCGCGACGCCGATGACCGTCGACGCGCTGCGCTCGGAGACGTACTTCTCGAACTTCCTCATCGGGGGTGCGGTCGGCGGGACGCTCACGGGCGTCTACGCGGCGCGAACCCGCCGCCAGCGGGAGACGCTGCGACAGCGTGCGAACCGGCTCACCGTCCTCAACCGGCTGTTGCGCGACCAGGTGATCAACGCCGCCACCGCCATCACCAGCCACACGGCGCTGCTGCGCGAGCGGTACCACGACGACTCCGTCGAGACCATCGGGGAACAGGGCGAGCGGGTCGTCGAACTCATCGAGGACGTGAAGTACCTCTCGCACACGGGCGAGGGGTCGGACGTGAGCCTGCGGACGTGTGACCTCCAGGCGTCGGTCGACCGCGCCGTCGAGACGGTCCGGTCGGCACATCCCGAGGCCGACTGCCGCGTCGACGGAACCGACGAGGACGTCGCCGTCCAGGGCCACACACAGCTCTCGGAGGTGTTCCGCCACCTCGTCGACAACGCCGTCAGGTACAGCGACGGCGACCCGCCGACGGTCGAGGTGTCGGTGACGGCGACCCGCCAGTCCGCGACCGTCACCGTCCGCGACGACGGCCCCGGCCTGCCCGCCGACCAGCGGACGCTGCTCGCCGACGGGGAGATCGCCGAGTTCGACGACCCGACGACCGGCTTCGGGCTCAACATCGTGCGCCTGCTGGTCGAGAGCGCCGACGGCGGGGTCCGGGTCGACGTCGACGAGGGTGGCTCGACGGTCGCGGTCACCCTCCCGCGTGCCGACCCCGACGCCGGCGCCGACGAGCCGGCGTCGCGGGTCACCGCACCGGAGATCGCCGGCGGACGGCTCGGGGTGACCGTCGCCGCCGGCCTCGCCGCGGGCGTCGTGATGGGGGTCGTCCTGAGTGCAGCTGGCGGACTGATCCCGGTGATCGGGGCGCTGTACGGGATCCAGAATCCCACCGTGGGCTGGGTCACCCACCTCTTTCACAGCGTCGTCTTCGCGCTCGGGTACGTCGGGGTGGTCTCCGCGGCCCCACGGTCGTACACGACCGCCCCTCTCGACCGGGTCGCCGTGGGGGTCGTGTTCGGGCTCGGGCTGTGGGTACTCGCCGCCGGGGTCGTGATGCCCGTCTGGCTCCGGCTGGTCGGGGTCGGTGCCCCGCTGCCGAACCTGCCGCCGGGCTCGCTTGCCGCACACGCGCTCTGGGGGCTGACGGCCGCGACGGTCTACCACGCCGGCGACCGGTGGCTGGCGGGCCGGGAGGTGTCGCTGCCGTCCCCGGGCGTCGACCTCCGGTGACCCGCTGCGAGCGTGGGTCCGTCCTCACGGACCCACGGGTCGCTCAGAACAGGATGGTGCCGTGGTGGCGGTCCCGTTCGGTCCGGCGCTTGTCCGCGAAGGCGTCGAGCCGGTGGAGCAGCTGCTCGCGGAGGTCCCCCGCGGGGAGGAGTTCGTCGACCTGCATCCGGGCGGCCTGCTTGCGGATGTCGATGCGCTCGTCGAACTCCGCTTTCACCTCCTCGACGAAGGCCGCCCGCTCCTCGGGGTCCATCTCGGCCATCTGTCCGCCGAAGAGGGCGTGGACTGCAGCGTCCGGGCCCATCACCGAGATCTCCGCGGAAGGGAGCGCGAGCGTGGCGTCGGCGCCAAAGGCCGGGCCGCACATCGCGTAGATCCCCGCGCCGTAGGCCTTCCGGGTGATGACACAGAACTTCGGCACCTGGGCGTTGGAGGTGGCGTAAATGAACTTCCGGCCGCGCTGGAGGATGCCCTGGCGTTCGACTTTCGAGCCGACCATGAACCCCGGCGTGTCACAGAGGTATATCAGGGGCAGGCCGTACGCGTCACAGACCCAGACGAACTCGGCGGCCTTCTCCGCGGAGTCGGGGAAGATGGCGCCGCTTTTCTCCTCGGGCTGGTTCGCCACCACGCCCACCGGCTGGCCGCCCATGTGTGCAAACCCGGTGACGATCTCCGGCCCGAACCGCGGTTTGAGTTCGAAAAACGAGTCGCTGTCGACCACGCGGGCGATGACCTCGTGGACGTCGTAGGCCGCGTTGGGTTCCTCGGGGATGACGGCGTCGAGCCCTTTGGGGTTGGCCTGTGGCGCGGCGGGCTCGCTGGCCGGCAGGTCGGCGGCGTAGTTCTGTGGCAGGTAGGTCAGCAGGTCCCGGACGGCGTCGGCGGCGGCCTCCTCGTCGGGCACCACGAGGTCGGCACTGCCGGAGTGGCGGGCGTGCACTTCGGGGCCGCCGAGCTCCTGCATGTCGACGTCCTCGCCGGTCATCGCGTTGACGATCCGGGGGGAGGCGATCGCCATCCCGGAGATCTCCTCGACCATCACCAGGAAGTCACAGAAGACGGGTGTGTAGGCGGAGCCGGCGATGTCCGGGCCGTAGAGCACGCCGACCTGAGGAACCTGGCCGGAGTGGATACACTGGTTGAAGAACATCCGGCCGCCGCGGTAGCGGTCCATGTGCGTGCTCCCCTCGCCGCGCTCGTCGGCGTCCAGCCGGGCGCCCGTGGAGTCGATCAGCCGGAGGATCGGCGCGCCGGCCTCGGCGGCGCGCTCGGCCAGGCGGATCTCCTTCTCGACGCCCATCTGTCCCAGCGAGCCGGCCTTGACGGTGTAGTCGTTGGCCGAGAAGAAGACCTGGCGGCCGTCGATGCGGCCGACGCCAGTGATGAGTCCGTCGGCGGCCAGGTCCTCGCCGTCGTGGCGGGCGAAGGTGCCGTCCTCGTAGGTGATCTCGTCGAAGACCAGGTCCAGGCGGTCGCGGACGAACAGCTTGCCGAGCTGTTCGACCTTCTCGTGGCCCCGTTCGGGGCCGCCCTCCAGGATCTCGGCGACCTCCTCGCGGAGGCGGTCCTCGCGGTCGGTGACGACCGCGCCGGCGTCCTCCCACTCGCCGTCGTCGGCCGCGACCCGCCCACCCTCTGCCGGGACCACCTCGACCGGCCGACCGAGGTGTTCGGCGACCGCCGTGGCGATGACGCGGGCCGTCTCCTCGTCGGGGGCCGTGTCGACGCGGATCTCCACGGCCGTCACCACCTCGCGGCCGGGGTCGAGGCCCCGCGCCGGCCCGCGGCGGGTTCAGTCCGGGAGCGGTCCGCAGTCACGGTCAGGGAACGTTCTGTGTGCACGGTGCGGTGATGCGCCCTGGCGGTCTTCAATGTGTGGGTGTCACACACCCTCACAGTTTCGGCGCGTGGGGTCCGCGTCCCGTCACAGGTCCACCAGGTGGGTCCCCGCACGGGGTCGCGGGCCGTCAGAACTCCTCGTCGGTGGACTCCAGGGGGCCGCCAAGCCGCTCCTCGATGTCGTCCTCGAGCTTGTAGCGCTGGACCTTCTGGGTGGCGCTGCGGGGGAGTTCGTCGACGAAGAAGACCCGCCGGGGGTGGGCGTAGGTGGCGACATGATCCAGCGAGAACTCCCGGAGTTCGCGCTCGGAGACCTCCGCGCCCTCTTCCAGGACGACGTAGGCGACCGGCGCCTCCCCCTTGACCTCGTGGGGGGCGGCGACGACCGCCGCCTCGGCGACCGCGGGGTGCTCGTAGAGAGCGTCCTCGACCTCGGCGGGGTAGATGTTCTCCCCGCCAGCGATGATCATGTCGTCGGCCCGGTCGACGATCCAGAAGTAGCCGTCCTCGTCGACCCGGGCGATATCCTTGGTGTGGAAGTAGCCCTCGTCGTCGAAGACCTCGCGGGTCTTCTCGGGGCGGTTGTAGTAGCCCTCGAAGACGTTGGGGCCGCGAATGGCGATCTCACCGGTGACGGCGTCCTCGTCTTCGAAGTCGATGTCCTCGTCGGGGACCGGTTCGAGCTGGTCGGTCGTCACCCTGGTCTCCCCGGTCGCGGGGTCGACCAGCTTGATCTCGACGCCATCGAGTGTCGGTCCGACGCTGCCGGCGGCCTTCTTGACGCCGTGACCGGGCTCGATGGTGCCCGCGGGGGCGGTCTCGGTCATCCCCCACCCCTCCGTCATCGGCACGTCCCAGGCGTCCATGATCGCCCGCCTCGTGGAGTCCGCCAGCGGCGCGGCCCCACAGAAGGTGTACTCCAGCGAGGAGACGTCGTAGTCGTCCTCGTTCTCGCGGTACTCCCGGAACAGCTCCGTGAACAGGGCCGGGACGCCCGCGAAGAAGGTGACCTCCTGCTCGCCGAAGTCCTCGAGCATCGCTTCGGCGTCGGGCTCGGCGTGAAAGACCATCTCGGCGCCGCTGTAGAGGCAGGTTCCCATCATCCCGTTCAGCCCGTAGATGTGGAACAGCGGAAGGACGACCAGGAAGGTGTCCTCGGGGTCGACCGACAGCCCGCCCTTGTCCAGGGCCTCGATGGTCGACAGGAGGTTCTGGTGGGTCAGTTCGACGCCCTTCGGCCGGCCCGTGGTGCCGCTGGTGTAGGGCTGGACGGCGACATCGTCGAAAGCGCGGTCGACACCCGCCGCCTCGCGGTCGAAACTGTCGTCGACGTCCGCGATAGCCTCGGCGTAATCGACGACACCTTCGCCGGAGACGCCGGGGATGTACGCCGTCTCGATGCCCGTGGCCGCCGCCAGTTCCTGGGCCTCGTCGGCCAGCCACACCGAGCCGAAGAGGACGTCCATGTCGGCGTCCTCGACGACGAAGCCGAGCGTCTCGGGGTCCATCCGGAGGTTCAGCGGGACCGGGATAGCACCGGCCCGCATCGCGCCGAAGTACACCTTCGGGAACCAGTCCGTCGTCGGGATGAACAGTCCAACCCGCTCGCCGGGCTCGACGCCCGCCTCGACCAGCAGGTTCGCCACCCGGTCGGCGGCCGCGTCGAGCTCCGCGAAGCTCGTCTCCTCACCCCGGAACGTGACCACCGTCTTCTCCCCGTACCTGTCTGCCGCCATCGCCGGCAGGTCCCCCATGTGCGAGAGCGGTTGACCGTCGTAGTACTCCATGGAACTCTATGCGAGACTCTCTCACAAAAAATTATGCCTGTTATTGACAGTCAACCCGGGGACGGCTCGGACGGGTACGGGAAGCCGGACCGCTAGCTGTCGGCGCTGGCGCTCGCGCCAGTTTCGGCGCCCGCGACGGCGTCGTCGAGTCCGTCGCGCCGGACGACGTCCGAGACCTCCGCCATGGCCGTCTCGGGGCTCTCGATGGGGTCGTGGGAGGGCTCCTCCTCCTGGGTCTCCGTCACCCCTTCCTCGCCGGTCACGTCGAGGTACAGGTCACGCAGGGAGTCGGTATCGGTCGACATCGGTACTATCTTGATTGATTGTGGTTCTATATAAATGTTTCGCCGACGGGCCACGGTGACTCTCCCGCGCCACCGTCCGACCGGGGAGCGACGACGCCGGTGTGCCCGGCCCCGACCCGGCCACAGTCCGGCCAGTGTCGTCCCTGTTGCGAGTCCCTTATTACCACTCAGTGTGACCACCGAGTGATGAGGCGACGAACCTTCCTGAGGGCAGCGGGTGCGGGGTCGCTTGCTGCGCTCGCAGGCTGTGCAGCGACACCGACCGGCGACGGGACCACACCTCCACCGGAGGAGACCACCGGCGGGGCCACGCGCACGCCGCGGGAGACCATCGACGGGACACCCAGCGGCACGCTCCGGGTCGCGACCTACGACTCGTTCACCGGAGAGGGTACCGCCGGCACCTACCTGAAGTCGGCGTTCGAGGACGAGTACCCCGGCGTCACCGTCGAGTTCACCACGCCGTCGAACGGCGTCAACCAGTACATCCAGCGCAAGCAGTCGGGTGCGCCGATCGACGCGGACCTGTACGTCGGAGTCAACACGGACGACCTGGTTCGCGCGGACGAACGGCTCGATGACGCGCTGTTCATGCACAGCCGGGACCACCTCGACCGGGCCGACACGATCAAGCCTGACCTCGAGATCGACCCCGAGGGGCGAGCCGTTCCCTACGACACGGGCTACATCAGCCTGGTCTACGACGAGAGCGCCATCGAGGCCCCCGAGACCTTCGACGACCTGCTCGAACCCGCCTACGAGGACGCGCTCATCACCCAGAACGCCCAGCAGTCCGACCCGGGACAGGCCTTCCTGCTGTGGACGATCGACGCCAAGGGTGAGGACGGCTACCTCGACTACTGGGACTCGCTGGTCGAGAACGGCGTCACCATCCTCGACGACTGGCAGCCGGCCTACAACGCCTACATGAACGAGGAGGCGCCGATGGTGGTCTCCTACTCGACCGACCAGGTGTTCTACGGCGCCGACGCGGACCTGACGCGCCACCAGGTCGGGTTCATCGAAGGAGAGGGGTACGCCAACCCCGAGACGATGGCCCGCTTCGCCGACACCGACCAGCCCGCGCTGGCGCGGCTGTTCATGGACTTCGTCCTCCAGCCCGACCACCAGGGGCAGGTCGCCGAGCGGAACGTCCAGTTTCCGGCGGTCACGGACGCACAGCTCGGCGAGACGTTCTCGGAGCTGGCCAAGGAACCCCCGGAGGCAGTCACGTTCACCTACGACCAGCTGCAGGGCAACGTCGACGAGTGGACGGACGCGTGGGCCCGTCGCGTCGTCGGGAACTGACCGACAGGATGGCACCCAGCAGGTGGCCCGAGCGGGCGGCACTGCCCGCGGCGGTCGCGGGGACGCTCGCCGTCATCGCGGTCGTCTTCTACTACCCTGTGGCGACCGTCTTCGCCGAGGCGGTGCTCGACGCCGGTCGCCTCACGCTCGACCCGCTGCTGTCGGTGCTCGGGGACCCCTTTTATACTGGGGTCGTCCACCACCTCTTCGTCGACCCCGCCGGCGTTCCCGCCGGGCTCCTGGCGTGGGTCGACGCCGGAGCCCCCCCGGTCGAGTTCGGGCTCTTCGGTTTCACCGCCTACCAGGCGGCGCTCTCGACGCTCGCCAGCGTCGCCCTCGGGCTCCCGGGCGCGTACGTGCTCGCCCGGTACGACTTCCGCGGCCGCGAGACCGTGCGCTCGCTGACGATCGTCCCGTTCGTGCTCCCGTCGATCCTGGTCGCGGTCGGCTTTCTGGCCATGTTCGGCCAGACCGGCGTGCTCAACGACCTGCTCGGGGCCGTCGGCCTCGGCCCGGTCGAGGTCGTCTTCACGCTCGAGGCGATCGTCATCGCACACGCCTTCTACAACGCGCCGCTTGTGATACGGCTGGTCGCGACCGCCTGGGAGTCGGTCGACCGCCGGCAGGTCGAGACCGCCCGTGCGATGGGCGCGTCGCCGCTACGGGCGTTTCTCGACGTGGTGGTGCCGGCCATCCGCCCCGCACTGCTGACGGCCGCGCTGCTGACGTTCGTGTTCACCTTCCTGTCGTTCCCGATCGTGTTGGCGCTGGGCGGGCTCGAACTGGCGACCGTCGAGGTGTGGGTCTTCGCCCGCGTGCAGGCACTGGACCTGAGCGAGGCGGCCACGCTCGCGACGCTCGAGACGCTCGTCTCGCTCGTGCTGATGTATCTCTACCTCCGGTACGAGAGCCGTCAGCGCGCGACGACCGGCGCCGGCCAGCCCCTGCCCCGAAAGCCGCTCGCGACCGGCTGGGCGACCCTCCGGAGCCCGGTTCGGCTCGCGCTGGCCGGCTACGCAGTCGTCGCCGCGGTCGTCTTCCTCGGGCCGCTGGTCAGCCTGCTGCTGGAGAGCGTCACCGCCCCCGACGGCTCCTTTACAACCGCCTACTACGAGTTCCTGCTGACCCAGCAGGCATCGACGGCCGCCGGGACGGCCAGGCCGCTGCCGGCGGTCCTCAACTCGCTCGTGTACGGCGCCGGAACGCTCCTGCTCGCGGTCCCGATGGGGGTCGTCGTCGCCGTCGTCGCGACCCGCGGGGGACGGGGGTCGCGGCTGGCCGAGACAGTGCTGAGCGCACCACTCGCGGTCAGCGGGATCGTCGTCGGGCTCGGGCTCCTCCAGACGATGGTCTTCGGGACGGTGCTGTTCGGCTACCGGCTGACTGCGGCCGGTCCCGTCGCGGTCGTCTTCGCCCACGCTGCCGCGGCCTACCCGTTCGTGACGCGCAACGTGGCGCCCGCGCTGGGCGGGCTCGACTCCCGGTACCACGACGCCGCCCGCTCGCTGGGAGCGAGTCGGCTGCGGGCGCTGCTCGACGTCGACCTCCGGCTGGTCGCGACCGCCGTCCTCGCCGGGGCGGCCTTCGCCTTCGCGATCAGCGTCGGCGAGTTCGATTCGACGGTCTTACTCGCCGAGGGGACGGACAGCTACACCATGCCGGTCGCGCTCGAACGCTACGTCGGGAACCGCTCGCTCGGTCCCAACCTGGGGCCGGCGACCGCGATGGGGACGGTCCTGCTCGCGGTCACCGGCCTGAGTTTCGTCGCGATCGACCGCCTGGGCGGACGGTGGGAACCGTGACCGGGGTCACCCTGCGGGACGTCTCGGTGACCTTCGGTGGCGTTCCCGCGCTGGCGAACGTCTCGCTGTCGGTCGACGACGGGGAGTTCTTCACGCTGGTCGGCCCCTCGGGCTGCGGGAAGACGACGACGCTCCGGACCGTTGCCGGCTTCGAGACGCCCGACGCCGGCGCCGTCGAGATCGGCGGCGAGGACGCGGCTGGCCGCCCGCCCGAGCAGCGAAACGTCGGCATCGTCTTCCAGAACTACGCCCTGTTCCCGCACATGACCGTCCGGGAGAACGTCGCTTACGGGCTCCGGTTCCGGGACCCGCCTCGCGACGTCTCGACCGACCAGCGCGTCGGCGAGTTGCTCGACCTCGTCGACATGGCGGGCATGGGCGAGCGCGACCCCGGGGAGCTGTCCGGGGGCCAACAGCAGCGGGTCGCGCTGGCTCGGGCGCTCGCGCCCGGCCCCGACGTGCTCCTGCTCGACGAGCCGCTGTCGGCGCTCGACGCCCGCCTGCGCGAGCGCCTGCGGGTGGTGGTCCGCTCGCTCCAGCAGGAGCTCGGCATCACGACGGTCTACGTCACCCACGACCAGGCCGAAGCGCTGGCAGTCAGCGACCGCGTGGCGGTCATCGCGGACGGCCGCGTCGAGCAGGTCGGCCCGCCGGAGACGGTCTACCGCGAGCCGGCGAGTCGCTTCGTCGCGGAGTTCGTCGGCGACAACAACCTCTTCGAGGCCACGGTCGGGCGGGGAGACCCATCGCGTGTGACCGTCGACGGGCGGACGCTGGCCCTGCCGGGGCTGGATCTTGCCCCCGGAACGGACGCCCTGCTGTCGGTCCGGCCGGAGGCGGTCGCGGTCGACCCCGACAGTCCGACCGGCCCGACCCTCGAGGCGACCGTCGAGACCAGCGAGTTCCTCGGCGACGCCTACCGGCTGCACTGCCGGTGGGGCGACCGGACCCTGCTGGTCAAAACGACCGGCGACACGGCTCCGGACGGCACCGTCACGCTTGGGGTCGACCCCGGACGTGTCACCGTCGTGGACCGGGGTGGTGAGACGTGACGGTCGTCAACTGGGGTGGCGACACATGACAGCCGTCCACCGAGGTGAGCGCGCGTGACCGAGGACCGCCTCGGCAAGGTCGACGCCGGGACCTTCGAACGCCTCATCGCACCGCGCCTGGGCGCCGACCGGGACGACGTGACCGTCGGCCCGCAGGCCGGCGTCGACTTCGGCGTCTTCGAGGTCGGCGGGCAGGCAGTCGTCACCGCGACCGACCCCCTCTCCTTTCTGCCCGCACTGGGCCACGAGCGGGCCGGCCGGCTCGCACTCGATATCGTCCTCACGGACGTGGCGGTCTCGGGGGTCCCACCCTCGCACGTCACGCTCGGTCTGACCCTCCCGCAGTCGTTCGGGGAGGAGACCTTCGCCGGCGTCTGGCGGGGGATCGACGCACACGCCCGCGACCTCGGCGTGGCGGTCGTCTCGGGCCACACCGGCTACTACCCGGGCGTCGAGAGCTCCTGGGTCGGCGCGGCGACGGCCATGGGAGTCGGCGACCCCGGCGACGTCGTCCGGCCGGACGGCGCACGGCCAGGTGACGTCCTTGTGGTCTCGACGGGTCCCGCCGCGGAGGTCACCGGGCTGTTCGCGACCCTGTTCCCCGACGACCTGGACCTGCCGGCCGAGACGGTCGCGACCGCACAGGAACGGGTCGACGACATCGCGGGCGTTGCCGACGCCCTGGCCGCCCACGACGCCGGGCGCGTGACCGCGATGCACGACGCGACCGAAGGCGGGGTGGTCGGTGGCCTCGCGGAGATGGCCGACGGCGCCGGCGTGCGGGTCGACCTCGACACGGCGGCAACGCCGGTGGCTGACGGCGTCGAGCCGGTGTGTGACGCGGTCGGCGTCGACCCCTGGCGCGTCACCAGCTGCGGAACGCTGTTGACCGCGGTCGACGCCGACGACGCCGCGGCAGTCGTCGACGCACTCCGGGACCGGGGGACCCCGGCGGCGGTCGCCGGCCGGGTCCGCGAGGGGTCGGGACTGTACGTCGACGGCGAGGCCACCGCCCCGCCGGAGGTCGACGAGTCGTGGGCGGCGTTCCGCCGGCTGTCGGAGTAACCGGCGGGGAGTATATGCCCCGGCCGAACGTAGGTGCGGCCATGCGAGTCGACCACGAGGGACTCCAGTTCGAACGACTCGGCCACGCGAGCGTTCGCATCGAGACCGGCGACCGGGTCGTCTACATCGACCCCTGGTCGGAGGTACTCGACGGGGCGCCGGGCGACGGCGACGTCGTCTTCGTCACTCACGACGACCCCGACCACTACGACCCCGACGCCATCGCGGCCGTCGCGAAGCCGGACGCGACGGTGGCCGCCTACGAGGCCGTCGACACGAGCGACCTCGAGTTCGATGTCCTCGGACTCCCCCACGAGGGCGAGCGCACGGTCGCGGGCATGACCGTGGAAACCGTGCCGTCGCACAACGACCCCGACGGGCCACACGTCGACGACGACGGCGACCCCTGGCACGCGGAGGGCGAGGTCGTGGGCCTCCTGCTGACGATAGACGGAACGACCGTCTACTTCCCATCGGACACGGACTTCCTGCCCCACCACGAGTCAGTGCGGGCGGACGTCTTCCTCCCGCCCATCGGCGGCCACTACACGATGGACCGTCACGAGGCCGCCGACTTCGCCCGCAGCGTCGCCCCCGACCTGACCCTGCCGGTCCACTACGACACCTTCGAGGCCGTCGAGACCGACGCGGAGGCCTTCGCCGAGGAACTCGCGGCCGAGGGCTTCCGCGTCGAGCTGTTCTGAGGCGTAGCCGGGCAGGGTTCCGTGGGGCGGCGTGAGCCGGCCGACGCGACAGGCGTAAAGCCGCCCCGCCCGCACGGCGACCATGCGCGAGGCACACCCCGTCGAGCGATCCGTCGGGATGGCCTACTACGTCAGCGACGCCGACGGGACCGGCGGCCGCCTGCGGGACTCGCCCGCGGACTTCCGGGTTCGCGAACTCGAGGCCGTCGACCCCGAGCCGGTCGAGGCCGACTCCGGCTCGTACCCCCACCTCCTGTTGCGGGTCGAACTGCGGGGTTGGGACACCAACGACTTCGCGGGCGCACTGTCGGACAAGCTGGGTATCTCCCGCGAACGGATCTCCTGGGCGGGCACGAAGGACAAACACGCCGTCACCACCCAGCTGTTCTCTATCGACGGCGTCGACCCCGACGACCTGCCCGACCTCCGCGACGCCGACCTCGAAGTCGTCGGGCGGGTCGGCCGGCCGGTGCTGTTCGGCGACCTGGCGGGCAACGCCTTCGAGGTGGTCGTCCGCGAGCCCGACCGGCCCGAAGCCGTCGAGGCGGTCACCGACGACCTCCGGACGTTCGCCGGCGCGGAAGGGTCCGTGACCGACGACGGCGTGACCGTCGGCGTCCCCAACTACTTCGGCCAGCAGCGCTTCGGCAGCCGCCGGCCGGTGACACACGAGGTCGGGCTGGCACTCCTCGGGGAGGGGTTCGAAGCGGCCGTCCTCGCGTACGTCGGCAACCCCTCCGACCGCGAGCCCGAGCGGACCCGCGAGGCCCGCGCCCACGTCGAGGAGACCCGGGACTGGCAGGCGGCGCTGGAGCGGTTCCCGGGCCACCTGGGCTACGAGCGGGCGATGTGTCACCGGCTCGCGGAGGTCGACGGCGAGCCCGGCCCCGCGGACTTCCGGGCGGCCCTGGAGACCGCGCCGACGAACCTCCAGCGGCTGTTCGTCAACGCCGCCCAGTCCTACGTCTTCAACGAGATCCTCTCGGCGCGCCTGGAGCGCGGACTGCCCTTCGCCGAGCCTGTGGCGGGCGACGTCGTCTGCTTCCGGGACCGCGATGTCGACGCGCTCGCCGTCCCCGACACCGGCCGCACCCAGCGGGTGACCGACGGGCGTCTGGAGACGGTCCGCCGCCACTGCGAGCGCGGCCGGGCGTTCGTGACGGCGCCGCTCGTGGGGACCGAAACGGAGCTTGCAGATGACGAGCCCGGGGAGATCGAGCGGGCGGTGCTGGAGGATGTGGGTGTGGAACCCGCTGCCTTCGACCTTCCCGGGGAGTTCCACAGCGAGGGGACCCGGCGGGCGGTGCTGGTCCGGACAGAGCTGGAAGTCAAGCACGAACCGCTCACCTTCGAGTTCGCGCTCCCGAAGGGGAGCTATGCGACGGTCCTGTTGCGGGAGTACCTGAAGACCGACCCGGAGGGGCTGGAGTGAGAGATGGTGGCTGTGTTGAAACCCTCAACTGCTGACGCCATCGGCGTGACCGATACAGAGGATGAGTTCAGTACGAGCCTGAGACCACCCATCACGGAGTAGTGATTCCGGTTCACACGTGTGATCGGAACACGTCGTCGGACGAGTTACTACTATTCTCCCGGCGCCCCTCTCCCCGTGGGCATAGTCCTTTCAGGGGCAATGATGCCTATGACCCCGAAGATCAGGCAGATACCGCCCAGGAAGATCGTAATGGGGCCATCGGGTATGTTTCCCGTATACGGTATCCAAGGACCGTCTCCCATAAACACAGTCCAGAGAATAACACCGCCCAACACTGCCAGACCGACCGAGATGACACGTTGCGTCCATGCACTCCGATAGTTTGCCATAACAGAACATTATTTCAATCTTTTATTAATTTTAGGGCGTGGATCTACCTGCTTCTCCGTTGTCCCGCCAGTCCCCGACTGCTGCATTCGCGCTGTGTATTCAGCACGGCTCCAACGATATATCAGCGATTGAGCGTTTCAACAGAGCCGAGATGGTTGGTTCGGGGATTGCGGAAGGCGGAGAGCCAGGTGAGAAAGCCCCGAGGCGTTGCGGGCGCGCGCCTCGCTGTGCGCCTCAGTCGCTTCGCTCCCTGCGGTGCCTGCGTCACCGGGAGGGCGAAACTCTCCCGAGCCCGCGGCGCGACGCGCCGCGGACGGCGTGCTTCCCGCAACGCCTCGCCCTTTTCAGCTCCACCCAACACCACACACCTCCCCAGCCGATTCGCTCACTCGGTCGCTATTGCTCCCTCGCTCGCTCACCCCTCGCACGATGTCGTCGCGGCCGGAGCCGCGACAGCGTGCGCCCGACTCAATTTACGCTCACTTCTCCCGCCTCGCGGACCGACGGGAGTCACGACAACTGGGCCCCGAATCGCCTCACTTATCGGCGCGAGCGCCCCAGATCCGGTATGGAGTGCGGTCGCTGTGGCTCGCCGCTCGCCCGCCCGGGCGACTACTGTCTGGTCTGTCGCTCGGAGAACGCCGACACCGTCGTCCTGGAACTCTCCCGCGAGCGGGCCCGCGTGACCACCATCGCCGACGGCGAGGTCCTCGGACAGCGGGAGGTGACCACCACCCCCGAGACCGACGGCGAGCGCGAGCCGCCGGAGCTGCGCGCCTTTGCCGGGCAGGTCGCCGACGAGGTCCGCCGGAAGCGCCCCGAGGAAGTCTACGCCACCGGCGACCGCGAGGTGCTGCGGGCGGTCCGGGCCCAGTTGCGCTACGAGTTCTACCGCGTCGAGGCGGAGGACCCGGTCGCCCACGTCGTCGAGCACGGCGGCGAGGAGCCCCTGGAGGTGGTGGAGGCACCCGTCGCCGAGAAACTCGGCGGAACCCACTCGACGCTGATCGGCGGCCGCGACGGCCGGGCGGCCCTGGAGGTCGTGGCCGAGCACCCACACGTCAAGAAGATCATCCCCGGTCCCATCGACGCGGGTGGAGTCTCCTCGGACTCGGGGCTGCGCGCCAAGGCCACCCGCGCGGACGGGACCGGCAACGTCCGCCTGCTGGTCCGGGAGGGCTCGAGCGTCCAGGAGAACCGCGTGGTCACCACGGCGCGGGACCGCGAGCTCGGCGAGCGGGTCCGGGCCGACCTCAACGAGGCGCTCTCCGAGGCCGACCTGAAGGAGTAGCCACGGACTGACCGTCCCGGGTATCCCGGGACCCGGACGGCTGGCGCGGGGTGGCCGAACTACAACTCATTTAACCGGTCGGGCTGAAACACCCCCCGCGTGACACCGCCAGACGACCCCGAGGAGGAGAGCGAGGTCGAGACCGTCCGCGAGGCCGTCGAGCAGTCCCGCAGCGGGGCGCCGGCCGTGGGGTCGGTCGTCCGGGACCGGTTCACCTCCAACGAGATCTTCCAGCGGATCGTCGCGGCGGCCGACGAGGAGATCACCTCCGGGAGCCGGGAGCTGTTCTTCAGCGCGCTCGCGGCCGGCTTCGCCATCACGATCACCTTCCTGCTGTACGCGTCGCTGACAGCCTCGACCGACGGCGACCCGGTGTTGAGCGCGATGCTCTACCCGCTGGGTTTCATCTACATCATCATCGGCGGCTACCAGCTCTACACCGAGAACACGCTCCCCCCGGTGGCGCTGACGCTGGAGCGGCTCGCCAGCATCCCGGCGCTGTTGCGCAACTGGGTCGTGGTGCTGGCCGGCAACTTCGCCGGCGGGGCGCTCGGCGCGGCGGTGCTGGCCTACGGCGGCGTCCTCTCCGCCGACGGTGCGGCGGCCGCCCTGAGCCTCGCCCAGAAGGGCATCGAGACGAGCCCTGGAACGCTCTTCGTGAAAGCCGTCTTCGCCGGGCTGATCGTGGCCGGCGTCGTCTGGGTGGAGTACGCCGCCAGGGACACCATCTCCCGGCTGGTGGTCGTCTACCTGGCCTTCCTGGCCATCCCGCTGGGGGGGCTGTTCCACGTCGTCGTCTCCTTCACCGAGATGCTGTATCTCGTGTTCCGCAACGACCTCGGCCTGCTGCTCGGGCTCCGGGAGTTCGTCCTCCCGGTCCTCGCCGGCAACACCGTCGGCGGGGTCGTGCTCGTGACGGCCGTCAACTACTTCCAGACGACCGAGACCCGCCTCGAGTCGGCCCGGTTCCAGGGAGCCGCCCGCCAGCTGTCGCTCCGGGAGTGGGCCTTCGGCGGGTTCGTCGGTCGCTCGTACGTCCCGCTGGTCGACACCGCGACCGAGGGCGAAAGCTCGGGAGGGTACCGGGTCGTCGTCCCCATCGCGAACCCGCGGACCGAGTCGGGCGTGCTCGAGCTGGCCTGCCGGGTCGCCAGCGCACACGAGGACGCCACCGTCCACGCGGTCCACGTCGTCCAGATGCCACAGCGCCGTGCCCGCGCGTACGGCCGGAGCCAGCGGGCCCGGATCGTCGCCGAGTCCGACGACCTCCTCGCGGACGTCCGCGAGCGCGTCGGGCAGTACGACGTGAACTGCGAGACGTCGACGGTCGTGTCACACCGCTCCTTCGAGGAGATATTCGACATCGCACGCCGGAAGGACGCGGACCTGACGGTGATGGAGTGGGGCGACGACCGGCTCTGGAGCGCCGTCCGCACCGAGCGCCCCCTGACCGAGATGACCCACCGGCTCCCCTCCGACTTCCTGGTGTTGCGGGACCAGGACCTCGACTTCTCGCGACTCCTCCTCCCGGTCGCCCGGAGCCCCCACGCCGACCTGAGCGCCGAGGTCGTCGAGGGTCTCCGGACGACTGCCGACGCCGAGGTGACGCTGATGCACGTCGTCGACAACCCCGAAGAGCGCGAGCGCGGCGAGGCGTTCCTGGCGGACTGGGCCGCCGAGCGGGGTCTCGGTGACGCCGAGCTCGTCGTCGACGACTCCGGGGACATCGAGCGCGCGATCGAGCGGGAGGCGCGCGAGAGCACCCTGCTCGTGATCGGCGCGACCGACCGCGGGCTGCTCGCCCGGCTGGTCACCGGGTCGCTCCACCTCGGCGTCGTCGAGGACGTCGACTGCTCGGTGGTGCTGGCCGAACGATCCACCAGGCGGGGGTTCCTCCGGCGGCTGTTCTGAGCGCCCGCATCCCCACTCGTGTAGCACGGCCTATATGTATATCCGGGCGGCGAGCGTAGCCACACTAGATGCCCGAAGAACAGCTGTTCAAGACCGAGAGACGGCTTTCGCGGACCGAGGTCGCAGAGGCGCTGCGCGGCGCTGCCGAAGGGGTCGAATCCGGGTCCGTGACCCTGGAGAGCGACACTGACAGCCGGGAGGTTGCAGTCCCCGAGAACCCCCGGTTCGAGGTCGAACTCGAGGTGCTCACGGACTCGGAGACCGGGGAGCAGCGCTACGAGCTCGAGTACGAGGTCAGGTGGACCGGGGAGGGTGACCGGCCCGAGTAGCGGCCGCGCTCTCGCTGGGGGCCCGGACCCGGACCGCCCAGTCCGGGCCTGTGGCGCGCGGTTCGGACTCGTAGCGTTTATACCGCCGCCTGCCGGATGGTGTGTCACCATGAGCGAACAGCGCGGTAGCGTCGGCAGCGCCGGCCGCTTCGGGGCCCGCTACGGCCGGGTCGCCCGACGACGGGTCGCCGAGATCGAGAGGGACACGAACGACGACCACACCTGCCCCGAGTGCGGCGAGGACCGGGTCTCGCGGCAGGGCACCGGCGTCTGGGAGTGTAGCTACTGCGGACACACCTACACCGGGGGGGCCTACCGCCCGGAGACGCCCGCCGGCCGCACCGTCAACCGGTCGATCCGCGCGGCACTCGCCGAGGACGCCGAGGAATGAGCTACAAGTGCGCCCGCTGCAAGCGCGACGTCACCCTCGACGAGTACGGCGGCGTTCGCTGCCCCTACTGCGGCCACCGCGTGCTCCTGAAGGAGCGCAGCCGCGACGTCAAGGAAGTCGAGGTCAACTGACCCCGACTGTCGGCCAGGAGGCCGGAGCCGACACTCTGTGAACGGACCGTGAACGAAGCCGTCTTCTCTGCCGTCTACGACACTCCCGAGCGCGCCCGCCGCGTCGAGCGGGCGCTCCGCCCGGAGGTCGGCGATATCGACGGTGACCGGACGACAGTCGGGCTGGCCCGCGAGGGCGACACCCTCGAAGTCACGGTCCGGGCGACCGACCTGACGGCACTGCGGGCCGGGCTGAACACCTGGCTCGGGCTGGTCGACGTGGCCGAGCGAGCCGGCGGAGCTGGCGGGAGCGGGTCCACAGGCGGGGAGGGCGACAGTGGCGACGACAGCAGGCCGGGTGTCGACCGAGACGGGGACGGAGCCGCCGGATGACCGAAAGCTTGGGTTTATCCCTGCGGGTCACGAGGTGACGGACATGCAAGGGAATCTGCCGCCGGAAGCGCAGGAGAAGCTCGAGGAGCTCCAGGACCTCCAGGAGACGGCCCAGCAGGTCGCCGCCCAGAAACAGCAGGCCGAGACCACCCTCGAGGAATCCGAGACCGCCCTCGAGGAGCTCGAGAACGTCGACGAGGACGCCACCATGTACCGCGAGGTCGGCGAACTCCTCGTGAAGACCGACTACGCCGAAGCCAAGGAGGACCTGGAGGAGAAAGTCGACAGCCTCCAGGTCCGCGTCGAGACCCTCGAAAAGCAGGAAGAGCGCGTCCAGACCCAGTTCGAGGAACTCCAGGAGGAGCTCCAGCAGATGCTCGGCGGTGCCGGCGGCGGCGGGCTCGGCCCGGCCGGCGGCGCGTAATCCGACGGCGAATCCCCGCCCCTCTTTTCAGCATCGATGACAGACAACACCGACGACGGCACGGCCGAGCCGAGCGACGACGAGGTCGTCCGGGCCGCCGCGCAGGCCGCCGAGGACGTCGTGTTCTCGCGGTACGACCGCGCCGCGGTGCGGGACCTGGACGTGACTGTCACCTTCGAGGACGGGGTCCTCGAGGTGGACGTCTACCTCGACGCGGAGGGCGGGGACCCGGACCGGGTGGCCGACGACGCCGCCCTGGCTGCACGCGGGGCTGCCGACGACCTGTTGCTCTGAGCGCCCGGCATGCGGGCAGGGGCCGCTACTCCTCGAGCCGGCTGCTCGCCAGGCCGGTCCGGAGGGCGAGATAACAGAGTATCGATACGAAGGCGATCGGCGGGAAGATCAGAAAGCCCCACAGCGGTTTGAGTCCCCAGCCGAGCAGCAGGACGAGGTTGATGACCCCCAGCGCGAGGAAGGGGAGTGCCCACAGCACCGCCCGCTTGCGGGTGATGGGGTATCCGTCGTCCTGCCCCGTAGCCGTCGCCATACCCGGGGTTCGGGGCGCAGGCAAAAAAGCGCCGCGCTTGCACAGCGTGCGGGAGGCGTCAGCGGGTGTCAGAGCGGAGTGTCAGCGGTGGAGTGGTGGGGCGAGAGCCCGGTGACGTCAGGCGGGCGTTCCGGCCGGACGGTCGGTCTCCTCGCTGTCGGGCGTCTCGGTCGCGTCCCGACCGTCCTGACCCGTCTCCTCGTCGGCGTCACCGCCGGTCTCGCCGCCGGGCGTGACCTCGCTGATCGCCGACCCGAGGTCCTCGACGGCACCGCTCAGGTAGTCGTTGATCGTCGCGTGGATCTCGCTCACGAAGTCGGGCGCGGCCCCGGGCATGTCCGCGGGCGGGCCGCGCTCACCGGCGACATCCTCGGGCGGACTGCCGGCCTGGCGCTCCTCGTCAGCGTCGCGCTCGTCCTCGGCGGTCTCGTTCATCTCGGCCTGTGCGTCCGCTTCCGTGTCGCCAGTCTGGTTGTCGGCCTGGTCCGGAACGTCCACGGGCGCGTTGCCCGGCATGGCCGCGGCCGCCCCGGTGGCGACCACGAGCAGCGCGAGCAGCGCGCCGAGGGGCTTGGTCGGTGCCATTGCACTCGCCACTCCCCGCCGGAGGGATATGAAAGGGACAAGCGCTCAAGCCGTCTACAGCCGGTTTTCGGACGGTTAAGCCGGATTTATCCGCGTTCAATGCCGATCAATCGGCCTCGACCGGGCCGGGAGCCCCGGAGGCCGCGTTTCGCCGGCTGCCCGCGCCACCGGCCGGGTCGGACGCGCGCCAATCGCGGGGATCCGGGGTAAAAGGGAGCCGGGTCCGGGACGGAGACCTGGGGGGGTCGGATAGCCTTTTCACCCCTCGCACCCTTGACCGAGTCATGGAACACGAGGCCACCGTCGAGGGAGTCGGCGTCGGCGTCAGCGACGAGGGTCCCGGCGCGCCGGTCGTCCTCCTGGAGGCCCGCGGGGAGCTGGTCCCGATCTTCGTCAGCTCCGACCAGGCCCAGTCGATGCAGCTCGCCCTGGAGGGGGAACCGTTCGAGCGCCCGCTGACCCACGACCTGTTCGTCGAGATGGTCGCTGAGTTCGGGGCCGCCATCGACCGCGTCCGGATCGACGACCTCGCCGACGGCACCTTCTACGCGAAGGTCGACGCCGAGCAGTACGCCGGCGGGGAGCGCAAGCAGGCGGTCTTCGACGCCCGCCCCTCCGACGGGATCGCGCTGGCGCTACGCGTCGACTGCCCCATCATCGTCTCCGACGAGGTGGTCGACGAGGCCGGTCGGTCGCCCGAGGAGTTCGAGACCGACGACGACTCCGGGGCGGGTCCGGGACTGGGCGGAGAGGGCGGCGGCTTCGGCGACCGATAGATGTACGACGGACTCCTGCTCGACCACGACGGCGTCGTCGTCACGCTGGGCGACCAGACGGCGCTGCGCCGGGCCGCCCGCGACGCGCTGCTGGACGCCGGCGTCTCCGAGCCCGACGAGTCGGCCGTCGACACGCTCGCCATCGCCGTCTCGAACGACGAACTCGCGGGGCTGAGCCGCCGGCACGGCCTCCCCGCCGAGCGGCTGTGGCGCCACCGCGACGACCGCGTCCGGGATGCGCTGCTCGCTGAGACCACCGCAGGCCGGAAGGCCCCCTACGACGACACCGCCCGGCTGCGCGAGCTCGACGTGCCGATGGGGATCGTCAGCAACAACCAGACCCGGATCGTCGAGTCGGTGCTCGACCACTACGACCTCCGGGGCCTGTTCGGGACTGTCCGGGCTCGCGCCCCGACCCGCGAGAGCCTCTCGCGGAAGAAGCCCCGCCCGACCTACCTGGAGGAGGCGATGGCTGACCTGGCTCTCGAGAACCCCCTCTACGTCGGCGACAGCGAGAGCGACGTGGAGGCCGGGCGGCGCGCGGGCGTCGACACCGCCTTCCTCCGGCGCCCACACAACGCCGACCGGAGCCTCGGGGAGACGCCGACCTACGAGGTCCAGGGGCTGGACGAGGTGGCCGCGCTGGTCGCCGAGTCGGGCTGAGCCGGCCACAGCGGCGCGGCCGCTCCGGCGGACCCGGCCGGCCGTCGCTCGGGCGCCCGGCAGCGTTTTGCCGCCGACACCCCTACCGGAGGTGTGTCCCCTGTCGACGACATCGAGGCGGTCCTGTTCGACCTGGACGGGACGCTCTGCCGGCGCACCCAGGACGTCGCGGCGCTCTACGAGGCGGCCTTCGAGCGAGCAGGAGTCGAGCCCTTCGGCGAGCCCGCCGCGCTGTGGCCGCTGCTCGACGGCCCCCCGGACCCAGACGACCAGGTCGGCCACCTCGCAGCCGGGTTTGCACGGCTGGCTGCCAGGCACGGCCGCCGCGTCGACGCCGTCGCCCTCGCCGAGGCCTTTATTTCGGGCGTGGACAACACGCAGGTCGCCCTTGTCGACGGCGCCGAGCGGGCCCTCGAGTGGGCAGCCGCGCGCGGCCCTGCCGGGCTGTTGACCAACGGACCGAGCAGCCGCCAGCGCCCGAAAGTCCGGAGCCTCGGGCTCGAGGAAGACCTCGACCCCGTCGTCTACGCCGGCGACCTGTCCCGCCGGAAGCCACACGCCGAGCCCTTCGAGCGCGCGCTCGCCGACCTGGGGACCTCGCCCGAGCGGACCCTGTACGTCGGCGACTCGCTGGCGTACGACGTGGCGGGCGCGCACAACGCCGGTCTCCCGGTCGCCTGGGTCGACGACGGTGGCGACCCCGGCGAGTACTGCCCGGACCTCGTCCTCGAGTCGGTCGGCGACCTCTCCGACCTGCTGTGAGCGCCACCGTTTTGCACCCGCGTCCCTCCCTTCCGGACCGGAGCCGAGATGGCCGACCCCGACGACCCCCCCGGTGATGTCGAAGCCACGGCAGTCACCGACACCGCTGCGTTCAGTGCCGCGCTGGAGGCGGCCTGTCCGGACCGACAGCCGACCGCAATCGAGAAGCTGGGTCGGGGAAACCGAAAGCTGACGCGGCTGGTCCGCTTCGAGCACGGCGACCCGGTCGTCGTCCAGCTCGCGGCGACCGGCGACGGGGCGGTCGCGGAGACCAGCGACCAGGCGGGGCTCCGGGCGGAGGCGCTGGTTCTCCGCGCACTCCGCGAGCGGACTGACGTGCCAGTGCCGGCTGTCCTCGCAGACGGGACCGTCCGCGGGACGGACTATCTCGTCACCGAGCGCGTCGGCGGCGAGGACCTCCACGAGCGGTTCGCCGGGCTCGACGGCGACGTCCAGCGCCGGCTCGCCCGGACGTTCGGCCGACACCTCGCCGCCGTCCACGACGCATTCTCCTTTGCGGGGTACGGGCCGCTCGACGCCACGGGGGACGGCCTGACGCCGCGCGCGGACCAGTGGGGAACGTGGTTCTGCGCCTATGGCCAGGCGGCAGTCGGGCGGCTGCCGCCGGCGTTCGACGACCTCCAGAGGGAGCTCGGGGAGCTACTCGCGGGCCCGCTCCCCGAACCGGACCCGCCCGCCACGCTGTTTCCCTGGGACTTCCGGCCGGGGAACGTGCTGTACCGCGACGGAGCGGTCACCGCCGTGCTGGACTGGGAGCAGCCGCTTTCGGCCGCGCCCGCGCTCCCGGTCGCGAAGGCGGAGTATCTGGTCGTGGACTGGTACGTCGACGACCCGGAGCCGCTCCGGGCGGCGTTCCGGGAGGGGTACGGGAGCGTGCGGCCCGTCCCCGAGGTCCGGCCGGTCCACCGGGCCGTCGCGGTCGCGGCGAGCGCGGTCGACACCGCCGGCGCCGTCACCCGGCCCTCCTATCCCGAACGCGACCGCGAGGGGTCGGTCGCCTTCCACCGGCGGGCACTTCGGCGGGTGCTCGACGGGGCCGGTGAGTGAGCGCGGGCCGCACGCGAGGGGGCTGTGAGTGGCGGCTCGATTTGGGTTGCTTCTTTAGCCCCCCGGGGTGTACGGGGTCGTATGCCAGAGGAGTACGGCCGCGACATGGTACTGCCACTGAATTCCTACGACGACGTCGAGGACGCCGTCGACATGGTCCAGTTCGCCGAGGAGCTGGGCTACGGCTACGTCTCGATGGGCGAGACCTCCGGACGGTCGATCCCGATCGTCATGGGGCTGCTCGCCGAGCGCACCGACGAGATCGGGATCACCGACGACGTGCTCTCGCCGTACAGCCGGACGCCCTCCACGCTGGGGCAGACGGCGGCCACCCTCCAGGAGCTGAGCGGCGGCCGCTTCCGGCTCCGGATCGGAGCCTCCTCGCCGGCACTGGCCGAGCGCTGGCACGGCGTCGACTTCGAGCGCCCGCTCCGGCAGGTCCGGGAGGCCGTCGAGATCGTCCGGCAGGTCCAGTCCGGCGACCGTCTGGACTACGACGGCGACTTCTTCTCGCCGGAGGGGATGGCCTTCGAGGGCCCGGTCCCGGAGGAGCCCGCCCCCGTCGACGTCGCCGCGCTCGGCCCCAAGTCCGTCGAGATGGCCGGCCGCTTCGCCGACGGCTGGGTCCCACAGCTGCTGACGGTGGAGGCCATCGAGGAGCGCATGGAGGACCTGAAGCGCGGGGCCGAACTCGGCGACCGCTCGGTCGACGACGTCCGCGTCTCGCTGAACTTCCGGTGTGGCGCCCTGGAAGACGGCGAGCGGGCCCGCCAGTACGCCCGCCAGCACGTCGCCTTCATGGTCGCGCTGTACGGCCCCTACTACCGGAAGGCCATCGCCGACGCCGGCTGGGAGGACGTCACCGAGGAGGTCAGGGCGCGCTGGCACGACGGCGACCGCGAGGGCGCCTACGAGGCCGTCCCCGACGAGCTACTCGACGAACTCGTCGCGGCGGGCACCCCCGAGAAGGCCCGCGAGCAGGTCGAGCGCTTCGAGGCCATCGACGGGCTGGATACCGTGCAGGTGAGCTTCTTCGGCCCGATGGGCGAGGAGGAGCGCCGGGAGACCCTGGAACACCTCGCCCCCGAGTAGCGACAGGCGTGCGAGTTCTCGCCTGCGGTCGCGCCCGAACCTAGAACAGCCCGAGAACGAATCCGACGCCCATTCCCACGAGGACGACCGCCGAGAACAGCGGGAGGTACGGCGTGTACCGCTCGACGCGCTCCTCGAAGTGCTTGTAGCCGGCGATAAGCAGCAGTGTCAGACCGACGATGCCGGCGACGACCGTCAGCGCGTAGGCGAGCATCAGCTCCAGGCAGTACGAGGAGCCGGTACAGAGCGCGATGATCTCGAACTCCTCCTCGTGGGCAAAGCCGAGGACGAAGGCGAACCACGCGATGCCGAGCATCCCGCGGTCGGCGGCCTCGCTGGCGTCGCCGTGGTCGTGGCCGTGCGAGTGGTCGCCGTCATCGCCCCCCACGAACGGCAGGGCGCCCCGGACCCGCGCGAGCGGTCCGGCGTGAGCGCCGCCGTGGTCGTGGCGGGCGTGAGCGTCGCCGTGAGAGTGGTCGTGAGCGTGTCCGCTCCCGCCGTGGTCGTGGCCGCCGTGGGAGTGCTCGCCGGCGTGGGAGTGGCCGTCGCCGTGGGAGTGGTCGTGTCCGTGACGGTACTCTCGGATGCCGAGCACGATGAGCAGGACGCCGGCGACGAGGCTGACGGGGCCGCCGACCTCCAGGCCGCCGACGGTCAGTGGTTCGTTGACCTGCGCGAGGTCGAAGTAGGACTTGGCGTAGAAGAAGGCGAGCACCATCGCGACGGAACTGACGAGGTGGCCGACGCCGATGACGAGGCTGGCGGCGAACCCGTAGAGCCACTTGTGCGACCGGTCCAGCGCGTAGGAGGCGGCGACGGGCCAGCCGTGGCCGGGTTCGACGCCGTGGACGGCCCCCAGCGCGACCGCTCCGGCGAGCAGGCCGGGAGTGGCGTCGAGCCACATGCCCGGCAGTCGACCCACCGGCCGCTTATGCGTGTCGGCTCGTGGCACCGGACCCCGGATTTTTCCCGCCCGGAACCCTCGCCGGAGGTATGCCCACCGAAGTACCCGACGGGGAGTTCGCGGACCGGCTGGCCGCGGTCCGGGCGCGGCTGGGGGAGACCGGCGCCGACGCCGCCGTCTGGTTCGGCGCGACGGCCATCGAGTACCTGACCGGCTTCCACCACATCCAGACCGAGCGACCGGTCTGTCTGGCCGTCACCCCGGAGCGCGTCGAGCTAACCGTCCCGCGCCTGGAGGTCGAACGGGTCTCGTCCAACCCCCGGGTCGACGCCGTCCACAGCTACTTCGACTATCCCGGCGGCGAGCCGGTCGAAACCGCCGTGGGAATGCTCGAGGAACTCGAGGTCGGGGCCGTCCGGGCGGACGCCGACGGCGCCCCGGGTGTGATGGGCTACGATGGCCCGGCCCTCTCGGAGTTTCTGGACGTGGAGACCCAGTCCTGGGTCGACGGGATGCGCGAGGCCAAAAGCGACGTCGAGGTCGACCTGATCCGGGAGTCGGCGCGGTGGGCCAACCTCGCCCACCGGTACCTCGCCGAGTACACCGAGCCCGGCGCCCATCCCGTCACCGTCAGCCAGCGCGCCTCGATGGAGGGGTCCCGGGCCATGCTCGACGCGCTGGGCAGCGAGTACGCCGTCCGGACCCGCGGTGACGGCCCCGTCCACGCCGGCTACATCAGCGGCGAGGAGACCGCCCTCCCGCACGGCCACACCCCCAACGAACGGCTCTCCCGGGGCGACGTGCTGGTCACCGGCGCGACCGCGAACGTCGACGGCTACTACTCGGAGCTGGAGCGGACGATGTTCGTCGGCGAGGCGAGCGAGGAGGACGAACACTACTTCGAGCTGATGTGCGAGGCCCAGGAGACCGCCTTCGAGGCGATGGCCCCCGGCGTCGACCTGGCATACGTCGACGACGCCGTGCACAGCTACTTCGAGGAGCAGGGGATCGCCGAGTTGGCCCGGCACCACGTCGGCCACAACATCGGGCTGGGCGCCCACGAGCCCCCCTACATCGACCGCGGCAGCGAGGGGGAGATGGAGCCCGGCCACGTCTACACCATCGAACCCGGCATCTACACCGAAAATGCGGGCTACCGTCACTCCGACACCGTCGCCGTCACCGAGGACGGCCTGGACTTTCTGACCGACTACCCGCGGGACCTGGAGTCGAACATCGTAGAGTGATCAGCGCTCGACCTCCTCGCCGCCTTTGAACACCGTGGCGACGTCGTGCAGCGCCGAGATGTCGGTAAAGGGGTCGCCGTCGACCACGAGAACGTCGGCGTGGTCCCCTTCAGTGAGCGTCCCGACGTCGTCGTCGGGAAGCGTCCGGGCGGCCACCCCGGTCCCGGCGCGGATGGCCTCCCGTTCGCTCATCCCCACCTCCTCGACGAACAGCTCGGCTTCGAGAGCGTTCTCGCCGTGGGGGAGCAGCTCCGGGCCGAGGAAGTCGGTTCCGAGCGCGACCGGCACGCCCGCCTCGTGTGCTTTCCGTGCGGACTCGAAGTGGGCCTCGCGGGCCTCGTAGGCCTTCTCAAGGCCGTACTCCGGGAGGCCGTGCTCGGCGCCGCGCTCGCAGATCCGGTGCATGACCGCCAGCGTGGGGACCAGCGTCGCGCCGGTCTCGTGGAACAGGTCGACCGCCTCGTCGTCGAGCCAGATGCCGTGCTCGACGGTGTCGACGCCGTTGCGCAGCGCGTTCTTCACGCCGGGCGTGCCCTGGGCGTGGCTGGCGACCGGGATGCCGACGCGGTGGGCCTCCTCGACGACCGCGCTGATCTCGGCGTCGGTCATCTGGCTCTGTCTGGGGTGGTCTTTCTCCGAGAGGACGCCGCCGGTTGTCATGATCTTGACCAGGTCGACGCCCTCGCGGACCCGCTTGCGGGCCTCCTTGCGACACTCCGCGGGGCCGTCCGCGAGCGTCGACACCCCGCGGGGGTCCTCCTCGCGGACCCACTGGTGGGGCAGAAAGTGTGAGTCCCCGTGGCCGCCGGTCTGGGACATCGCCAGCCCGGAGGTGTAGACCCGTGGACCGGGAACGGCTCCCTCGGCGACCGCGTCCCGGAGTCCCAGGCCGGTACCGCTGCCGACGTCCCGGACGGTCGTGAACCCCGCGGCGAGCAGGTCCCGGAGGTCGGCGGTCGCCCGCGCGGCGGCGTGGGTGTCGGTGCGCTTGAGCCACTCGAAGGGGTCCATCGACCGCGCCCCCCAGAGGTGGAGGTGGGCGTCGACCAGGCCGGGGATGGCCGTCCCGGCGTAGCGGCGGTGGTCGGCGTCGTCCGGTACAGCCAGGTCCTCCTGGGTGCCGGCGGCCTCGACCCGTCCCTCCGAGACGAGCAGGCGGCCGTCGGCGAGCGGTTCGGCGTCGGTCCCGTCGAACAGCCGGTCGGCGTCGATCGCGAGGTCGACCATGCCGGCGCGCAGGGCGCGGGGCCGCAAATAACCACAGGAGTCGGGAGTGTCGGCCGGGCCGCGGCCGGTCACCCGCGCCACAGGAGAGCGACGACCGGGAGGAGCACGAGCGCCCCCGCGGCGAAGGGTGACCAGGCGACCGCGACGTAGGCGGCGGCGGCAAGCGGCGGGCCGACGGTCCGGCCCAGACTCCCGGCTCCCTGAGTGACGCCGAAGGCGCTGCCCTGGGCGTCGGCCGAGGCACGCTCGGAGACGAGCGTCGCGAGCCCGACCGTGAGCGCGCCGTTTCCGAAGGAGGCCAGCGTCGCGAAGCCGAGCAGGACGACGACCCCGCCGGTGAGCCAGGTCGGACCACCCAGCGGCGGAACCAGCCCGGCAAGCGCCGGCGAGACCGCGAGGACGACGAGCGCGGCAAAGAGCGACCCGACGCCGGCGAGGACGACCCGGCGGGGGCCGAAGCGGCGGGCCAGCCGGCCGACGACGACGCCCTGGTTTATCGTTCCGAGGACGCCGATGTAGGTGAGAAACAGGGCCGCGCCGGTGGCGTCGTAGCCGAAGAAATCGGCGAGGAAGGGGATGAACATCACCTGGACGCCGGCGAAGGCGAAAGAGGTCAGGAAAAAGGAGAGCACGAGCGGGCGGATGGCGGCGTCGGCCAGCGCCTCGCGGAACTGCGAGACGAAGGTGACCCGGCGGGCGGGCGCGCGCTGTCGGTCGGGCTCTTTCAGGACGACGGCGGCAGCCCCGAGCGCCAGAAAGGAGAGGCCGGCGGCGGTGAAACTCGGCAGCGAGAAGCGGGTCGCCGGGACGACCCCCGGCAGGACGTCCCGGGCGAGCGCGACGACGCCGTCGCTTGCCATCAGGCCGCCGATGGCCGGGCCGAAGACGAAACCCAGGCCGAAGGCCGCGCCCACGAGGCCGAGCGCGCTCGCGCGGGACTCCCGGGGGGTCACGTCCGCGATGTACGCCTGCGCGGCGGCGATGTTCCCGCCGGCGGCGCCCGCGAGCAGGCGGGCCGCAAAGAGGGTCAGGACCGCCGCGGTCGTCCCGGCGGCCGCCCCCACCTCGGCGGCGACGCCGAAGACCAGCCAGGCGACCCCCGCCGCGCCGACCGAGAGCATCAGCACGGGCCGGCGGCCCCGCTCGTCGGAGATCCGCCCGAGGTAGGGAGCGGCGACGAACTGCGCCAGCGAGTACGAGGCCGCGAGCAGCCCGATGAAGACGTCGCTGATGGCAAACGACCGGACGTAGAAGGGGAGGATCGGGATGATGATCCCGAAGCCGAGCAGGTCCAGAAAGACGACGCCGACGACGACCGCGACGGCGCGGCGCGACCCGCCGGCTGTCGCGGTCGCGTCCGCCGCCGTCGCGGCCTGGCTCCGTGACACGCCTCCGGGGAACGGGCGGCGGCGTCAAATAGCCGGGGGTGTCGACTCGCTCAGTCCCCCTCGCGCTTGATGTGCAGGGAGACCCGCCCCGTCGCGACGTCCTTCCGTCCGACGGGCGTGTCGCCGGTCACGTCCACCTCCACCACGCCCATCGAGGTACCGGCGCGGACGACCTCCGCCTCCGCGGTCAGGTCGCCCGTCGCCGGCCGGAGGTAGGTGACATTGAGATCCGTCGTGGCGTGGGGCGTCCCGAAGGGGTCATCGAGGACAGTCCGGATGGCCGCGCCGCCGCCGTGGTCGATAAGCGTCGCCACCACCCCGCCCTGCATGGTGTTCGACCCCGGGTTCGCGAGCGAGTCGTCGTGTGGCAGCGAGAGCACGACCCGCCCCTCCTCCTGGTGGTCGAGCGCGATGCCGAGGTCCTGCAGGTGGTCGTGGTTCGCGAGAAAGCGCCTGTTGGCGTCGGCGTCCATGCCGACCCCTCCCACGCGGACCGACTTAACGTGGGGCGGTCCCGCCCCGGCGCGTGCCGCTCCGGCCGTCGGTGTGCCACACCGGCGCGCCGCCAGATTGACGACCCCCCGGAGAGACGTGGCGGCATGGCACAACCTGGCGAGCCGACCCACGGCTCCGCGTACGTCAACGGCGTCGACCTCCACTACGTCCGGGCGGGGGAGGGCCCGCCGCTGTTGCTGTTGCACGGCTGGCCCCAGACCTGGTACGAGTGGCGGGAGGTGATCGGGCCGCTGGCCCAGCAGTACACCGTCATCGCCCCGGACCTGCGGGGGATGGGCGACTCCGGCAAGCCACGGGAGGGGTACGACAAGCGGACCGTCGCCGACGACACCCGCGCACTCGTCCACGAGCTGGGCTTCGAGGAGGTGGCGGTCGTGGGCCACGACTGGGGGATGCCCACGGCCTACGCCTACGCCGCCCGCTACCGCGAGGAGGTGCAGGCGCTCGCCGTCATGGAGGCGATGCTGCCGGGGGTCCGGGAGGACGACAAGCTGGGGATGCTC
Source organism: Salinirussus salinus (assembly GCF_009831455.1). NCBI lineage: Archaea > Methanobacteriati > Methanobacteriota > Halobacteria > Halobacteriales > Haloarculaceae > Salinirussus > Salinirussus salinus. The sequence goes on along the minus strand of NZ_WOWO01000003.1, from coordinate 543,811 downwards.
TGGCACGTCCGCTTTCACCAGGTCCGGGACCTCCCCGAGCGACTGGTCTCCGGCAACGAGGAGACCTACCTCAAGTGGTTCTACCGGGAGGGCGCCTACGACCCCTCGGCCATCGACCGCGAGGCCCTCCAGGAGTACGTCCGCGCGTACTCCGCGCCGGGCGGGCTCCGCGGGGGCTTCGAGTACTACCGCGCCTACGACGAGGACGCCGAACACAACAAAGAACACACCCAGCAGGCCCTGGAGATGCCGGTGCTCGCGCTCGGGGGCGAGGCCTCCTTCGGGTCGATGCCCGTCGAGGATATGGAGGCCGTCGCGACCGACGTCGACGGCGAGGTCGTCGAGCGCGCCGGCCACTGGATCCCCGAGGAGCGCCCCGACTACCTGGTCGAGCGGCTCCGGGGCTTTCTCGAGGACGCCGGCTACGCACCCTGAGCGGGCGGTCGTCCGGCCGCCCACGTCCCGGGCCGTCGCCCGCTACTCCTCCCCGGGCTCGTAGGGCTGGGCGTCGTCGACGGAGGGCGCACCGATGGCGAGTGCGCGCACGCGCCCCTCGGCGCTCTCGGGGTTGAACGCCCGCTGTGGGCTCCCCGGCTCGACGACCAGCGCCTCGTCGGCGCCGACGGTCAGCTCTCCCTCCGGCGTCTGGACGTGTAACGTCCCCTCGAGGACGTAAAAGACCTCGACCTGCTCGTCGTGGTAGTGATAGGAAAGCGGGAACTGCTCGCCGGGGTCGGCCTCGTAGACGCGCATGCCGAGTTTCGCGTCCTGGTAATCCAGGCCCGCGGCGGCGCTTATCGAGCGGACATCGACGGGGCGGTCGTCCCACTGTTCCAGGGTGTCGGGGTCGACGTGGTGGTATCCCATACCGGCGTGTCGGTCCCGGGGTACAAAACTCCGGTCGGTAGCGAAACACTGCGGAGTCGACCGAACCTGACCTCGACGCTTTTCGTTCCCGGTAGCGGCAGGAGTGCGCCGGACGGCGGCAACGGCTGTCACCGGACTTCGAGCCAGACTGCGACAGCAACCAGAGCGGAGACCAGCGCCAGCGAAACCGGGACGACCGGCACGTCGACGCCCAGGTTGACCATGAAGACCATCACCTGCACGACCAGTAACAGGAGCATCGCCAGCGACCCGACGACCCGGTTGTCGGCGTCGACACCCACGCGCTCGAACAGGAGACTCATGAACACGACGACCGCCGGCATGAAGAGGACCGCGACCAGCTTCGGGACGGTACCGTCGGCCTCACCCGGACCGAGCCAGTAGAACGCCACCCGGTCCGGGAGCGCCGGGTAAAGTGCCACCCCGAGTAGTACCAACGCTCCAGCGACCCCTCCCGCAACCGTCTTCTGTTCGGTGAGTAGCCCTCTGAGCCTGGTCACGTTCGGTCACACCACACGATCCACGGCCAGTGACTAATAGCACAGTGCCGGAGACCAACTGATACGGTTTTGCCGATACGCCCGCACGCAGTCGCGCGGTCGACCCGGTACTGACGCACAGCAATCCGTATGAGTGGCACTCCATCGTCGTTGTCTCCCGGACCTCCCGTTCGTCCCGCACCTCCCGTTCGGTCAGGCGCCCTGCTGTCTCCTTTGCCCCCGCGAAATCGGTCCGGCCGCGGGACGGGAGCTGTTTGGATATACGAATCAGGGTGTCACAGAACGGTTGCCACACCCATCTTCTGACCTCCCCACTCGCCCGACGCAGCCACCGTGTCGATCACTCACCGATATGCCCAGGGGTGGTACGGAGGCTCCTGCTGTGGACTCATAAAGCGGGTGTTCATTCCCTCCAAAGCTACTGGCCGGGTCGCTCTACCTTCGAAATCAAACGCAACGTTCGGAAGAGGAACATCATGCTCTTCCGCATATACGACCACTGGTTGAAGGTCCCGACCAGATAGACGTCGATCGTGGGATTGTACACCATGAACGCACTGCTCGCACCCAATCCGCCCCACGAGTGGAAGCGTTTGAGAAACGGCAACGGACGGATGCGGACGAGGCCGTAGCCGTAGTCGATCCCCTGCCACAGTTTGTTCCACTGCTGCATCTCCTGGAGCGTCTCCTCGGCTACGAGTTCCCCCTCGACCAAGGCCCGCTGGAACCGGAATAGTTCTTCCCCGGTGTTCACCGTCTGCCCACCGGCGTAGAATGCGCTCAACGAGGGCACGTCATCCACATCGATCCTCGTCTCGTCGATGTAAAACGGGGCCGTGGGAAGCTCACTTTCGACAGCAGGGTCAGAGAACGGCGGTAAGTACGAATGCTCCATCCCCAACGGATCAAAAAGGAACTCCTCCAGAGCCTCGTGGTACGGTTGCTCAGTTACGCTTTCGATGGTCAACCCGAGCAGGTTGTACCCGAACTCCGAATAGTAGCAGTCCTCCCCGGGCGGGAAGTGCGGTTCCAGATGGTGTTTTGCCCACTCGATCGTCTCTTCGGGTTCCCACATCCGGTCGGGTTCCTCCAGCATCTCGTCGAACAGTGTTTTCCCCTCGGGGGATTCTTCCGATCGAGTGTTCAAGAACATCTTCCCGCCTTCGGGAAGGGAATGAGGGAGTCCGGAGGTGTGACCGAGGAGGTGACGGATACGGATATCGTCTGTGTAGTCCGTGCCGTTGATCGTGTGAAGACCGTCGAGAAGTGACTCCGACAGGTACTCCGAGACCGGGTCATCGAAACTCAGTTGCCCGTCGTCGGCGAGCATAGCCACGATTGTCGAGGTGAAGGTCTTGCCAATGCTGGCTGCGTAGTATGGCTGCTCTGGAGCGGCTTCGATGCCCTCCGTCTGACCGGTGGCTAGATTCCAGTGAAGGTCACGGCTGTCGGAATGGACCAGCAGGTACGCGGAGTGGAGGTCGGAGTTGTCTTCGACCGCAGATCGTAACCTGGATTCCAGACGGGATTTGGCTTCTTGGCATTCCATAATGGTCGAATATTATGTTTTGGGGGTTTTAAATGGTAGTACCGTCCCCGGGTCCGAAGGAAGTCTTCGACAAGAAGTCGTACTTGGAGAGAGTCTCGGGAAGACCGGGGGAGGAGTGGTTGATTGGATAGTGACCGGCACCGATGAGAGCGAGGCGGTCTCTGAACGTTTCCAGAGGCTTCTACTGACCGTTTTCTGTCGCACCCTCTGTACCAGTAGACGGTATTGTTGAGGGTCTCAACCGGTGATAGATTTCAGAAGCCGTGCTGGCTGCAGCGCGCATATCTCGCCTCGGCCGGCCCGGACAACGGCGAAGACCGGCCTGGTAACGCGTCGTACTAGCACAAACTGGATTGTTTCCCGGCAGCGGGCATAAATACTCGCCCGCCGTTGCTGACTGAGCACTTCGGCGGTTGGTACGTTACTCCCGTGGCGACAACCACCCGGACGGATCATGTCGAGACAGCGCCGCCTCTCACGTCGACAGTTTGTTGTGGCTGCAAGCACTGCAGGAATTGGAACCCTCGCTGGCTGTGCCAGCAGTGCCCCCGGTGACGGAACGACGACCCCCCGTTCGAACACACCCACTCAGTCTGCGGGTGCGGGGACACCGACCCCCAGCGACGGGGCAAAGTCCCCCGTCTCAGCCATCGAAGCCGAATCGGTCCCCATTGCGCTCTCCGGCGGTGACGGCCTTGACAGTGTGGCCTCAACGCTTGCGTCGGCTCCGATTGTCGGGATCGGGGAGAACTCACACGGGATCCAGGAGTTCAAGACCCTCCAGAAACTCCTCGTCGAACGGCTGGTAGCTGCTGAAGGATACCGATTGATCGCAATCGAGGGCACACTCGGAGAGTTCGGGCCCGTGAACGAGTACGTCACCGGTACCTCGGACGACCTCGACAGTGCACTCTCGGGGCTCGAGTTTTACTTCTGGCAGACGGAGGCGATCCGCCAGCTCTTCGAGTGGCTTCGGTCGTTCAACGACGGGCGCCCTGCAGACGACCAGGCTGTTGTCTACGGCTACGATGCGCAGTTCCATGACGTGAACGCGACCGCCCTGCGCTCGTACTTCAAACGGGTCGACCCTGACTACCTGAACGAGGTCGAGGACCGGCTGGACCCGCTGACGCAGCCCCTGTACGAACAGGACGAGGTCAGCTATATGACCGACGCGCAGACCTCGCTCATCTCGGACCTCCAGGCTCGACTCCACTCTCACGAGACGGCCTACGTCGATGCGAGTTCGCGGTCAGCATGGAAACTCGCACGCCGTCACGTCTGGACACTCAACCGAAGTCTCCAGTTCCAGCAGAAACTCCGCGCACACAAGTTCACACAGGGCAAGACGATCCGTGACGCAGCGATGGCACGAAACGTGCGCTGGCTACGTGAGTGGGCTGGCAAAGACCGGACAGTCGTGCTCGGGAACTCGAACCACACGATGCGGGGATCGAGTGGGTCCGGCGGTCATGGCGCTCGCATGGGCCAGCACCTCACCGAGACATTCGGCGAGGATTACTACTCGCTGGGGTTGCTGTTTGGCTCTGGACAGTTCAGAGCACCTCAGAGTCAGCCGCGAGAGCCATTCTCGACCTACGAACTCGGTGAGCCGACCGATGGGACACCAGCAGCCACCCTGGTCGATGTGCAACATCCCGAGTTCTTCTTGGACCTCGAGTCCGCTCGAGAACGCGCCCGTATCGACTCTTGGCTTGATACTGTGTCCGATGTCCAGTTCTCGACGCCGAGCGCCGCTGACCGAGGTTCGGTGCCGCTCCCAGCACCCCCCGGCACGGTCTACGACGGGATCGTGTTCGTGCAAACCGCCTCACCCAGCTCTTTCGAGTACAGGTCAGTACCCCACAGCTGAGGAACTCACACCGGCCCTCGGGAACTCTCGGAACTGGACCGCGAGTTGCATACGCAGCTCCCGAACAACAAACACAGTGCTGGAGAAGGTGAGACCAGACGGCAAGCCCAGCACCGAACACTATTCGCGGGGTTTCAACGGTGCCGTTCGATGCGTCGTAGAATCGGGATCTCATCGCGCCGCTGTTCGTCGAGGAGGCCCCACTCGATCCCGACCGGTTTGTCGTCGGCAGCCTCCGTCCGAACTGACCGTTCCGGGGTGAAGAGCCAGTCTATCGGAACGTCTTGCGGCGTCGTCGGGACCGCTTCGTCGACGACCTGAATTTCGTGAACGGTCGTGACGGTCGTCGTGTTGTCGTCGACCAGTCCGAACTCGCGGAGGATCGCGAACTCCAGGTCGCTGTACCCCTCGCCTTTCCCGACTCGTTCACCGTCCTCGGTCATCGCGACGCTCCCGGAGACGATCAACTCGATAGGCTCCATCTCCTCGGGGCCCACCTGCTCCCCCAGTTCCGACGAACCACCAATCGTTGTCGCGTGGTCGATGTCATCTATCTCGTCGGGGTCCAGCCGCAAGAAACACTCCTCGTCCCGTAACCGGGGGACAGCCATATAGACGACCTTGCCAGCCTCCAGTGCCCGCCGACGAACCGGGCGCTGAGGCGAATCCGGGTTCGACTTGATTACGTCTGCATTGTTCCAGACGTCGGTCCCGGCGAGACGCTCCGCAGCCTGCTCTGCACCCGCAAAATTGGGAATTCTCCCCCGCGGCGGAAATGGGAAACGGGCCTCTCCACTCTCCTCGAGTTCGCCCCAGACGCGCTCTCTGAGGTTCTCTTTCGCGGGCATCAGTTCTCTCGCTCCCGCTCACGGAGGTCGACCCGGCGGATCTTCCCCGTCGAGGTCTTGGGGAGCGCGTCGACGAACTCGATCTCGCGGGGGTACTCGTACTCCGCGAGGCGGTCCCGGGCTCGCTCGCGGAGCTCCTCGCGCAGGTCGTCATCGCCCGTCGCGTCCCCGACCAGCTCGATGAACGCTTTGATCACCTCGCCGCGGGTGTCGTCGGGGACGCCGACCACGCCGGCCTGTTCGACCGCGGGGTGGCCGAGCAGCGACTCCTCGACCTCCAGCGGGCCGACGCGGTAGCCGCTGGTGATGATCACGTCGTCCTTGCGGGATTCGAACCAGAGATAGCCGTCCTCGTCCTGACGGGCGAGGTCGCCCGTGAGATACCACCCGCCGCGCTGCTTCGCCGCCGTGGCCTCCGGGCGGTTCCAGAACTCCCTGAAGAACACGCGGTCGTCGTCGGGTCGGACGGCGATCTCCCCGACCTCTCCCCGGGGGAGCTCGTCGGGGTCCTCGGCGTCCTCCGGGAGGTCGGGGTCGACGATCCGCACGTCGTATCCGGGGAGGGGTTTGCCCATGCTCCCCGGCTTCGTCTCGAACCACCGGGAAGCGTTCGCGACCACCAGATTGAGCTCGGTCTGGCCGTAGTACTCGTTGACCGACACGCCTTCGAGCGTCTCGTCGGCCCACTCGAGGATCTCGGGGGTGACCGGCTCGCCCGCGGAGGCGACCGTCTCCAGGGCGAGGTCCTCCGGGGCCTCGGCGCTCATCATCATCCGGAGCGCGGTGGGGGGGACCAGCGCCTCGGTGACGTCGTACGCCTCGAGGATCTCGAAGGCAGCGCCGGCGTCGAACCCCTCCATCGGCGCGGCGACCACAGTCCCGCCGTAGTGCCACGTCCCCATGAGGAGTCCGCCGAGCGCCGACCCCCACGCCCAGTCCGCGGGGGTCCAGGCGACGGTGTCGGCGCCGAGCCCGCCCTCGAAGAAGTTGAACGCGGCGGCTCCCCGGCCGGCCCACAGCGCGTGCCCGTGCCGGACGCCCTTCGGCGGCCCCGTCGACCCGGAGGTGTACATGACCGCCGAATCCGTCGCCGGTGTCGCGTCGTAGGGCTCGACGTCGGGGTCGCGGTCCGCGACGAAGGGGTCGTAGTCGACGACCTCGCAGTCGATGTCGGCCCCGCCCTCCGCGGACACGTCGGGCTCGCCGACGTAGTAGGGCCGGTCGTCGAGGGCGATAGCGACCTCCAGCGCCGGAGACTCGCTGCTCGCGGCCGCCAGGTCGTCGCGGACGGAGGGCGCGAAGACGACCGCGCGCGCGCCGGCGTCGTCGAGCCGGTAGGCGAGCGCGTCCCGGCCGAACAGCGTCGTCAGGGGGATGGTGACCGCGCCGAGCAGCCAGCAGGCCATGTGGGTGATGGGGGTCTCCGGGCGCTGTGGCGCGACGACGCCGACGCGGTCGCCGGGCTCGATGCCGCGGTCGGCGAGTGCCGTCGCCAGCCGGCCGGCCGCCGCCCCGATATCACGGAAGGAGTGCTCCTCGCCGGTGGCGGCGTCGACCAGCGCGACCCGGTCGGCCGGTCCCGGGTCGTCGTGACCCCGCAGGCAGTACCGGGCCGGGTTGTAGCGGTCGGGCAGGTTCCAGGAAAAGTCCGCGCGGGCCCGCTCGTAGCTGTCGTAGTCCGGCATCGGCTCCCAGCTCATACCCCGCCGTTCGACCGACGCCGGCTTTAGGGTTCGGTCGCCGCTGGCAGGTCCGGGACCGGTCCGCTAGTCCCGTCCCCCGTACTTCGCCGCGAACTCCCGCCCCGTGCAGTGGTTCGTGCTCAGGCCGAACAACCGGAACTCGACCTCTTCGAACGGGATCCCCCAGATACCGAAGTCGGCGGGGAACTCCGCGTTCGCGGCCAGGCTCGCGTACGCCTGCTCCTGCTCGTTCTCCCCGATCTCCGCTATCTCACCCGTGATGACGACACTCCGCCAGACTGCCTCGTCGTCAGTGTCCTGCTCGTAGACGGTGAGACACACGTTGGGATTGGCGTCGATAGCCCGGCTTTTCCGGCTCCCGTACCCGCCACCCCACTGCATCGGGAACACCATCCGGTCGGAGTCGTAGCCGAACGACACCGGGACCGCGTACGGCTGCCCGTCGTCGACCATGGCGAGGACGCCGACCCCCTTCCGCACGAGCAGTTCGTCGATCTCGTCTCGCTCAAGACGTCTCATACTCTGCCGAGGATACCCGGCAGTGGTAAGTGATGCGATGGGGCGCCCCGGAACGGCCCGTCCGCCCCACGACGCCGGCTCCCCGGAGCCCAGGCTCGCAGGGGATACGCTCACGGAGGCGGTGCCGTAGCGGCGCCCGAAGGGTTACTGTGTCGGGCCCCGACGGGCCGGACATGCAGGGGATCCGTCTGCTCGGCGGCGGTGTCACAGCGCTCGGCGTGGCCGGGTACGTCGCCGGGGTCGCGGTCGAGTACCCCGGCCGGGCGTTCGCGGTCGCGGCGGTCATGCTCGGGCTCACGCTCGTCGCCGTCGGAGGTGACCGCCGGTGACCGACGCGCTCGTCTACAGCGACGGAACCGTCAGCACCCGGCCCGCCGAAACCCCGGCGCAGCTCCGGGCCGCGAAGGAGGCGGCCGGGACCACCTGGGTCCGCGCGAGCGGGGCCGACATCGACGCCGTCGCCGAGGCGTTCGGGCTGCACGCGCTGACCGTCGAGGACGTCCGCGGGCACGTCCGCCCGAAAAGCGAGGAGTTCGCCGACTACGCCTTCCTGCTGGTGAAAGACGCCGACCTCCGGCGGGGCGAGCAGACCTTCGAGGAGGAGATCGACGACCAGCCGGTCGGGCTCTACGTCGGCGACGACTGGCTTGTGACCCTCTCGCTGAACCCCGTCCCCGCCGTCGGGACCGTCTGGGAGCGGGCGCTGTCGGGCGACGAGCGCCTGCTGAGCCGGGGTCCGGACTTCGCCGCCTACCGCGTCGTCGACCTGCTCGTCGACGAGTACTTCGCCATCCTCGACCAGGTGGAGACCCAGATCGAGGTCATCGAGGACGAGGTCCTCGAGTCGACCGACATCGCCACCCTCGAGGGGCTCAACGCCGTCCGGCGTGACCTGCTCGCCTTCCGCAAGATCGCCTGGCCGACCCGGGAGGCGGTCAGTGCCTTCGCGCGCGGGCGTCCGGAGCAGGTCAACGCCGAGACCGAGAAGTACTACCGCGACGTCTACGACCACCTCGTCCAGGTGGTCGACCTGACCGAGACCTACCGGGACCTGACAGCCGGCGCCCGCGACATCTACCTCAACACGCTCTCGCAGTCGACCAACGAGGTCACAAAGGCGCTGACGGTCGTCGCCACGGTCTTCATTCCCCTGACGTTCATCGCGGGCGTCTACGGGATGAACTTCGCCGGCACCCCCTTCGCCATGCCCGAACTGGGGTGGACCTACGGCTACCCGGCCGTGATGGTCGGGATGACGCTCGTCGGAGTGGTGCTGCTGTACTCGTTTCGCAAGCGGGGGTGGATCTGAGTGGGCAGTTCCGACGCCCCCGAGGACCCGGACCTCGAGGACGCGATGGACGAACTGGAGGAGCTGGAGGAACTGGTCGACTCGCCGGCCGAGCGCGAGCAGGTCCGCGAGGCGATGCGCACGCTCCGGCGGGCCCGGGCACGCCCGTTCGGGCGCCTGCGCAGCGCCTTCGGGCGCCGGGACGCCGGGGAGGCGCTGGTGGGGAGTTTCATCTTCGGCATCCCGATGATCGTCGAGGAGGGGACCCTCGAGATCGGGGCCTACATCGCCGCGCGTCCGGCCTACATCGGGCTAACCGCAATACTGGGGCTGGGCTTCGTCCTCGGGATCCTGTACGCTGCCGGGTTCGCCGAGGTCGAGGAGGACCTGCTCGCCGGGGTCGTCCCGTTCCGCCTGGTCGGGATCCTCGTGGTCTCGTGCGGGGCGGCGCTCCTGTTGATGACCGTCTGGGGGCGGGTCGACTGGACGACGCCGGTGGTCGCCGGGAGCCAGACGCTCGTGACGGCTGTCGTGATGGCCGTCGGGGCCTCGCTCGGGGACATCCTCCCCGAACGGTAGCCATCCCGGGCCGGGGTCGGCGTCCAGGCCCCGGCCGAGGATCACGGGCGGCGCCTCCCCGGCAGTCGGCGTCCTGATACGCCGCCAGGGTGTGAACTTATACGCGAACGTGGAGTACGCGCAGGGGATGGTCGTCGACACGTTCGTGGACGTCTTCGGGACGAACCCGCTGGTCCACGGGCTGGTGGGGGGGATCTTCATCGCCCTGCTGAACGTCTTCGGTGCCGCGCTGATCTTCGTGGTGCGGGACCCGAGCCAGCGCGCGCTCGACGGGGCGCTGGGGTTCGCCGCCGGCGTCATGCTCGCCGCCAGCTTCACGAGCCTCATCGTCCCCGGGATCGAGCTGACGGAGGTGGTCGTCCCCGGCATCGAGGCGACCGGGTTCCTCCAGCCCGTCCCCGTCCTCGCGGGCGTGTTGCTCGGCACGCTCTTTCTGGACCGGGCGGACATGCTGGTCCCCCACGCCCACTACCTGCTGACCGGCGAGCGCCGCGCCGACGCCGCCGAGCCCGGCGACTCGCTGCCGGTCGACGACGCCCGGCTTGCCTCCGTGGTCCTGTTCGTCCTCGCGATCACCCTCCACAACATGCCGGAGGGGCTGGCTGTCGGGGTGGGCTTTGGCTCCGGGCGGGTCGGTGAGGCGCTGGCACTGATGCTCGCGATCGGGATCCAGAACATCCCCGAGGGGCTCGCGGTGTCGATCGCCGCCGTCAACGCCGGCCTGGACCGGCGGCTCTACGCCGCCGTCGCTGGCGTCCGGGCCGGCGTCGTCGAGATCCCGCTCGCGGTCTTCGGCGCCGTCGCGGTGACGCTTGCCGCCCCGCTTCTCCCCTACGCCATGGGGTTTGCCGCCGGCGCGATGCTCTTCGTCATCAGCGACGAGATCGTCCCCGAAACCCACCTCCGTGGCAACGAGCGGGTCGCGACCCTCGGGACGATGGTCGGCATCGTCGTCATGCTGTATCTCGACGTCGCGCTCGCGGCCTGAGGTTACCCGCCGAAAGCGGATGGTTTTGCCCCCTCCGGGCGCGGTGCTGGTCTGTGTGTGGACGGCCGTCGTCACTGGAAGATCTGTCTCGTCCCCAGGATCTGCCAGTTTCGGCGGCACTCGGCCGCCGGGCGCCGGCGGCCGGGCGTCAACGATACCGGTGCTCGTTGCCGGCATACCCGAGCCCTGGTAGCGTTTACAGGTGCGGCGAGCCTTATGAAGTGGAGGCTCTTAGGGAGGGACACGACTGACCCCGGAGGTCTGTCGGTGGCATGACTGAAGCAATGACAACGACATCTGACACCGAGGACGAGGCGCGGGACGGCGACCACCTAGAGGACATCGACGACGGGTGTGGCTGTGCCGAGGTCTGGGAGCACCTCTCGGAGCGCCGGGAGTCCGAGACCGACGAGGACTGAACCTACGGGACACTTTTGACGCTGAGCACGCTACGGTAACTCGATGAGTGGCGAGGGCCCCGACGAGGCGATCCCGACGGACCGCGAGTCGCCGGTCGGCGCGCCGGTGATCCGCGGCGACCCGTCGCTGACCGGCGAGCACGCCGAGCGGGCCGTCGAGTTCGACCCCGAGGACCCCGAGAGTCTCGCGCTCGCGGCGGAGACGGTCCGCGCGTTCGCCGACAACGAGGCCGGGGCCGACGACAACGTCCTGATGCTCCGGGGGGCGGCGGCGTGTGCCGCGCTGGTGCGCGGCGAGGGCTCCTACAAGGACGCGGCCGCCCGCGCCGGTGAGGGCGTCACCGTCTCATTCATCCGGAAGTGGTCGCGGGTCCACGACCTCCCCCAGGCGATCCGCCGTCACGTCGCCCGCGGGGAGATCGCGCCGACGGCCGCGAAACACATCGCCCGCCTCTCTGGCCCCGACCGGCTCCACCTCGCGTGGGCCGTGCTGGACCACGACATGACCGTCCGGCAGGTCCGCTCGGTAGCGAGCACCGTCGGCGACGGGACCGACATCGAGGCGGCGCTGGCCGACGAAGGGGTCACGCTCGGGGCGTTCGACCTCCGGCTCTCCCCGGAGGTCTACTGCAAGCTCCGCCGGCAGGCCTCGCTTGACGACAGCAGGCCGGGCGAGCTCGTCGATGACGCGCTCGAGGGCTGGCTCGAAGACGGCTGATCGTAAGGATTTACCTCCGGGGGACCTCCCATTGATCCGAGGGCCGGTAGCTCAGTGAGGGAGAGCGTCTGGCTTTTATCGTGACAGCCCGGTCGTACGGGAAGTCACGGAAGAGACCAGATGGTCGGGGGTTCAAATCCCTCCCGGCCCGTGCAGGGAACCGCTGAGCGACAGCGAAGCGGTGACCGAACCGGCCCGGAAGGATTTGAACCCGGGGAGTCGCAACCGTGAGCGGGGCGAGCGGTCCGTCTCCACTCGGTTCAAACCCCTCCCGGCCCGCTTTTGCGAGAAGCGGACGTGGCGAACGCAAGCCGCAGCCGGCGGCGTGAGGGGCGAGGTCGCGAACCGCACCACTTAGGTTCGCGCCCCACGAGCGCCCGTGCATGGTAACCGTCGAGGACAGGCTGGAGCCGCTCGGGGTCGCCGTCGGGGTCGTCCTGGTGCTGGGCTCGCTGGGGACGCTGCTCGGGTCGCCGTGGTCGACCGGAAGTGCAGTCGTCACCGTCCTGCAGCTCGTCGGGGTCGTACTCGGCGTCGGGGTCGGGGTGGGGCTGGCGTGGCTGAGCTACGGTGCGGGCGCGTCCTGACTATTTGACCGGCATGAACGCCGTCGCGAGCAGGAACAGTCCCGCCAGGAACGCGAGGATCACGACCCCCCACACGCCGTTGCGCCGCTCCTCGAAGTAGTCGATCTCCGTGAGCTGTGACTGGTAGTTGCCGTAGTACTCGTCGTTGGGGAGGAGCTGGACGCTCTCCTCGCTGGGGAAGTGGACGAAGTGTTGCTGGCCGTTGAGCGTCACGTTCGCGCCCTCCTGGAGGGGGATCCGGTTGGTCACGCTGGTGGTCCAGGACAGCGTCGCCGTGTCGGCGGTGACCGCCGTCACGGTCGCGGTGACGTTACCGGAGTCTGCGGGGTACCGGTAGTCGTCGCCGACCGCGAAGGTCAGCCGCTCGGGCTCGGGCAGGTACTCCGAGAGCGGCTGGAGCGTGCCGTCCTCGACGTACCGGACGTACTGCGTACCGTTCTGGTCGAACGGCTCGTCCTCGACGGCCGGGTCGGCCGCGAGGATGGCCGAGACGTTCTGGAGTGCCGTCAGCGTGATCTCCCCGGTCTCGTTGTCGAGACTGACGTTGTACTCCGTCCCCTCGTAGGTCGTCGTCGACCCGCTCTCGAGCGTCGCGGTCATGCGCGCGGAGTCGTTGACCCACGTGAGGTTCCCGCGGATGACTTCCTCGCCGCCGCCGCCACCGTGTCCGCCCTCCCCTCCGGTCGTCACGGTCGTGACGTTCGCGACCGTGTGTGTCCGCCCGTCGACGGTGATCGTATCATCCGATGCGTACTCCGGGGCGTCCGGGAACTGGACAGTGGGCTGGGTCATCCCGACCTGGACGAACCCGAGCGCACCCGCCCCGATGAGGACGAAGAGCACGAAGTAGACCGCCGCGGCGCGTCGTTGCATACGGGAAGGTGGCCACCCCGGATAAAAAACGGTTACTTTCCGTCGCCGAACCCGACCCGGTCGGCGTCGGCCAGCGCCCGCTCGCTCGCCGCCGCCACCGAGAAGTCCCGGACGGCCTCGCCGTCCCGGACGAGCGGCTCCAGCAGCGGCTCCCCGTCGGCGGGGCCCGGCCGGTCGGCCAGCCCGACGTGGTGGCCGCCGTCGGGCGTCCGGTAGACCTGCTTTTTGCCGTCGAGTTTCCCCCGCTTGGCGGCCGGCTCGCCCTCCACCTCGACGATGTCGAGCGCGAAATCGAGCGGGTCGGCGTTGCTGACGTAGCTGCCGACGCCGAACCCGTCGGCTACGTCCCGCAGTTCACGCAGTTCCTCGGCACCCAGCCCGCCGCTAGCGAAGATGCCCACGTCTTCGTCGCGGGCCTCGAGCTTCCAGCGGAGCTCCCGGAGGATGTGTCTGAAGTCCCCGCGCCGCGAACCGGTGGTGTCGATCCGGACGCTGTCCAGGTCTTCGACGGCGTCGACCGCGCGCAGGACCTCCTCGACCTCGTCGTCGTAGGTGTCACAGAGCGCCACCCGGGGGACGTCCTCGGCGACGGCCTCGTCGAAGGCCCGCCAGGCGGCCTCCTGGTTGCCGCGGCCGAAACAGATCACCAGCGCGTGGGGCATCGTCCCGCCGGCCTCGCGGCCGACCACCTCGCCGGCCGCGACGTTGGAGATGCCATCGAGCCCGCCCAGAAGCGCCGACCGCTCGACCATCGCCCCGATGGCGGGGTGGACGTGGCGGGTCCCGAAGCTCAGCACCGTCGAGTCCGGCGCGGCCCGCCTGGCGCGCAGGGCCCTCGTGGCGACGCCCGTGGCGTGAGAGAGAAAGCCGAGCAGCGCGGTCTCCAGCCGACAGAACTCCAGGTACGGCCCCTCGACCCGGAGGACGGGACCGCCGTCGAACAGCCGCCCCTCCCGGAGCGCCTCCACGTCGACGGCGCGCCCCTCGAACAGCGCGGCGGCGTCTTTCACCCCCGCCAGCAGGTGCCACTCGCCGGTGGGGAACTGGTTCGCGGTCACCTCGGCGACGACGTTCGGGTTCCGTCCGGCGTGGGAAAGCGTCTCGACCGTCCGGTCGAAGTACGCGTCCGTCGCTCGCCCTTCGGCTATCGCGTCCGGGCTCACGATGTCGAACTCCATGGCCAGCCCTACTCGGGCCCGGTTGAAACGATTTTCTCTTCATTCGAGGGTGATGAAGACCAGCGACCCTCATGGCGGGCCGGTCGGCGGGCATCGGGGTGGTCCCGCCGGGGTGGCCGCCACGGCTCGCCGCTCACTCCGCGTGAACGCCGTCGAGGCTCCCGGCGGTCGGGGCGTTGACGACCCGGACGCGGCTGCCCTCGCGGGTGACCCGGAAGGCGTCGGCGAAGGCCCCCTCCGGGATGACCCAGACCCCGTCACCGCGGGATACCGCCCCCCGCTTCTCCAGCAGTTCGCGGTAGGCGTCGTGGAACTCCCTGGCCTCTCCGGGGTTCTCCCAGGCGGTCTCCCAGACGTAGCCGTACTCGCCGCCCGACCGGTAGGGGACGAGCGCGTCGCCGGCCCAGCCGTCGGCCGCGGGGTGGCTGTAGCTGTACCGCGAGGGCGGCGTCTCGCCGACGCCGTTGGCGACCAGCATCGCGTAGACCGATGCCTCGCCGACGGTGTCGGCGACGGGGTCGTGGTCGAAGCGGTCCCACGCCGCCGACGAACGGTCCGGCACGGAGACGTCGACAGGCTCGTCGTCGGGGTAGCGCTCGGGGTGGATGACCTGCTCGGTGCTCGCGGGGTACGCCTCGTGGAGGTCGTCGACGGCGTCCCAGCCACCGCGTCCCTCGATGGCCGCGACGAAACCCGGCCCGCTGGCGTAGGGCTGGTAGAGCACGACGAACACGCCGGGGTTCGAGAGGCTCCCGCCGCCACCGCCGCCCCCGGGGACGGTGACACAGGACCACTCACCGTCACACCGCCCCTGGTAGCGGGCGGTCAGGAGGTTCGCCTCCCCCTCGACGACGGCGCTGTGGGCCAGCTGGCGGTCCTGGGTGTCCATCGACTCGTCCAGCCCGAACTGCTGGTCCTGGAGGGCGTGGACGAGTTCGTGGACCAGTGTCCCCCTGCGGAGCCGCGGGGTCGCGGAGTCGCTGACGATCACGATCTCGTCGCGGCCCGGCGAGTAGTAGCCCTGGACCGTGCTCCCGCGGAGGTCGTCGAAGACTGCCGAGACGTTCCTGTCCTCGCCGACCAGGAACAGGCCCTCCCAGACCTGGTTGTTCCACAGCTGGTGGGTCCGGTTGGGTGTCGAGGTCGCGTTGGCGCGGTACTGCTCGCGCGTGATGACGCGGACGGGTACGTCTTCGGTGAACTCCAGGCCGCGCAGGCGCTCGAGGCGGGCCATCGCCCGGCTCTTGACCGCCGTCAGTTCCGTCCCGTTGAGCCCGTCCTCTGTTGTGACCGATAGGTCGTCGTCGTAGCTATAGCCGTTCTCGACGCCGAGCTCGCCGTCGTCGGCCGGACCGACGGCGCCACACCCCGCGAGTACCGCCAGCGCGGCGAGCGCGAGTGTGAGAACCGCCGCGCGCCTCACGGAGCCCGCACCTCGTCCAGCCCGGCCCGCGTGGGCGCGTTGGTGACGGTCACCCGCGACCCGTCGACGGTCACGCGGAAGGCGTCGGCGAAGGGGCCGTCCTCGACGACCCAGACGCCCTCGGCGACCCGGTCCCCGCCCCAGTAGGACAGCAGCGCGCGATAGGCGCCGGCAAACCGTTCTGCGTCGGCCGGCGACTCCCAGGCCAGCCGCCAGACGTAGGCCAGCTCCTCGCCGTTGCGGTAGACGTGCAGGCGGTCGCCGGTCCAGCCGCGGGTGACCGCCAGGTCGTAGTTCAGCGGGTCGGTGGCGTTGACCTCGCCGCCGTCGAGGTTGAGCCACTCCTGTGCAGCAACGAGTGATGTCCGGTTCGAGTCGTCGTACAGCGTCCGGGCGAACATCGCGCCCAGCCCGGACCGGCCGAGGCGGCCGTAGTCCGGTCGGTCCGGGGGGCGGACCCGCTCCCAGCCGCCGGTCGCGCGGTCGGCCAGCTCGACGTCCTCGACCTCGAAGCTGCCGTAGTCGTCGGGGTCGATGACCACCCGCGCACTTCGCGGCGGGTTCTCGTAGGCGGCGTCCACCCGCGACCAGTCGTCCCCGTCACGGAGCGAGGCGATGAAGCCCGGCCCGTCACTGTACGGGAAAAACTGCAGGAAGTAGGTCCCCCAGTTCGGCGGCGGGCTCGGGTCGCCCCCCTCGCCGGAGTCGGGCGGGCTGAGACAGGTCCACTCCTCGCCACACCGGGCGGTGTAGGCCTGCTGGACGGTGTTCGCCTCGCCCTCGACCAGCCCGAGGACGCCGTTGTAGCCGTCGCGGGTGTCGACGCGGCGCTGGACCGAGAGGTTCAGCCGCTGGTCCTGGATGGCGTGGGTGAGTTCGTGCGCGAGCGTCCCCTCGCCGTCGAGCGTGGGCGTCGCCGAGTCGCTGACGAGCACGATCGCGTCGGCCTCGGAGTCGTAGTAGCCCGCAACCGTCTGGTTGCGGCTCTCCTGCTGGACCGACAGCGAGTCCTCGTCCTCGCCGATGAGGAATGCGGCCTCGAACTTCGCGTTGTCGAAAGACCGGAGTGCAGGGTCGCGGTCGCCGCCGCCACCGATGCTGGCGTTCTCGCGGCTGCGGACGCTCACCTCGACGGTGCTGTTGAACTCCAGGTCACGGACCCGCTCGACGCGGGCCATCGCCCGGGCGAGGACTGCCTCCCGCTGCTCGGCGGTGAGGTTCGCCGTGTTCTCGACCGACAGCGGGTCGTTGTACCAGTAGCCGTTCTCCCAGCCCAGCCGGTCGGTCTCCGGGTCCGGCCGGGGCTCGTCGGCCATCTCGGTCCCGTTCACCGTCGGGCCGTCACCGGGTCCGGGCTCCGCCGGGGTCGCCGTGCCGGGTCCGTCGGGACCTTCCGTCGACGTGTCCGGGCTGTCGGTCGCCGGGGCGAGCGTGCCGCCACAGCCGGCGAGCAGGAGGGCTCCGACCAGGGCGAGCAGGGCGGTCCGTCGCATTGCCCTCCCTTACGACCGCGCCGACAAAAGTGACGCGGGCGCCGGCCGGCCGGTGGCGGGCCGACGACCGGCAGGGAGCCCGGAGAAGTTTTCTTGAGCCTCGGCGCCGAACGGGCGGACATGAACCTCGACCCCGACACCACCGCGCTCGTGGTCGTCGACATGCAGAACGGCTTCTGTCACCCCGACGGCAGCCTCTACGCCCCGCCCAGCGAGGACGCCATCGAGCCCTGCGCCGGCCTGGTCGAGCGCGCCCGCGGGGCGGGTGCACAGGTCGTCTACACGCGCGACGTCCACCCGCCCGAGCAGTTCGAGGACGCTCACTACTACGACGAGTTCGAGCGCTGGGGCGAGCACGTCCTCGAGGGCTCCTGGGAGGCAGAGGTCGTCGACGACCTCCCGGTCCAGGAGGAAGACCACGTCGTCGAGAAACACACCTACGACGCCTTCCACCAGACCGACCTCGACGGGTGGCTCTCGGCGCGCGATATCACGGACCTCGTCTTCTGTGGCACGCTCGCAAACGTCTGCGTGCTCCACACCGCCGGCTCGGCGGGACTGCGCGACTACCGGCCGGTGCTGGTCGGGGACGCCGTCGGCTACATCGAGGAGGACCACCGCGAGTACGCGCTGGAGCACGCCGACTGGCTGTTCGGCGAGGTGACCGACCGCGACGCCCTCTCGTTCGGGTGAGCCACGCGGACCGGTCGATCCCGAACGTCGCAAATATCGCCCCGAGAGCGGCGAACACTCCCGTTTTCCCGAAACATTGATGTGTCTACAGGACTGTATGTCGGTGTACCATGTGCCACGGATACCACCCGGAGTGGGACAGCGCCCGGAGGACCGTCTACGACGAGGAGGAAGAGGAGACACCCTCATTCCTCGCTGAGGAGTCTTCGACGGAGACGGAGCTGCTGACCGACGGCGGCGACGAGGACGAGGAGTAACGGCCCCGACCGCCGCCCGGCCGGGAGCCCGGCGACGGCCCGGCCCCGCCGGCCCGATCCCGTCAGGTTTTCATCGCCCGGTATCGAGAGAGCAGCCGATGCGCGTTCGCGACCTCGCCCCCGAGGACGCCCCGGCGCTGACGGCTCTCTACGGGGAGTACGAGTGGTGGGCTGACCGCGAGCAGAGCCGCGTCCGCCGGGCGCTGGCCGGGTCGGACGTGGCCGTCGGCGTCGAGACCGCTGGCGGCGACCTCGTCGCCGCGGCTCGAGTCCTCACTGACCGCACCTTCTACGCGGCCGTCTACGACGTCATCGTGGCGACCGACCGCCGCAGGGAGGGCGTCGGCAGGGCGCTCATGGAAGGGGTCCGCGACCACCCCGTCCTCGACTCTGTGGACGGTATCAGCCTGCTCTGCCGGGAAGGGCTGGTCCCCTTCTACGAGTCGGTCGGGTTCACCGAGTTCGAGCGCCCGGTCGCCGTCCCGGAGGGCGGGACCGAGCAGCTCGTGCGGATGACCTATCAGAAGTGACTCACGCGGGAGGGTGACTCACGCAGCCGCCTCGACCGCGCGCCCGAGCGCCACGGCCGTCGCCTCGTCGTACCAGTCGGTCACGACCTGGCAGCCGACCGGCTCGCCGCCCGCCTCCACGGGCACAGAGAGCGCGGGGTGGCCGGTGAGGTTGAAGGGCGAGGTGTGGGCGATGGTCCGCAACAAGTCGGCGTCCTCGGTCACCTCGCCGAAGTCGGGTGCGGTCGTCGGCGTCGTCGAGAGGAAGAGTGCGTCGTACTCGGAGAGGCGGTCGTCGACGACGGCGTGAAACTCGTGGCGGGCGTTCTGGGCGGCGACGTAGCCCGCACCGCCCGTCGCCTCCGTCAGCGCCCGGCCGACCACCAGCCGCCCGCGGACGTTCTCACCTAGCTCGCCGGCGTCCATCCCGGCAACTGCCGCCCGCCAGGCCTCGCTGTAGCCCGTGCCGACGCCGTAGTCCTGGCCGGCCTGGGCGACGAGGGTCGTAAACTCCGTGGCTGTCACCGCGGAGTTGACGAGCGGCTGGGCGCCGAAGCCCGGCAGCGACACCTCCTCGACGGTCGCGCCGGCGTCGGCGAGCCCGTCGGCGGCGTCCTCGACCGCTGCCGCGACCGCGTCGTCGGCCCCCTCCTGGGCCTCGGTGACGAGGCCGACGCGGTAGTCCGCGGCGCTGGCGCCCGTGTCGCCGTCCAGCCCCCCGGTCGGGTCCGGGACGGGCGTCCCGTGGGTCGAGGGGTCCCGGCGGTCGGGGCCGTTGAGTTCCGCGAGGACGCGGGCGGCAGTCTCGACGTCCGGCGCGAGCGGCCCGACGTGGTCGAGCGAGGACGCCAGGTCCGCGAAGCCGAACCGGGGGACGGTCCGGAAGGTCGGCTTGAACCCGACCACGCCACAGAAGGAAGCCGGGATACGGACCGAGCCGCCGGTGTCGGTCCCGAGGGCGGCGTCGACGAGGCCGGCGGCGACGGCCGCGCCGCTGCCGCTGGAGGAGCCGCCCGGCACGCCGTCGGCGCCGGGGTTCTCGACGGGCCCGTGGGCGCAGGTTTCGCTGGTCGTGTGGTAGGCGAACTCGTCCATGTTGGTCGTCCCGACCAGGTCCGCCCCCGCCCCGAGCAGGCGCTCGACGACTGCCGCGTGGTAGCCGGGCTCGAAGTCCACCGCCGCCGACCCGCAGGTCATCGGGACGCCCGCGACCGCGATGTTGTCCTTGACCGCCACATCCATCCCCGCCAGTGGCCCCACGTCGGCACCGGGCAGGTCACACCGATACAGGAAGGCGTTGTGCTCGTCGTCGCCGGGTTCGACGTCGGCCGCCGGCGCGGATTCGAAGGCGGTCGGTTCGAGGTCACCCAGGAGGTCCTCGGTCATCTCGGCCTCGAGCGCGTAGCCCTCCCGTTCCTCCTCGGAGAGGTCGATCCCGTAGGTTGCCGCGGCGGCCTCGACCGCCGCCACGAGGTCGTCGTCTGTCATCAGTTCACACGGAGAGCGGAAACCGATTAAGCGTTGGGTAGGCCGGCGTCTCGGGTGATTTTTGAGCCGGCGTCTCCTGCTGTCTCCATGGACAGCCGCGAGGGAAAGCCCATCGAGACGTTCACCGGCGGGCGGTTCTACCCCTTCGACCCTCGCCCGGCGGAGGTTCGGCTGGAAGACATCGCCGGGTCGCTTGCACACACCTGCCGGTTCGGCGGGCACTGTCAACGCTTCTACAGCGTGGCCGAGCACTCCCTGTACGTCGCCCGCGAGCTGGCCGACCACGGCGAGCGCGTCCAGGCCTACGGCCTGCTGCACGACGCCGGGGAGGCATACGTCGGTGACGTTCCGCGGCCGGTCAAGTCGCGGCTGGGTGACTTCGAGGCCGTCGAGGCGCGCATCCAGGACGCGGTCTGGGAGGCGCTCGGCCTGCCCGCACCGACCGAATCCGAGTGGGAGGCGGTGATGGCCGCCGACGACCGCCTGCTGGCTCACGAGGCCGACCGCCTGCTCGACGACGGCTCCTGGGCCACGGAGGCACCGGAGCTGCGCTACGACCTCGACGCGTCCGTCCCGGCCTCGCCGTCGGATGCCCGGGCAGCGTTTCTCGACCGGGCGCGGTCGTTGCTGGACTGACCGCGGTGCGCGCTCCGCGAGGCGGTACTCGACGCGCTACTCGTAGCTGCGGCCGTAGTCGGGCTCGCGGCCCTCGTTGAACGCGGCGACGGCCTCGTCGTGTTCCTCGTCGGTGACACACTCCCACTGGTACTCGCAGGCCAGCGCGCAGTAGTCCTCGAAGGTCCGCTGCGGGTCGACCAGGTCGTTGGTCCGCCGGACGGCCACTGCCGGCTTGTCGCGGATCTCCGCGGCGAGTTCGCGGGCCGCGCCGAGCGCGTCCTCGGCCTCCTCGACCGCGAGCCCGATGTCGACGGCGTCCTCGGGGGTGATATCGCGGCCCGTCAGCAGGTACTCCCGGGCCTTTGACTCGCCGACCAGCCGGGGGAGCAGCCACGCGCCGCCGTCCCCGGGGATCAGCCCGATGTTGACGAACCCTTCGCGGAGCAAGCTCTCGGGAGCCATCACCCGCAGGTCGCAGGCCAGCGCGAAGTCACAGCCCGCACCCACCCCGGGGCCGTTGACCGCCGCGACCGATGGGGTCGAGGCCCCGCGGAGGTTGGCGACCACGCGCTGGACCATCCAGAGGTAGGCGCCGTACTCCTCCTCGGTGGCGTCGTCCCAGTCGCGCATGTCCGTGGTGTCCGCGCCGGCACAGAAGCCGTCGCCCGCGCCGGTCAGTACCATCGCGTAGACCCCGTCGTCGGCCTCCGCGGTTCTGACGGCCTCGTTTATCTCGAGGACCATCGGCCGGTTGAAGGCGTTGTAGACCTCGGGTCGGTCCAGTGTGATCGTCGCGATCCCCTCCTCGACGGCGTAGTCGAGATGCTCGTATGCCATGTGCGCCACGTCGGTCCGCCGGTATTTGTAAGCCGGTGCTATCAGCAGTGGCCACGGCCGAAGGAGTTCACGACAACAGGAAAACTCTCGAAGGCTCGACGATCGCGCCCCCCGCTGACTGATAGGAACCGGGTGCTGAATACAGAGGTGTTGGGTTCAGCAGGCTCGTGACGATCACCGGACCGACAGTCGTCAGTCGTTAGCCGACGGCGGTGATATCTCGGCAGCTTCCAGCTCAGAGAGCCGAGCCTCCACGGCAGCCAGGCGCTCGCGCAACTGCTCGTTCTCGCGGCTGAGTTCGTCAATCCGGTCTTGTTGGGCGTCGATGCGCTCGTCTCTGCGCTCGCGGCCGGCTTTCAGGTCGTCGATCTGGTCGGTCTTCTCGTTGAGCTTTTGCGAGAGGCCCTGGATGGCGGCCAGTGCCACACCGTCGGCATCGACGGTCGCAATCGTCTCCTCGTCGTCCCCGAAGTCGAACGTACTGTGGAAGTCCCCGGCCATCGGCCCGATGTGCCGGCCGTCATCCCGGTCGGTCAACTCCCAGTGGACGACGCCCCAACCGCGTCGGCAATCACTCGGAGGTCGGCCTTCCGGAAGGTGGACTCGTCCGCCGCTTCGGGCGACTCGGTGATGCCGACCTGCGCCCGGATGCGCCGGCGCATTCGCGTCGTCGACGGGCGCTCAGGATCGTCGACAGCAATCTCGAGTGTCTCACAGATCGCCTGGAGTTCTTCTTTCGTGAACGACGCCTCCACCTCCCGTTCGAAGCGCCCCGTTGCCGCTCGAATCGCGTTCCGAAGCTCCTGGACGGTCGGACTCATGATTCGCTCCTCTCGTGGCATCCTTCTCAAGGTTCTCACTCGGTCGTAAGCCACCCACGCAGCCTCGAGTGCCGTTCCTGAGCGCCCGGGAGTAGTCACGATCTGACGGAGAGTCACATCTGCGGGCGGCTACCCACCGGCCACGTCCGATGCGCAATACAGTCGCAAAAACTGGTGGTTCGACGAGACGGACTCCAGCGACGAACAGAGCAACGGTGAGCGGACACACTCGAACCCCGGCAGCTGGCAGCAGCGGAAGCGAGCGCACCGCATCGCTCGCTTCACAGTGACCGCACACCCGGAGCCAGTCGCACGCGATAGCTATCTCGAGGACGGGGCGCGGGTCGCCCTCTCCGATGAGGAGGTGTTCCTCCCACACCAACACGAGGGCGGGGACCGGACGAGAGATGTGTATCAGGAACCCTCGGGCCGGCGGTACAACCCCGAGACGGGGAGAGTCGCCGGCGAGGGTACGTCGGCGTACATTCCCGAGTTTTCCAGAGACGTGTTTGAGGCCGCCATCCACGGCGTGCTCGCCCGGACTGGACACCTCGAGAGCCGGCGCGACCAGTGGCTTACTTTCGCGGGACAGCTCTGGCACGATCCCCAGTACAACTCCTTCGGGAGGCTCCGGAAGTTCACCGAAATCAAACTCGAGTACGACGACGGCCTCCGTTCCCTGCCGTTTTGAGGAGTGCAGCAAGCCGACTGCTCACCACGCCACGCGCGCGGCCCGGAACGCTGGCCCGTCTATTCTGCGTGTGAGCGTGGGAATCGAACTCCGCTTAGCGTCTGTCCTTCGGGTTTCGCTCATACATCGGTGTATGACTGACGACCCCCGTGTGCGGGATATTTGGCCCTGTTAAACCCAGCAGCAGCCGGTAGGAACGGCGTGCGAAATATTGAGTGTACAGCCACCAAATGGAAGGAACGGATATATTCTCGCATGCTGAATCAGACTGAATCAGGTAGTTTCAATGAACGAACGGAAAGCAGTTTTTCGAAGGTGGATACTGGGCACCTCTGACCGTAATGGGCGGGTCCTTCCGATTACCCGATGGGTCGCGCGCTTCATTATCCCGTTTTTAGCTGCGGCGTTTCTGGTTCTCTACGGACTGCCCGACCAGACCACGACGTACTTCGCGTGGACGATCCAACCCGAGATGACGCCGATCATAATGGGCGCAGGCTACGGGGCGGGAGTGTATTTCTTTTATCGGGTCGCCTCCGTCAACAAGTGGCACACGGTCGCCCCGGTCTTCCTCGGGATCGCCGCATTCACGTGGCTGATGGCTATCGCCACCGTGCTCCACTGGGAAAACTTCAACCACAGTCACTTCACGTTCGGTCTCTGGGTGTTTCTCTACGCAGTCACTCCCGTCCTTATTCCAGCAATTTGGGTGCTCAATCGCCGGGCCGATCCTGAGGAACTGGAGGGGGGCGAGGTCCTTCTCCCACAAGTGGTGCGGGTGCTCGGCGGTGGCTTAGGAGTGCTCATCACAGTCAGTGCTGTCGCCCTGTTTATCGCGCCGGAACTCATGATTGGGGTGTGGCCATGGACCGTGTCCCCTTTCACGGCGCGGATTTTGGCGGGATGGTTTGCTCTCTTCGGCGTCGTTAACAGCGTCGTCGTGCTTGACCCTCGCTGGAGCGCTGCCAGAATACTGGTCCAAAGTCAACTACTTGGGTTCACGTTGGTCCTGATTGGTGTCGTCCGTGTCTGGGCCAACTTCGACCAATCGAACGCCCTGACGTGGGGCGTCGTCGGAGGGATGGGGCTGTATCTGATCGTCGTATCTCTTCTGTATATCGGGCTGGAATCCCGCAGGTCGTCTCTCGGATAGAAGCAGTTCGTGGTGACGGATACGTACGGTGTATCACGCAGGCTCGCTGAAGCCTCCCAGCGGTCACGGGTTTGAACAAAACCGGATGGTTGGACGGTCTCAAACCACCACAAGCGGGTTCACATGGTCGCGAACAGACACGAGAACCCACGAATTGGGATGCCTTTAGTCGGCTCCACATCCGAGGTGTGGATGGCACCCGCCGACACGCCCGCACCGTCTGGCATTCAAGCGGCGGCCTGGATTCGCCTCGTCCAGGCCGCACCCGACAGTCACGCCGGCACCCCAGGCGGGTGACCGCCCACGCCACACGTCTCCGTCCACTCCCGCTCCCGCGTTCTGAGAGCGCTACGAGGGCGACCCAGGCGAACTGGAGACCCTACTCGCGCAGGTCGAGGCCAGGGGTCCACCGAAGGACCGACTTGGTGATCCGGACCCCGATGCACCGAGTGCGGATGTCGATGGAACCGAAGGGCGCGATGATACCGCTACCGACACTACGACGGTGTCGTTGCAAGCATCCAGCGAGGTCGACTGGCTCGCCGACGGGCGCGACTCGGACGACGAGGGGTGACCCCGAGCCACTGAAGACGGCCCGGAGGCGTGAGTACGACCTCGAGCAAGGAGGACCTCGTGATCATTGTCGAAACCGCCGACGGCGACCTCTGGAGTGCGCGGAAGGTTTATTTTTCCTTGTGAACGAGTACCATACCCTATGGATGAGCGTACGACAGAGCCAGATCCCGGGGGGCAGCGCGGGGACTGGGGGGTGCGCTTGTCTGAGGACGACTTCTATCGGGCAATGGCCTCGACCCAGCGACGCCGGGTGTTGTATATCCTGCTTGTTCAGGACGCGGCCACGCTTGACGACCTCACGACTGTCCTGGCCGGCTGGGAGGCAACGGAGGCGGGCACGATGCGTGGAGCAGACGATTACCGACGGATCCGGAGCGAACTCCACCACCGGGACTTACCGGTCCTCGAGGATGCGGGACTCGTCGAGTACCACCAGGCGACCGACTCTATCACCCTGAGGCCGCTCAGCGATGATGTCGCGTCACTAATCGCCCGCAGTGTCGAGGGCGAGCAACGGGGTGACTGATGATGTTCGATACACTATTTGACGAGGTCCAGAGCCACGGGAAGCGGTTTATCGTCCACACACGAGACGACGAAGACGGCCTGAGCGACCGGTTTGCGAACCACCGGGTCACCGTCGAGCGGCGAGACCTCCCGCCGGGAAGGCCGGACCCGTTTGTCGCTATCGAAGACAACGGCGAATTTGTCGGCGCCCTCGGCTTGGACGCGTTAGAGGGGCTCCTCGAGCCGCCACTCGTCCGGCCGGGTGACTCCGAGGAGATTTCCGAGGGCTACCGGGCCCTGTTCGAGGTACTCGATGGAACCGTGTTCACAGCACTCGGGCGGCAGGACCTACTTGCGGTCAGCCGGGAGATAGAGGACCGTGCGTTCCGGGTTGGCCAGGGAACGCTTCGTGTGGCCTTTCAACGGCTCTCCGCGTTTGAAGCCCAGGTCGAGACGTACCGTCGCCTCGCCGTCGACACCGAGTTGGAACTCCACATCTACGGTATCGACGACTGGGACCCGCCGGCGATCCCGGGGGTTACCTATCACGAAATCGCCGGCGGGCTAACCCGGTACTGGGTGCTCGCGTTCGATGGTGGGGCGGAGTCCTGTGCGCTCGTCGCGCGTGCCGAGAACGGGCGCTACGCTGGGTTCTGGACTGACGACCTCGAACTGACCGGTGAAGTGCTTGCCGGGCTCGAGGGGGTGTAGGAAGAGGGGACGGGTTCGAGGCTCACGGGTTCACTGGCCGCCGCTTCGATGTGCAACCACGCGTGATGGCCGCTGCGGTTGCGTTTGCGCTCTCCGTGGTCATCGTCTCGCTGGAACTGTCGGCACCGCTTGCGGACTCACTCGTGGATTCCCAGGCCATGCTTCCACTGTGGAGGACAGCACCGCCTTCGGTGACAATCCGAACAGACGCCGGGCTGGTGACAGGCGAGACAGTACGTGTCTCGGGGCGGTCAGCCGTCACCCGGAGTTCCTGCGAGGAGGCGTCGAAGTAGACGTAGCGCGTGTCGCCGGCCGAGAGTGAACCATCCAAACTCACCGTGTCAGTTGTCCCGTTGGATTCTACTCGCACCGTCGTCGCACTCGGGACCACATCGCCCCTGATGTGTTTGAGTGTGAGATATGAGTTGTTTTCTACGTCAATGGAGAGTTGGGCCTGAACGCTCGCACCCGGTGGCACGTCGTCTATCCAGTCCGGTTCGGGGACACTGTCGACACCGGCCTGGCGCAACTCGTAGCTGTAGGTCACTGTCTCGCCGTCTTGAGTGGCTGTGACCGACAGATTCTGAATCCGGCCGGATTCGGTGACGACGAGACGGCCT
The DNA here is from genome assembly GCF_009831455.1 of Salinirussus salinus. NCBI lineage: Archaea > Methanobacteriati > Methanobacteriota > Halobacteria > Halobacteriales > Haloarculaceae > Salinirussus > Salinirussus salinus. Next base: position 516,904 of record NZ_WOWO01000003.1, on the reverse strand, counting down.
TCGAAGGACTCAACGTCACCTGTCGAGGTGCTTGCTGCTGAAACGCTGTCCGCAGTGAGAACGACGTTGCTATCACCGGACGTTTCGTTGGCAACCTCGAAATCGCCTGCCGAGAGAAACCGGTAGACTTGGGAAAGGATAGTGAGCCGGTTGTTGTGCCCCTCAAGGACTCGGTAGTTCGTCTTCTCGTCTGAGGAGGTCCGAACGAATCGCGTGGTTTCGTTGCTCCACTGGTCGATGGTCGTGGACTGCCCGTCACTCAGCGACCCTGTACCTGAGATGGTGTACGTCGAGAGGTTCGCCCCAACGACGAGACGGGCGTCAATGGTCCCTTGAGCCGAGGACCGGTTGACCTGAAGGACAACTCCACGAGTCGTCACCGCGTTCCGATTTGCCTCAACAAGAGCCGAGGCGTTCGAGAGCGTCCCGTTCGTGACGCCAGGTACCTGGTCGGGCGATACGTGTGTTGAATCGGAGGGTCCTGTCTCCGCGCCCAAACCGCCGGCACAGCCCGCCAGGACGAGTGCTGAGACGAGTACGAGGACTACTGTATATCGTTCCACACCGGAACGACACCCCGGGTAACGAAAGTGATTGAGGTAACACAAACCACTCTTTGTGTGTGACCAGCCCCCATGTCTGGCAGACAGTATTTAAGATATTATACATATACGGCAGGGTGCTGTAACAACCGATTCCTTCAGCCGTCTCCCGGTTCGACTGCGGTGAGTGATACGCACCCTGCGCTCAGCAGGAATGCTGAACCCCATCCGGCTCAAGGGGGCAACGAGACCGCTCGACCCGAACTACTCCGCCTCGACCGACCCCCGGAGCACCTTCGCGCCGACGAGCACGGGGTCCCAGACCGGGCTGAACGGCGGCGCGTACGCGAGATCCGTCCGTTCGAGTTCTCCGACTGTCGCGCCCTGCTCGATGGCCGTCGCGAGGATATCGACCCGGATGGCCGCGCGGTCGGTGCCGACGATGCTCCCCCCGAGCAACAGCCCCGAGTTCCGGTCGGCCACGAGCGTCACGTCGGTCTCCGACCCGCCGGGGTAGTAGCCCGACCGCGAGCCCGCGGTGACGGTCTCGCTCACGGGGTCAAAGCCCGCCTCGCGGGCCCGGTCGGGGTCGATGATCCCCGTCCGGCCGGCCTCGCAGTCGAAGGCCTTCAGCACCCCGGTGCCGGCGATGGTCCCCACCGGTTCGGGGTCGCCCGCCACGGTCGAGCCGATGGCGCGGCCGGCGCGGTTGGCCGTCAGCCCCAGCGGCACCCACTCGGGCTCGCCCGTCACGGCGTGTTCCATCGTCGCGCAGTCCCCCGCGGCGTAGACGCCGTCGACGCCCGTCCGGCCGTGGTCGTCGACCACGATGGCCCCGCCGGGCCCGGTCCCAACCGGCTCGTCCGCCACGAGTTCGGTGTTGGGCTGGATACCGACGCCGACCAGCGCCAGCTCGGTGTCAAGCTCCGTCCCGCCGGTACAGACCAGGTGCTCGACCCGCCCCTCGCTGCCGGTCAGTTCCGCCACCTCTGTCTCCAGGTGAAGCGTCACCCCCCGCTCGCGGAGTTCCGCCTCGACCCGCTCGGCGACGGCCTCGCCGAAGGGCGGGAGGACGTGGGCGCCGCGCTGGAAGAGGTGGACGTCGCACTGGTGCGTACTGAATGCCTCGGCCATCTCGATGCCGACGTAGCCGCCGCCGACGATGGCCACCGTTTCGGGCGGGTCCATCGCGCCGTAGCGCTCGACGCGCTCGCGGTCGACGAACGCTTCGCCGCCGACATCGGCGAGGTGGTCAGTATCGGGGTCGAGCAGGTGGGCGCGGATCCCCGCAGCGGAGTCCAGGCCGTGTAGCGTGTGGGCCCCGTCGAGGTCCGTCCCGTCGACGGGGCTCGTCAGCGCGCGGGCACCCGTCGCGACCAGCAGGTCGCCGTACGGTTGCTCGAACTCCCCGTCCGGCCCCGCGACGCTGACGGTGCGGGCCTCGGTGTCGACGTCGAGCACTTCGTGGTTCCGGCAGAGCTCGATCCCCCGCTCGTCGACCTCGTCGGGCGACAGCGAGAGCAGGTCGGTCAGTTCGTCGACCTCCCCCTTGACGAAGTAGGGGGTCCCGCAGTGGGCGTAGGAGACCCACGAACCCTTCTCGTAGACGACGACTTCGCGGTCGGACTCGCGTCTACACTTGCTGGCGGCGCTGAGGCCGGCGGCGTCGCCGCCGACGACCACGAACGGCTCCCGGTCGGATGGCATGTGCGGGCCGATGGAGGCCTGCCACGTAACTCCCTGGTGTGGACGACGTAATCACACGGCGGAGCCGGGGGCACTCGCCAGGCACCCGTCCCGCGGCCGTCGACCCGGGTCGCAGACGGAGACGCCGCCGGTCGCGTGTCGAAGCGTTGAGATACCGGCAGACCCAAACGCCGGCATGGTCTCGCACGCAGCCACGGTCGCAGACGCGACCGCGGTCCCGCGCGCCGACGCGCTGTCGCTCGCGGACGCGGTGCCGCTACACGCCGGCGGGGGAGTGGCGTCGGACCCGCCGTGGGTACTGGCGGTCGTCGCCCTCGCGACGGTAGCGACGGCGGCCCTGCTCGGGCTCACCTTCGCCGCCTACGTCCGCCGGAAGTCCCGGTCGTACCTGCTGGTCGTCGCCGCGGTGGCAGCGCTTCTGGCCCGGTCAGTCGTCGCCGGGGTCACCTTCGCCGGGATGGTCTCGCCGGCCGGTCACCACCTGCTCGAACACGGGCTGGACGTGGTGCTGGTCGGACTGGTCGTCGGCGCCGTCTACTACGCCCGGACCGTCGAACGCGAGGGGGCCGCGACGTGAGCGGCCCGCGGGAGCGCATCCGGGACCACGTCGACGCCCATCCTGGCGTCCACTTCAACGCCCTGGTCCGGGAGCTGGACCTCGCGCCCGGCCAGGTCCAGCACCACCTCAAGCGGCTCACTCCCGACGCGGTCGTCGCCGAGCCGCTGTACGGCCGCACCCACTACTACCCCCCGGAGTACGACGCCTGGGAGCGGGGGGCGCTGGCGGTCCTGCGACGGGAGACCGCCCGCGACATCCTGGGCGTGCTCGCCGCCGAAGGGGAGAGCGCGCCGGCGGCCGTCGCCGACGACCTCGGGATCGCCCGGAGCACGCTGGAGTGGCACCTCGACCACCTCCTCGAGCAGGACCTCGTCGAGAAGCGTTACGACGAGCGCGGCCGGGTCACGCTGTCGCTCTCCCGGCCGGCCGAGACCGCGGCGCTGCTGGCGACCGTCGAGCCGTCCGTACCCGACCGGCTGGTCGACCGGTTCACGCGGCTGGTCGACAGCTTCTTCGACCCGGAGTAGCCGGACCTCCCCCGTTCGACGGCCGGACCAGAACCCACTTTCCCGAACGTCCACTACGACGGGTATGGACCGCCGGACGTTCCTCCGCGCCGGCGCGGGGGTGAGTGCGCTGTCGCTCGCTGGCTGTGCCGGTCTCCTCGAGAGTCGCGCGACGGGCAACGCCCCAGTCCCCGAGAACCGCCCCGACGGGATATACGTCCCCGGCCACGTCGAGGGCACGGGGATGGTCGACACGGGCGAGCGCGGCGACTTCGCCGCGGGCCTGATGTACAGCTACGCCCACCGCTTCTGGACCGTCACCGGCGACACCGTCGAGCGCACCTCCATCGAGGACGGCGACGACGTCCACCTGATGGCGAGCATCTGGGACCCCGAGACCCGGACCGTCCTCCCCGAAACCGGGCTCTCGCTCGAGATCCTCCGGGACGGGTCGCTGGTCTCCGAGGAAGTCATCTATCCGATGCTCTCCCAGCCCATGGGCTTTCACTACGGCGCGAACTTCGGGCTCGACGGCGACGGGAGCTACACCGTGCGCCTCTCGGTCGGCGGTGTCTCGACCCGGCGGACCGGGAGCTTCCGGGACCGCTTCGGCGAGCCGACGACCATCGACATCCCCTTCGAGTACAGCCGGTCCGCCCGGGACGAACTCGCCTACGAGGTGCTGGACCGCGGGGGTGAACCCGGCGCGGTCGACCCCAACGCGATGGAGATGATGCCCGACTCCTTCGCCCCGGCCGTCGAGGACCTCCCCGGGACCGTGCTCGGCAGCGGGCGGAGCAACGGCGCGGTGCTGGTGGCCACTGCCCTCGACAGCCCACCCGCGGGGGTCGAGGGCGAGGGTGCCTACCTCGCGGTCTCGGCCCGGACCCGCTACAACCGGATGGTGGTCCCGGCGATGGGGCTGGCAGGAGCGGTGCGCCGCGACGGCGAGCCCGTGTTCGACGGCGAACTCGTCCGGACGCTCGACCCCGACCTGGGCTATCACTACGGCGCCGTGGTCGACGGGGTCGAGTCGGGCGACGAGCTGACGCTGACACCGACGACCCAGCCCCAGACCGCCCGCCACGAGGGGTACGAGACGGCCTTCGGCGGGCTACAGGGCGGGATGGAGCCGGTGACGCTGTCGGCCTGAACCGACGGAGACAAACGCCGCAAGCGCCAGTTTCGGGTATGAAGCTGCGGTTTCTCGGCGGGGCGGGCGAGGTCGGCCGGAGCGCCGTCCTCGTCAACGACCAGCTCCTGCTCGATTACGGGATGAAGACCGCGAACCCCCCGCAGTTCCCGGTCGGCCTCTCCCGCGGCGGCGCCGGGCTCGACCCCGAGGCGGTCGTGGTGAGTCACGGTCACCTCGACCACGCGGGAGCCGTCCCCGCCCTCCTCTCCGGCGACCGCCGGCCGCCGGTCCACTGGACGCCGCCGACCCGGGAGCTGGCGCTCACGCTCGCCCGGGACACCCTGAAGTTGCACGGGGGGACCTACGACTGTCCCTTCACCGAGGCCGAACTCAAGCGGGTCACGCAGGTCTCGGAGACCCACGGCTACCGCGAACCGTTCGAGACAGCGGGACACGAGATAACGTTCTTCGACGCCGGCCACATCCCCGGGAGCGCCCACGTCCTGGTCGACGACGGCGACACCCGGCTGCTGTACACCGGCGACTTCCACACCGAGGATCAGCGAGGCGGCAGAGCCGCCTCGGGCCGCGCGAACGGGCGCGAAGCGCCCGTGAGCGGACAGCGACTGGTGGCGGGCACCACGGCCCGGCCCGACGCCGACGTCGTCCTCACCGAGAGCACCTACTCCGACGTCGACCACGGGCCCCGGGAGGAGGTCGAGAAGCGCTTCGCCGAGAGCGTCAAGACGACACTCTGGGAAGGCGGGACAGTCGTCGTCCCGGCGTTCGCCATCGGGCGCACTCAGGAGATGATGCTCATCTGTGAAGCGTACGACATCCCGTGTTACGTCGACGGAATGGGCAAGCAAGTCACCGAAATGCTTCGTCAGTACCCCGGGTTCGTCCGCGATGCCGATGCGCTTCGACGTGCGAAGTCTCACGCGCGATTCGTCACCGGCCGCGATGGACAGCGCAAGCGCATCACCGATCAGAAGGCCGCGGTCATCACCACCAGTGGAATGCTGTCTGGTGGCCCTGCCATGACCTACATCCCCGAGATACGGTCCAACCCGACGAACAAGATCACGCTGACGGGCTACCAGGTCGAGGGGACGCCGGGCCGCGAACTGCTGGAGACCGGCAGCGCGGAGATCGACGGCCGCGTGATGCCCGTCGCCGCGCAGGTCGAATCCTACGACTTCTCCGCCCACGCGGACCGCGACGGGCTGTGCGCCTTCCTCGACGCCTACCGCGACTCGAGGGTGCTCGTCAACCACGGCGACCGGTGTGGCGACTTCGCGGCCGAACTCCGCGGCGACGGCTACGACGCGAGCGCGCCCGAACTCGGCGAGACGGTGTCGGTCTGAACGGGATTCACGTTCCGACCCGGTCGGAGATGGCAGCGACGGCGTCGTCGACGGCGCGTTCCCAGTCCGGCGGCCGGTCGCCGCCGCGTTTCGGCGGGTCGACGTGAAGGTCCAGCGGGCAGTAGGAGAAGGCTTCGAGGGCGTCGGCGGCGACCCGGCCGACGAACTCCGCATCCAGGCGTTTCGAGGAGACGCCGCCGCCGGCGAGGTCGTAGTACCCCGAGAAGACCTGAACGACTGCGACCCGGCTCGCGCCGACCGCGCCCGACTCGAGGTGCCGGAAGAGCTTCGCGGTGTTGGCGACGGGGTCGGCACGGCGCCACTCCAGTTCGACGGCGACTAGACGCTCCTCGGACTGGCCCGCCACGTCGACCGGCGTCCCGCCGACGTCAAGCTCCGTCTCCCAGGCGAAGTGTGGGTGTCGGTCCGCGAGGCCGTCGCGGATGCGCGCCTGGACCGTCGCCGCGAACTCGCCCATGGCCCTCCTGGCGAGCTCGGGCACCTAACCGTTTCGCCGCCATCGCTGCCGGCCGCCAGCTATTCGACGACGTCCTCGCGCACGCGAAAGCGGAGGTAGCCGCCGTGGGAGAGGTCCAGCGCCCCGACCCACCAGTTCCAGCGCTCGGCCAGGGTGTGACCGTCGGGGGCGTCCTGCAGGTTCGAGACGACGGTCTCGACGGTCACCTCGAAGCCCAGGTCCTCGGCGACCCGGCCCGACTCCGCGAGGTCGCGGGCCTGGCGGGAGACCGTGCGCAGGCCGACCTCGCCGAACTCCGCGGCCAGCCGCGCTTCGAGTTCCTCGCGGTCCATGCGCCTGGCTACGTGGCGGTGGGGGGAAAGGTATGTGGTGGTGAACACGGCTGCAGCGCTGGCGGTAGGATGTGGCTGAGGGGAGTAAGCCCCCTTCTGTTCTGCCGGCATTCGGCTGAGCGTCCGAACCCGCGTCCGGGCTACCTGTGGGTCCGGACTTGCACCGGTGAGGGTTCGCCGTTCCATCCGTTCTCGTCCGTCGACGCGCGGGCGGAGCCCGCGCGCCCAGTTCGTTCACGCCGGGTGGCGGAACGCGCCCTCGGCGGGTCAACTCCCCCTCGCTTGCGCTCGGGGTTCGCGCGCCTCATCGGTCGGGACGAGGGGTCCCGTTTCTGTTCCAGAGCCGGCGGTCTCCCGCCCCGGGCTTGCGCCCGGTCACCCGCCCGGACGGTGGGGGGACTTTCCTCATGTCCCTTGCGCCAGTCGGCGTGCTGGGACACGGGGGCCGGGCTCCCTCTGCCATCACGACGTAGACGACCGGCGGTGGTAAGCCGTTCGGTCGTCCCGGCCGGCGTCGGTCCCGGGGGCGGCCCGGTCCGGGTCGGGCCAGTCCGCTCCCCCCGAGGGACGCACATTTATCACGACCTGATGCGTGTTAGCACGCATGGCGAAAGCGGAAACCAACAACCCTGGATTCGTTGAAACGGAGGAGCTGAGCCTCATCAAACAGACCGCCCGGGAGGTCGCGGAGGGGTACGACGACGAGTACTGGCGGGAGGTGACCGACGGCGAACGCCGGCCGACCGAGTTCTGGCAGGACTGTGCCGACGCCGGCTTTCTCGGCGTGACCGTCCCCGAGAAATACGGCGGCGAGGGGATGGGCGTCGTCGAACTGACCACCATCGTCGAGGAGCTGGGCGCCCACGGCTGCACGAGCGCGAACATGCTCTTCGTCGTCAACGTCGTCTTCGGCGCGGTGACGCTGGTCGAGCACGGCACCGAAGAGCAACGCGACGAGCTGCTGGGTCCGCTGATGGACGGCGACCTGCGCTTCTGTATGGCGCTGACCGAGCCAAACGCCGGCCACAACGCCCCCAACCTCGACACCTTCGCCGAGGACCAGGGCGACGGCACCTTCCGCGTCAACGGCAGCAAGCAGTGGATCAGCGGCGTCGACCACGCCGACCGGATGCTGCTGGTCGCCCGCACCACCCCCAAAGACCAGGTCGAGCGGCGCACCGAGGGGATCACCCTCTTCCTGGCTGACCCCTCCGACCCCAACATCGAACTCCGCGAGCTCGACGTCGGCATCCCCACCCCCGAAAACCAGTTCGAGCTCAGCTTCGACGACTACGTCGCCACCGAGGACGACATCATCGGGACGCGGGACCAGGGGCTGTACCAGCTGTTCGACACGGTCAACCCCGAGCGGCTGGTCGGCGCCGCGGGCGCGATCGGGACCGGGCGCAACGCCATCCAGCGCGCGGTCGACTACGCCAAGGAACGGGAGGTGTTCGGCCAGCCCATCGGCGGCCACCAGGCCATCCAGCACCCCATCGCGGAGTCACACTCCCAGCTGGAGGCCGCGAAGCTGCTGGTCCAGAAGGCAGCCTGGATGATGGACCACGGCGACGACCCCGCCCGCGTGGCCGAGCTCTCGAACATGGCCAAACTGCGGGCGACCGAGGCCGGCCACGAGGCCACCGACGTCGCCCTGCAGACCCACGGCGGCAACGGCTTCAGCCGCGATTATCACGTCGTCGAGATGTGGAAGGGGAGCCGGCTGGGCCGGGTCGCGCCGGGCTCCTCGGAGATGATGCGCAACCACATCGCCGAGCACGCACTCGGCCTGCCCCGCTCGTACTGATGGACCGCCACGAGGACCTCTCGAACCCGGACCTCGACGTCGCCGAAAGCGAGGACGGGCTGGTGCTGTGGGCCACCCTCGACCGCCCCGAGGAGCGCAACGCGCTCAGTCCGGACATCATCGGCGGGCTCCAGGAGGCCCTTTCCTACGCCGACGAGGGCGAGACCCGGGTGTTCGTCATCCGGGGCGCGGAGGGGACGTTCTGCTCGGGCGGCGACCTGTCCTCGATGAGCGAGACCTTCGGCGCGGGCTCGGAGGCCTACCGCGAGAACTTCTCCGGACTCGCAGACCTCGTCGAGTCGATGGTCGACGCGGCCGTGCTGACGGTGGCGGCCGTCGAGGGGTACTGCCTGGCCGGCGGCCTCGGGCTCGCGACCGCCTGCGAGTTCGTCGTCGCCGACGCCGAGGCCGTCTTCGGGACTCCCGAGGTCGACGTCGGTCTCTTCCCCGCGCAGGCGATGGCCCCGATCATGCGCGCGGCCGACGAGAAGGCCGGCCTGCGGCTGCTCTTCACGGGGGAGTTCATCGACGCCGCCGAGGCCGAGTCGATGGGACTGGTGACCGACGTCGCTCCCGAGGGGGAGTTCGAAGAGACGCTGTCAGCACTGGTCGACGAACTCGCCGACAACAGCCCCGTCCTCATCGAGATCGGCAAGGAGGCCTACTACACCCAGCGCGACCTGGGTTTCGAGTCGGCGCTGGACTATCTCAGCGAGGTCATCACGATCATCGCGATGAGCGAGGCCACCGAGGAGGGCATCGACGCGTACCTGAACGACCGGGAACCGGAGTGGAAACAGCGATAATACACATGACAAGAGTGACACATACATGAGCTTCGACACACAGGATTCAGTCAAGGGCAACGACCCGGGGCGGGTGGTCATCTCGGCGGCGCTGACGGGCGCGCTGACCACGCGCGACCAGTGCGAGGCGATCCCCTACACCCCCGCGGAGATCGCCGAGGAGGCCGCCGCCGCCCGCGAGGCCGGCGCGGCCGTCGCGCACATCCACGCCCGCACCGACGAGGGCGACCCCACCTTCTCGACGGAGACCTACCGCGAGATCTACGAGGAGGTCCGGGACCGGACGGACATCATCATCAACTTCTCGACGGGCGCCGTCGACGAACCCGTCGAGACCCGCACCGACTACATCCGCGAGGTCTCGCCGGACGTCGCCGCCCTGAACATGGGCTCGATGAACTACGCGAAGTACTCCGACCGCCGCGAGGACTTCGTCTTCGACCAGGTCTTCGACAACTCGTTCTCGGAGATCCAGGCCTTCCTCTCGGCGATGAACGACGCCGGCGTCAAGCCGGAACTGGAGTGTTTCGACACCGGCCACATCGGCAACATCCGCCCGCTGGTCAAGCAGGGGAAACTTACCCATCCCATCCAGTTCAGCCTCATCATGGGCGTGCTCGGCGGGATCCCGGCGACGGTCGAGAACCTGGCCCACCAGGTCCGCCAGCTCCCCGACGACGCGACCTGGCAGGTGATCGGGATCAGCCGCGACCAGTGGCCGCTGGTGGGCGCGGCGCTGTCGATGGGCGGGAACGTCCGCGTCGGCCTCGAGGACAACTTCTACCTCCCGGAGGGGGAGATGGCCGAGAGCAACGCCGACCTGGTCGCGCGGGCCGCGCGGATGGCCCGGGACGTCGGCCGCGAGCCCGCCACCCCCGACGAGGCCCGCGAGATCATGGAGGTGCCCGAATGAGCGAAGAGGGCGGTAGCGATGGCGCCGGCACGAGCGTCGGCCTCAGCGGGACGCCACCCTCGACGGACGTCTTCGCCGACGACCTGTTCGAGGGCGAGCGCGTTCTCATCACCGGCGGCGGAACGGGCATCGGCGAGGAACTCGCGCTGGCGTTCGCCGACCACGGCGCGGACGTGGCGGTCGCCTCCCGGAACATGGACCACCTCGAACCCGTCGCCGAGGCCGTCGAGGAGCGGGGCGTCCAGGCCTGTGCGACGACGGTCGACGTCCGGGAGTACGAGCAGGTCGAGGCGATGGTCGAGACCGTCGTCGACGAACTCGGCGGGATCGACGTGCTCGTGAACAACGCCGGCGCGAACTTCGTCACCCCAACCGAGGACCTCTCGCCGAACGGCTGGCGGTCGGTCGTCGGCACCATCCTCGACGGCACCGCCTACTGCACCTTCGCGGCCGGCGAGCACATGCGCGAGCACGGCGGCGGCTCGGTCATCGCGATGGGCGCGACCAACAGCGTCTGGGGGGCGCCGTATCACGCCCACTCCGGGGCCGGAAAGGCCGGCGTCCACAACCTCATGCAAACCGTCGCCAGCGAGTGGGCCGACGCCGGCATCCGCGCCAACACCGTCGCCCCGGGCGTGATCGAGACCGACGCGATCCGGGAGATCCTCACCGACGACCACCGCGAGCGGGTGGTCTCTGACCTTCCCGCGGGCCGGCTGGGTGACGCCGCCGACTGCGTGCCGATCACCCTCTTTCTCGCGAGCCCCGCCGCGGGCTACGTCACCGGCGGCTACTTCACCGTCGACGGCGGCCAGCTGCTCGCGCCGAACCCGTTCTGAGCGGCTGGCACCCGACGGTCGAAAGCCCCAACCCGGTCGTTCCGAACGGCCCCGTCCGGACGAGTCCCGTGGACTGCGACGAGACCGGCTGTTTTCGGGTCGACGGTATGCACATACGTGGGCGTTACTCGGTTTTTATACCGGAAAGGGAGGGTCGTACTATTCAGAGCACGTCCGATGAACCAGCGCGTAATCCACGACGTTACTCGGACCGTCGGAGACGTCTCGAGCTACTGGCACGGCTGGGACGGCACACCCACAGGGTGGGACGATGGCTGACGAACACGGCGCGGGCTCCCGGAAATACCGGATCCTCGCACTGCTCGCGACAGCGGAACTACTGGCGATGACGCTCTGGTTCAGCGTCTCGGCAGTCGGCCCGGAGCTGGCGACTGCCTGGGGGCTCTCCGATGCCGAAACCGCGTGGCTCACCAACGCGGTACAGCTCGGGTTCGTCGTCGGCGCACTGTTCTCGGCGCTGTTTACCGTCTCCGACGTGGTCAAGCCGCGGTACCTGTTCTCGGCCTCGGCGGCCGTGGGAGCGGCCGCGACGGTCGTCATCGCGACGAGCGTCAGTTCGTTTCTGCCAGCGGTCGTCCTTCGATTCCTGACCGGGGTGGCTCTCGCGGGAGTGTACCCCCCCGGAATGAAGGTCATGGCGGGCTGGTTCCGGGCCGGGAGAGGGTTCGCGATCGGCGTGCTGGTCGGCGCGCTGACCGTCGGGTCCGCGATGCCACACCTCCTGCGCGGCGTCGGTGGCGTCGGGCGACCCACGCCGGTGTTGCTCGGCGCCGCGGGCCTCGCAGCGGTCGGTGCCGTGCTGGTCCTGTTCGTGGAGCCCGGCCCGCACCAGGCGCCGGCCGCCCCGTTCGACCCGGGTGCACTCCGCCGGATCGCCGGGGACCGGGCGACGACTCTCGCCAACCTCGGCTACTTCGGTCACATGTGGGAGCTGTACGCGGTCTGGGCCTGGATCCCCGTGTACCTCTCGCTGAGTTTCACCGCAAGCGGCGGCGAGAGTGACGCCTTCGCCGCGCTCGTGACGTTCGGGACCATCGCCGTCGGCGGGGCCGGTGCCGTCGTCGCCGGCCTCAGCGCTGACCGGCTGGGCCGGACGACCGTCACCAGCGCCAGCATGGTGATAAGCGGCGGCGCGTGCCTGGGTGCGGGGTTCGTCTTCGGCGCCCCGCCGGTCGTGGTCGTTCCGTTCGTGCTCGTGTGGGGCTTTGCCGTCGTCGCGGACTCCGCACAGTTCTCGGCGGCCGTTTCGGAGCTCGCAGACGACTCCTACGTCGGGAGCGCGCTGACCTTCCAGACTGCGGTCGGATTCCTCCTGACGCTCGGGTCGATACAGCTGACGCCCGTCGTTGCGGACTGGGTCGGCTGGCAGTGGGCGTTCGCCCCGCTCGCAGTCGGTCCCCTGGTCGGCACGGTCGCGATGCTCGCGCTGCGTCGCCGTCCCGAAGCGGAGTTACTCGCAGGGGGACTGGGATAGCGAGGGTCCCGTCAGAACTGGACACGACCGCCCCGGGACACGTACCACTAAGTGCCCGAAGGGAGAGTCCGGAGCCATGCCACTCACCGACGCGGACCGGGCGCACCTGCGCGCACTCTTCGACAGACAGCTCGAGGTCGGCCTCCACCACGGCGCACAGCTTGCGGTCTACCACGAGGGCGACCTCGTCGTCGACTTCGCGGGCGGCCAGCCCCACCCCGAGGGCGGCGAGGAGACCAGCGGCCAGCGCCACGTCCTCTTTTCCTGTACCAAACCCTACGCCGGCGCCGCGGTCCACCGGCTGGCCGAGCAGGGCGAACTGGACTACGACGACCGCCTCGTCGAGTACTGGCCGGAGTTCGCCGACGAAGGCTCGACGAAAGCCGAGATCACGGTCCGGCAGGTGCTCAGCCACCAGTCGGGTATCCCCTTCGGCGAGTTCGACGAGCAGGTGGGCGACTGGGCCGACTGGGAGGCGGCCGTGGCGGCGATGGAGGACATCGAGCCGGTCTTCGAACCCGGAACGCAGCCCGCCTACCACGCGATGAACTACGGCTGGCTGGTGGGCGAACTCGTCCGGCGGGTGACCGGCCAGTCCATCCGGGAGTACTGCGCCGAGCACGTCTTCGAGCCGCTGGGGATGGACGACACCGGCATCGGCCTCGCACCCGAGGAGGGCCCCGACGTGGCGACGCTTTCCGGTTTCGCGATCCCCGACCGGTGTCGCGAGCCCGCCGACGGGCTGGAGGCCGAACCGGCCGACTCCGCCGCGCTCTTCAACAGCGAGGCGATCCAGCGGGCAATCATCCCCGCGGCCAACGGGATCGGGACGGCGCGGGACATGGCCCGGTTTTATGCCTGCATCGCCAACGGCGGCGAGCTCGACGGGACCCGCATCCTGGCCGAGGAGACCGTCGCGGAGGCCACCCGCACACACGCCGAGGCGGAGGTCGACGGCACCCTCGAACGGCCGAGCCGGTACGCGCTGGGCTTCGCGAAGGGCGGGCTCCCGACCGACCGCTTTGGAACTGTGAGCCACGAGCGCCAGTTCGGCCACGGCGGCCTGGGCAGCAGCTTCGCCTGGGGCGACCCCCAGGAGGAGGTCGCATTCGCCTACGTCACCAACGGGATCCGCGACGGGGCCTTCGAGCACCACGCCCGCGTCACGCAGCTGGTCGACGCCGTCCGCGAACTGGTGGCCTGAGCGGGCGGAGGAGAAGCGGCTACCGGGAGTGACAGCCGCCCGAGGGCGGCGTGAACTGAGTCCCGAGAGCAAAGTTTATTCGGGTGTTGTCTGTTGGTACCGTATGGACATCGACGACCTCCGGGAGGAGCATTTCACCGGGAACGTGGCGAAGCTCCACGACGCGACCGCGGAACACCACGGCGACGCGCTGGCCATCGAGAGCCACGGGGCGGAGCTGACCCACGCCGAACTGAAGGCGGCCTCGGACCGCTTCGCCGGCGGGCTGAGCGAGCTGGGCATCGAGGAGGGGGACGCGATGCTGGTCTACCTGCCCAACTGCCCGCAGTACATCATCGCCTCGCTCGGGGCGTTCAAGGCCGGCGTCCCCATCTCGCCGGTCAACCCCCAGTACAAGGGCCGGGAGCTGACCTACCAGCTGAACGACTCGGGCGCGGACGCGGTGCTCACCCACGAGGCCATCCGCGGGCGACTGGACGACGTACTCGCCGAGACAGAACGGGACGTGGCGGTCGTCACGGTCGGCGACGAGGTGCCCGAGGGTGACACCGCCTTCGGGGACGTCGGTGGCGAGCCGACGATGGTCGACGCCGACGACGACGACGTGGCGATCCTCCCCTACACGTCGGGGACGACCGGTCAGCCCAAAGGCGTCCAGCTCACCCACCGGAACTTCCGGGCGCAGATGTGCTCGACGATGGCCTCGAGCACCAACGACCTCGACGCCGAGGAGGTCCGCAGCCTCGTCTGGCTCCCGCTGTATCACATCACCGGCTTCACCCACACGGCCTTCCAGCCGCTGATCGCCGGCGGTGCGGTGTTCCTGCGCAACCCCACGAACTGGGACGCCGACGCCGCCATGTCGCTGATCGAGGAGGAAGAGATCACCCACTACGTCGGCGTCACCGCGATGTACGTCGACATGGTCGAAAGCGAGACCTTCGGCGACTACGACCTCACGAGTCTGGTCAGCGCCGGCGAGGGCGGCGCGAAGATGTCCGTCGCCGTCCAGCAGGCCTTCGAGGAGGAGACCGGCGTCGACATCAGCGAGGGGTACGGGCTGACCGAGACCAACGGCGCGACACACGCCCAGACCGGCTCGACCTACGGGCTGCGCCACGGCACCATCGGCCAGCCGCTGCGACACACCGACTGCCGGATCGTCGACACGGAGGGCGAGGAGGTCCCGGCCGGCGAGGAGGGCGAACTGCTCGTGCGTGGCCCACAGGTCATGAAGGGCTATCACAACATGCCCGAGAAGACCGAGCAGGCGTTCACCGAGGACGGCTTCTTCCGGACGGGCGATATCGCCCGCCGGGACGAGGACAACTACTACGAGATCGTCGACCGGAAGAAACACGTCATCGTCTCGGCGGGGTACAACATCTACCCCAGCGAGGTCGAGGCGCTGATCGCCGAACACGAGGCCGTCGCCGAGGCCGCGGTCGTCGGCATCCCCGACGAGCGCCGCAACGAGGTGCCCAAGGCCTTCGTCGTCCCCGCCCGCGGCGTCGAGGTCGGCGAGGACGTCACCACGGAGGAGATCAAGCAGTTCGTCCTCGACGAGATCGCGGAGTACAAACACCCCCGCGAGGTGGAGTTCGTCGAGGAACTCCCCCGGACTGCCAGCGGCAAGATCAAGAAGTACCAGCTCCGCGACGAGGACGAGAGCTAGCGAGCCTCGCCCCCGACTCGCCAGCGGAGACGAAGAGAACGGGCGCTATTCTGTCGACTCGTACTGGCGGACGCCGTCGACCAGCTGGTACTCCGCGCGACCGGCGTCCTCCAGATAGCCGAGCGAGCCCAGCGTATCCAGCAGCGTGGCGGGGTGTTCGGCCGGCCCGGCCCGCTCGTAGCTCACCTCGACCGGGCTCGCTGGCTCGACGGCCTGCAACGCGTCGGCGGTGTCCTCGACGAGGTCGTCGAGGCTCTCCCGCGTCGAGTCGACCGCTCCCTGGACGTCGTCGAAGGCTGGGCCGTGACCGGGGAAGGCGCGGTCGGCCTCGAGGGCTTCGAAGCTGTCCATCGCGCCGTAGAAGGCGTCGATGGCCTCGTAGGCGCCGCGGTCGATGCCCGCGTGGATGGCCGCCGCGCGGAACGGCTCGATCAGGGCGTCACCCGAGAACAGAGCCGTCTCGCCCAGGTCCGCGAGGAAGGAGGCGTGGGTCTTCTGGTGGCCCGGGGTGTACAGCGGCGTGAAGGTGTGACCGCCGATGTCGAAGGGCTCGCCGAAGTCGAAGGAGACGTCGACCTCGTCGGGCGGGAGCAGCCGCCAGTCCCGCTCCAGGGAGTCGACGGCCTGCTCGACGGCGCGGTCGGCCCGGTCGCCGTCCAGGCCCGCCTCCCGGGCGGTCCGCCGGACGGCCGCCTCCAGGTCGTCGGGGTCCCGGCGGAGCTGTTCGAGGGCGGGGCCGGGGGCGTACAGGCGCGCGCCGGCCTCGAGTAGCGTCGGGACCTGCCCGACGTGGTCGCTGTGGGGGTGGGTGACGACGACGTGGTCGACGTCCTCGATGTCGTACCCGTGGGCCCCGAGCTCGTCGGCCAGCGTCTCCTCGGCGGCCTCGCCGGGCGACCCGGCGTCGACGAGGATCGGCTCGGGCCCGTCGACCAGCCACGCGACGGCGTGGCCGGGCGGCCAGTCGACCTCGAACTCGATGCGGAAGACGGAGTCGAGCGACGGAGTCACCTCAGTGCCGCTCGCGCACTCGCTACTCATCGGTTTCTACCGGACCCCCGGCGGCCTTAACACTGCTGATGTACGCAATATGGGACCCTGCCACACTGCTGGCGGGCGCGCGTCTCAGGTCCCGACCTGCACCAGCGTGACGCCGACGACGATGGCGGCGACGGCCCCGACCAGCCGCGTCGACCGGGGGACCTCCCGCTCGGCGCTGTAGGTGATGACCATCACCAGAAGCGGCGTCGTGTTGAGCAGCGGGACGACGGTGACCACGCTCCCGGACTGGAGCGCGAAGAAGTTGGTGAGCCAGCCGACGAAGTTGAACGCGCCCGCGAGCGCGAACGCACCGAGTACGGACCGGCGAAGGCGAAGGCGGCCGCTCCCGATACCGGCAATCAGCGCCCACCCGGTGAAGAGCACGAGCGCGGGCGTCTGGGTGACCGCAGTGGCGGCGACGGGGTCCGGAAAGCCCGACAGCCCGAAGTCGATGAGGACGAAGGCACCGCCAGTCAGCAGCGTCGCGGCGGCGGGGTACAGCAGGTCGCGGGTGTCCGCTGCGGCCAGCTTCCCGGTGACGACGTCCTCGACGTCCGTCGAGTCGGCGCTCTCCTGGGTAACCTG
Source organism: Salinirussus salinus (assembly GCF_009831455.1). NCBI lineage: Archaea > Methanobacteriati > Methanobacteriota > Halobacteria > Halobacteriales > Haloarculaceae > Salinirussus > Salinirussus salinus. The sequence continues at coordinate 499,913 of NZ_WOWO01000003.1, read as the reverse complement.
CAGGAGAACCACCCCGCCGACGATGAGCGCGACCCCGGCGGCGGCAAACAGCCCGAGTACCTCGTCCAGGAGGGCAACGGCCAGCAGGACCGACACCGCGGGATAGGCACCGAGTACGGCGGCGGTGACGCTGGAGCCCACCCGGTCGATCCCCTCGTAGTAGAGAAACCGGAAGACCGCGGGGTAGGCCACGCCGGCGACGACGAAGGGCCAGACCCGCGCGGGGTCGGTCAGCGCGTCGGGGAGCCCGCGGGCGGCCGCGAAGGCCCAGAAGGCGACGGTGACGACCACCGTGCTGACGAAGACCGCGCCCAGCACCGGCGACGCCTCCCCCTCGGTCCAGGCCATCCCGTACTCGACGGTGACGGTGTAGCAGGCGAACCCGCCGGCTGCCAGCAGCGCGAGCATCCACGGCTCGAGTCCGAAGACGGCCATCCGTCCAACCCACCGAGCCGGCGTATTTGAATCTTGCCACGAACCCACACACCGCGCAGCCCCGTTCGGGCCCGTCCCGGCGGACTGAAGTACCGCTCCGCCCCCGGCCCGGGTATGCACCGGTCCGTCGGCGACTGGGCGGTCCACGGCGTGGACGTCGGCCCGGAGACGCGGTGTGCCCACTACGACACGGACCGGGACGTCATCGCCCTGCGGTTTGGCTGCTGTGGGCGCTTTTACCCGTGTCTGTCCTGTCACGACGCCGTCGCCGACCACGACCACCGGCCCTGGCCCCGCGACCGGTTCGACGAGCCGGCGGTGCTCTGTGGCGTCTGCGGGGCCGCGCTCTCCGCGCGGGCCTACCTCGACGCCGACCACGCCTGCCCGGCCTGTGGGGTAGCGTTCAATCCAGGGTGTGCCGCCCACTACGAACACTACTTCGAGGGGTTCTGAGCGGCGCCAGCGGGCCAGCAACGGCGTGTCAGTGGCTACTCCCCGAAGGTCGCCCGGAGGTCCTCGGCCAGCAGGTCGGCGGCGTCGTGAGCCCGGCTCACGAGCCCCAGGAGGTTGACGAAGCCGTGGTTCATCGCCTCGTAGTTCGCCATCGTCACCTCGACGCCGGCGTCCTGCAGGCGGTCGGCGTAGGCAAAGCCCTCGTCGCGGAGCGCGTCAAAGCCCGCGGTGACGACGGTCGCGGGGGGCAGCCCCGAGCAGTCCTCCGCGAGCAGCGGCGCGAAGTACCTGTTGCCCGCGTCGACGTCGCTGCGGGCGTACTTCCCGTAGAGCCACTCGGGCGACGTGTCCTCCTCGCGGTTCTCCGCGTAGCTGTCGAACGCGAAGCGCCCGGCGGGGTCGAGCCACGGGTAAATGAGGACCTGCCGGTCGATGTCGGGGGTCTCGGCGGCCAGGCGGCCGCCGCCCTCCCGTCGGTCGCGGGCCAGCAGCGAGACGGCCGCAGCGAGGTTCCCGCCGGCGCTGTCGCCGGCAACGGCCAGCCGGTCGGGGTCACCGTGGAGGTCGCCGGCGAAGCGGTCGGCCCACTCGACGGCCGCGTAGGCGTCCTCCACCGCCGCCGGGAAGGAGTGTTCGGGAGCCTTCCGGTAGTCGACCGAGAGCACGAGCGTGTCGGCGGCGTCGGTCAGGTAGCGACAGACGTTGTCGTGGGTGTCGGGGCTGCCGTAAACGAAGCCGCCGCCGTGGAAGAAGACGGTGACGGGGTGGGGGGCTTCGGCATCGGGGTGATAGGAGCGGACCGGAAGCGCTCCTTCGGGGCCCTCGATCTCGAAGTCGTTGACCTCGTCGACGCCGGGGGTGTCGATCCGGTCGCTCATCCCCTCGGTGTTGCGCTCCAGTTGCTCGCGGGCGGTCTCGGGGGTGACGGCGTGGGACTCGGGAGTCCTTCGGGCCTCGCGGATGGCCTCGATCTCCTGGAGCTCCTCGTCGAGTTCGGCTGCGCGGCGTGTCATACGGTCGTCTCTCCCGCATGCGGGTTAACGCTACTGACTGTAAGGATGTGGGTAGTCGAGCGAGGACTGTCGGACTCGACGACGCGAACAGCCAGAAAGCCCCTGACCGCTCCGGTCGCGCGCTTCGCTGTGCGCGCTCGCTGCGCTCGCGTGCTTGCGTCAGCGTGCTTCCCGGAGCGGTCAGCCCCTTTCGGTCCCGCCCAGCCCGGAAGTCGAGTCGGGCGCACGCTGTCGCGGCGGCCCTGCTGCGACAGCCGCCGTGCGAGGTCTTCCCGAGCGCAGCGAGAGAAGGCTCGGAAGGCGAGCCAGGCGAGCCTTCCGGTGGATGAGGAGCGCAGCGAACGCAGTGAGCGAGCCGCGAGGCGGCGGAGCCGCCTCGGCCCGTGGGAACGGGCGCTGCGCGCCCGTGAGCAGACACCGCAGTCGGCTGGGGAGGCGTGTGGTCCCGGGGCTTTCCTGCTGTTCGTGGGGAGTTCCTGCTCTAGACCGCAAAACGACGGGAGATCCGGCCTCAGTCCTCTTCGAGGTCGCTGCGGGCGATCTTCCCGGTGGCAGTCTTGGGGAGTTCGTCGTGGAACTCGACCTCGCGGGGGTACTCGTGTTTCGAGAGGGTTTCGCGGGCGAACTCCTGGATCTCCTCGGCCAGCCCCTCGTCGGGCTCCCGGGTCGGCGTGATGTGAGCCTTGACGACCTCGCCGCGGGTCTCGTCGGGGACGCCCACGACCGCGACCTCGGCGACGGCGTCGTGTTTCAGCAGCGTCTCCTCGACCTCGTCGGGGCCGATCCGGTAGCCCGCACTCACGATCACCGAGTCCTTCCGGCCGACGTACCAGAAGTAACCGTCCTCGTCCTCGCGGGCGAGGTCGTCGGTGTGGAGCCACCGGCCGGTGAACATCTCCGTCGTCGCCTCCGGCCGGCCCCAGTAACTGCCGCGGTCGTCGCCCTCCCGGCGGATGCAGATCTCGCCGGTCTCGCCCTGCTCGACGGGTTCCTCGTCGTCGTCGAGCAGCTCCACTTCCTTGCCCGGGAGCGGCCGGCCCATGCTGCCGGGCTTGACTTCCCAGTCCTCGAAGGCGTAGTTACAGACCGACATCCCGGCCTCGGTCAGGCCGTAGGAATCCTGTGGCTCGGTGCCGAGCACGTCCCGACACCAGCCGACGCTGTCCTCGTCCAGCGACTCCCCGGCCGCCAGCAGCACCCGGAGGTCGATCCCCTCGGCGTCGACGCCGGCCTGGGCGAGCTGCCGGAGCGCGGTCGGCGGGACCATCGCGTTGTCGACGTCCAGCCGGGCCAGCGTGTCCATCAGCATGCCCCCGTCGAACTCCCCGCGGTAACAGCCGATCGCGGTCCCGCGGATCCCGGGCATCAGCGACCCCATCACCAGCCCGTAGGACCACGCCGGCGAGGCCGCCACGAAGTAGGTGTCGTCGGGCCGGAGGTCGACGACGAACTCGACGTAGGCGTGCAGGTCGGGAACGTCGCCGTGGGTCATCGGGACGCCCTTGGGCTGGCCGGTGGTCCCCGAGGTGTAGCTGAGCGCGAACGGGTCGCCGGGGTGGGTGTCGACCGCCTCGAAGTCGCTGCCGTGGTCCTCGACGGCGCGGTACCCCTCCGTCCGGTCGCCGTCGACCTCGCCGCCGACGGTGACGACGCGGTTGACGACCTCGGGGATGGCGTCGCCGACGCGGCCGTAGTGGTCGGTGGTCGTGACGAAGACGGCGGCGCCGGCGTCGTCCAGCCGGTAGCCCGCCGCGTCGGGGCCGAAGACGGGCGCCATCGGGACGTAGACGCGGCCGGCCTTCAGCGTCCCAAAGACGACGGCGTACAGCTCCAGCCGGGTCGGCAGCATCGCCACGACGCGGGCACCTCGCTCGGTGTGCTCGACCAGGTAGTTCGCCACGCGGTTGGCGGCGGCGTTCAGCTCCGCGAAGGAGTACGTTTCGAGGTCGCCGGTCCCGAAGTCGCGGATCCGCAGCGCCGTCTCCTCGCTGTCGCCGTGTCGGCCGAGCGCCTCCTCGCCGATGTTGATGCCGTCGCGGTCGCCGGCGCTGACCATCTCTTCCCACCCCTCCTCGGAGTCGTAGAGGTCGTACACCGCCTCGTAGATGTCACCGTATGGCATGATACGCACCTCAGCACCCATCGGCATAAACGTTTCCGGGGTTGTTTGCCCGGTCCACCAACGGTCGTAAACGTGCCGGGTGTTACCACACAGCTTAGGCCGTCGAAACCGTGGGTGCGGGCATGGCGACACAGCGACAGGACGAGGCGGGCACCTCGGAGAGCGACGACGCGAGCGAGGGGGAGAGGGCATCCGTAGCGAGCGAGCGGCCGCTGCCGCCGTATCCGCCGAACCTGGGACACCCCGCCCTGCACATGTTCCGGCAGATGCGGGACACGCTAACGTTTGGCGAGCGGGCCCACCGGTTCGAGGACGTGGTCCGGACGCGGCTGCTGGGCCAGGGCGACATCTTCCACCTCGGCCACCCCGAGTGTGTCAAGCGCGTGCTGCTGACCGAGCGCGAGAAGTTCCGGAAGTCCGGCGATTTCGGGACTGCCTTCGGCGAGGGGCTGCTGACCGTCGAGGGCGAGGAGTGGCAACAGCAACGCGACGCGCTCCAGCCCCTCTTTACGCGGGACCGGGTGATGACCTACGCCGACGGGATGGTCGAGCAGATGCAGCGGCGGACCGACCGGTGGGAAGACGGCGACCGGCTGGACCTGCAGTCGGAGTTCACCGACATGACGCTGGACGTCCTCTTCGCGACGATCCTGGGCCGGGAACTCGACCTGGACGGTGACCGCCGGCTCCGGGAGGCCGCCGAGGACCTCCACGAGTGGTTCGTTCCGACTTCGTACCTGCTGCCGCCGTGGGTGCCGACGCCGGCCCGCCGGCGCTTCCGGGAGGGGAAGGCAACCATCCGTGAGGAGGCCGACCGGCTGCTGGCCGAGCGGGCCGGCGACGCGCCCGCCGACCCCACCGAGGCCGACGACCTGCTCTCGCTGCTCGTCGGTCTGCGGGAGGCAGGGATGGACGCCGCCATGCTCGACGACGAGCGGCTGCGCGACCAGATGGTGACGATCATCTTCGCCGGTCACGACACGACGACGACGTCGCTGACCTTCGCCTGCTGGGCGCTGGCGAACAACCCCGATGTAAAGGCGCGGTTCCAGGCCGAGGTCGACGAACTCGACGGGCCGCCGACCGCCGACGACGTCGCGGACCTCGAGGTCACCGACCGGGTCGTGACCGAGACCCTGCGTATGTACCCGCCGGTGTACGCTCTGCCGCGGCTGACCGCCGAGGAGGTCGCGATGGACGGCTACCGGATCCCCGAGGGCGAGCGCGTCATCCTTCCCTTCCGGCAGATCCAGCGCGACGAGCGCTTTTTCCAGGACCCAGACGAGTTCCGGCCCTCGCGGTGGGACGGCGACCTCCGCTCCGAGCTACACAACTTCGCCTACGCCCCCTTCGGCGGCGGCCCGCGCATCTGCATCGGCCGGGAGTTCGCGCTGCTGGAGGCGAAGCTGGCGCTTGCGACCATCGGCCGGGAGTTCGACCTCTACTGGCTCGGCGAGAACGACGCCGACGGCGAGCCGCCCGTCTCCCCGGAGATGACACTCCGGATGGAGCAGGGCCAGGAGTTCCTGGTCGCAGAGCGGTGACCGGGTCCGGGGTGGCGTCCCTGCTGCCGCTCAGAACGTGATGACCTCGTAGCCGTCCTCGACGAGCGAGCGGACGCTGGGGTGGCCGTCGTGGTCGTCCAGCCGGACCGCGCCGCTGTCGTTCACCGCGTCGTCGACGCCGAAGGCGCCGGCACAGAAGTCACAGACGCCGGCGTCGTCCTGTACTGCCCGGTAGAGGTCGTGGTAGTCGCTGTCGGGGTCTTCCAGCTTCGGGACCCACTGCGTGCCCGCGCCGTCGAAGACCAGTTCGAGTTCGTCGCCCTCGGCCTCGGCGAACTCCTTTGCGGCCTCGAGACCGTTGACGAGCCGGCCGACGTCGGGGTGTGTCTCCGTACCTGCGAGGATGATGACTGCTGCTTTTGTCATTGCGACTGCCGGTAGCGGCGGGAGGAGTATATACCGGCCGCGGCCTGGTGCGGGCCACGCCAGGCCGCGTGCCCGTGAAGTGAGCCGACCGGAACTGCCCGTGCCGGCGGCCAGAGGGCGTCAGTGTTCGTGGCTGTGGTCGTGTCCGTGGCCACTCCCGCCGCGGGTGAACTGCCCGGAAAAGGCCCGCTGGACCACTTCGGACAGCGCCGGGTGGATGTGGACCGCGTCGCGGATGTCCCGGACCGTCCCCGACCCCGCGGTCATCGCCACCACCACCTCCTGGATCAGGTTCGAGGCCTCCGGCCCCACGATGTGACAGCCCAGGATCTCCCCCTCCAGGTCGATGAGAACCTTGACCATCCCCTCCCGCTTCATCGCGTCACCGCGGGCGGTGTCCTCGTAGCGGTAGGTGTTGGTGGCGTACTCCCCCTCGAGTTCGTCTTCGGTCGCACCCACGCCCGCGACCTCCGGCGAGGCGAAGACTGCGAAGGGCATCGCCGTGTAGTCGACGGGCTCGGGGTCGCCGAAGAGATTTCGAACGACAGCGCGGGCCTCGTGGTTGGCGTTGTGTTTCAGCAGGTACTCGCCGACGATGTCGCCCAGCGCCCAGACGCCCTCGGCGGTCGTCCGGAGGTACTCGTCGGTCTCGACGAAGCCCGCCTCGTCGGTCTCGATGCCGGCGGTCTCGACGTGCAGCGTGTCCGTGTTGGGCCGCCGGCCGGCCGCCACCAGCAGGTCCGAGCCGGTGACCGTCACGCCCCCTTCATCGGGGTCGCCGTCGAACGCCGGCGGGTACGGCCGGGTCTCGACCGTCACCTCGCCGCCGGACTCGGAGACGGCGACGGCCTCGTGGCCCGCGTGGACCGTAAAGCGGTCGGCGTAGCGCTCGGTGAACGCGCGGCCGACCTCGGGGTCGGCCTCGGGCAGCAAGTGCGGGCGGCGGCCGACGACGGTCACGTCGCTGCCGAAGGTGCCGAAGAAGTGGCCCAGCTCGGCGGCGATGTACCCGCCGCCGACGACCACGAGGTGTTCGGGCGGTTCCTCCAGCTGGAGCGCGTCGGTACTGGTGAGGTAGTCGACGGTATCGATCCCTTCGATGTCGGGGATGGAGGGGCGCGTCCCCGCGGCGACGAGCACCCGGTCGGCCCGGATGCGGGCGCCGTCGTCCGCGCCGCCGGAGACCTCGACGGTCCGCTCGCCGACGAAGCTGGCCTCCCCCTCGTAGAGGTCGTGCTCCGGAGAGGAGCGCAGCCCGCGCCGGATCGAGTCGCTGTCCGCGCCGACGTCCTCGTTGACCTCGCGGACGATGTCGGCGAAGTCGACGTCGCGCACCTCGGCGTCGATGTTGAACCGGTCGGCGCGCTCGACGGTCTCCAGCACGTCGGCGTGGTACAGCAGCATCTTCGAGGGGATGCAGCCGCGGTTGAGACAGGTGCCTCCCAGCGGCCCCTTCTCGACGATGGCGACGGACTCGCCGCGGTTGACCGCCGCGTTGGCGACGTCCAGCCCGGAGCCCGAACCGATGACCAGGAAGTCGTACTCCTCCATGGCACCCCCTGGCTGTCCACGGACATGAATCCCCCAGCGAGGTTACCGACCGTTTACCGCCCGCTCCGGCGACCGGGTCACGCAACCCCGGCCCCGGCGAGCAGGAGCCGGACGCCGATGACCGTCTGGAGGCCGAGCACGACCGCCCGCCGGTGGGCCTCGCTCGCGCGAAAGCGGAGCCGCTTGCCGACGGCCACGCCGGCGACGGCGGGGACTGCGGCGACAGCAGAGGCGGCCACCACGTCGAGCCCGGGGTAGAGCCCGAGGGCTCCGGCCGCGGCGACCCGGACGCCGTTGAGCCCGAGAAACACCATCGCCACGACGCCGACGAACAGGCCGTGGGAGAGGTCACAGCTCCGCAGGTAGGCGACGACCTGGACGCCGACGTTCGTCCCGCCGAAGAGCAGCCCGGAGACCGCGCCGACGCCGGTCATCGCCGGCCCGGTCTCGACGAAACACCGGTCGCGCGTGGCGGCCAGCCCCGGGACCGTGACGGCCCGCTGTGCGGTGGCGACGAACGCGAGCGTGACCAGCCCCAGCCCGAGCTTCAGGGGTGCCTGCGGGAGCCGCTGGAGGACCGCCATCCCGGCGACGGCCCCGACCAGCGCGGCGGCGACCAGCGGGCCGAAGCGCCGGCCGCAGGTCCGGAGCTGGTCGGCCGAGAGGTCCCGGGCCAGCGAGAGGTTGACCGCCATCACCGGGAGGATCATGAACACGACCGCCGTCGCCGGGTCGACGACCGAGGCGAGCGCCATCGTCCCCACGAGCGCGAAACCGAAGCCGGCGAGGCCGTTGACCGCCCCGGCGACGAGAACGACCGCGGCGATACCGGCGACGAAGACTGGTGACGGACCCACGGCGTCCCGTCGACGCGAGGGCACAAAAACGGAACTGACGCCCGCGTTACCCCGCTCCCGCCGCTCAGTCGACGAGCCCGACGTCGTGGACGTGCCGCTCCAGTTCGGCCTCGGACTCGAAGGACTTCCCGCAGACTTCGCAGACGTACTCGCCCGGCCCGTCCGTGTCAGATTCGTTCATGCGTGGAGTACCGGCCGTAGCGGAATAAACGCTTACCCGTCGAGTTCGTCGGCGGCCTCGCGGACCAGCCCGTCGAGGATTTCGGGCGTCGTGGGGTGGTAGGCACGGTCCGGGACCTCGCGGACGTCGATCCCCGTCTCGACGGCGACCTGCATCGTCTTCGCCATGGCGTCGGCGTGGTAGTGCAGGCCCTGCCAGCCCAGCACCGTCCCGTCGGTGCCGACGACCAGCCGGCCCAGCCCCGCGGGGACGTTTTTCGTCCGGAAGACGCCGTCGCTCGCGGTCTCTCGGGTGACGACGACGTGGTCGATTCCCGCCTCCCGCGCCGACTCGGCGGAGTGGCCGACGCGGGCGTAGGGAAGCACGCCGAGCCCCGAGAAGACGACGTGGTGGTGGACGTTCTCGTAGCTGGTCAGGGGATCCCCGTCGCGGTGGGCCAGGACGTTCTCGGCGGCCACCGCCCCCTGCTCTTTGGCGACGTGGAGTATCGGCTCCTTCCCGTTGGCGTCGCCGACGACGAACACCCGCTCGTCGTCCCGGGCCTGCATGGTGTCCGTGACCCAGCCGGGTTCGGACGACAGCGCCGTCCGTTCGAGGTCAAGCCCCTCGAGAGCGGGGCGGCGGCCGGTGAACGCGAACAGCCGGTCGGCCTCGACGGTCCGCTCCTCGCCGTTTTCGGCGACGGTGAGCCGGACGCCGTCGTCGGTCGGCTCGACCCGCCGCTCGTCGGTCTGCGTGAGCACGGTCACGTCGAAGTGCTCGCGGTAGTAGGACAGCAACGCGTCGCCGAAGGGCGGGTCGGCCTCGTCCAGCGGACGGGCGTCGTGCTCGACGACCGTCAGCTCCACGCCCGCCTCGCTGAGATAGGGAACCAGCTCCATCCCGATGTAGCCAAACCCCATCACGACGCCGGTGTCGGGCAGGGTGGTGGCGTCGAGTACGTCCGCGCTGGTGGCCACGTCGACGTCGCCGATGCCGGGGAGGTCGGGGATGTTCGGGACCGAGCCCGTGGCGACGACGACGTAGTCCGGCTCCAGCCTCCGGTCGCCGACGGCCAACCGGCAGTCGTCGACAAAGCAGGCCCGCTCCCGGAGGAAGTCGACATCCTCGCGGTCGGCGAGCCGGTCGACCGCCGCCCGGCGGTGGGCCGCGAAGTCGGCGGTGTGTTCGTCCTTTCGCTCGACGACCCGCTCGAGGTCGACCTCGGGGAGCGGGCCCGTCAGCCGGTCGTCGTGGCGGGCCGCGAACCGGTGTTCGGCCGCCGAGAGCACCTCCTTCGAGGGCATACACCCCCGGAGGATGCAGAGCCCGCCGCCGGGGTCGCCGTCGTCGACCAGTGTCAGCCGGATGCCTGGCTCGTCGGCAAGCCGCTGTGCGACCGCGACGCCCGCGCTCCCGTACGCGCCCACGACCGCGACGTGCGTGCTCACGCCCGGACACCCCCCGTTGCCCGGTCGGTCTGCCCCGAGTCGTGTGTTCCCGTGGTCCGGTCGGTCCGCCCCGAGTCGTGCGTTCGGTTCGCCGTCATCGTTCCTCCGCGAGGAACTCGCCTGCGGCCTCCCGCCCGTTGTCCATCAGCTCCCGGATGAAGGCCGGGTCGCGGTCGACCTTGGTCGCGCTGTCGTAGCGCTGGCCCATCTCGATGCGGCGGATCTCGGTGTGGGTGAACTCGTCGGCCGGGAGCTTGCCCGTCTCGACCCAGTCGTTGACCCGCTCGATGAACCCCAGTTCCTGGTTCAGCGAGATGTTGCCCGAGAGCTCGTTGCGCCGGTCGTTTATTTCCAGGGTGCTGGTGGGGACCTCCTCGACCTCCTGGGGGTTGATCTGGACGACCCACAGCTCGTCGGGCTTGCGGCCGGGCGGCTGGTGCATCAGGTCGTACACCGGCGGGTTCTGGGAGAACAGCCCGTCCCAGTGGGCGTGGCCGTGCAGCTCGACGGCCTCGAAGAGGTCGGGGACCGCCGCCGAGGCGAGGACGGCGTCGACAGTGACGTCCTCGTTGGTGAACGTCTCGAAGACGCCGCCGTTGACGTCGACGGTCCCGACGACCAGCTCCGGCGACTCCCGGCCACACAGCGGCGGGATCGCATCGAAGTCGATGCAGCCCTCGAGTGCGTCCCGGATGCGCTCTTTCCCGAGTTCGTCGCCGGGGACGTCGTAGGGGCTGACCTGAGGGAAGGGAAAGCCGCTCTTTTCGAGCCGGTTCAGCGCGGTCAGCCAGGAATTGACCGCCCAGTCGGCCCCCTCCTTCGCCGAGAGGGCGTCCCACAGCTCCTCGAGCAGTTCCACGGACCGCTCGGGCCCCTCGGTCACCAGCCCGTACCAGGCCGCCAGCGCGTTGAACGCCCCGCCGGAGGTGCCGCTGATCCCCACGAGTTCGTGTGTCGACCAGTCGACCTCGGTCAGCAGGACCTCCAGGACGCCCGCGGTGAAGGCGGTGTGGCTCCCCCCGCCCTGGCAGGCGATGGCGACGTTTCTCTGCCCGGGCGGCGCGCCCGCGGTCGCGTCCCCCTCCTCGCCGCCGTCCGTCGCGACAGCATCTCCCGCGCCGGTGTCACTCATCACTCGTAGGTGTGGGTGTAGCCGCCGTCCCAGAGCAGGTCGGCGCCGTTGAGGTGTTTGCCGTGACTGGACAGGCCGAAGACGAACAGGTTGGCGACCTCCGCGGGCGTCATCATCTCCTTGGTGCGGGCCTGGCCGAGCATCACGTCCTCCACGACCTCCCGCTCGGAGATGCCCCGCTCCTCCGCCGTATCCTGGATCTGGTCGACCATCAGCGGCGTCAGGACGTAGCCTACAGACACCGAAAACGAGCGCAAGGTCCCCTCGCCCTCGGCGGCGATGGCGCGGGTCAGCCCCGTGAGCCCGTGCTTTGCGGTGATGTAGGCGGGCTTGTCCCGGGTGGCGTAGTGGCCGTGGATCGAGGACATGTTGGCGATGGCCCCCACCCCGTCACCGGACTGCGTCCGGTTACCCGAGGCGTCATCCGACGCCTCGCTGTCGTCGGTCGCCTGGATGTGTGGGATCGCGTGTTTCGCGGTGAGGAAGGGGGCACGCAACATCACGTCCAGCAGGAGGTCGTACTTCTCCATCGGGAAGTCGGCGATGCTGTCGATGTGCTGGAGGCCGGCGATGTTGGCGACGTAGCGCAGGTCGCCCTCGTCGGCGGCAGCCTCCACGACCGCCGCGACGTCGCCGTCGCTCGTGAGGTCGGTCTCGACGCCCTCCACGCGGCCGGGCGCGTCGAACTCGGCGGCCATGTCGGCGGTGCCGTCCAGACCATCGCTGTCCACGTCGGCCCCGACGACGGTCAGGCCGTTCATCGCCAGCGCGACCGAGGTCGCCCGGCCGATCCCCGAGGCCGCGCCCGTCACGAGCGCGACGGTCTCGGCGGTAAAGCGGTCGTCCTCGAGGACGAGCAGGTCCTCCGGAGTCAGTTCAGGCGCGCTGAGTTTAAAATCGTCTGTCACGAATATCCCTCGTCAAGTCAGACGTCACCGAGCCGTATAACTTGCCCTCACGTCGACGTAAGCGGCGTTCCGCCCGCACCGAGGGGAGGCGTCGTTCGGCCCGCGTTCGGACGCCGGCGCTCAGGCCAGCAGCTCCACGCCGAGGACGATCCCCCCGACGACCGCGAAGACGACGCCGAGCCCGACCTCCATCAGGTCGCTCGGGACGTACTTGCCCACGCGGGTGCCGATGGTGCCGCCGACGAGCACGCCCGGGACCGACCAGGCGACGACCCACCAGACCGGCGAGGCCGCCAGCGCGTGGACCAGCGCGCCCGCGGCGGCGGCGATACCGAGGGTGAAGACGCTGGTGGCGACCGCGACCCGGGGCGGGAGGCGACACCGGACCACCAGTTGGGTGGTGACGATCTCCGGCAACCCGGCGCTGATCAGCCCCGTGATGAAGCCGCCGACAGTGGAGAGCGCCACACCCGGCAGCCGCCAGCAGGTGTCGTAGGTGAACGTCTCCCCGTCGGCGGCCTCGATGGTCGTCGTCCCGCGACCGGTGTTCTTCTCGCGCAAAAAGTCGCCCTCGCACTCGCCGGGTTCACAGTCCTCGGTGGGGTCGTAGTAGACCAGAAACCCGCCCAGCAGGATGAGTCCTCCGCCGAAAAACAGTTTCAGGAGCGTCGGGTCGACGACGTGGGAGACCAGCGCCCCGACGACGATGGCGGGCACCGCTCCGAGCAGCAGCCACTTCGCGGTCCGGAAGTCGACGACGCGCTGGCCGACGTAGGACCGGAGCCCGTTGCCCATCCCGAACACCTCGGTCAGGAGCCCGGCGCCGATGGCCTGTGCGGGGCCGAGCCCGACCACCAGGAGAAAGAAGGGGCTGAAAAACAGCGCCCCGGAGACGCCGGCCGCGAGCGCGACCGTCGAGAACGCCACCGAGACCGGAAACACCCACCAGTGGGTGAGAAACAGGCCCATATTGAACGCGGAGGGGACGTCACCCCCGCCCCCGCCGGCGGCGGTCGCGGTTACCACGTCCGCGAGGAGGACCAGCCCGACCACCGCCAGCCCGCCGGCCACCAGCCGCCGGCGGCTCACCGGGAGCGCGCGAGTCATCCGAACAGCTCGGCGACGGTGTCCTCTTCGGGCGCCCAGCCGACGAATTCGCCGCCCTCGAAGGGCAACTCGACGGCGGCGACGTAGTTACAGAGGCCGACGTAGAAGTCCACGAGCAGCCCGACCGCGACCACCTCGCCGGGGTCGTAGGCCCGACAGAGCGCGCCGTGTATCTGGTCGGTCACCTCGCCGGTGGCGACCGCGCGGGCGTACTGCAGCAGGACGTACTCCTCGTCGGGAAACGGCGAGAGGTCGCCGCCGCCGACCGCCCGCATCTCCTCGAGCGACACGCCCAGGTCGCGGGCGATGTCGACGTGCTGGTGCCACTCGTAGCGGGCGCCCCGGGCCCGGGCGACCGCGAGGATGACGAGTTCCTTCTTGCGGGGGGTCAGCTGGTCGTAGACGGTGTTCAGGTACTCCAGGGTCGCCTCCAGCAGTTCCGGGTTGTGCGCCCACACCCGGAAGATGTGGCGGTCGCCGAGGTAGTCGTCGGTGAACAGGTGGTGGTACGCCTCGGGGATCTCCTCGAGGTCGAGCAGGTCGAGTCGGGTCATGGAGACGAGTGGACCGTACAGCCACAAAAGCAGTCTCTCACGCGCGGGTAACCCGGTCAGCGCCGGTTCAGCCGGCCGCCTTACCCCTGCGTAACCCACTTTCGGCACTCTCCACGAACGGTTATGTATCAGCCCCGTGCCAGAGTTACCTAGAGTAACCCGAAAGGGTGCTCGTGATACACATGGTCGAGGTAACACTCATCGGCGGACTGGCGGGCGGGATCGTCGCGACGGTCGTCATGACCGTCTTCATGATGGCGCTGGGGGACGACTCCCCGCCGCCGACGGCGCTGTTCTGGTCGAAGTACGTCGGCGACGGGGCGCCGGAAGCGTACGTGATGCAGGGGATGGCCCTGCACATGCTGTACGGGCTGGGCGCCGGTGTGGCGCTGGCCGCGCTGTTGCCGGCCGCGGGCTTCGGGACCGTCACGCTCGTGACGGCGCTGGGGGTCGGGGTCGGGTACGGGATCCTGCTGTTCGTGGTCGCAGCCGCCTTCTGGATGAACGTCGTTCTGGCGCTGGATCCGGAGCCGAAGGCGGTCGGCACTTTCCTCTTCTTTCACCTGGTCTACGGCGCCGTCCTCGGCGCGTGGCTGGGTGCCGGCGTCCTCTGAGCGGACGTGAGGTCGGGGTAACCCGGTGAGCCGGGTGTTCGCCACGAGTCTTTAGCCTCCAGGCAGGACCTCCAGGATACCGCCGGCACAGTATGACGTCCCCTCGTCGAGTCCTCGCCGCGCTGGTCGCCCGCTACGACGAGCGCGGCTCCCCCCTGTCGCCGGCGGTGATCGCGACCGCGCTCGACGGCGACCCGGACCCGTGCGCCGTCGAGCGCTGTCTCGACCGGCTGGCCGGCTGCGAACTGGTCGCGGCCGAACCGGACGGCTACCGGCCGACCGTGACGGGCCGGGAGTTTCTCGACCTCGACATCGACGACGGGTTCGCGGTCGTCGACCCCGGCGCAGGTTCGGATCCCGGGTGACTCACGACGGCGCCCCCGAGCGCGAACGAGCGGTCGCGTGCGAGCGATATCACGTGATTTCCGGGACAGGTTTGTCACCGAGACGGGGATTTATCTGAGCGGCTATCGAAGCCATCAGGGATGGAACCCTCCGGAGACACGAACACCGAACCCCACAGCGAGGCGGATCCGGACCGCAGCGAAACGGGGGCAGGCGGCGGGATGGAACCCGACGGCGGCGACGCACGGGACGGCGGACCGGGGCTGGGCAGGCTGGCCGAGGGTGCCGAAGTCGACTTCGGCGACCGGGAGTACGGCGTCTACGAGTGTACCGACTGCGAGAACGTCGTGCTCTCCTTGCGGGACGCCGAGGGGATGGTCTGTCACGGCCAGGAGATGCAGCGGGTGACCGAACACGCCATGGACATCCAGCCGCCGGATTTGCGGGAGGTGTTGCTGGACGCGTTCGGCCTGCCGAAGGTCGGGCTGGACATCTGTCTGTGTGTCATCGGCGAGGGACCGGTCCCGCCCGCGGAGGTCGCCGAAGCCCTCGACTACGACACCTCGACCGTCCGGACTTACCTGAACGAACTCGTCGACCTGGGGCTGCTCACCAGGTCACAGCTCAACCGCGAGAGCGGCGGCTTCGTCAACGTCTACCACTCAGTTGACCTGGCGGAGATGCGCCGGGAGACGCTCGTGGGCTTTTACGTCTGGGCGGGCGAGGCCGCCTCGCTCATCGAGCAGGCGAACCTCACGAAGAAGGACTACCTCGAAGAGAGTCACGAGGAGGGGCTCGAGGAGGTCTTCTGGGAGGAGTTCCGGGGCAGGACGGGTGGCCCGGAGGACGGGTAGCGCCCGGTTCGAGTATTTGTATCTGTCGGTGACCGGGGGCCGGGTCGCCAGTCCGGCGTGCCTTAAGGGAGTCTCCTGTCGTCGGGTGTGGTATGAGCTCCGAACCACAACGGCGAGCCGACCGCGAGGTGCCACTGTTCACCGACCCCGGGGACGTGTTGCTGTCGATGCAGGCCGTCGTCGGGCGGAAGTGGCAACCGGTCATCGTCTACCACCTGCTCGAGGCGGGGCCGCTGGGGTTCAGCGCGCTCAAGGACCGCACCGGCGGCATCTCCTCGAAGATGCTCTCGGAGAGTCTGGACGACCTGGAAGCAGCCGGGCTGGTCGCCCGCGAGGTTGTCAGCGACAAGCCCGTCCGCGTCGAGTACACGCTCACCGAGGACGGCGAGAGCCTGGAGGGGCTGGTCCGGGAGATGGTCTCGTGGGGCAGCCGGCACATCGACGACGCGGCCGGTGAGGAAGCCGGCCTCGTCCTGGAGGGGGCACGATGACCCGCGAGTACGACGTCCTCGTTGTCGGCGGCGGCACCGGCAACAACGTCGCGGCCGCGGCCGCCGACGCCGGCCTCGAGACCGCACTGGTCGAGAAGGGACCGCTCGGCGGGACCTGTCTCAACCGCGGCTGCAACCCCTCGAAGATGCTCATCCAGGCCGCCACCGCCGCCAATCACGTCCGCGAAGCGGGGAAGTTCCACGTCGACGCCACCCTCGATGGCGTGGACTTCGCGGCCGTCGTCGACGGGATGGACGAGACCCTCTCGGCGCTAGCCGACGGCATGGAGGCCGGCTACCGCGGGAAGGAGGGGCTGACCATCTACGACGACGAGGCCGCATTCGTCGACGAACGAACCGTCGAGGTCGGCGGGGAGCGCGTCAGCGGCGAGCGGGTGGTCGTCGCCGCCGGCTCCCGACCGCTGGTCCCGCCCATCGACGGGCTCGACGAGGTGGATTACCTCACCAGTACCGACGCCCTCTACCTCCGCGAGCAACCCGACAGCCTGGTCGTCATGGGCGGGGGGTACATCGCGGTCGAACTGGGCTACTTCTTCGAATCGATGGGGACCGACGTGACCGTCATCGAGATGATGGACAGCCTGGTCCCCCGCGAGGACCCCGAGGTCGCGGAGGCGTTCACCGAGATCGCTCGCGGGCGCCACGAGGTCTACACCGGCCACCGCGTGACAGCCGTCGAGCCCGACGGCGACGGGGTCCGGGTCCACGCCGAGACCGAGGGCGGCGAGGCCGTCGCGGTCGGGGGCGACGAGCTGCTGGTCGCGCTGGGTCGCCGGCCCAACACGGACACGCTGAACGTCGAGGCCGCCGGCATCGAGACCGACGATGCGGGCTTCGTCGTGACCGACGACCGGCTGCGGACCAGCGCCGAGGGCGTGTGGGCGCAGGGCGACATCGCCGACAACGCGATGTTCAAACACTCCGGGGACCACGAGACCGAGGTGACCGTCGCGAACGTCGTCCACGAGGAGGGTGCGACAGTCGACTTCGCCGCGATGCCACACGCCATCTTCACCGAGCCACAGATCGCCGGCGTCGGCAGGACAGAAGCCGAGCTGGAAGAAGCGGGCGTCGACTACGAGGTCGGCCACCAGTCCCTGCCCGAGACGCCGATGGGGCGGGCAAAGAAACTGGAGGAGGGGTTCGTGAAGGTGCTCGCGGCCCCGGACGGCGAGGTGCTTGGCTGTCACATCCTGGGCTACGAGGCCTCCACCATGATCCACGAGGTGGTCGTCGGGATGCGCCGCGGGGAGGGGACCGTCGAGGATATCGCCGACACCATCCACGCCCACCCGACGCTGAACAAGGCGGTCGAGTACGCCTTCGACGAGCTGGCCTGATGCGGGTCGCTGTGCGTCAGTGCCGGGTCGGCCGCACGGCTGCGCGCGGACGTATCGGCCTCACAGCGAGCCGATCAGTTACGTGCTCGGGGCCGGCGCGTCCGCCCGCTCGCGGCGCAGCGCGCGCTGGAGGCCGACCTCGGCGATGTTGCCGCCGTGTTCCGCGGTCCGGACGACGCTGTCGAGCACGCGGGTCAGCCGGTAGTCGACCCCCTCGGCTTCGAACAGCCGGCGGTCCAGCGCCTCCCCTTCGTCTCTGACCCGGTCGCGGGCGCGCAACACCTCGTGGGCGGCCTCCAGCCCGCGACCGTCGACGACCAGCCCGACGGCGTCCTCGACGACCGCCCGGGCCCCGCAGGCGAGGTCGTCGATGTCGCCGACCGGACCGCCACCGCCGGCGTCGAGTTCCGCCGCGGTGCGGGCGACCCGCTCGGCGTGGTCGGCGACCCGCTCGAGCTCGCGGGCGGTCGCCCACAGCTCGAACAGCTCGGACCGGTCCAGGCCGAGCGCGTCCACCTCGCCCAGCCGGGCGAGCCCGCGGGTGAGGTGGCGCTCGACGAGGGCGTACAGCCGGTCGGCCTGGTCGTCCCGGTCGCCGGGGTCGGCCATCCCCGCGCCGTCCAGCGCCGCGAGCGCGTCGCGGTGCATCGAGAGGGCGACGTACTGGAGCTGGCGGACGGACTGGCGGACCGACACCTCGCCGGGGTCGACCAGTGTCCGGACGGTGGCGCCGTCCTCGCTTTCGCCGATGGCGACGCCGGTGAGCCCCCGACCCACCCGCTGGAGGGCCCGTTCCTGCTCGGCTGAGAGTCCGCCGGGAGAGTCCAAGCGGAGCTCGGTGCTGCCGGCCGCATAACCCGCCCGGACGACGCGCTCGACGGCACCGGGGTCGTCGTCGACCGGAACCGCGATCGGTCCGTCCGGCGCCCGCTCTCGGTCCCCGGCCCGGACCGCGAGCGTCCCGTCGATGTGGGCGTACAGCGCCACCTCGGTCCCGGCGGTTACCCCCTCGCGCTCGGCCCACTCCTTGGGCAGCGAGACCGTGTACGTTCCGCCGCCGACCTGCTGGACCTTTCGGGTCTCCATCAGTAGATCAGCTCCCGCTCGTTCTCGACCATGTACAGCGTCCGGGCGGCGATGTTGACCGCGTGGTCGCCGACCCGCTCGATGTCCCGGATCGTCAGCAGGAGCCGGGAGACGTCGTCGAGCAGCGCCTCGACGCCCCAGGCGCTCCCGTCGGCCTCGCGCTCGATGAGGTCGCGGGCGACGGTCTCGCCGGCCCGGTGACAGAGCGCGTCGATCTCGTCGTCGTCCGCGGCAACCTGCCGGCAGGCCGCGGCGTCGCCGCTCCCGTAGGCCGCGAGCGCACGCTCGACCAGCGCCAGCGCCT
Source organism: Salinirussus salinus (assembly GCF_009831455.1). NCBI lineage: Archaea > Methanobacteriati > Methanobacteriota > Halobacteria > Halobacteriales > Haloarculaceae > Salinirussus > Salinirussus salinus. Next base: position 481,184 of record NZ_WOWO01000003.1, on the reverse strand, counting down.
CCCGCCCTATCCCCTGGAGTTCGGCGAACTGGACGCCCGCGGCGGGCTCGCGCTCGCCGGCGGTCGCGTAGCCGGCGAGGTTGGTCGCCAGGTCGCCGACCCGTTCGAGGTCGGTGAGGATCTTGAACGAGGCCGTGACAAAGCGCAGGTCGCTTGCGACCGGCTGCTGGAGGGCGTACAGCTCCACACAGCGCTCCTCGAGGTCGACATAGCGGTCGTTGACGTCCTCGTCACCCTCGATGAGGGCCCGGGCGCGGTCGGCGTCGCCGGTCGCGAGACACCCCAGCGCGTCGTCGAGCCGGTCGGTGACGAGCGCGCCCATCGCGAGCACCCCCTCCCGGAGCCCGTCCAGCTCGTCCTGGTAGGTGTCGCGTGCCATCGGCTCACCCGAACTTGCCGGAGATGTAGTCCTCGACGCGCTGGCTCTCGGGGTTCTCGAAGATCTTGTCCGTGCTGTCGTACTCGATGAGCTCGCCGCCGGTGAGGAAGACGGCCGTCTGGTCCGAAATGCGGGCGGCCTGCTGCATGTTGTGGGTGACGATCACCACCGTGTAGTCCTCGGCCAGCTCCTCGACGAGGTCCTCGATCTTCGAGGTGGCGATCGGGTCGAGTGCGGACGCCGGCTCGTCCATCAGGATGACGTCGGGGCCGACCGCGAGACACCGGGCGATGCACAGGCGTTGCTGCTGGCCGCCCGAGAGCCCCAGCGCGTTGTCGTCGAGCCGGTCGTTGACCTCCTCCCAGAGCGCGGCCTGCCGGAGCGCCCGCTCGACGAGTTCGGCCTCCTCGTCGGTGTCGTCCCGACCCAGCAGCCGGGCCAGCAACCCCTTCTCGATCTCGCCGTGCTTTCGGGGGCCATAGGAGACGTTGTCCCGGATCGACTTGGGGAAGGGGTTGGGCGACTGGAACACCATCCCGATCCGCTTGCGCAGCTCGACGAGGTTGGTGTTGGGGTCGTACACCTCCATGCCGTCGAGTTCGACCGACCCGTCGACCCGCGCGGACTTGATCCGGTCGTTCATCCGGTTGAGCGAGCGCAGGAACGTGGACTTCCCACACCCCGAGGGGCCGATCAGCGCGGTGACGCTGTTTTCCGGGATCTCCATCGAGACGTCGTCGATCGCGCACTCGTCGCCGTACCAGACGTTGAGGTCCTCGACGGTCAGCTTCGGCGGCCCGTCGAAGCCGTAGTCGGTCCACTCCGGCCGGGCTTCCTCGACGCTCTCGCCGGCGGTCGTCGTGACGCCGGCGTCCGCTCGTTCGGTCTCCGGTTCAGCTCCCAGGTCGGTGTCGGTGACTGATTCACTCATGATCGAGTTTCCTCCTGAAGTAGGTTCGGGTCAGGATCCCGATGGCGTAGAAACCAAGCACGACCGTCAGCAGGACAAAGGCGGAGGCCCACCCCATCGACGGCGACCCGCTGACGCCGGCGGTGATGACCGCCCACACCTGCGTGGGCAGGGCCGCCGTCGCCTCCAGCAGGGCCCCGTTGTAGACGAACGGTGGCTGGGCGGTGAACTGGAAGCTGCCGAACACGTCGATGGCCTCGGTCTCGTTGAGCGTCGAGCCGAGCACGAGGATCAGCGGGGCGGTCTCCCCGGCGATCCGGCCGACGCCCAGGATGACCCCCGTGATCACGCCCGGCAGCGCCGCCGGCAGGACGACGCTCCGGATCGTCTGCCACTGGTTCACCCCGAGGGCCGCGCTGGCGTCGCGGTACTCGTCGGGGACGGCCTTGACCGCCTCGCGGCTGGTGATCAACACCAGCGGCAGCAGCATGAACCCGAGGACGAGCATCCCGATCAGCAGCCCCTCGCTCTCCCCGAGCCGGGGGATGAGGAAGGCGGCGCCAAAGAGTCCAAAGACCACGCTCGGGGTGCTCCACAGCGCGTTCGTGGCGACCTCCACCAGGGCGGTGAACTTCCCCTGCTCGGCGTACTCGGTGAGGAAGACCGCCGCACCGACGGCCAGCGGTACCGCGAACAGGGAGGCGCCGACCACCAGCCAGACCGTCCCGACGACGGCCGGGAGGATCCCGCCGGGCTCGGGCCCCAGCGGGATGTACGGCGACATCACCATCGGCCAGGACAGGGTTCCCGTGTAGCCGATGGTCACACCCAGAAGCGTGAAGTCCGCACCCGTGACGGCGACGTGCAGGGCAGCGATCGTGAGGAAGCCGGCCGCCGCCGCGAGCCCGAGCGTCGTCTCCTCGCCGACCACCCGCCGCCGGAGCCGGTCGGCCGGCTCGTCGGGAGCGACCGACCGGCGGGCGAGCGCCGTCACGAGGGCGACGGCGAGGGCGGCCACGGCGGCGAGCACCCCCACCGCCGGGACCAGATTGGCCGGCCCGACCGAGGGGTTCACCCCGGCCGCCGGCTGGAGGAAGACGACGGCGGCCAGCAGGCCGAGCGCCCCGAACAGCCCGACCTTGACCGCCTGCGCGCGTTCGTGTGCCCGCTCGGCGGGGCTCCCCTCGCCGACGAAGAGTCCGAGGAGGGCGGCCACCGCGAGCGCCGCCGCGGCCAGCGTGCCGGCGTAGACGGCCGCGAGCCCCAGCGTCCCGGCGACGGGGAGCCCGAACGGCGTCTCCCCGAAGACGGCGAGGGCGAGCGTCAGCAGGACGGTCGAGCCCATCGTCAGCCCGAGCGCGCGCTGGAGCGTCCGCTGGTTCGGCAGCTCGCTCCCGACCCCGCTGAGGCTGCCGTACTTGCGCAGGAAGTAGACGAACACCACCGCCCCGGGGATGGCGACCAGCAGCGTCCCGACGGTGAGTTCCGGCGTCACCCGGACCGTCGTGTCCGTGGGCACCAGCTCCCGGTTCTGGAGCACGTCGTAGACGAAGGGGATCTCGATGGCGTCGCCGGTGACGACGACCGAGAGGAGTCCCGCGGCGAGCGCGCCCAGCACCGCCAGCGGGAGCGCTCTGAATAGCTGGCGGGCCGCCGAGTGCCACTCGTCGGTGCCGGCCGGCGAGCGCGCCCAGCTGAGCGTCCCGACCAGAAGCGGCGAGAGGAGCACGAGCGCGGTCAGCGCGCCGATCCGGAACCCGTGGAAGGCGTAGGTCACGCCCTGGGACGCGACGAAGAAGACGATCGAGACCATCGCGGCGACCATCAGGAGTGCGTTCAGGTTGATCAGCAGGAAGGCGCCGTACTGGCGCCCGCGGGCGCCAAAGCCCGCCCGGGACTTCGCGGCGGCCCACCCGGAGACCATCGACCCGAACAGGGTGAACAGCGGGACCACCACGCCGCCGGTGAACCCGCCCTGGAGGCTCTGGGGGTCCCACTCCCAGCCGACGCCGACCACCGCGGTCGCGACGGTCGTCCCGAGCGTCACCAGCAACAGCGCCGCCGGGGCCGTCGAGGAGACGTCCTCGCGGGGGAACACGGTGAGCACAAACAGGCCGACGCCCGCGGCGACCGCGACGACCCAGGTCAGGGTGCCGCCGAACAGGGTCGCGGCGAGCGCGCCGCCGACGAGCAGGCCGACGACGCCGAAGGCCACGCCGGCGAGCAGGCCGGCGCTGCTCGCTGGTTCGTTCCGGACGACACCCAGCCGCGAGACGACGCCCGCGGCCCCGACGACCAGTCCCTGGCCGACCAGCAACAGGCCAAGCAGCGTCGCCAGGTTGAGTCCGGTCCCCATGGGGGCGGAGACGACCGCCAGCAGTGTCAGGCCGACGAGCAGCCCCACGCCGACGCCGCGGACGCGCTGTGACGTTATCGGGACGATGCCGAGTGCGGAGAACAGCCCGACGGTCGCGACGCCGCCGACCCCGAGGACGAGCAGGGTCAGAAACAGCGAGTTCAGCGCCGCGCCGCCCGTATCGAGCGCGACGGCGTCGACGAGGGTGACCAGCCCGAGCAGGAAGCCGACGACCGAGAGCGCGACGGAGGTGTCCAGTGCGCGGTCGTAGTAGTTCGACTGCTCGCTGACGAGTTCGTTCTCGCGTGCGTATCCCTCGCTCATCGTTCACCCTGGAGGTTCCGCTGCATGCGATTCTCGATGTACTGCGCGAGGACGCTCATCAGGGCGACGATGACGAAGAGGATGACGCCCGCGAAAAACAGCACCTCGAGGGTGTTGTCCGTGGCGTCGCCGTAGGAGGTGGCGATCCGGGAGGTCAGCGTGGCGCTCTGCCCGAAGACGTCGTACAGCGGCTCCGGGATGCCCTGGCCGGCGGCCATGATCGCCGCGACGGCCATCGTCTCCCCGACCGCCCGGCCGAGCCCGAGGATGATCGCCGCCGATAGCCCCGACAGCGCCGCGGGGATGGAGATGCTCTTCATCGTCTGCCACTCCGTGGCGCCCATGGCGATGGCGCCGTCGCTCATCGACCGCGGGACGCTCGAGAGGGCGTCCTCCCCGACGGAGACGACCGTCGGCAGCGCCATCACCCCGACGACCGTGCCGGCGATCAGGAAGCTGGCCTGCTGGTCGAGAAAGGAGGTCTGGACGAAACTGTTCAGCACCGAGAAGCCCAGAAAGCCGTAGACGATGGAGGGGATGCCCGCGAGCACCTCCACGGCTGGCTTCACCACCTCGCGCACGCGGTCGCTGGCCACCTCGGCGATGAACAGCGCGCCGAAGATCCCGAGCGGGCCGGCGACGAGCAACGCAATGAGGGTGACGACGACCGTCGCCCAGATGGTCGGCAACAGCGAGTAGGTCCCGCCGGCGGGGTTCCACCCGCTGGGTAACCCGAGCTGTGGCAGAACCCCTTCGAGCCAGAAGAACCACCGTGCCTCGCCGCTCCCGCCGGTCGGCACGGCGACCAGCCCGGCTCCCCACTTCTCGACGGCCGGCCACGCACTCGAGAAGAGGTAGTAGGTGATGAACCCGACCGTGATCACGGTCCCGACGGTGGCGACGAAGGTGATGATCTTCGCCGTGCGGGCCTGTTTGGTCGTCCAGCCGACGACCATCGTCAGCAAGAAGCCGGCCAACGGGTACGCGACCAGGTCGTTGGGTCCCAGAAACGTCACCAGCGTCAACAGGAGGGTGACGGAGCTGGCGGCCCCGAGCGCGATGTCGCCCGGCGTGGGCTCGGCGCCGACCAGGGCCCGCTTGAGCACGACCAGCGCGTGCCAGATTTCTCCCGGCAAGCCCAGGACGAAGCCGACGACCCGACCCGGAACTGCGGTCACGAACGCAACCAGCGCCTGGATGCGTCCGACGATCCCCTCTCGTATCCTCCCGGTCAGACCATCGGCCATTGTGTAGGTATCTGAAACGGTTACCGCGGATGTTGCGTGGCGACCGGGCGCCTACTCCCAGACCGGGTTCTGGTCGGGCAGCTTCTCGATCTGTGCCTGGCGCCGGGACTCGCCCAGCGTGAAGTAGTCGTTGGGCGCGACGAACGTGTCCTGGCCGAACTCGGTCAGACACATGTAGATCGCCGCGGCCTCCCGGTTGTCAGTGCCCTGCCACGTGTACATGTGGAGGTCACGCGAGAGCGGGTAGTCCTGGGAGTCGAGCCCGTTCTGGTCGTCCTCGTAGGTGTAGGTCGTCCCCTCCCAGGTCAGCGAGATGGGGCTGACGCCGTCGGTGTCGAGGAATGCCAGCGCGAGGTAACTGATCGCGTTATCGGCCTGGGCGATCGCCTGCGCGAGGCGCTGGTTCTGCCCGTAGCGGTTGGCGACCGTCGTCTCCTCTTCGGGGTTGTCGAAGACGTTGCTGACGAAGGAAGTCCGGGTGCCCGACCCGGTGACGCGGCCGAGCACGAGCACCTCGCGGTCGGGCAGGCTGCTGTCGATCTCCTGCCAGTTGTCGATCCGGCCCTTGTAGAGGTCCTTCAGCGTCTGGCCGTCGATCCCGTCCAGGCCCGCCTCGGCGATCTCCGAGGAGACCACGATCGGCTGGCCGTCGACGGCGACCACGTGGTCGACGAAGTCCTCGTAGGAGTCCCGGTCGGGAAGCTCGTCCTCGACGTTCCCCGAGGAGTTGCCAAGGTCGACGAGGCCGTCCCGGACCTTCCGGACGCCCGTCCCGGAGTGGGAGAGCGCGACCGTCCACGGGAACGGCGGGTTGGCGTCGTCCCTGCGCTCGAAGCCGTACAGGCCGGCGAAGTAGTCAGCCAGCGCGTACTCCTCGGGGTTGTCGAGCCCGTACTCCTCCCAGGGCCAGTACTCGGCGTCGTCGGCCGGCCGGTTCCCGTTCCAGTACGACGAAGCCGTGTTCGCCGGCGGATACACCGTCGAGGAGCCGCCCGAGCGCAGGGTGCCCGGCCCGCTCTGGCTCCCCGTAGGGGTGTCCTCGGTCTCGTTGTCTCCGGTCTCGTCGTCCGACGGCTCCGGAGTGTTCGAGGAGCCGCCATCGTCGTCGGCCTCGGTCTCCGCGGGCGTGTTGCTGCCGCCCGAACTCGAACAGCCGGCCAGCGCGGCCGCACCGGCCGTCCCCGTCCCCAGGATGAATTTACGCCGCGATACCCGCCCGGACTGACGCTTGTCGTCTTGCGTCATCGAGTGAGTCGACCCCGAGAACGGTTAAAGGAATTTATAATACCCGACAGGAGTGGTATGGAGGAATGTATTCCGCTCAGAGGGTACTGACACGGATTTCCCGTATATATTTCTCAATAGCTATAATGTCTCGCACCGGGTAGAGGGCGACCCACAGCCGTCACGTCGCGGGGACACGGTCGGACCGAGCCCGGAGCGTCGGGCGCGGTGCTGAGGGGGCGTCACGCGCTGTCAGAAACGCAGCCGTCGGGGGTGGCCGGTCACCCGAACTTGCCGGTGATGTAGTCCTCGACGCGCTGGCTCTCGGGGTTCTCGAAGATCTTCTGGGTGTCGTCGTACTCCACGAGCTCGCCGCCGGTGAGGAACACGGCGGTCTTGTCGGAGATCCGGGCGGCCTGTTGCATGTTGTGGGTGACGATCACCACCGTGTAGTCCTCGGCCAGCTCCTCGATCAGGTCCTCGATCTTCGAGGTGGCGATCGGGTCGAGTGCGGACGCCGGCTCGTCCATCAGGATCACCTCCGGGTCGACGGCGATGGCGCGGGCGATACAGAGCCGCTGCTGTTGCCCGCCGGAGAGGTCGAGCGCGGACTTGTCGAGCTGGTCGGAGACCTCCTCCCAGAGGGCGGCGTCTTTCAGCGCCTGCTCGACCGTCTCGTCGAGGTTCTCGGTCTCGTCCTGGACGCGGAGCCCGTAGGCGACGTTGTCGTAGATGCTCTTGGGGAAGGGGTTGGGATGTTGGAAGACCATCCCGATCTGGCGGCGCAGCGCCACCGGGTCCACGTCGTCGTCGTAGATGTTCTTCCCCTCGAAGAACAGCTCCCCCTCGACGCGGGCGGCGTCGATCAGGTCGTTCATCCGGTTGATCGAGCGCAGGAACGTGGACTTCCCACACCCCGAGGGGCCGATCATCGCGGTGACCTGTTTCGCCGGGATCTCCAGCGAGACGCTGTCGAGCGCCTGGAGGTCGTCGTAGTAGACGCTGAGGTCACGGGCCTCGATGACGGTCCGGCCCGTCGTCGTCCCGTCGGTCGTCCCCTCGACGTCGAGCGAGGAGTCGACGAGCGGTTCGCTCGTCGGGTCCGGCGACGCGTCGGTCGGTGTCTGTCGTTCGGTCCCCTCGTTCGAGTCGGCCATGTTATCCTGTGACATTGATTACGCCTCCCGCTGATACTTGTTCCGGATGACGATCGCCGTCGCGTTCATGATTATCAGGACTGCCACGAGCGTCACGACGCCCGCGGCCAGCACCCCGTGGCGGAACGCGGCCTCGAACTCCGAGGACCAGGTGAGGATCTGGCGGGGCATCGCCGCGCCGAGGTCGAAAAAGCCGTTGGGCGCGAGCCGGACCGAGGCCGCCAGCCCGACCATCAGAAGCGGCGCCGTCTCGCCGATCGCCCGCCCCAGCGCCAGGATCGTCCCCGTCAGAATCCCCGGCAGCGCCTGGGGTAGCACGACCCGCCGGACGGTCTGCCAGCGGGTCGCACCCATCCCGTAGGAGGCCTGCCGGTGGGAGTCCGGCACCGCGCGGATCGCCTCCTGGGCGGAGATGATCACGATCGGAAGGATCAGCAGACCGACCGCCAGCGCCCCGACGATCACCGTGCCCGTCGGGAAGTTGACCACCCTGATGAAGAGCGCGAGCCCGAGCAGGCCGTAGACGACCGAGGGGACGCCGGCGAGGTTGCCGATGTTGATCTCGATCAGCGTCACGACCTTCCCGGCAAGCCCCGAGGAGGGGGCGTACTCCTCGAGGTAGATCGCCGCGCCCACACCGACGGGAAAGATCGCGACGACGATGACCACCATCATCATCACCGACCCCACCAGCGCCGGGTAGATGCCCGCATCCTCGGGCGTCCGGGAGGGCACGTCGAGAATGAACGCGGGGTCGAGCCACGGGTCGGGGGCGGCGAACCCGAGCTGCCGGACCAGGACCGCCCCGAGCAGGACGCCCCCGACGAGCACGACCGGGAAGACCAGGCCGGCGACCCCCTCCCGGCGCCGGAGGACGCCCTCGACGTAGACGGCGAGCGGCGGGAGCGTGAAGGTTGAGGCGATGACCCACCCCTCCGCCCCCAGCCCGGTGAGGGGGCCGGCGACCAGCCCGGCGGCGGCGACGGCGACCGCGCCGCCCAGGAATGCCAGCCCGTCCCGGCGGCTGTCCCGGCGGCGGGCGACCAGGAGGCCGAAGCCGCCGGCCACCGGGAGGGTCAGCGAGAGGACCAGCAGGATCCAGTCCGCCGGGAGGACCGGCGCCATCATGACCAGCTCCCGGAGGCTCGTGACCCGGGTGGTGACGAGCGTCCCGGCGCCGAGCTCCCCGGCCGCCCAGTTGAGGAGCGTGACGACCTCCGCGGGCGGAACGCCGAAGATGGCGACTGTCGGCGCCAGGATCATCACGCCGAGTCGCTCCAGGGCCGCCTTCCGGCGGAGCCGGGCGTGCAGGGCGATGGCGGCGAGCGCCAGCCCCGCCGCCAGCACCGTCGCGAACAGCTCGATTATCGTGATCAGTTCGACGACGAGGACGACCATCGCGCCGGCGGCCAGGAGCCCGACCACCGGGATCCCGGCGGTCGCGTACGCCACCTCCCCCGCGGGTTCGTCGCTCAGGTAGTAGTAGCCCGCCAGCCCGAGGACGGGGACGACGAGCGTGAGGAAGTAGACCAGCCCCCAGCCGGGGTCCGCCGAGAACGGGCGGAAGGCGTCGGCGGCCACGAACAGAAGCAGGATCAACACCGCGACGAGCCCGGCGGAGGTGGCGGCGAGACAGACGGCCTCGAAGGCCCGGCCCTTGACCCGGCTCACGTCGCGGGTGCCGGCCGCGATCCCGGCGTCCCCTTCGGGTGCGGCCATCAGTCGTACTCCTCCCTGTACCGGGCGGCGATGCGGTTGCTGATGACGTTCATCAGGAAGGTGATGAGAAACAGCGTCAGCCCGATGGCGAAGAGGCTGGTGAAGGCGACCTGGCTGACGTTGTCGGCGCTGTTGATCCGGACCATCGCGGCGGTCATCGGCTCGCTGGCCTGCCAGAGGTTCTGGAGCGGGTCACCCAGCTCGATCATCCGCGGGCGGCTCCCCATCGCGATGAAGACGATCATGGTCTCGCCGATGGCCCGCGAGAGCGCGAGGATAAACGAGGAGAAGATGCCGGAGGCGGCGGCGGGGATCACCACGCCCGTCGAGACCTCGTACTTGGTCGCGCCCATGCCGTAGGCGGCCTGGCGCAGCGAGTCGGGAACCGCGCTCATCGCGTCCTCGCTGAGCGAGGAGACCATCGGGATGATCATGATCCCGACCATGATCGACGCGCTCAGCGCGTTGAAGGTGTTCACCGGCAGCCCGATGGCCTGCAGGAAGGGAGTGACGTAGACCAGCGCGAAGATGCCGTAGACGACCGTCGGGATGCCCGCGAGCACTTCCAGGGCTGGCTTGAGGACGGCCCGCGCCCGCTCGCTGGCGTACTCGCTCAGGTAGACCGCCGCGGCGACACCGACCGGGATGGCGATCGCCGCCGAGACGACCGTGACGATGAGCGTCCCGCTGACCAGGGGGAGCACGCCGAAGGTGTTCCGGGCGAGGATGAACTCCGTCCCGGTAAAGAAAGAGAGGGGGTCGACGATCCCGAAAAACCGCGCGGCGTCTCTCGCGAGCAGGACGACGATGCCGACCGTGATCAGCACCGAGGTGGCTGCACACGCGAAGAGGACGTATCTGTAGATACGTTCCCGCGCAGCGGCGCCTCGCGGCCGGGACGTGATGTCGTCGGCCGGCTCCGTGCTCATGTGGTTGGGGTGTCGTCGTGGGCGTATCTAAATAGTCCGATTCAGAACGGGCTCACCGGCCGGCGACTTCCTCGAGCTTGGCGAGGTTCTGGTCGCGCTGCTCCGCACTCGAGGGCACGTAGCCGATCTCGGAGACGGTGTCGGTTTCGGCGTTCTCCAGGTAAAAGCGCATGAACTCGTAGACCTCCTCGCGCTGGAGCGAGGACTCCGAGGCGTAGATGAACAGCGGGCGGGCCATCGGGTAGGACCCGTCCTTCGCGGTGTCGAGGCCCGGCGGCGTACAGCCCTGGCCGCCGTCGATCTCCAGCGCTTTCACCTGCTCGGGGTTCGAGGCGTAGTAGGCGTACCCGAAGTAGCCCATCCCGGCGGCGTTGTCCCTGATCCCGCGGACGATGGTCTCGTCCTCCTCGGTGGGCTGGTGGTCGGCCGTGTGCCGGAGGTCCGGGCCGATGATGTTCTCGCTGAACCAGTCGTAGGTCCCCGAGGCGCTGGAGGGGCCAAAGAGCCGGAACTCCTGGTCGGGCCAGTCGTCGCGCACGTCCGACCACATGTCGGCGCCGCCATCCCGCCAGATCTGGGACAGCTCCGCGGGCGTGACGCAGTCGACCCAGTCGGCGTCGTTGTTGACCGCCATCGTCAGCGCGTCGCTGGCGACCTCGAACTCGACGGGCTCGACGCCGTTCGAACTACACTGCTCGACCTCCGACTCCTTGATCGGGCGGGAGGCCCCGTTGATGTCCGACTCGCCGGGACAGAAGTGGTTCTGGAACCCGCCCCCGCTGCCGGTCGAGTCGACGGTGACGTTGACCTGCGGGTGTTCCTCCATGAACAGCTCCGCGAAGGTGTCCGAAACCGGGAACACCGTGCTGGAACCTTTGATGATGACCTGGCCGGAGAGCTGGTCGGAATCCGTCGAACCGCCGCCACCGCCCGAGTCGTCACCGCCTCCGCCACCGCCCGAGTCGTCGCCGCCGTCGCCGTTCCCGTCATCGACCTCCTGGGTACACCCCGCAAGCGCGACTGCCCCGGCCGCACCCGTCCCGAGCAGAAAGTTCCGCCGTGATACGGTGTCGAACTGGCGCCCTGTGTCCTGCGGCATCATCCGGGAGGAACCACAGGCCGACTAAAGCCATTTATATTAGTGTTCAGTTCCGGTACCATCGGGACAGTACGACGCATACCGGAAGGGTTGTCTATATATCACTATATACGCCATCTCGGTAGACCCCGTCACCGACCGGAGACGCGTCGGGCCCGTCGTGGCCGGCGCGTTCCCGACCTATCGGTTCCGTAACCGGAGGTCGTCAGTCTTGACGGATTCGGACTGCTTAAGAAGCACCTCTCCTGAACGGGTGGTAGACGATGGAGCAGACAGCAAGCAGATTCTCGCGGCGTAACGTCCTGAAGACAGTCGGTGCCGCCGGAGCGGTGGCCCTCGCGGGCTGTTCCGGCGGCGGCGGCGACGGCGGCGACTCGGGCCGGACGATCAGACAGGGCTTTCTCCTGCCGCTGACCGGCGACCTGGGTTCGCTGGGGACGGCGATGCGGGACGCAGGCATCATGGCCACCAACCAGGTCAACGACGCCGACATCGACATCAGCGTCGAGAAGCAGGAGGAGGACACCCAGACCACCATCCCGGACGCGATCAGCGGGGCCAACGCGCTGGTCAACGCCGACTACCCGATGATGGTCGGGGGCGCGACCTCGAACATCGAGATCGGCAACCAGGTGTTCGTGCCCAACGAGATGGTCGCCTGCTCGCCCTCGAACACGCTGCCGACGCTGCGGACCTTCGAGGACGACGGCTTCTTCTTCCGGACGACCCCCGGTGACCGCTACCAGGGCTTCGCGATGGCCCAGGCCGCCGGCGAGCGGCTCGACGGCATCGAGACCGCCGCCACGACCTACATCAACGACGACTACGGCCAGCTGCTCTCCCAGTGGTTCACCGACCACTTCGAGCAGGGCTTCGGCGGGAGTGTCCAACAGCAGGTCGTCCACGACCCCGTCCAGTCCTCCTACAGCTCGGTGCTCCAGTCCGCGCTGCAGGACGACCCGGACCTGTTCGTGGTCATCACCTACCCCCAGAGCGGGGCCCAGCTGTTCCGTGACTACTACGCCGACTTCGACACCGACCGCCCGATCATGCTGACCGACGGCACCAAGTCGCCGACGCTGCCCGACGAGGTCGGCCAGGACATGAGCAACGCCGTCGGGACCATGCCGGCCGCGGACGGCCCGACCTACGACACCTTCGTCTCGATGTACGAGGAGGAGTACGACAACGCGGCCGCCGCCTTCACCGCCCAGACCTACGACGCCTCGGCGGTCACCATCCTGGCGAACGCGGCCGCCGGCGAGAACAGCGGGCCGGCGGTCCGCGACGAGATGCAGAACGTCGCCAACCCCGGCGGCACCGAGGTCACCATCGACAACCTCGCGGAGGGCGTCGAGATGGCCGCGAACGGCGAGGAGGTCCAGTACTCCGGGGCCTCCTCGGCCGTCGACTTCGACGACCAAGGCGACCTCCAGGCCGGGACCTACGAGATCTGGGAGTTCGACGACAGCGAGTCCGGCATCAACCGTCTGGACCTGGTGAACGTCACCCAGGACCAGGCGCTGGAGCCCGGGAACTGACCAGCTAGCGCGCGGACACGGGCGGCGCGCGCGGACCGTTTTTTACGCCCGATTTTTACCCTCGACTGACCGGAGCGTACGCGGTGCGAGAACCGAGGGTAGCGGAGTGTGGTCAGCGGTGTTGAACACGTTGCGGGGACGCGTGTCGCCGTCGCAGCCCGGCTCCGCTCAGCCGCCCAGGAAGTCCCTGCGGACCTGCTCGTCGGAAAGCAGTGCGTCGCCGGTGTCGACGTAGCGGTTCTCGCCGTTGACCAGGACGTACCCGCGGTCGCAGTGGCGCAACGCGGCCTTGGCGTTCTGCTCGACCATCAACACCGCGGTGCCCGACTCGACGATCCGGTCGACCCGCTCGAACATCTCGTCGACGAGGTCGGGCGCGAGGCCGGCGCTCGGCTCGTCCAGCAGGAGCAACTCGGGGTCGAGCATCAGCGCCCGGCCCATCGCGAGCATCTGTCGCTGGCCGCCCGACAGCGTCCCCGCTTTCTGCGAGGCCCGTTCCCGGAGGACCGGGAACCGGTCGTAGACCTCCTCGAGGGTGTCCTCGGGTACCTCGTCGAGGATGTACGCCCCCATCTCGAGGTTCTCCCGCACCGACAGCGGCGGAAAGACGTTGTCGGTCTGGGGGACGTAGCCGACCCCCTCGTGGATGATCTCCTCGGGGTCCATCGCCGTGATGTCGGTCCCGTCGAAGCTTATCGTGCCACCCATCCGGTCGGTCAGGCCGAACACCGACTTCATCACCGTCGACTTGCCCGCCCCGTTCGGGCCGACGATAGTGACGTACTCGCCGGCTTCGACGTGCATGTCGACGTCGGTCAGCACCTGGAGGTCGCCGTAGCCGGCCGAGAGCCCCTCGACCTCGAGCAGGCTCACGCCACCTCACCTCCCAGATACGCCTCGATGACCTGCTCCTCGGACCGGACCTCGTCGGGAGAGCCGGTCACCAGCGTCTGTCCCTGGTGCATCACGATGACGCGCTCGCAGTGTTCCATGATCAGGTCCATGTCGTGTTCGACGAGCAGGAAGGTCCGTCCGCGGTCCCGCAGATCCTCGATCCGGTCGAGCAGGTCCTGCTCCAGCGAGGGGTTCACGCCCGCAAAGGGCTCGTCGAGCAACAGCATCTCGGGGTCGAGCATCAGCGCCCGGGCGAGCTCCAGCAGCTTCCGCTGGCCGCCCGACAGCGTCCCCGCCTCCTCCAGGGCGAGGTGGTCGATGTCGAAGAACTCGAGCATCTCCCACGCACGCTCGAACAGCTCCTCCTCGTCGCGCTGAACGCCCCCGCGCGTGCCCGGGAGGATCGACCGCCAGGCGGCCTCTCCGCGCTGGTTTTTCGGCGGGAGCATCATGTTCTCGAGGACGGTCATGGTCTCGAACTCCCGGGCGATCTGGAAGGTCCGGACGAGCCCGCGGGAGGACGTCTCGTAGGGCGCCCAGTCGGTGATGTCCTCGCCGTCGAAGGTGACCTGGCCCGCGTCCGGCTCGATGGCGCCGCTGATGACGTTGAACGTCGTCGACTTCCCGGCGCCGTTCGGGCCGATGAGGCCGGTGAGCGTCTCCGGCTCGACCTCGAAGGAGACGCCGTCCAGCGCCGTCACGCCCCCGAAGGACTTCCGGACGCCGTCGACGGTCAGGATCGGGTCCGTCCCGGCGGTCCCGGCGTCCGCGGCGGCACCGGTCCCGGCGCCGTCGGCGTCAGTGCCGCTGGCGTCCGCCTCTGAGGTGTGGCTCAATCCGCGTCACCTCCCTGTGCCTGCGCCTCGGACCCGCTCCCGCGGCGCTTCTGGACCCGCTCCTCGAGGTCGATGCTCGAGGCCACCTCCCGGCGGTCCCCGAACAGCCCCTGGGGACGGCGCTTGAGCAGCCAGATGAGCAGCAGGCCGGTCAACACCACCCGGAGGGCGCTGGTCTGGTCGAAGACGTACAACAGGAGCGGGTCGACGCTGCCGCTCCCCAGCGCGCCCAGCGCGTCGGGGAAGGTCGGCACCGAGCCCGACAGGCCGACGAACTCCTCGACGACCCGGCGGAGCTGGCCGGGCCCCTCGAGGACGAGCCCAACGAAGAGGATCGTGCCGACGACCGTGCCGGTGTTCGAGCCGGCGCCGCCGACGATGACGGCGATCCAGATGAAGAAGGTCAGCTCCGGGAGGAATCGGCTCGGCGTGACGTAGCCGCTGCTCGCCCCCTGCCAGACGATCCCGAGCAGACCGAGCACCGCACAGCCGATGACGAACGCGCGGACCTTGAACGACGAGGTCCGCTTGGCCAGGGACTGGGTGGCCTCCTCGTCGTCGCGGATCCCCTTCAGCACCCGGCCGAAGGGCGAGGCCGACAGCCGGGCGATGAGCAGGTAGGTGCCGACCAGGATGGCAAGCAGGACGAGCACGAAGGCCCACCCGGCGACCAGCTGGCCGTCGATCCCGAGCCCCTCGGCGGCAGCGACGACCGGCTGGCCGGCCGTGTCGAAGAAGTCCCGCACCGGATTCGAGAACGTCCGGATCCCCCGTCCGCCGCCGGTTCCGAAGGTCCACCCGAGGACCGTGACTTCCTGGAGTTCGGCGGACTGGAACGTGATCCGGACGATCTCCGCGAACGCCAGGGTGACGATCGCGAAGTAGTCGTCCCGGAGCCGAAGCGAGGGGAGCGCGGCGACGTAGCCGGCCGCGGCGGCCACGAGCACCCCGGCGACGACGGCCAGGGCGAGGGGCACCCCGAAACCCGGGAGCGACCCCGTCGGGTTCTGGCCGGCGACCGGCCGCGAGAGGATCGTCGCCGTGTAGACGCCGATGGCCATGAACCCGGCGACGCCGATGTTGAACAGCCCGCTGTACCCCCAGTGGAGGTTCACGACGAGCGCGGCGATGCCGTAGACCACGACCAGGAAGGTGACCCGACGCAGCGAGTTGAGCTGGCCGGAGAGGTCGTAACCGAGTAACACGCCGGTGATCAGGTACAGGAGGTAGACGACCCCGAGCGTGGCGAAGATCTTGACGACGTCCCGTTCCCAGTAGCCGGCCGCCCAGTCGGGGAGCCGGCGGCCGACCGGGTCGGTCGCGCCGCTCACAGCGTGTCACCTCCGAAGAGGCCCGACGGGCGGGTGAGGAGCACCGCGATCATGACCGCGAAGCCGACCGCCTCGGCGAAGCTGGCCGGGATCCAGACCTGCGAGACGCGGGTGACCAGTCCGATCAGCACGCCGCCGGCGATGGCGCCGTAGACCGAGCCGATCCCGCCCATGATGACGCCCGCGAAGACGAGCAGGAGAAGCGTCCACCCCAGCTGGTAGTTGATCGTCCCCTGGAAGAGGGCGATCATGAAGCCGGCGAGGCCGGCCAGCGCGCCGCCGACCAGCCAGGTGGCGGTGACAACCCGCTCGGAGGGGATCCCCGTCACCCGCGCCAGGTCGCGGTTGGCCGACATCGCCCGCATCGCCTTGCCGAGTTTCGTCCGCGTCAGAAGCAGGTGGACGCTCACCATCGAGACCCCGGCGACGGTCACGAGCAACAGCTCCGGGGCGCTGACGTTGACCGTCCCGCCCGGCAGCGAGAGCTCGTAGGCCCAGGCGCTCACCGTCAGGCCGAAGGAATCCTGCGTGAACAGAAACACCATCATGAAACGCAGCGTGAAGGCCACGCCGATCGACGCGATCAGCAGGGCGAT
The DNA here is from genome assembly GCF_009831455.1 of Salinirussus salinus. Classification (NCBI taxonomy): domain Archaea; kingdom Methanobacteriati; phylum Methanobacteriota; class Halobacteria; order Halobacteriales; family Haloarculaceae; genus Salinirussus; species Salinirussus salinus. Next base: position 464,642 of record NZ_WOWO01000003.1, on the reverse strand, counting down.
GGCCCCGCTCTTTCGCATCGACCGGTAGACGAAGCGGTCGAACAGCAGGGCGACCACGGCGCCCCCGACCGCGGCGACGACCAGCCCGACGAGCACCGCCCCCGGGGTGTTCGTCACGCTGATCCCGACATCGCGGGGGAAGACGGTATCCCCGACCCCGAGGAAAAGCAGGTTCAGCGGGTCGAAGTCACCGAAGCCGGCGACGAGGTAGGTCGACCCCCAGCCGACGAAGGCCGAGACGCTGATGTAGTCGCCGTGCGCGAAGTTGGCGAACCCGAGCAGGTCGTAGGTCAGCGAGAGGCCGACCCCCGCCAGGCCGATCACCAGCCCGAAGACGAGCCCGTTCCAGAGGTAGCCGGTCAGCAGTGACGGCGCGAGCGACTCTCCGAGCAGCCGCCGCAGGACGTCGAGCAGTAACAGGGCGAGCACGGCAACGAACAACGCCGTCCGGACCCGGGTCCGGTCCGGCACCCAATCAGGTGTCTTGTCGCGTAACAGGGCCATAACCAACAGCGGGAGCTACGAGGGTAGGGACGTAAATAGCTGACTGATACGGCGAGTGCTCGGCCCGTCGAAAGCCCCGGCAAACGGTCGCCAGGGGAGCGGGTTTTTTGTACCGATCGTCCGAAGCCTGCCTGTATGTCACGCCAGGTCGTTTCCTACGACGACGACGGACACGTGTACGAGTTCGGGCCGGAGATGGAACCCGTCTACACCGCCGCCGACGGGGAGTCGCTCACGGTCGAGACGATAGACAGCCTCAACAAGGAGATCCAGACCGACGACGACCTGCTCGACGCGATCCCCGAGGAGGTAAACGCCGCCACCGGCCCCATCGCCGTCGAGGGGGCCGAGCCCGGCGACGTCCTGAAAGTCGAGATCGAGGACGTCCGGGTCAACGAGGACCGCGGCCGGGTGATAACGGCCCCGGGCTTCGGCCTCCTGCAGGACGACGAGGAGATCGACCACCCTGCCACCGAGATCACGGCAGTCGACGGCGACACCCTCGACTTCGACGGGATCGACGTCCCCATCGACCCGGTGATCGGGACCATCGGGGTCGCCACTGCCGAGGAGACCATCTCGACGCTGACTCCCCACGACCACGGCGGGAACCTCGACACCACCGACATGACCGGCGGCACGACCGCCTACTTCCCGGTCTTCCAGGAGGGCGCCATGCTGGCGATGGGCGACTCCAAGGCCGCCATGGCCGACGGGGAGATGTGTGGCACCGGCGCCGAGATCGGGACCGACATCGACATCACGGTCTCCGTGGTCTCGGACCCCGAGGTGGGGATCGACCGCCCGGTCGTCGACACCGGCGAGGCCGTCAAGTCCGTCGCTAGCGCCGACACGATGGAGGAGGCCGTCGAACTCGCCAACCGGGACGTCCTGGCGCTTCTTCAAGCGGACCACGGCATGTCCAAGACCGAGGCCTACCTGTTCTCGAGTCTCGTGGGCGGTCTGGAGATAAGCCAGGTCGTCGACCCGCTGGTGACCGCCAGAAACGCCGTCCCTGCCGAGTACCTCTCGGTGCCGTACTGAGCGGCGCCGGACGGGAGCGCGCCAGCTACTCGGCCGCCGCGCCCTCGCGCTCGGCGGGGGCCGGCGGGGAGAGGCGGGCGACGAGCAGGCAGACCACGCCGCCGCCGCCGCCGACGACGGCGACGCCGAGACCGACGACGCGGACGGCCGGTCCGAAGCCGAGCTGTGGCGCGAGGGCGGCGATGGCCGCGCCCATCGCGACCGGGGTTGCCGTCGCGGTGACGCGGCCGCCGGCCTCGGCGACGCTGACCAGCCCGGCCCGCAGCGACTGGGAGGCCAGCCCGGTGACGATGCTCCGGTACAGCGAGAGCGCGAGGCCGAACCCCACGCCCGTCACGAGGATGCCGACGCCGGCCACCGGGACGCCGGGCGCAAAGAGAACGACCGCAAGCCCGACCGCCAGACAGCAGTTGGCGGCCACGAGCGGGTAAAAGCGGGAGTCGAAGAACTCGGTCACCCGGCCGGCCTGGCTGGCCGCACCCGCGAAGGCGACGCTGCCGACGGCGGTCAGCAGGCCGGCCTGAGCCGGCGTCCCGCCGAGCAGGTCGCCGACGATGATGGAGTTGTAGGTGAGAAAGCCGATCCAGACCACGACCGGGAGCGTGCGCCCGACCACGAGCGCGAGCACGCGGGGCCGGCGGACCAGCCCGGCGAGGGCACGCCCGTACGAGACCCCCTCGTCCCAGTCGACTGCCCCCCTGCCGGGGGCCGGCTCGTCGCCGCCGGAGTCCCCGCGGCCGCCGTCGGCCGCCGCCTCCCCGGCGGCCGTCGGCTCCTCGAACCAGACGGCCACCGCGGCCGCGGCCGGCAGCGCGATGGCGAAAAGCAGGAACGGGTACTGCCAGGCCGTCGCGACGAGGACGCCCGCGAGCAGCGGGAAGGCGGCCTGGCTCAGCCCGGAGACGGTGAAGCGAAGCCCCTGCGCCGTGGCCTCCCGGGAGCCCTCGTAGAAGTCCCCGATGCTCGTGATCAGCGTCGGGACGATCCCCGCAAAGCCCACGCCCTGGAGCAAGCGGAGGCCGAGCGCGACCCGGAAGTCCGTCGTGAACGCGATGGCGGTCCCGGCCAGCCCGAAGAGCACGAGCGCGGCGACCAGCACCGGCTTGCGGCCGTAGCGGTCGGCCAGCGCCCCCGCGACCGGGACGATGAGAATGCCCGGTGCGGTGAAAACCGAGATCAGCAGGCCGACGTCGGTCTGTGTCGTCCCGAACGGCCCGACCAGCGAGTCGAGCACCGGCGAGAGCAGCGCCGTCCCGATGACCGGCGGCACGTTCGACAGCAGGAGGAGCTGGAAGTTCCGGTCGCGGAGGACGGCCGCGTCGTCGCCGAGCAGCGAGGCCAGGGAGAGCACGTCCGGTGGAGCGACCGACGGGGGCAAAAATCGCTCGGATGCCGAGTCGACCGCCGCCGCCGCGGCGGGGCAGAGCGGGCACGAACCGGCTGCCGGCCCGGAGATCCGGCAACTCAAGACGCCGGAGCCACTACGGCCGGAAGTGAGCGCGTACCAGCCCGGGCGGTGCAACATCGGCAGCCGGCAGCGGCGGCGCCGCCTGCTCGTCGCCGGCGCCGGCTTCGGCGCGGCCGGCCTGACCACCCTGGCCTACGTCGCCGGCGCCGTTCCCGCGCCGGCCCTGCTCGCGGTGTTCGCGTTCCTGACCGTCGGCTTCGAGTGGGGACTGCAGGCCTACCGCGCCTTCTGTGTCCGCCTGGCGATGCTCAGCCGCTACGACTTCCGGGGCGACGGCGGCGACGCCGGACCCGTCACCGACCCGGGCGCACGGCGTGACGACCGGGTCCAGGCCCTGCGGTTCACCCTCGTCGCGCTGGCCCTTGCCGCCCTCGTCACGGGTCTGCTGTTCGTCCTCCTCTGAGCGGACCGTCACCCGTCCGCGGGGACCGGGTACGACTGGTCGCGGGCGACGACGGTCACGGGCTCGACCCGAATGAGCCGGTAGCCCTCGGCGTCCAGCCCCGAGAAGCGGTCGGGCCACTGCCGCCTGTCGGGACCGAGGTACTTCGCCAGGAGCCGCCCGGCCCGGTCGGGGTCGTAGGGCTCGAGGCTCGCCTCCCCCCGGATCCCGACGTGCTCGACGCGGCCGGCCGCGGGGTCGAAATCCACGACCGCCAGCGCGGTCCGGGAATCCCGGCGCACCCGTCCGGGGTAGGAGCGAGCGCTCGTCTGGGCGATGTGCCAGACCGCCCCGTCCTCCCAGAGGAACCACAGCGGCGACACCCGCGGCCCGTCGGGCGAAGTCTGGGCGAGGAAGGCAAACAGCGGCCGGTCCAGAACGTCGTCGACGCCGGCCTCAAGGGTGTTCTCGATGACCTCCATACCGGAGAGAGCGGGGCCGCCCCGAACTGTGTTGTGCTGGCCGAGCGGGGCGCCGTCCGCGCTCTCAGCGTTTCAGCTGAACGAACGATTTACCAGGGCGGAGGTGGAGAGACACCGTATGTTTCCGCTCGGACCCGGACCGCTCCGTGTGGGGGTGTTCGGGAACGGGTCCATCGAGTCGCCGCTCTCTGACGCCGAGGCCGTCGACCGCCCGCTCGACGTCGAGCCGGTGGAGCCGGCGACAGTCGTGGACTCTGACCGGGACCAGCCGCTACACTGCGTGGTCGTCGACAGCGCGTCCGGCGTCGACTGCACCGACGTCGTCGAGGAGTGTACCGAAAAGCGCCCGGAGCTGCCGGTGGTCGCGCTCACGAACGGCGCGGACGGCGGGGCCGTCGAGGCACTCGAGGCGGGCGCGGACGAGACGCTACCGGCGGCGGTGACCGAAACGGCGCCGGAGCTGTTCGCCGAGCGGGTCGTCGAGACGGTCGAGCGCGAGCGCGCCCGGGAGGGGCTCCAGGAGCTCTACGACGGGGTCGCGGGCGGGGTGACGCTGCACGACCCGGAGACCGGGGAGGTGCTCCGGGCCAACCGCCAGGCCTGTGAGGCACTCGGCTACCCGCGGGAGGAGCTGCGGTCGCTGTCGCTGGGGGCGCTCACGGCCGACGTGGCCGGATACGACGGCGAGCGCGCGCGGGAGGTCGTCGGAGAGGCCGCGGGCCAGGAGGAGCCGGTGACCCTCGAGTGGCCCTTCGAGCGGGCCGACGGGACGGTCCGCTGGACCGACTCCCGGGTCGAACGGGTGACCTTCGGCCCCCGGGAGCTGGTGCTGTGGGCCGCGACGGACGCGACCGAGCGCCGACAGCTCGAGCGGACCTACCGCGAGGTGTTCGAGAGCATCTCCGACGGGCTGGTCGTCCACGACCCCGAGACCGGCGAGATACGCGACGTCAACGACCGGTTCTGCGAGATGAACGGCTACGACCGCGAGGAGCTGGTGGGGGAGGCCATCGACGTGGTCGCCGGGCCCGACCACGCCTACGAGGAGGCCCGGGACCGCATCGCGGCCGCCAGGGAGGAGGGGCCACAGCTGTTCGAGTGGCACAACGAGCGGGCCGACGGCGAGACCTTCCCGGTCGAGGTCCACCTGCGCGTCGTCGAGATCCGGGGCGAGGAGCGCGTGCTCGCGAGCGTCCGCGACATCACCGAGCGCCGGGAGCGCGAGGAGCGACTCGAGGAGCGGCGCCGGCTGTACAGCACGCTCGTCGAGCAGAGCCCCAACGGCGTGATGATCGTCCAGGACGAGTCGGTCCAGTTCGTCAACCCCCGGATGGAACGCCTGACCGGCTGGTCGGAGTCGGAGCTGCTCGGCCGCCCCTTCTACGAGGTGATGACCGAGGAGTACCGCGACCTGGTCAAAGAGCGGTACGAGCAACGGACCAGCGGCGACCGGCCGCCGCGGAACTACGAGGTGGAGGTCCGGACGAGCGACGGGGAGCGGCGCATCATCGACCTGCACGTCTCGCGGATCCAGTACCGGGGCGAGCCGGCGACGCTGGCGACGTTCGACGACGTCACCGAGCGGCGCCGCCAGCAGCGGGAGCTGCGCGAGAGCGAGCGCCGCTTCCAACTCATCGCCGACCACATCGACGAGATCATCTACCTCGCGACCGCCGACTTCTCCGAGATCCTCTACATCAACGACGCCTACGAGGAGGTCTACGGCCGGCCGGTCGAGGAGCTCGACGAGAACCCCACCTCCTTCGTCGAGGCCGCCCACCCCGAGGACAGGGCCCGGTACGAGGAAGACGTCGAGCGGCTGCGAGCAGACGTCGAGGCCGGCGACTTCCAGGAGGCCTACGAGGGGGAGTACCGTATCCAGCGGGACGGGGAGACCCGGTGGGTCGCCGTCACCCGTTTCCCGGTCGAGGGCGAGGACGGCACCGTCGACCGCATCGTCGGCCGGGTCCAAGACGTCACCGCCCGCAAGCGCCGCGAGCGGGAGTACGAGCAGGTCTTCAACGGCGTCAACGACGCCATCGCGGTGTTCGACCCGGAGACCGGGGAGATCACGGACGTCAACGACACCTACCGGGAGATGCTCGGCTACGACGACCTCGGGACGATCCGGGAGCTGGGGATCGAGGGCCTCAGCGCGACCGAGGAGGGGTACACCGGCGAGCGGGGGAAGGCGCTCATCGGCGAGGTCGCCGACACCGGCGAGCCCACGACGGTCGAGTGGCGCGGCGAGACCAAAGACGGTGAGCGGCTCTGGCTGGAGGCGACGCTCTCCCCGGGGACGGTCGGCGGGGAGGAGCGCGTGCTGTCGATCCAGCGGGACGTCACCGCCCGCAAGCGTCGCGAACAGGAGTACGAACAGGTGTTCAATGGCGTGCCGGACCCGATCACGGTCAACGACCCCGAGACGGGGGAGATGATAGCGGTCAACGACGCGATGTGCGAGACGGTGAGCTACGACAGGGAGACGGTGCTCGAGAAGGGGCTCGACGGGCTGAGCGTGACCGAGGAGGGGTACACGAGCGAGCGCGCGGCCGAGATCATCGACGGCGTGATGGAGTCGGGCGAGTCCAGGACCTTCGAGTGGAAACTCGAGACCGCCGAGGGTGACCACCGGGTGCTCGAGGTGACGGGGAAGCCGGCGACGGTCGGCGGGGAGGAGCGGTACATCTCGCTCACGCGGGACGTCACCGAGCGCAAGCGCCGCGAGCAGGAGTACGAACAGGTGTTCAACAGCGTCACCGACGGGATCGTCGTGTTCGACCCCGAGGCCGGCGAACTGACCGACGTCAACGACACGTATCTCGAGATGGTCGGCTACGACGACATCGAGACGATCCGGGAGCTGGGTGCCGAGGGGCTGAGCGCCGACGGGCCGGAGTTCACCGGGGAACGCGTCGACTCGATCGTCGAACGGGTCGCAAAGACCGGTGAGACCGAGACCGTCGAGTGGGAAGTCGAGCGCGCCGACGGCGAACAGCGCGTCTTCGAGGTCAACTCCACGACGGCGACGGTCGGCGGGGAGAAACGCGTCCTCTCGCTCAATCGGGACGTCACCGAGCGCAAGCGCCGCGAACGCGAGTACGAGCAGATCTTCAACGGCGTCAACGACGGGATCGCGGTCCACGACCCCGAGACGGGGGAGGTCATCGATGTCAACGAGCCGATGTGCGAGCTGACCGGGTACGACCGCGAGGCATTGCTCGCGGAGGGCGGGAGCCTGGTCGACGTCCCCGAGGAGGGCTACTCGAGCGAGCGGGCCGGCGGGATCGTCCGGGAGGTGATGGAGACCGGCGAACGCCGGACCTTCGAGTGGCTGGTCGAGCGAAAGGACGGGCAGCGCCGCTGGCTGGAGGTCAACGCGACGCCGGCCGTGCTGAACGGGGAGCCGCGCTGTCTCTCGCTGATGCGCGATGTGACCGAGCAGCGCCGCACCGAGCGCCGCCTCGAGGAGATCCTCGAGCGGATCGACGAGGCGGTCTTCATGACCCGTGCCGAGGAGATCACCGGAGCCTCGCAGGCGCCCGATTACGTGAGCTCCGGCTACGAGGAGATCTGGGGCCAGCCCATCGAGGCGATCCGCGAGACCTACGAGGCGGGCTTTTTCGGCACGCTCCACCCCGACGACGAGGCGGGGTACCGGGCGTTCGTCGAGGGGATCGCCGAGGACATCGCTGCCGGCGACGCGGCCGACCGGTACGCCCGCGAGTACCGCATCGAGCGGCCCGACGGGGAGGTCAGGTGGGTGCACTCCGACTACTACCCGACCGAGTGGGAGACCGGGAGCACCCGGGTCGTGATCGTCAGCCGGGACGTGACCGAGCGCAAGGCCCGCGAGCGCCGGATCGCCTCCTTCGACGACGCGACCGAGGACCTCGCGACGGCGGACACGCCGGCGGAGGCGACCCGCACGGCCGTCGAGGCCGCGGCGGAGACGCTCGGGCTCCCGGCCGTCGGCGCCTTCCTCTACGACGAGGAGGAGGGCGTGCTCCGGCCGGCGGTGACCGCCGGACCGCTCCCGGCGGCGGTCGCCGAGCCCGTCGGGCCGGGGGACGGCCCGCTCTGGGAGGGGTTCGCGACCGGGACCGTCGTCGCGCCGGACGGCGGCGACAGCGAGCCGGGGCTCGTCGGCGACGGGGAGACGGCGACGCCGGCCGAGCTGTCGGACCTGGCGGGGTGGCGCGCGCTCGCGCTGGGCAATCACGGAGTCCTGCTGGTCGGGTCACCCGACAGGGCGCTGGGCTCGAAGACGATCCAGGCGGCCCACGTCCTCGCCGCGACGCTCGAGGCCGCGCTCAACCACCTCGAGGGACAGCAGCGCCTCGAGGCCCAGCAGGAGCAGCTCCGGACACAGACCGAGCGGGCCGAGCGGCTCGACCGGATCGCCCGCCTCACCCAGCAGGTCGAGGCGGCGATCACGGACGCGTCCACCCCGAGCGAGGTCGAGCGGGCGGTCTGCCGGCGCCTGGCCGGGTCGGGTCCCTACGACCTGGCGTGGGTCGGCGGGGCCGAGGTTGGAACCGACCGCCTCGCCCCCCGCGCGGTCGTGGGCGCCCCCGACCAGTACGTCGGGGCACTGGACCTGTCGGCGGAGGGGACGGCCGACCCCCACCCCGCGGTCACGGCCTGGCGGACAGACGACCTCCAGGTCGCGGACTCGCTGGTCGACAGCGGACCGGCCGGCGACTGGCGCCGCCGGGCGCTGTCGGAGGGATACCAGTCGCTGTGTGCGGCCCCGCTGACCTACGACGGCGTCACCCACGGCGTGTTGACGGTCGGGGTCGAGTCACCCAACGCCTTCGGCGAGCGCGAGCGCGACGTACTCGCACAGCTGGGCACCTCGATCGCGAACGCGCTGGCGGCAGTCGAGCGCCGCCGGGCGCTCGAGTCCGACGAGACCGTCGAGCTCGAGTTCCGGGGGAAAGGACAGGCGCTGCCGTTCGCGCAGGCGGCAGAGGCCGCGGGCTGTCGGGTCGGTCTCGAGCGGACCGCGACCCGGCAGGACGGCTCTGTCGGCGTCTACTTCAGCTTCGAGGGGGACGTGCCCGAGAACGTCCCGGCGGTCGCGCGCCGGACTCTGCCGGGGAGCGTCGACGTGGTGGCCGAGGAGCCGTCGTCGACGCTCGTGGAGGTCCGCACCGACGACTGGTTCGGGTCGCCGCTGGCAGAGTACGGCGGCGTGCTCCGGGAGGCGTCGGCCGAGCCCGGCGAGACGACCGTCACCGTGGAGGTACCGACGGAGGCCGACGTCCGCTCGTTCGTCGAGCGGCTGCAGTCGGTCGCCCCGTCGCTGGAGCTGGTGGCGAGACGCCAGCACAGCACCCAGGGACGGACGCCGACCGAGCTGAGCGACCAGGTCCAGGAGGCGCTCACCGACCGCCAGCTCGAGGTGCTCCGGACCGCACTCTCGGCTGGCTACTTCGAGTGGCCCCGCGAGAACGACGGCAGCGAGGTCGCCAGCCGGCTCGACATCACCCAGCCGACGCTGAACAAGCACCTCCGGCTCGCCGAGCGGAAGGTCTTCGGACTCCTGTTCGAGCCGGGGGGCTGACGGGAGCCGGCTGCCGACTCACTCGAAGCCGTCGCGCTGGAGAGACGGCAGCGCCCCGCCAAGGAACGGGCCGAGCGCGACCGTCCGGAGCACGCCGAGCGCGGCGAGGCGCGACCGGTCGCCGTCCGGGACCGGGTAGCCGTGGTCGGGGAGGGCGGCCCGCGCCCGCGTTCGAATGGTCCCGACGCGACGGGCCCTGTCGCGGGCGTACGCGTCGACGGCTCCGGCGGCCGACCGCGGCCCGCGGGCCAGCCGGGAGACGAGGGCGAGCGCGTCCTCGATGGCGACGGAGGCCCGGAAGCCGCTCGCCGGCGCGAACGGACACGCGGCCCCGCCACAGCGGGCGATACGGCCCCGCCCCCACCGCGCCGGGCTCGCGGCGGCCGGGGGCAGCCGGACCCGCCGGCGGCCCGCCGGTTCGGCCCCGGCCAGCGCGGCGGCCACCGCTTCCGGGTCCGGGCCGCCCCGGGTCGCCGGCCCGTCGGGGCCGTCCTCGACCAGTGCGGCCCGCGGGTCCCGCCCCGCAGTCGTCACCCGGAGCAGGCGTCCCCCGTCGTCCGGGTGCGGCAGGTGCTGTACCAGCACGCCCGGCCACCACGCGTCACGGAGGCGGTTCGGCGCCGGGTCGTCGTCCCCGAGGACCGTCTCGTACTGGACGAGCGTGACGCCGGCGTCGGTGTCCCCGGGACCGGTCCCGGGCGGGCCGAGCGCCGGGGTACCCGCGCTCGCGTCGACGACGGCGTCGAACCACTCCCGGACCCCGCCGTCGAACTCCGCGGTCAGCCCGCCGTCGTGCCGGGAGAGGGTCTCGACAGTCCGGTCGAGCCGGACCCGTCCGGACAGTGTCTCGCGGAGCGTCCGGCGGAGCGCGGGCGTCGGGACGACCACCGGTGGGGCGGCCGCGCCGTCGGCCGCCCGCGAGAAGGTCGCCGGCTCTGCCGACCCGGCGCCGACCCGGTGGACCGAGACATCATCGACGACGCGAGCGCGGTCGAGGACCGGTCCCCCGGCGTCGACGGCGGCGAGAACCCGGAGTGCCGGGGGCCACAGATACGCCAGCCGGGAGGAAGACCCCTCCCCGTCACCGGCCGCGAGCAGGGGGTCGTACCCCGCGCGCCCGAGGAGGAGTGCGAGAGTGAGGCCGGCGACGCTGTCGCCGACGACGAGCACCTGACGGTCGGTGGCTCCCGCGAACCCGTCGTCGCTGGGAACCCACGCCGGCGCCGACACGCGCCGGTCGGGCGAACCGGAGGCCGGCTCGCCGGTGCCGGCGCGCGCGTTCGAGTCGGTCTGCATTCGTGTGTCGGCGTTCGGCCAGCGACCACCTAAGAGGGCGACGAGTGTTTCAGGGGGCGAAACAGCCGGGGGCGACACCGGCGGACGCTCCCGCGAGGGGCAGCGGGCAGGCACGAGCGGGCGTGGCGGGCGGTTCCGGCGACCGGACGGGCGGGACGGAGCGCCCGCGGGGACGGGCGCGTGGCCGGGGTGGGCAATATACCTAGCCGTCCGCCGGGGGCGGGACAACGTCAGTTGTCAGCAGCCTCTGGGGGGTAGGGTCCGACGGGTGGAGTATGAGCGAGGCGGTCACACGCGATCGGCCGGACGAGAACCGCGACGTCAGGGAACCGACACCGACGGAACGCAGCCGGGATGGGGGCGACGAGCCGGAGCTGTCCCCGGCGGAGCTGCTGGCGCTGCTCGACGCCGAGTACACCCAGGCGATCCTGGCGGCAGCCGGACAGCGGGCGCGCTCTGCGCGGGCCATCGCCGAGGAGGTCGGCGCGTCCCGGGCGACGGTCTACCGGCGGCTCGACAGCCTGCAGGAGGCCGGACTGGTCGAGACCGGCATGCAGTACGACGCCGACGGCCACCACCGGACCGTGTTCGAAGCGACCCTCGAGACCCTCTCTATCGACGTGACCGGCGACGGGCTCTCCGTGACTGTCACGACGAGCGCGCCGGAGGACCGGTCTGCCGCCCCGGTGCTGGACGCGTGACGCCGGCCGCGACCGGGCCGGTCGGCACCCGGAGCTGCGACGGCGGTGTTGCGCACGGCGAAACACTGCAGGCCGGGTTATGGCCGCCGGGGGCGTCCGGAGACACATGAGCAACAGCAGCGACCGCGAACGTACCGACCCCCGGTCGGAGACCGACCCCGAGTGGCACACCCCGCCGGCAGTCGCGCCCCGCCTCGAGACGATCCCGGACAGTGAGTCGGACACCGTCACCTTCGTTCCGCTCGGCGGCGAGTACCTCGACGTGACGACGGCGTGGATAACGGCCGACGAGGACCTGGTCGTCGACGTGGCGGAGATGCACTGACCGTGGAATGACGACCGCGCGACCCGACCGAAGTGAGCCAGGGCGCGCGACGGCCTGGTTCGGCTCCTCCGTTCCGTGCTCGCTCTTCACCTCCGTTCGTCGCAGAAAGCGGGCGGCGAGGGATTTGAACCGAGTGGAGACGGTCGCCCTCGCGTCGCTCGGGCGCTGCGACTCCCCGGGTTCAAATCCTCGCTGCCGGTTCACTCACCACCTCGCTGTCGCTCGGCAGGTTCGTTGCACGGGCGGCGAGGGATTTGAACCCCCGACCATCTGGTCCGGAACCAGGCGTTCTGTCCGCTGAACTAGCCGCCCTCACACGCCGGTAACAGCAACGCGGATAAAACAGTTGCGAGTCAGGGAGACTCGTCGGTCTCCAGAGTGAACGATTGGGTCGGGTACGCCGTGCAGGTCAGACAGTACCCCCTCTCCATCTCGTCGTCGGAGAGCGTGTCGTTGTTCGAGTGGCGGACGTAGTCGTGAGCGTCGCCGTCGGCGATGTGGCCCGAGCAGGAGAGACACGACCCCTCCCGGCAAGCGTAGGGCAGGTCCCAGCCCTCCTCCTCCCCGGCCTCGAGGATGTTCTCGTTTTCGGCTATCTCGATGGTTTCGCCTTCCTTCGAGAACTCGATCTCGTAGGTCTCGGGGTCCTCGATGGCCGCGGGGTCGAAGCCCTCCTCTTCCTCCTCCTCGGAGTCGGCGAGTTCGGCCTCCGCGCCGCCAGCCCCGACGGCCGCCGCCGCGCCGCCACCCCCGATCGAACGGTTCATCGGCTCGGGGAAGTCCGTCTCCGGCACCGTCTCGGCGCGCCGCTCCAGCACTTCCTGGGAGATGTCCTCGGTTGGCTCCCATCCGGTTCCCTCCGAGTAGTGCAGGATGACCGTCACCGCGGTCAGCAGAAATCCGGTGACGACACCCAGCGAGGTCAGCTCGACGATGTTGCCGAGCCAGAACACGACGAAGGCGACCCACACGAGGAGCGCACCGCCGACCAGGAAGGCGTCCCTGTTCATGCTCGCGGCTATGGAACAGTGGTTTAATTACCTGTTGTTTCCGGGCCCCGTCCCCCGAACCGGGCCGGCGCGACGGGACCGTGCGGGCCGGTCGCGTCCCGTCTGTCCGGGGCTGTCGCTCGCGTCGGGACCGGAACCCGGGTCTTTTATTTGCGCGGCCCGGCCTCCATTCGGTACGATGGTCCCTGCCGGCGACCGCGCCACGAGCCTGCTGGGCAGTCTCCTCTTTCTCGGGGTGTCGGCGGTCATCCTCGCCTTCGGCTACGTCACCGGCTTCGTCACGATGACGCTCCAGCACGACGCCGTCCCGGTCGCCGTCGGCTTCCTCGAGGCCGAGTTCGCGGTCGTCTCCTTCGGCGCCTTCATCCTCGTCTCGGCGGCGGTGTTCCTCGCCGGGCTGGCCCGCCGCTCGAACCCCGACTTCGCGACCGACGCCGGCCACGTCACGGCGGTCGTTCCCGTCTACCGGGACGCGAACGTCCTCGAGCGCAGCGTCGAGAGTCTGCTCGAGTCGGACTACGAGGACCTGGACGTGCTGGTCGTCTGCGAGCCCGACGACCCCCGGACACAGGACCGGGCCGCCCAGCTCGCCAAGCAGGAAGGGGTCGACTACCTCGTCAACACCCGGGCACCGGGCTCGAAGGCCGGCGCCATCAACTACGCCGTCGAGGAGACCGACGGCGAGTACGTCGCGGTCTTCGACGCCGACGAGCGCGTCGACGAGCGGTTCGTCCCCGCCGCCGTCGCAAAGCTACAGGACAGCGACGTCGTTCAGGGCCGAACCGTCCCCGAGCCGACCGGCCTGGTCGAGTCCTTCGCCTACTACGAGTCGGTCCTGCTGAACTACGTGGCGCTTCGCCTGCTGTACGTCTTCACGGAGTTCCGGATGGCCGCCAGCCGGGCGGTCGTCCTCCGCCGGGAGGCGCTTTCGGCGGTCGGCGGCTACGACGAGGGGATGCTCACCGAGGACTTCGCCTTCGCCCACGAGTGCTACCGCGAACGGCTGGACGTGACGGAGCTGCTCGCGTACCCCTCGCAGATCGACGCCGCCCACACCCTCCGTGACTGGTGGGGGCAGCGAAAGCGCTGGATGACCGGCTACGCGCAGGTGCTCCATCGCCTGCTTGCGTCGGTCCGCCCGCTGACCGACTACCGCAACCCCCTCTCGGCGGTCATCGGCGCGACGACGGTGCTGGGAAGCCTGTTCATGCTCACCGTCCTCTCGAAGTTCGCCGTCCTCCTGGTCGTGGGCGCGAACCTGCTGTTCGTCGTGCCGCTTGCCGCGATCGCCGGCGTCACCTACCTGATCCACTGGCTGGACCACGCCCGCGGGACCGTCTCCCGGCCCGGCTGGCCCGGGCTGCTCGTCCCGCTGGTGCTTCCGGTCTACAGCCTCGCGGCCGTCAAGGCGGTCTTCGAGTACCTCTTCACCTGGACCGGCGAGTGGTACCGGGTCAGCAAGGAGGCCTGACGCGCCCGCGCCGGGCGACCCCCCGCCGGAGCGGTGGGCGGCCCGTCGGCCCGAGCCCCGACGATTCTTGTACCGCGGCGGGCGTGGTGTGAGTATGGCACACGACGCCTTCGGGCTCGACGGGTCGGTCGCGGTCGTCACCGGCGGCAGCCGCGGCATCGGCGAGGCGACGGCGGTCGCGCTGGCCGAGGCCGGCGCCGACGTCGCCCCGGTCGCCCGCTCCGAGGACGAACTGGCCGAGACCGCGACGCGGGTCGAGGACGCCGGGAGCGAGGCCCACCCGGTCGCGCTCGACGTCACCGACAGCGCCGGCATCGTCGCGCTGTTCGACGAGGTCGCGGACGCGCTGGGTCCGGCCGACGTGCTGGTCAACAACGCCGGCACGAACCCCTTCTTCGGGGACGCTCGCGACCTCGATACCGAGACCTGGGAACACATCTTCGCCGTCAACGTCCGGGGGGCCTTCGAGTGCGCCCGGGAGTTCGGCCGCCGGGTGCTCGACCGCGGTGGGGAGGGTGCGCTGGTCAACGTCGCCAGCGTCGGCGGGGTCCGCGGGCTCCCCAGGCAGGTCCCCTACGTCGCCTCGAAACACGCGCTGGTGGGGATGACAAAGACCCTGGCCGTCGACTGGGCGCCCGACGTCCGCGTGAACGCGCTCGCGCCCGGCTACGTGAAGACCGACCTCACCGAGGGGGTGCGGGAGAACGAGTCGATCCGCGAGGACCTGCTCTCGGAGATCCCCCAGGACCGCTTTGCCGACCCCGAGGAAATCGCGACCGGCGCGGTCTACCTGGCCAGCGACGCCGCCTCCTACGTCACCGGCGAGGTCCACCTCGCCGACGGCGGCATGTCGGCGAACTGAGGGCAGTCGAGGGACGCCCGGACCTGAGCCGGGAGAGAACCACCCACACCCGCCGCTCGGGCGTGGCAGGTATCGACGCCTCACTCGCCGTCGGCGGAGGTGGTCCCCTCGGCGGGACCGCCCCCACCGGTGGAGTCCGTCCCCGTCGAGGACGGCGCGTCGTCCGCCCGGGCCTCAGACTCCGTGGCGGCCGTATCGTCGCCGGCGTCGGGGCTCTCGTCCTCCGCGTCGGGGGGCTGATCCGTCGCGGCGGAGGCCCCTCCGTCTGCGTCAGAGGGTTCGGTATCCGCAGCGGTGTCCTCGCCGTCCGTAGCGGCGCCCCCACTATCCGCGCCGACGGCCTCGCCGTCGGAGTCGGGGTCGCCCTCCCCGGCCGGAGCGGTCGCGTCGGCCGTCTGCGTGTCCTCCGTTCCGGAGCCGTTTGCGGTCCGGTCCGGCGTCGCGGTGGCGCTGTCGGTCGTTGACGCCTCGACCGCGGGGCCGGCGGGTTCGGAGCCGTCGGCGACCGTCGAATTCGCCCCCGGGGTGTCGGTCCCGGCGGGCGGGGTGGCCGTCGCGTTCCCCGCGCCCGTCCCTGAGGCCGCCGGGTCGTCGTCTGACGGAGCCTCGGCGGTGGCGTTCGCGAGGCTGTCGTCGTCCGTGTCCGCACCGGCGGCTGCCGTGGGCTCGGCGACCCCGTCACCCACCTGGCCGCCGTCGGAGGTGTTGGTCCCCGGCTGGGACGGGTCGGCCGCGTCGGCGATGTCCGGGTCGGGATCCTCCCCCAGACCAGCGGTGGCGTTGCCGCCCTCACCGCCGGCCGGGTCACCGCTTCCGACGGCGGTCGCGTTGTCGTGTCCGACGGCGGTCGCGTTGTCGTGTCCGACGGCGGTCGCGTTCCCGTCGGTGTCGACGGCGACGTTCCCGCCCGGGCCGGCGGTGGCGTTCCCGGCCGGGTCGCCGGCGGCATTCTCGCCCGCGTCGGTGGTGCGGTTCCCGGAGGGGGAGGCTGGCCGGTCACCGGTGTCTCCTGCAGGGGGTTCCGGATTACCGGCCGTCCCGTTTCCGGCCGTCGCGGGCGTCGGTGCCCCGGTCGTTCCCGGTCCGTCACCGGTCGCGTTTCCAGCGGCCGTGGCGACGGGGCCGCTGTCGCCGGACCCGCGCTTCGCTCCGGGCCCGGGACCGGCGCCGTCGCCGGCCGCCCGCGCGTCGGGGACCGGCTCCCGGACGGCGAAGTCCGTGCCGTCGCTGCTCGCGCTGAACGTGACGTCGACGGCCTCGGTGTCGCCGAGCCGTCCAGCGGACGTTCCCTCACCGCCCACGACGCCGCCGGTCGCGGCCGCGAAGGCGGCCATGAGGGCGACGAAGATAACGACTGTTCGTTTCATCGGTCTGCCTCCGCGTCCGCGCCGTCGGCGTCGGGCTCCCCGCCCGTGTCGGTCCCGCCGTCGGTCTCCGCTGCCAGCGGCTCCGTCGCGGACGCGCTCCCGGAGTCGTCGGCCGTTCTCGCACGGTGCCACGCGCCGACGGTGACCCAGCCGGCAAACAGCAGGCCCAGCCCGCCGGCGGTCGCCGCGCCCACCGACACCGGGTCCGGGGCCGCAGCCACGGTCACCTCGCCGTAGACGTTCCAGCCCGCGTACGCCAGCAACGTCCCGGAGGCCAGCAGCGTGAGCTTCAGGTCCGCGACCGCCACCGCGACGGTACCGGCCCGCGACGGCGTCTCAGCGTCCGTCTCCGGGTCGGCCTCCGCATCGGTGTCCGCGTCGGCCTCCGCCTCGGTATCGGTTTCGGCGTCGGCCTCCGCTGCAGCGGCCTCCGCATCGTCCGCCTGGTCGGCGTCAGTGCTCGCGGCCGGCGCGTCGTCCTCGTTCTCCGTGTCGTCGACACCGTCGGGCGCGGTGTCAGCGGCGTCACCGCGGCGCGCCCAGCTGTACAGCTCTGTGACCAGCAGCAGGGCCAGCGGCGCGACGACCATCGCCACGTAGCCGGTCGGGGTGTTCGCCCAGAGGATGACGTGGCCGACAAGCGGGATGGTCAGTACCACCTTGCCGACGAGACTCTCCCGCGCGACCAGCCGGCTGTCGGGCTCCTCGTTCGCGTCACCTTTCGTGACGAACTGGCCGTCCTGGGTGCCGACCACCCGGTGGGTCGTCGGGACTTCGTTGCCGTCGTCGAAGGTGACGATGTCGCCCGCGGCGACCTCCGCGGTTGCGGCCACGATGACCACGTCACCCGGCGAGAGCGCCGGCTCCATGCTCCCGGAGAGGATCACGTAGCCGTGGTCCGCGCCGACGACCTGGGGGACCGCGAAGACGACGAAGGGGACCACCGCCGCCACCAGGAGCACCCCGGCGAGCGCGACCGCCACCTTCCGGGCCCGGGAGCTGTTGGCCGACCGGAGCCGGCCGAGCGGGCTCATTCGCCCCCTCCAGTCTCACCGGACTCGGCCGGCGGCGCGGCGCCCCCGCCGGACGTGTCGGCTCCGCCCCCGGCGTGTTTCGGCCCGGGGTTCGGTCCGGGGCCGTCCCCGGACCCGGGCGTCGACGGCGGCCCGTCGACGCTCGCCGCGGGCTTCGCCAGCGGTTCGGGACAGTCCCCGCCCTCGAGGGTCGGCGCGCAGACGCTCACGAGCACGTAGCTGATGGCGTAGCGGCCGCCGCTGTTGGGGTTTTCCGGCGCGCTGATGACCCCGTCGACCGCCCCGTCGAGGACGCCCGTGTCGAATCCGTAGGTGTCGTCGGGGCGCTCGTACTGGGCATCGTTCGGGCCACCCTTGACCGCCACCGCACAGAGCGGGAGGACGGGGCCGCCGTCGGTCGAGACCAGCTCGAAGGCCACGCCCGAGTCGCCGTCGACGGCGGTCACGTCGAGCGCGTAGCCGACCAGCCCCTCGTCGAAGGCGTAGGTCCGGCCCGCTTCGAGGGGCTCGTCGACCTCCACCTTCCCGACCGGCCAGCAGCAGTCACAGCGCCAGGCGGGCGGGCAGGGGTCGGGGGAACTCGGGGCGAAGGGGTTCCGGTCGGGGTCGCTGTTGCGACACTGGACGGCGGCGACGTCGAGTGCGAACTCGACGGTCTCGCTGCCGACGTAGCCCTGGAGGTCGTACTCCACGAGCACGAACAGGTCGTCGGTCAGGCAGTCGAAGCCGTTCGGGGGGTCGCCGTCGCCGTCGAGCCGGCGGCCGGTCCGCAGCCCCTCAGCGACCTCCCGTAGCGACCCCTCGTCGATGCGGGGGCCGGCCGTTCCGTCGGCGTCCGAGTACCGCAGCCGGACGCCCAGCAGCTCCGCGAGCGTCGTCTGCGCCGGGCAGTCGGCCCGGAGCCAGAGGCTCGCGGGGTTGTTGACTCCCCGCGCCGACTCGGGCAGCGAGAACCGCAGCAGCGTCCGGCCCTCGGTCCCGTCCGCCGGAACGGCTATCGGGAGCGCGAGCCGTGGCCCGTCGGCGACGCCGTCGGGGTCGTCGAGGTCGACGGCCGTCGGGTCACCCTGCCAGTAGGCGACGGTGAGGTCGACGAGACCGGCGGTCAGCTCGCCGCCCGTCCCCTCGCTGTCCCGGAGGAGTGCGCCGGTGCCCTGGCCGGCGAGCGCGCCGGCGCCGCCGGCCGCAGCCAGCGCCGCGAGCACGCGCCTGCGGGTGAGGCTCACGGCCCCACCTCCGTCGGCTGGACCGTCGGCGCCACAGGGAACGGGCTCGCGGCGCCGGCGGGGACGGCCCCGAAGGCGAGTTCGAAGGCGACGCTGTCGCCCTGGGCGACGTTGACGCCGTCGGCGTCGGGCATCGACCACGCGAGCGCGAAACAGCGCGCCGACCCGGGGGTGAGCCCGGTCAGCACGCGCTGGCCGTCGGCGTCGCCGACGTCGCTGTCGGGACCGAAGGCGGTCCCGAGCGGGGCCCGCTCGACCAGCGGCGCCTCCAGGGCCTCGGAGAACTCCCGGCGGCCGTTACAGGAGCCAAGCGGCGAGCCGTCCCGCCAGAGCGCGACGGTGACCCGCTCGTCGAGCTCGCCGTCGTCGGGCGACCGGTCGCCCGCGGCGGCCTCGGCCTCGTTCAGCCCGCCCTCCGCGTCGTCGGTGACGACCCCGCGGAGCCAGACGTCGACCGGTTCCGCGAGGAGGTCGCCGTCGTCGACGGCCTCGAGCCCGACCACGAGCGTCCCCTCGTCACCGGGGAGGACGTTCCCGACGGTGACGACGGGACCGTTGACGGCCGTCACGTCCGTCGGGTCGTGGACGTAGGTGGGGTCGGTCCCGGGGTCGAGTGTCTCGGTCAGGCTGGCCTCGGCGGGCCCGGCCTGGCTCTCCAGGGCGACGCCGTTGTAGCGTTCGTACCACGCGACCCGGACCCGGCGGTCGTCGAGGTCGCCGTCCGAGGCGTAGGTGTAGTGGGTGTAGCGGGGCTCCTGGCGGGTCAGGTTCGCCCCGGTCACCCCGAGTGCGCCGGCGCCGATGCCGGCCAGTAGCTGCCGACGTGTCAGTTGCATAGTGTTGTGTTCGTTGTCCTCCCCTCGACTGCCGGGGGGATAGGTATGGAGTCGTTCCCGGCCGCGTCCGAACCGGTACGAGGTCCGTACAGCGGCGTACGGAGGCCGTACACCGGCTTCGTTTGCCGGAAGTCAGTCCGCCGTCTGCGTGACCTCCTGGCCGGCGGGCTCGGCGTCCTCGCTCTCGAAGGGCGCGTCGTTGTGCCGGCACTGCTCGGCCTCGAAGCCCAGCGAGAACTCGAGGGAGTCGGACTGGATCTCGTTGCCGACCGCCGGGTCGACGGCCCACTCGAAGCCGACGTAGTAGGTGCAGGACCACTCCAGACACTCCCGGACGGGGGCGTCGCTCTCGGGATCGGCCGCGACCCGGGGGTTCCCCACGAGGAGGAGTCCGTCGTCAAGCGCCTCCAGCGCGCCGTCGAGGCTGCCGTAGAACAGCGGGACCTCGCCGGCACAGAGGTGGGCGATCCGGTGGAGTACACAGACCAGCCGGTCACGGTCCGCGGCGAAGGAGAGACGGTTGATGTCGAGAGGGTCGCCGCTGACCGGCGAGGCCATGATCTCGAACAGCTCGATGGTCTGGATCTCCCCGTCGACGATGTCGTAGTTCGGGGCCGTGCCCTGGGCGTAGGCCGTGTCGATCCCCGTCGCCAGGCTCACCTCAGGTTCGACCTCGTAGTGGACGGTCAGCACGTTCGCGCCGACCACGTCCTCGAGGTACTCGGTCAGCTGGACCGAGTAGGTCGCCCCCCAGTCGTCGTAGGTGACGCCGGAGAGCGGGTTCACGGGCGAGCCGCTTCCGGGTTCGTTGTTGCCCGTGTCGTGGGGCTGGCCGTCACCGATGACGACGACGCACTTCTCGTCGGCGTCGCTGCCCTCGAGCATGTCGATGGCCTCCTCCAGTGCGGTCGGCAAGAGGGTGCTGTTGCCGGGGGACATCGCGTCGACCTCGTTGCGCAGCGCGTCCAGGTCGTCCCCGAGGGGGACCTTGACCCCGGTGTCGTTGCCGTACTCGACGAGTCCGACGCGGACGTTCGCGTCCGGAATCATGTCGGCGGGCAGGCCCAGCCCGGAGACGTCGGGCTCGGCCAGCAGCTCCTCGAACAGCGCCTTCGCGCCGGCCTGTGCCTGCGGGAACTTGTTCGGCGCGGGCGTGTTTTCGTTTGCGTTACATCCCGCGGAGGAGTCGGCCCACTCCATCGAACAGGAGGTGTCGAACAGGACGACGACGTCGACGTCCTGGCCGTTCCGTGGCTCGTAGACGTTGTCGCCGTCGTCGTTCCAGACGAGCACGTCGACGCTCTCGCCGAGCTCGCCGGTGTCGGGGGTCGAATCCACCTCGGCCTCGGGCTCGGTGAGCCCGTTCTCGGCCTCGCCGGTCAGGTCCCCGAGCATCCGGATGTATGCGGGGTTGTCGAAGAAGTGCAGCGACAGCGTCACCTCGCCGGTGTCGCCGGGCTTCACGTCGTCGAGTGCGACCAGCGGCGCCTCCCAGTCGTTGCCCGCGCCCAGGTCCGCGAAGAAGGCGTCTTTGAACGCGGCGACTGCGGCCGACTGGCCGGCAGCGGTGTTCAGGTCGTAGCCGTTGCGCTTCGCCCAGACCACGAAGGACTGGGGAACGTCGTCCTGGACCCCGTCACCGTCGCTGTCGGGGTAGGCGTTGACGTAGGGGCGGCCGGCCGAGCCGTAGACCGCGCTCTCGGCGGGGCCGTCGTAGGTCTGTTGCCAGTCGACGAGCAGGTCGAGCTCGCCGGCGCGGAGGCTGTTGTTCGTGAACGATTCGCGGTCGCTGAAGAACGCGGAGGTCCCGAGACCGGCGCCGGCCGATGCCAGCCCCACGGTCCCCAGGCCCGCCAGCAGCTTCCGCCTGCTGAGGTTGTACAGTTGATTGTCGTCAGTCATGTTTCTGAAGGGTCGGTCCGGGACCCCCGGACCACGGTCGGGGCGGGGCCGGAACGGCCCTGCCCGTCGGTTCACCCGGTCACTCCGCCGTGGGAGTGGGAGCGTACGGGTCGGGGTCGTCGTTGTGGCGGCTCTGTTCGGCCGCCAGGCCGATGTCGAAGGTCACCGAGTCGGACTGGACCTCGTTGCCCACGTCTGTCGGGAGCGTCCACTCGAAGCCGATACACTGGGTGGTCGCGCCGGGGTAGGGCTGGACGCCCTCCTCCTGGCGGTTGCCGTCCAGCAGGACGCCGTCGGCGAGCTGGTCGAACACCTCGCTCATCGTCCCCTCGGCGATCTTCTGTTCGCCCGCGAGGACGACCTGTGCGATCTCCGCGTAGACGGTGTCCAGGTCGGCGGGGTTCGGCGCGACGAACGCGTCGTCGGGCGACGTTGCGAGACTCTCCAAGAGACTCGTGTCCGCGTTGCCCAGCGCGATGGTGAAGATGCGGATACCCGCGTTCTTCGCGGCGTCGGCGGCTGCGATGGCTGCGCTGGCGTTGGACTGTCCGTCGCTCAGGAGGATCATCACCTTCGAGGCGCCCGGGGTGGCGTTGGTCCCGTTGAGGAGCTCGTCGGCACCCTCGTTCACGCCGGCCGCGATAGAGGTGCCGCCACCCGCGGTGTAGCTGGTGATCGCGTTCTGGACGAGTTGGTAGTTGGTCGTCAGCTCCTGGTCGGTCGTGGCGCCACTGTTGAACGAGACCGCCGCGGCCTCGTCCGGCGAGGAGAGGTTGTCGACGAAATTCGTCGCGGCGGTCTTCAGCGCCGACAGCGGTGCGCCGCCCATCGAACCGGAGACGTCACTGACGAGCGCGACCTCCAGTTCCTGTTGCTGGCCGGTGCCGGTCGGCTCGTAGACGTTGTCGCAGTCCTCGTCGTACCAGACGCAGACCTCGATGGCGTCCGCGAGGTCGCCGCCCTCGGTGTCGTCGACCTCGCTTTCGGGCTCGGTCTCGCCGTTCTCGGCCTCGGAGAGGTCGCCGAACAGCTCGACGTAGCCGGGGTTGTCACAGATGTGGACGCTGATGGTCACCTCGCCGGAGTCGCCGGGTTTCACGTCCTCAAGTGTGAACATCGGGATCCCGCTGCCGTTGACCAGGAATTCGTCGGCCTCGAGCGAGCAGAAGTCGAACTCCTCGCCCTGGACGAGGTCCTCCCAGGCCTGCATGTCGGCTGGGCTCGGTGCCTGGTCGAGCAGGTACCGGCCCTCGCCGAGGTCCTCGGCGTCGGGGTAGCCCATCGCCGTCACGGCGTCGAGCCGGCCCGGGCCGCCGAGGTAGGTCGCCTTGTAGTCGAGTTTCAGGTCCAGCGTGCCCGCGGTGAGGCGGTTGTCCTCGAAGGCTTCGCGGTCGCTGAAGAACGCGGAGGTGCCGAGGCCGGCGCCAGCGGAGGCGAGCCCCACTGTCCCCAGGCCTGCGAGTAGCTTCCGCCTGCTGAGGTTGTACAGTTGGTTGTCGTCGGTCATTGTCGTGTTGTGTGTTGTTGGTTGGTCTGAGACGGTTCAGGCGGTGGTCACTCGATGCTGATGTCGAAGGCGACGTCCTCGTCGCTGCCGGAGTAGTCACCCTGGACGTCGACGGTGACGTCCCCGCTGATCTCGAACGGGGCCGCCACGTCGGCGGCGTCGGTGTCGAAGACCAGGTAGGTGAGGTCGCGGCCGCTGCCGTCGTTGCTCGCGGAGACGGCGTCGGGACCCGAGAGGGTCGTGGCCACGCCGTTCAGTTCGAGCGCGAGGTTCGCGACGCTGACAGTCGCCTCGTCGGCCTTGGTCGTGATGGCGAGCTTGCCCGAGGGTGCCGGGATCGCGCTGGCGACGCTCACGCCGTCGAGGGTGAACGAGGCCTGGCTGCCGTCGTACTCGTAGCTGAACGGGACGGTGTTACCGGGGGTCCAGACGTAGTTCGCCGTGGTGGCACTGCCCACGTCCGGGCCGACCGCGACTTCCCAGGCGCCGGCGGCGAGGTTGTCACCGTAGCGCCCGCGTGCGAAGGAAGTCTCCTGCTGGGTCGCGAACTCCTCTTGCTTGGCGAAGCCCTCACCGGTCCGGGTGGTGATGCTCGGGGTGCAGGGGTTGGCGGTGCCGTCGTTGTGGCGGGACTGGACCGCGTGGAACTCCAGGGCCATCGACAGCGTGTCCGTCTGGATCTCGTTGCCCACCGAGGTGGGAACTTCCCAGAACAGGCACAGGCAGGGGCCGGTGATGTAGTCAGGGCCGTCCGTGACCTCGACTTCCTCGCTGTAGGGAGCTTGGTCGCCCGGTGCGAGCCCGGCGGCACCGGAGCCATCGAGGGCTGCGCCACCGGTGATGGCGGCAAAGACGTCGAGGAGGCTGCCGGAGACTATCTCCTCGCCCTCGACGAACTCGCCGTCAACCTCGTTACAGTAGACCAGCCGGGCGTCGATGCTCTCGGCCAGTTCGCCGTTCTCAGTGCTGTCGACCTCGCTCTCGGGCTCGGTGAAGCCGTTCTCCGACTCGGAGATGTCACCGCAGGCCCACACGTAGGATGGGTTGTCGACGATCTCGAAGCAGAACTCGACGTGACCGGAATCGCCGGGCTTCACGTCGTCCAGTTCGTAGAACGTGCTCGCGGGCTCGCCGTCCTGGGTGCCCATAGCGGAGCCGACCTGGTTCTGGACGGCCCCGTCGCTGTCGTAGGAGGTCTCGTAGAGAACGCGCATGTCGAGCGAGCCGGCGGTGAGCGTGTTGCCGCTGAACGACTCGCGGTCACTGAAGTACGCGGAGGTACCGATACCCGCGCCGGCGGATGCGATGCCGATGGCTCCGAGCCCGGCCAGCATCTTGCGGCGCGACAGTGTGTAGAGTTTGTCGTCGGTCATGGTTTTGGTATCCCGACGATCCATCCGGCGTGGACTGGGTCGTCTGGGGATACTACCCCCCAGCACAGGTCGGGTATTACCTATGCACTCGTTCAGCCGACTCGAGCCCCGAAACGCCGATTTATAGGGGTTCGATACCGATTTCGACCCGCCCTGTACGGGACCCGTACCGGTCGCTGGCCGGTCCGTACGTGAACCGTACCGGTCGCGTTGGGATGTCGTACCGCTCGCAGCCGGATACGTACGGTTCGCGTACCAGATCGTCTCAGATGGCCGACAGAAGCGTACCGGGGCGTACGGAAACCATCCCTAAGCCCGATGCGAGCGTCTCCTCCCGGCAGTGATGGGGTGAATGTTCGAACGTGTCCCGGTAGCCGAATCGGAGCTGTACCACCTGTTGAGCAACTCGCGGCGCCGGGAGACGCTGGCGACGCTCTGGCGCCGGCGCGAGGGGATCCCGCTGCGGGAGCTCTCCGAACGGATCGCCGCCAGCGAGGCCGGCACCGACCCGGCCCCGCGCGCACTTCGGGGGAGTGTCTACAACGCGCTCCACCAGACACATCTGCCGAAACTCGCCGAGTATGACCTGCTGGAGTACGACGCCGACCGGAAGCTGGTCCGACCCTCCCCGCACACACTCCCGGTGAGCCGCTACATGGACAACGTCACCCGCGCGGGGATCACCTGGGGGGAGTACTACCGCGGGCTCGGCATCGTCGGGCTCTTCGCGGTCGTCGCCTCGCTCGCCGGCCTGCCGGCCTTTGGCGCCCTCGACCCGCTGGTGTTCGCGACGCTGTCGCTTGCCACCTTCGCGGTCTCGACGTGCTACCAGCTGGTGACCGGAGGGCTGGTCGCACGCTTGCGCAGAAACTGATTCTCGAGGTACGGCCGACTGACCCGATGGCGGCAGCTCTGTCCGGAACGGTCCGGGTGACAGGGGCCAGTCCCGATCGCGACGAGAACGTCACGCCGCGGCCAAAAAGGGAGTGAGACGGCGACGCCCGGGGCCGGCTACCCGAGCGAGACGGGGTCGGGCTCGGCCGCGAGCATCTCCTCTGTCAGGCGCATCTCGACCAGGCGGGCCTGGCAGTCGCCACACCGGACCGCCACGACCGGATAGCTCGCACAGCAGGACTCGACGGTCCCCTCCTCCAGTGCGGTCGGGCCGCCGCAGGATGGGCAGGTCTCCGCGAGCAGCCGGAGGGCCCCGGTGGTCTCGCTGCGGGCGTCGATGCTCAGTCGGTCCCAGGTCGGGACCCGGTCGGCCAGCAGCTCCATCGCAGCCGCGTCCGCACGGAAGGCAACGGGGGACTCCCAGGTGCCTACCTGCCGGCCGTGAACCGTCGCTGCCAGCCCCTCGCCGGCGGGGGTCACCGCCAGCTCCGCCCCGGCGGCACCGACCCCGGTAGCGAGGACGGGGGCGGCGTCGTCAGCCGACAGCTCGCGCGTCCGGTCGGCCCACGCCGACGCGAACGCGGGGTCCAGCGTCACGTCGGCGCCGTCGGGCTCCTCGACGAGGACGTCCGCGGCGGCGAGCACCACGCCCGGGTCGACGTCGCTCGTCGGGGCGTCGGCCTTCCCGAACCACGCGAGGACCCGCTCGGGGAGGTATCGCTTCGTCAGTTCGGGCGTCCCGGGCACCAGATAGCCCCGGAGGTAGACGAGTGCGAGCGAGAGAACGCCGACCACGAGGGCGGCGGGCGGCGAGAGGAGCGCGACGGCGGCAGTCCCGGCCGCCGCGAGCGCGAGGTTGACTGCGGTACAGGGGGGACACCGGTTCGGGCCGGTGTACTCGGGTCGGCGGACCCGGAAGCGCGACAGCGTCGACGAACTGAGCCTCATGCGGTGGTGACGTCGCTACGTCGTACCGGCGTATAGGTATAGAGAGCGTACGAACCCCGCCGGATGCGGCGCTGTCGGGCCCGACACCCGGCCGGGGCGGTCGACGGCGACCGCCGAGCGGGCGGCGGCCCGGACCTGACCGGTGAATTACGAGGGATATAGTTATTAGATTAATGTGCGTTACGTATAGTTGGAGATCACAATGCAGACGATCGGGGACGGGGGTGAAGGGGCCGACCCGGTGGGACGGGTCGAGTCGGAACTCTCCCCGGACGACATCTTCAAGACGTTGAGCAACCGCCGCCGCCGTCACGTGTTGCACTACCTGCGACACATCGGCGGGACGGTGACGATACGCGACCTCTCGGAGCAGCTGGCCGCCTGGGAGAACGGGACCGCGACATCCGAGGTCGTCCCCGGCGAGCGCAAGCGGCTGTACACCGCGCTCCACCAGACCCACCTGCCGAAGATGGACGCGCTCGGGGTCGTCACCTACGACCGCAACCGGGGGACAGTGAGGATGACCGACTCCGTCCGGGAGTTCGATGCCTACCTCGACGCCACGTCGTCGGGGAGGCGAGCCTGGGGACCGGTATACCTCGCGGTGAGCGGCGCGCTGGGGCTGCTGGCCGCCGCCGGGGCGGCCGGGCTGCCCCCGCTCGCGTGGCTCGGGGGGTACGGCTACGCGCTGGTCACTGCTGCGGTGATCGCCGGCCTCGCAGCCGGCGAGACCGTCCAGCGGTACAGACAGCCGGCCGCGGAACCCGACCGGCCGCCGACGGCCGTCGGCGGCACCGCGGGCAACCGGACGACCGACGACTGACGGACCGGGCCCGGTACGCGATGGGTCATCTCTTCGGACTGGCCGACACAGGAACGCGAGCGTCGCCGACGCTCCGGGCCTCGGCCGGTCGGGACAGGACGCACGGAAAACAGGGGCTCGTTCGGACCACGCGGAAGACAGTGATTCAGGCCGGTTCGGACGCCTCTTCGGCACCGGTCTCGGGGTCGATACCCTCCTGGTCGCTCGCCGCCGAGCGGATCTCCTCTTCGATCTCCTGGCGGCCCTTCTTGAATTCGCCCATCGCCTGCCCCGACGAGCGCGCGAGGCTCGGGAGCTTGTTCGCACCGAACAGCAGGACGGCGATGGCGAGGATGATCAACAGTTCCGGTCCGCCGGGGATGCCCACGAACGCTGGGATAGTCATGCCCATACCCCTCGTTCGGCGGGAGCCGGTATGAGTATGACAGCCGTACGTGTCTGCCGGCTGTGAGGTCAGGCGCGGTTGATGTCGACGTGCCACTCGTCCTCGGTGACCTTCGCGGTCTCGTGGTCGAATCCGCGCTGGTCGAGGACGCCGTACAGCGGCTCGGGCTCGAAGGGGGCGACCAGCCGGAGCCGCTCACCGTCGCCGAGCCCCTCCAGCGCGTCCATGATTTCGTCGAACGGTTCGCCGTCGACCTCGCGAACGTCGAGGAGCGCGTCCGCCTCGCTGGAACCCATGTCCGGGGATCCCGGGTGGGTGGGTATGGACGTTTCCCCGATGACGTTCGCGCCAAAGCCGGGGCATCCACGGCACGACAGGAGGATTCCCGGCCGGTGACATTCGGGACGGGTGTTTTTATACTGGCTCTGGAGTGTTCGATACATGCTCTCGTACGACGACTCAGCGCGAGCCGAGGAACTGGCCGGGCGGGCACGCGACCTGATGGACGAGGTCGTGCTCCCGAAAGAGCGGGAACTGGCCGGCGGGATGACCGCCTCGGAGGGAACCATCGACGAACTCCGCGAGGCAGCCCGCGAATACGGAATCTACGCCCCCCAGATCGAGGAGGAGCACGGCGGGATGGGCGAGGACTTCCGGGACGTGTTGCCGGCCTTCGAGGAGGCCGGCCGGAGCCCGCTGGGGCAGGCCGCGATGCGGGTCGACGCCCCCGACGAGGGGAACATGCACCTGCTGGAGCTGCACGGCACCGACCTCCAGAAGGAGGAGTACCTGGAGCCGCTTGTGGAGGGGGAACTGCGGTCGGGCTTTTCGATGACCGAACCCCAGCCGGGTGCGGGTTCGGACCCGAAGTCGATCCAGACGACCGCCGAGAAAGACGGCGACGAGTGGGTCATCGACGGCCACAAGTGGTGGACCACACAGGGGATCCGCGCGGACATCCTGCTGGTCTTCGCCCGCACCGACCCCGACGCCCACCCCTACGAGGGCTGTTCGGTGTTCATCGTCCCCGCCGAGGCCGACGGCGTCGAGGTCGTCCGGAACATCCCCCACCTCGGCTCGGAGATGACCGGTGCCGGCCACGCCGAGATCAAGTATAACAATGTCCGCGTGCCCGAGGAACACCTGCTCGGCGAGGAGGGGAAGGGGTTCCAGCACGTCCAGGAGCGGCTCGGGCCCGCTCGCCTGACCCACTGCATGCGCTACTCGGGGATGGCCGAGCGGGCGCTCGACATCGCAGCCGCGTACATGAGCGAGCGCGACGCCTTCGGGACGGCTCTCTCGGAGAAGCAGTATCCCCGCTTCGAGCTGGCCGACCAGCGCACCCGGCTCGCCGCCGCCCGGTCGCTGGTCCGGACGGTCGCCGCGGAGATCGCCGCCGGCAACGAGGCCCGCATCGGCGTCTCGATGGCCAAGGTCTTCACCGCCAACGCCACCCAGGAGGCCATCGACACCGCCCTGCAGTTCTGTGGCGGCACCGGCGTCTCCCGTGACCTCCCGCTCGCGGACTTCTACGAGTCGGTCCGTGCGTTCCGGATCGTCGACGGCGCCGACGAGGTCCACCGCCGCACCATCGCCCGCGAGCTGTTCGAGGACGTCCCCGCCGAGGAACTCGAGGCGCTGACCCACTTCGGGGAGTAGGCTTCCCGCCCCGGCCGGCCACACCGGACTCGACTCGTCATGCCGCCGTCGCGGTTCTCCGGCGCGGGCCGTGGACCAGCCAGCCGAGACGCGAATACTAATGTCCCCGCGTCCCAAGACGCCGGTATGGACTTCTCGCTCACCGAAGAGCAACGCCAGATCGAGGAGATGGTCGCGGAGTTCGTCGACGAGGAGGTCGTCCCGCGCGCCAAAGAGATCGACGAGACCGACGAGTTCCCCTGGGACCTGGTCGACCAGATGGCCGACCTGGGGCTGATGGGGATGCCCTTCCCCGAGGAGTACGGCGGTGCCGGCCTTGACTACCACTCCTACCCCATTGCCCTGGAGGAGATCTCCCGGGGCTTGGGCGGGCTCGGGACGGTCGTCGCGGCCCACATCTCGCTTGCCGGAAACATGGTCTACGAGTACGGCACCGACGAACAGAAAGAGGAGTATCTGACCCCCCTCGCGGAGGGCGAGGAGGTCGGCGCCTTCGCGCTCTCGGAGCCCGGCGCGGGCAGCGACGTCCCCGCCATGGAGACGACCGCCGAGAAGGCCGGCGACGAGTACGTCATCGACGGGGGGAAACTGTGGATCTCCAACGGCTCGGTGGCCGACACCGTCACCGTGTTCGCCAAGACCGACCCCGACGCCGGCAACAAGGGCATCTCCTCCTTCATCGTCCGGCCGGAGGAGGACGACGGCTTCGTCGTCGAGGGGACCGAGGACAAGCTCGGCGACAAGGGCTGTCCGACCGCCGAGTTGCGCTTCGACAACATGCACGTCCCCGAGCACCGCCGGCTGGGCGAGGAGGGCCGCGGGTTCGTCCAGGCCCTGGAGACACTGAATGGCGGCCGGATCACCATCGCCGCCCGCTCGGTCGGGATCGCCCAGGCCGCACTCGACGAAGCCCTGGCGTACGCCGGCGAGCGCGAGCAGTTCGGCCAGCGGATCGGCGACTTCCAGGCCATCCAGCACAAGCTCGCGGACATGGACACCAAGACGCGGGCCGCCCGCCTGCTGATGCACTCGGCGGCGGACAGGAAGATCCGCGGCGAGAGCTTCGCCAAGGAAGCCGCCCAGGCGAAACTGTACGCCTCCGAGGTGTCCCGCGAGGTGGCAAACGAGGGCATCCAGATCCACGGCGGCTACGGCTACGTGAAGGACTTCCCGATGGAGCGGTTCTTCCGGGACGCCAAGCTCAACGAGATCTACGAGGGCACCAGCGAGGTGCTCCGGAACACCATCGCCGGCCAGTTGCTGGACTGAGGCCGCGCTCGTTTCCGGCAGCGTCGGGCACTCCGTCGCTGCTCGCGTCGCTCCCCCGGTCCGAAAGCACCCCTATATAAACGGCCGAATGGCTGAGAGAGCGGCTTAGGCCGGTCCCTCGAAAACGGACGGGTGCATGCCGACGACACAGTCCGCAGACGGAACCGAGATCGCCTACGAACGCCACGGCGAGGGGCAACCGCTGTGCCTGCTTCACGGGGGGATGGCCCCGCGGGAGTACTGGCACCCGGTCATCCCGCATCTCGAAGGGTACAGCGCCGTGGTCCCCGAGCGACCGGGCTTTGGTACCTGTCTCGACGACCTGACGGAGACCGGCCCCGAGGACGTGCTGGCGCGCGAGACGGCGTACGTCGACGCGCTCGCGAGCGCGGTCGACGGTGACCCGGTCCTGTTCGGCCACTCCTTCGGCGCGCTCACCGCCGTCGAGGCCGCGACGGAGACGGCGGTCGAGGCCGTCGTCGCCTACGAGCCGGCGGTCCTCCCGGAGGACTACCGCGAGACGGCCGACCTCGCCGCACGGATGGAGGCACTCATCGCCGAGGGGAACCGCCGCGAGGCGGTCAAACGCTACGTCGAGCAGGTACTCCACTCCGACGGCGTCGACGACCTCGACGCGTGGCTGGCGGAGTGGCCCGTCTGGCCCGACTGCGTCGAACTCGCCGAGGAGGTGGTCCGGATGAACCGCGCCGTCGAGCAGTACCGGCTCCCCGACCGGCTCAACGTCGACGCCCCCGTGCTGGTCCTGACCGGTACCGACGGGCCGGACTTCCTCCGCGAGAGCGCCCGCGCCGTCCACGAGGCGCTTCCCCGCAGCCGCCTCGTCGAGTTCGACGGCGTGAGCCACAGCGGCCCGGGCGAGGCACCGGAACTGGTCTCCGCCGAGGTCGACGCCTTCCTCGGGAGATAGCCGGGAGCGGTCGAGCCCGGTCGCGTCGACCACCCCGCCTGTCGCGCACTACTCCGGGAGCGGCGGCCACGTCGTCGCAACGGTCTCCTCGACCAGCTGTGTCTGTGCGCGGCGCAGGCGCTCGGAGGCCGACGACGCGGAGATGTCCAGTTCCGTGGCGACGTCTTCGAGCGACGCCTTCCGCGGGATCTCGAAGTGGCCGAGTTCGTAGGCCGTCCGCAGCGCCTCGCGCTGGCGGTCTGTGAGGCCGTCGCCGGGCGGTTCGGGGTCGCCCGCACGCGTGAGACGGTGCAGACGGAAGCCGGCGTTGCGCTGCCAGAACTCGCGGAAGGCGTCGAACGCCTCCCGGTGGGCGAACCAGCCGGACTGGCGCCAGCCCGTCCGGAGCACCTCGATGCGCTCGATGACGGCGTCGGTCGTCGCCAGCGCTTCGAGTCCCGAGAGGTCGTCGAGGTGTGGCCCGAGGTGTTCCTCGAGGCTCCGGCCCGGCTTGACCTGGTAGCGACGGGTCTCACCCGCCCTGCCGAGGACGGTGTACTCGCCGGCGACGGCGGCGTCCGCCAGGGCGTCCTCGACGGTCTCGCGGTCGCCGTCGGTCACGGAGAGGATGAACAGCGGCAGTTCGTCGTGGTTGAACTGCAGCGTGAGCACCATCGTCGCGTCGGGGACCGTGGACGCGACGCCGACAAAAGGGAGGTGTTCACAGCCGATGTCGAACTCGGCGACCAGCGGCATGGCCGTCCGATGGCCGGTGACGGACAAATGCGTGTCGCTCGGGTCCGGCTACTGCGTGCCGACCATCCGGTCCTCCTCGCCCCAGTACCGGTCGCGGAGCTCGTACTTCTGGACTTTGCCGGTCGCGGTCTCCGGCAGGTCCTCCACGAAGTCCACACTCGATGGCGTCTTGTAGCCGGCCAGCCGGTCGTCACAGAACTCCAGAATGTCCTCCTCGCTGGGGTCGCTGCCGGGTGCGGGGACGACGATGGCCTTGGGCGTCTCGCCCCACTCCTCGCTGGGGACCGGCACCACCGCCGCCTTCCCGACGTCGGGGTGGTCGTAGAGGGTGTCCTCGAGCTCGATCGAGGAGATGTTCTCGCCGCCGGAGATGATGATGTCCTTCTTGCGGTCCTGGATGGCCACCATCCCGTTCTCGTCCCAGACCGCGAGGTCGCCGGTGTGGAAGTAGCCCTCGGCGCGGGCGTTGAAGGCCTCCTCGGTGGCCTCGGGCTTGTTCAGGTACCGGTCCATCACCTGGTTGCCCCGGACGACGATCTCGCCGACCGTCTGGCCGTCCCGGGGGACGTCCTCGCCGTCGTCGTCGACGACCCGGACCTCGGTGCACAGCGTCTCCGAGCCCTGCTTGATCTTCAGGTCGCGACCGTGCTCGGCCAGCCGGCGCGGGGAGTTGGAGGTGGTGATGATCGGGGCGGTCTCGGTGAGCCCGTAGATGTGGATGATCCGCCAGCCGAACTCGTCCTCGACGGTCTCGATGGTCGCGGTGGCGGGCGCGCTCCCCGCGGTCGCGAGCCGCACCTCGCGGTCGCCGGTCGTCCCGATGTCGTGTTCGTCGTGGTACTGGATCAGGTTGTTCAGCACCGTCGGCGCGCCGCACATGAACGTCACGTCGTACTCCCGGACCCGCCGGAAGGTGTCGGCGGCGTCGAAGGTGCGCTGGCAGACGTGGGTCGCGCCCGTCCCCGTCAGCGCGTAGGTGTGCCCCCAGCCGTTGCAGTGGAACATCGGCAGGGTCCACAGGTAGGTGTCGTCGTCGCGGATCTCCATGTGCTGGTTCAGCACCAGGGCGTGCCAGTGTTCGGTCCGGTGCGTC
Organism: Salinirussus salinus; assembly: GCF_009831455.1. Lineage (NCBI taxonomy): Archaea > Methanobacteriati > Methanobacteriota > Halobacteria > Halobacteriales > Haloarculaceae > Salinirussus > Salinirussus salinus. The sequence goes on along the minus strand of NZ_WOWO01000003.1, from coordinate 431,549 downwards.
CGCACCACGCCCTTCGGGTCGCCCGTGGTGCCGGAGGTGTAGTTGATGCTGGCGTCGTCGTCCTCGCTGATCTCGGGGCGCTCCGGTGCCTCCGGGGACGCGTCGGCGAGCACCGCCTCGTAGTCCGCCCAGTCGCCGTCGATGTCGTCGGCCTCGTAGCCGACGAAGGTTTCCGCGGGCACCTCGCCGCGGACGGCCTCCACCTTGTGTGCGAAGTCGTAGTCCGCGATGACTGTCGCGGCCTCGCAGTCGTTGAGGATGTAGGAGACGGTGTCGGGCTGGACCCGGTAGTTCAGCGGGACGAAGACGGCCCCGAGCGTGTTGGTCGCGTACAGGGTCTCGATGAAGTAGTGGGTGTTGGGCGCGAGCAGCGCCACCCGGTCGCCCTGCCCGACGCCGCGGGCCGCCAGGGCGTTTGCCAGCCGGTTCACCCGCTCGCCCACCTCGGCGTAGGTGTACTCCGTCCCGTCGTGGGCGACGACTCCCGTCACGTCGTCGTAGATGTCAACCGCGCGGTCCAGGAAGTCGAGCGTCGTCATCTCCTGTTTCATGCTACCACCTACCGCAGCGATCGTGGGCCTGGGTGAAAATGTTGCCCCTTCCGGCGTCAGTCCCCGCCGCTGGGCCACTCGTCGGCTCCGAGCGGCTCTCCGTCGAGGAAGGCCTCGATCCCGGCCTCGGCGTCGGCCGTCGTACACAGCGCGGCGAACTCCTCGTTCGAGTGCGAGAGCGCCTCGGCGTAGGGCATGCCGTCCATCTGGTAGAACGCACGCTTCCCCCGCTGGACGGCCGCCGGGCTCTTTGCGGCGATGGTCTCGGCCAGGTCCATCGCCCCCTCGACGTGCTCGCCGGGCTCGGTCACGCGGTTGAGCAGCCCCCACTCGCGGGCGGTCTCGGCATCTATCAGGTCGCCGGTCAGCAGGAGTTCGAGACACCGCTTGCGGGTGACCGCGCCCATCAGCGGCACCGCCGGGCCCATACAGAAGAGGCCGACCTTCGGCGCGGTCGCGCCCAGCTGCGTCCCCTCCGCGGCGACGGCGAGGTCACACGCCGCCACCAGGCCGATCCCGTTGGCGGCGGCGTGGCCGTGGGCCGCCGCGACGACCGGCGTCTCCATCTCCGCGAGGGTCAGAAAGGGCCGTTCCATCCGGGTCACCCACTCCTCGTACTCGGCCTCGCCGTCGAACTCGCGGTGCTCCGAGAGGTCGATCCCGGCCGAGAAGGCCTCACCCGCACCGTCGACCACGACCGCCCGTACCGCCTCCTCGGCCTCGAGCTCCAGCAGCGCGTCGTCCAGCGCCGTCGCCAGACCGGTGCTGAAGGTGTTCATCGCCTCCGGGCGGTTCAGCGTCACCAGCCCCACGTGGCCCGCTCTGTCGGTCAGGACTGCCTCGCTCCCGGTCGGGTCGTCACTGTCTGCCATACCCTGACGGGGTGTGCCGCGGGAAAAGAAGATTGCGCACGCAGCCGGCGGGACCCGGGACCGGCACCGGGGCGCCCGAGCCGACCCAAAGGGTTAGGACCGCGGCCGGAGACGGGCCCACATGGAGAAAGTCACCATCGACGAGGTCGAAGTCGAGGTCAATCCGCTGGAGGTTCACGACGTGCGCCGCCCGGTCTCGCGGGCGCTCGGCACCGAGCACTTCGCGATGAACTACTTCGAGCTCGCGCCCGGGGACTCCTTCTCCGGCGGCCTGCACACCCACCACGACCAGGAGGAGGTCTTCTACGTCGAATCCGGGACCGCTGAGTTCGCCGTCGGGGAGGAGCGCGAGACGGTGACCGTCGACGCCGGCGAGGTCATCCGCTTTGCCCCCGGCGAGTTCCAGACCGGCTACGTCCCCGAGGACGCCGAGGAGGATGTCGTCGGGTGGGCGCTGGGCGCGCCGGGCGCGAGCCACGACTGGGAGGACCTCGAGTCGATGGTCTACTGCGACGACTGCGGCGAGGAGCGGGCCCACGCGACCGCGCTCACCCGCGAGGGCCGCTTCGAGTTTACCTGCACCGAGTGTGGCACCGAGACCACACTCTGAGTCGGGGCTGGAGTCACAGCTGTGGGGTGCCAAGCGTTTATGTCGCTCCTCGCGCTTGCAGCGAGCGTGTGCCCTCCGCGCGTCCGGGCGGGAGCCGTGCCCGCTGGCACCGGGCCGGGCGCGCCACAGCCCTGACCGATGAAAGATACGCTCACGTCGGCCGCCACCGCCGTGCTCGGGCTGCTGGCGGTCGGGTTCGCCGCCGCGACCCTGACCTCCACGAGCGACAGCTCCGCGGCCGGGTCGGGCGGCGGCGGTGGCGGGGGCAACGGGAGCCTCATCCCCCTGCCCGAGCCCGACCCGGCCGAGCCGACCACGTTCGACGTCCCCTTCGTCGAGTTCATTCTGCTGGCGCTGGTGTTGACCCTCGTCGCGCTGCTGGTCTACGCGGCCGTCTTCGAGCGCGACCTCTTCAGGCGGGTCGTCGCCGTCGCGGTCCCGTTCGTGGTGGCGGGCGTACTCGCCTACCTCCTGTTCGTCGTGCTCGGTGACCTCTCGCTGGGCACCTCACCCGGGCAGCCGGGGTTCATCGGCGGCGGGTCGACGCCCGGCGGCCCGCCGGGTGGCGGCGACGCCGGCGAGACCTCGTCGCCGTCGCTCCCGCTCGGGCTCCTTGCGGTCCTCGGGCTCGCGCTCGCCGGCGTCGTGCTCGTGGTCCGGCGAGTGCAGGGGGAAAGCGGCGAACCGGGTGTCGAAGAGGTCGCCGACCCCGACGACGGCCGGGCAGCGGCGGTCGGGCGGGCGGCCGGGCGCGCAGCCGACCGGCTGGAGTCGGGTGCCGCCGACAACGAGGTCTACCGGGCCTGGCGGGAGATGACCGACCTGCTCGACGTCGAGGAGCCGGAGACGAGCACGCCCGGCGAGTTCGCCGAGGCCGCCGTCGACGCCGGGCTCGGCGGCGAGGACGTCCACGAACTCACCCGGCTGTTCGAGGACGTGCGGTACGGGGACGCCCCCCCGGAGAACTACGAGGACCGGGCAGCCGACGTCTTCCGCCGGATCGAGGCGCAGTACGCGGAGACAGTCGAGGGAGACGACGACGGCGACGACCGACCGGAGGGGAGAGCGTGAACCGCAGGCTCCTCGCGCTCGCGGCGGGGCTGCTCGCGCTGGCGGTCGGCGTGGCCGTCGCCGTCTCGCCGGGGTTGCTGGGTCTCGATTTCGACCGGGCGCTCGTCACCGCGCTGGGCGTGGTGGTGCTCGTACTCGCCGCCCGGCAGGTGACACTCCGCAGCGGGGTCGACCTCGACGAGGCCGTCACGCCCGACCCCGAGTACCGCGTGCCGACGCCGCCACCGGGCGAGGACCTCCGGGACGCACTCGGGGGGTTTTTCGCCGCCGGTCGGCTCCCGTACAACCAGGCGGTCCGGGGGCTCCGGGCCGCGGCCGTCGAGGTGCTCGTCCAGTACGAGGGGCTGAGCGAGGCCGAGGCCGAACGCCGCGTCGAGGAAGGAACCTGGACAGACGACGGCTACGCCGCCGCCTACCTCGCCGGCGAGGACGGCCCGGACCCCCCGTCGCCCGGCCTCCTCCGGCGGGTCGTCGCCGGCGGCGTCCCGAAACACCGGAAGGTGCGCCACGCCGTCAGCGCCATCGCGGAGCGGGCGGGGCTGGACCCCCGGCCCGACGGGGACGCCGCCCCCTTCCCCGGGGAGCCGCCGGAGGGTTTCTCCGCCAGCCCCTTCTCTGTCACCCGCGAGCGGGCCGCCCGGACCGCCGACGGCGGGAGCGCTGCGGAGCGGGACGGCGACGCCGGCCGTCGCGAGGGACACGGCAGGTCCGGGACCGCCGCCGTCCTTCGGGCGGCAGGTCCGACGAACCGCTGGCAGGGGGTCGGCGCCGTTGCCCTCGTGGGCATCGCCGCCGGCGTCCTCACCTCGGAGCCGGCGGCGCTGCTTGCCGGGGCGGCCGGCATCGGCTTCGCCGCCTACGCCCGGGCGACACCGCTGGGGCCCGGTGCGCCCGCAAGCGACGGTCCGGCCGACGGCGGTGAGGCGGCAGAGAAGCTGTCGGTCGGGCGTTCGCTGGACTCCGGGGAACCCGACCCCGGGGAGACCGTCACGGTGACGGTCACCGTCACCAACGAGGGCGACCGCCCGGTCGCGGACGTGCGGGTCGTGGACAGCGTCCCCGAGGGGCTGTCGGTCACCGGGGGGTCGCCGCGCCACGGGACGGCACTTCGGGCCGGCGAGGACGTGACCTTCGAGTACGAGGTCGGGGCGGGCCGGGGCGTCCACACGTTCGGTCCCGCCGCGGTGATAGCCAAGGACCTGACCGGGAGCGTCGAGGAGACCCGGCTGGTCGGCCCGGAGACGACGGTGACGTGCCGGCCGACGCTGCGGCCGACGACCGAGCCGGTCCCGCTGCGCCAGCGGGCCGCTCGCTTCGCCGGGCGGGTCGAGACCGACACCGCCGGCGCCGGCCTGGAGTTCTACGCCACCCGGGAGTACCGCCCCGGCGACGCGCTGAGCCGGGTGGACTGGAACCGGCGGGCCCGGACGGGCGAGCTCAGCACCGTCGAGTTCCGCTCCGAGCAGGCCGCCACGGTGATGGTCGTGGTCGACGCCCGCGACCCCTCCTACGCCGCGCCCGACCCGGACACGCCCCACGCGCTCGACCGCGGGGTGGAGGCTGCCGGCCGGCTCTACGGCTCGCTGACCGCGACGGGCAACCAGGTCGGCGTCGCCGCGTTTCCCTCGGCGACCTGCTGGCTCGCACCCGGCGCCGGCGTCGAGCACGAGAAGCGGGTCCGCGAGCTGCTCGCCACCCACCCCGACCTCTCGCCGGTGCCCCGCGAGGACGCGATGACGGTCGCGGCGGGGCGGAGCCGCCTGCGCCGGCGGCTCTCGGCGGGGACGCAGGTGGTCTTCGTCTCGCCGCTGTGTGACGGCCGCGGGGCCGACCTGGCCCGGTGGCTCGACGAGTACGGCTACCCGGTGACGGTGCTCAGTCCCGACCCGACGGCCGACCGGACCGCCGGCCACCGGCTCGCGCGGGTCGCCCGCGGACTCCGGCTGCGCGAACTCCGGGGCCGGGGGATCCCCGTCGTCGACTGGGCGGCCGACGAGCCGGTCGACCTCGCGCTCGCGCGCTCGAACCGCCGGGAGGGACCATGACGGACGAGAGGGCGACGGACGGGCGGTCGGTCGACCCGGCTGCCGACGCCGAGGGAGCGCCCGACACCGGGACGGTGACGGTCGACCGCCGCCCCAGTCGGACAGGGGCCGGCCTCGCCCTGGTGCCCGCGCTGGTCGCCGCGCTGGCCGGCGGGCTCTACACCTCGCCCGGCCTGCTCGTCGGCGTGGCCGGCCTCCTCGGGCTCGCGGCGGGGCTGGCACGCGGGTCGCGGACGGCGGTGACACTCGGCGCGAGTGGCCTGTTCGCCGGCGCAGTCCTCGCGGGGGCGGAGGGCGCCCCGGTCGGGCCGGTACTGGTCGGCGCGGCGGCCGCGGCCGTCGCCTGGGACGTCGCCACGACCGCAGTGAGCGTCGGCGAGCAGCTCGGCCGCGACGCCGGGACGGAGCGACTGGAGGCGACCCGCGCGCTCGCGAGCGCCGGCGTCGGCGTCGTGACCGTCGGGCTCTCCTACGGGGTCTACCTGGCCGGCGCCGGCGGCCGACCGGTGGCGGCGCTGCTCTTTTTGCTCGTGGCCGCGGTCCTGCTGGTCGCGGCGCTCGACTAGTCGACCGTCGGGACCGGCACCTCGTCGAGGACGTCCTCGACGACCGACTCCCTGGCGACGTCGTTGACGCGGGCGTCGGCGGTCAGCACGAGCCGGTGGGCGAGCACCGGACGGGCGACCGCCGTCACGTGGTCGGGCGTGACGTACTCCCGGCCCTCGATCACAGCTCGAGAGCGGGCGGCCTCGAACAGCCGCTGCGTTCCCCGGGGGGAGACACCGACGGTGACGCGGGGGTCCTCGCGTGTTTCCCGGCAGACCGCCGAGATGTAGTCGACCAGGTCGTCCTCGACCCGGACCGCCTCGGGGACGCGCTGGAGCGCCGTGACCCCTTCGGCGGAGAGGACCGGCTCGACGGAGGGGCTGCGCGCCGAGCGGTCGGCCCGGCGGTAGAGCAGCTCCCGCTCGCCCTCGGCGTCGGGGTAGCCGATGCTCGCCTTCGCGACGAACCGGTCGACCTGGGCCTCCGGGAGCTCGAAGGTCCCCTCCTGCTCGACGGGGTTCTGGGTCGCGATGACGAAGAAGGGGTCGGGCAGGTCGCGAGTCTCGCCGTCCGTCGTCACCTGCCCTTCCTCCATGGCCTCCAGCAGGGCCGACTGCGTCTTTGGCGGCGCACGGTTGATCTCGTCTGCGAGGACGACGTTCGCGAAGAGGGGGCCCTCGTTGAACTCGAAGGTCCGGTCGCGCTCGTTGAAGACGTGCGTGCCCGTCAGGTCCGCGGGCAGGAGGTCGGGGGTGAACTGCACCCGCGAGAAGGACATGCCGAGCGCCGTCGCGATGCTCCGGGCGGTCAGCGTCTTGCCGGTGCCGGGGACGTCCTCCAGCAGGACGTGTCCCCGCGAGAGAATGCCCAGAAAGACGGTTTCCAGGAACGGGCGGCCGGTGACGACCGCGGCCTCCACCTCGGTGAAGACCTCCTCACAGCGTCGGCTCGCCTCCTCGATGTCCATGTCCCTTCGAGCGCCCGTCGACAAGAAAAGGTTGTCCTCCGGGCGGCTCCGGCCGGCCCGGGTCTACATCTCCGGGTATTCGGTCTCCTTGCAGGTGATGAATTCCAGCACCGCCGGCGTCCCCTGTTCGGTCCGCTCGATGCCCCGCTCGATGGCGGGCACGATGTTCTCGGGTTGCTCGACGCGCTCGCCGTAGCCGCCGAAGGCCTCGGCCATGTCGGCGTAGTTGCCCGAGATGTCGGTCGTGTCGAACTTCTCGGTCGCGGTCGGGAGCAGGTCGATCTCGCAGGCCATCGAGAAGTTGTTGAACAGTATCGAGAGGATCGGTATCTCCTCGCGGACGGCGGTCTCGAAATCCATCCCGGTCATCCCGATGGCGGCGTCGCCCCAGACGTTGATACAGAGCTTGTCGGGGTGGGCGAGCTTCGCGCCCATCGCCAGCCCGAGCCCGTAGCCGAGCTGGGTGGTCTTCCCCCAGCCGATGTAGGAAAGCGGCTCCTCGGGCTGCCAGAAGGGGGCGAGCTGGTCGCGGGGGCTGCCCGAGTCGTGGGTGATGACCGTCTCGCTCACGTCGACGGTCTCCTGGAGGTCGTGGATGACGCGGTACGGCGTCAGGGGCACCTCCTCGGAGGTGAGCTTGTCCTCCCACTCCTCGAGGAAGGCCTCCTGCCGGTCGGCGATATCCTCGGCGAGGTCGTCGTAACGGCCCCGGCCGCCGTCGATTCGGCCGTCGAGTTCCCCGTGGAGCGCGTCGAGGGTCAGCTTGGCGTCTCCGACCAGCGCGAGGTCGGCGGCCAGCCCCTTGTCGATGTCCGCCGGGTCCAGCGTCGAGTGGACGATGGTCGCATCCTCAGGCATGTCGGCGGCGTAGAGGGTACGGGTAAACGAACAGCCGACCCCGAATATCAGGTCGGCTTCCTCGAGGTACTCCCGGACGGGCGTGGGCATCGAGCGCGCCCCCACACCCAGCGAGAGCGGATGGGTCTCGGGGAAGGCGCTTTTCCCCTGGAGGCTGGTGGCGACCGGCGCCTCCAGCAGTTCGGCGACCTCCCGGAGTGCGTCCCAGGCCTCGGCGTAGTGGACACCCTGGCCGGCCCAGATGACCGGGTCCTCCGCATCCAGGAGCGCGTCGGCCACCTCGGGGACCCGCCGGGGGTCCGGCGCCGGGCGGTTCTCGGTCGGCGGGCTGTACTCGATGTCCCCGACCTCCTCGCCGAAGACATCCATCGGGAACTCCACGAGCGCAGGCCGGGGGCGGCCGTTGCGGGCGCTGTTGAACGCGCGCCGGACGGCGTTGACCGCCTCGTCGGGGTCGGTGACCTGCTCGCAGGTCTTGGTCACCTGGTCGTAGTTGTCGGAGGCGTCGAAGTTGGGGTCGACCTCGGTCTTGCTGCGCTCGTAGCCCATCGGCAGCACGACCAGCGGGACGGAGTCGCCGTAGGCCTGCGCGACCCCCGGAAAGGCGTTCTCGGCGCCGGGGCCGAACTGCATGCAGAAGACGCCGATCTCCTCGCCTGCGGTGGTGCGGGAGAAGGCGTCGGCCATGTGCAGCCCGACCCGCTCCTGGCGGACGGGGATGGGGCGGATGTCGACGGCCGCGGCGGCCTCGATGATGGGGTTGATCGGGTAGGTGAACAGGTACTCCACGCCCTCCTCCTTGAGGGTGTGCGCGACGGCCTGGGCGACGTTCATGCGCCCACCTGTGCCGGGCCGTTCCATAACTGTTGGGACGGCGGGCTAGGTCGTATCTAGTCACGCAATCGTACTGCCAGAGGGACTGAAAACAGCAAGAGAGCCCCGGCCTGTTCGACTCGGGGGACTCGCTGCGCGCTTCGCTCCCTACGGTCGCTGCAGTGCTTGCGTCACCGGGAGAGCTTCGCTCTCCCGAGCTCACAGCGGCTGCGCCGCCGTGAACGCCCGCCATCGTCGAACAGGCCGCCCCTTTCAGTCCCGCCCAGCCTGGACAGCCAAATTGGGCGGGACTGAAAGGGGCCGCTCGCTCGGCGTCTGAGACGACGCAAGCACCGCAGGCGAGCGAAGCGAGCCGAGGAGCGCAGCGAGTCGGAATAGCCGAGCGAGCGGGGGCTTTCTTGCTGTTCTCGGTACCCGTAGCAGCACGAATCCCTAACTAAACACGACCGGGGACAGGACTAAGACGGCGCCGCGGGAGGGTGGCGTATGGGACGGATCGACAGTGACGCACTCGAGCGGTTCGCGGCCGCGGTGCTGGCCGAGACCGGTGCCGACGAGGGGGTCGCGGAGACGGTCGCGGCCTCGCTGGTCGCGGCGGACCTGCGCGGGCACCCCTCACACGGCGTCCAGCTCATCCCCGACTACTTCGGGTGGGCCTTCGAGGGACATCTGGAGCCCGCAGCGCGCCACGAGGTCGTCGCCGACCGCGGGGGAGCAGTCCACGTCGACGGCAACCACGCCTTCGGCCACGCGGTCGCCCGCGCGGCGACCGACCTCGCCATCGACCGCGTGCGCGAGGGCGACCATCCGTCGGTAACGGTCGGGCTCCGGAAGGCCACCCACATCGGCCGCGTGGGCTGGTTCGCCGAGCAGGCTGCCGCCGCCGGGCTGGGCTTCGTCGGCTTCACGAACATGACCTCGGGCAACCCGGTCGCGCCGGCCGGCAGCGCCGAACGGAAGTTCGGCACCAACCCCCTGACCTTCGGGCTGCCCGGCTTCGACGCGCTCGACCACCCCGTCGTGATGGACATGGCGACCAGCCAGGTGGCCTACGGGAAGGTCAACGTCCGGCAGATGGCCGGCGAGTCGGACTCGATCGACCCCGAGTGGACCGTCGACGAGGCCGGCGAGCCGGTGCTCGACCCCGACGAGTTCAACGAGGAAGAACGGGGCGCGCTGGCGCCGCTCGGTGGCCAGACCGCGGGCTACAAGGGGACGGGACTGATGCTCGTCGCGGAGCTGTTCGCGGCGACCTGGAGCGACAGCCCCGTCACGCCACAGCCCGACTCCCGGTACGAGAACGCCGCCGCCTTCACCGTCTTCGACCCGCTTGCGTTCACCACCCGGGAGGCCCACGAGGCTCGCCTGCTCGCCTTGGAGGAGTATCTCGACGAGACGGAGTACTCCGATGCCATCAGCGCCGGCACCGGGACCCGGGTCGACCGGGCCTACCTCCCCGGCCGGATGGAACACGACGTCAAAGCCGAGTACGAGCGCGAGGGGATCCCCGTTCCCGAGCGGATCCGCGAGCAGCTCGCGGACCTGGCCCGCGAGCACGGCGTCGACGAGAACATCGTCGCGCCCGTGGCGCCCGAGTAGCGGCAAGCAGGGAAGTGGGGCCGCCGGGCGCTGCCCGCCTATCTGAACGGCCCCTCGTCGCCCGTGGCCTCCTCGGGGATGACTTTCCCGGGGTTGATGATCCCCTGTGGGTCGATGGCCTGCTTGACCGCGCGCATCATCGCCAGGCCGACGGGGCCGTGTTCGCGCTCCATGTGGGCGCGTTTCTCGTGTTGCCCGGTGCCGTGCTCGCCGGTGATGGTCCCGCCGAGTTCGATAGTGCGCTCGAAGATGCGGTCGGTCACCTCGCGAGCGCGCTCGATGGCCTCGGGGTCGTCCTTCGGTGTGAGGATACCGCCGTGGACGTTGCCGTCGCCGGCGTGGCCGAACCAGAAGGACTCGAAGCCGGCCTCGCTGGCCGCCTCCTTCGCGAAGCGGATGATCTCCGGGTAGGCGCTGATCGGGACGACGATGTCCTCCGGCCCCACCGGGATCCGGTCGGGGTCGTACTCGTTGACCGCGTAGGCCAGGTCGTGACGGGCCGCCCAGAGTTCCTCCATCTCGGCCTCGTCCTCGGCGACCTCGAAGCGCTCGACGCCGTGGCTCTCCAGCACCGCCTCGAAGAAGGCGACCTCCTCGTCGACCCCGTGGTTGGCGTGGAACTCGAAGAAGACCAGCGGCTTGTCCGGGAGATCCGTATCCGAGTAGGCGTTCGCGACTTTCGCGGTGGTGTCATCCAGCAGTTCGATGGCCGCCAGGTCCACGCCGGACTGGACGGCGTCGTGGACGGCGGCGGTGGCGTCGTCGAGCGAGTCGAACACGGCCCGCCCTGCGCGGGTCTGCTCGGGGATGCCCGCCAGCTGCATCGTCGCGCGCGTGATGATCCCCAGGGTGCCCTCGCTGCCGACAAACAGGTCCTTGAGGTTGTAGCCGCTGGAGGACTTGACGGCCTTGCTCCCCACCTCGACGACCGAGCCGTCCGCGAGCACCACCTCGAGTTCGAGCACCCAGTCGCCGACCTTGCCGTACCTGACGGTGTTCATCCCGGAGGCGTCCGTCGAGAGCATCCCGCCGATGGTCGAGATGTCCCCCGACGTCGGCAGCGAGGGCAGCGTCAGCCCGTAGCTAGCGAGCGCCTCGTTGAGGTCCTCGCCGACCATGCCGGGCTGAACGTCCACCTGAAGGTCGTCGGGCCGGACCTCCAGGACCCGGTTCATCCGGGTGGTGTCGAGGCTGATCCCCCGCTGGGCGGGGGTCGCGCCGCCGCTGAGCCCGGTCCCGGCGGCGTAGGGCGTGACCGGGACGCCGCGCTCGGCGGCGGCCGCAACGATGTTCGAGACGTCCTCGGTCGACTCGGGGAAGACGACGACGTCCGGTCGGACCTGTTCGTCCTCTGCGGTCCCCCAGTCGCCGGCGTGGTTCTCTGCCGCGGAGTCGCCGAAGGAGACCTGCTCGTCGGGCAACAGGTCCGCGACGAACGAGCAGTCGTACCCGCCCTCTCGGTCGTGAGCCGTTGTCATGGTTGGGACAGGGCCGCGCGCCTACTTGAGTCTGGCTCACCAGCGGCCGCGAGACCACGGCCGGTGCCGGCGTATCCGGCCCCGATAGCAACACTACGCTTATCACGCTCCCGCGGTCGGACGGGGTATGGAGCCACGGACGACGCGCCGGCGGCTGCTGGCCGCGGCCGTCCCGCTCGCGGCCGGGCTCGCCGGCTGCGGAAGCCTGGCCGGGGGGTCGCAGCCGCGCACGGACGCGACGCCCGCTTCCGAATCCACGGCGAGCGACCGGGGCACCGTCCGGCGGGCCGACCTCCCCCCCTTCCCGTCGCTGTCGGTGCCGGAGCCGACCTACCGGGACTGGGTCCCGGGAACCGGGGAGCAACGCGGGGGGTTCGACGCCGCGTACAACATCGCCCGCCTGCGCGAGCGCCGCGAGGCGTTGCCGGCCGACGTCTACGAGGGGGTGAGTTCGTGGGCCATGTTCGGCGGCTACGTCGGCATCGAGTACGGCGAACTCGAGGGGATGCTGGTCGGCCTGTCGTCGAACGTCGTCTATCTGGGCTCCTTCGCCCGCAGCGACGTGGAGTCGCGGCTCGGACCGACGGCTTTCGAGCGATACGCGACCCGCGAGGGGGTCGGCTACTACCGCAGGCAGGGCGATGGAGTCTGGGCGTATCTCGCCGTCAGCGAGGGCGCCGTCGTCGGCGGCGACGAGCCGGTCGACGCCGAGGCGCCGGCGGAGCGGTTCCGCGAGGAGGCGGACACCCTGTTCGCGACGGCCCGCGGCGAGCGCCCCCGCCTCCACGAGGAGTCGTCGGTCTACCGGCGGTACACCGACAGCCTGGGCTGGCCACTGTTCGTCGCCGCCCGGCCGCCGACGACCGTCGACAGGATGGGGGCGGCGTCGGCGCTCAGGCCGCCCCTGGCCGACTTCTTCGCCGACGAAACCCTCGCCGGTGTCCGCGTCGGCGTCGGCCAGTCCGTCAGCGACGGGGACCTCGTCCAGCGGTACTGGCTCTACGTCCCCGAGGCCGCACCGACGACGCCGTCGGAACTCGAGGACGCCTACACGGTCAACGGTATCCAGGGGCTGCTCGACGACGCCGAGTCGCTGGCGGTGCGCCGGGACGGCCGCGCGGTCGAGGTTGCGACGCTCGCGCCCGTCGAGGAGCCGGGCGGCGGGGTCGACCCGCCGCTCGCCTCTCTGGATGCGACGCTGTCGGGCGACCGGATGACCGTCGAACACGTCGCCGGTGACCCGCTCCCGCTTGCCCGGGTCAGGGTCTGGGCCGACGGCGAGACCGTCGACCCGGGTGACGGGACGCTCGCGCCCGGCGACTCGCTGGCCGTCGAGGTGGGTGAAGTCGACCGAGCCGTCGTCGTCTACGAGTCTCCCTCCGGGAATTCGACAGTCACGCTCGCCGACGCCGAGCGGGATGGCGAGGGCTGAGGAGACAGCCGACGGCCCCGGTGCCTTTTTGTCCCGTTCCCCCGCACGCCGAAGCGATGCAGACACACACCAGCAGCCGACGACGCGGGGGGCGAGCGTAATGCCGACGAAACCGCTCGAGGACCTGGAGGCGATGGTCGGCGAGTCGAAGCAGACAGTGGAGGGGCTGCGGGTCGCGCCCGGGAAGGTCGCGGAATTCGCCCGCGCGGTCCGGGACGACAACCCCGCCCACTACGACCCCGACGCTGCACGGGAGCGGGGCTTCGACGCGGTCCCGGCGCCGCTGACCTTCACCCGGGTGTCGGCGTTCCCGCACAACCGCCCGGAGGGCGTCGAGGGGACCGGCTTCGACCTCGGGCTCGAACCCGTCATCATCCACGGCGAGCAGGCCTACGAGTTCGAGCGCCCGCTGGTGGCCGGCGACGTCCTGGACGGGGAGACGACGCTCGCCGACGTCTACCAGCGCGAGGGAGGGCGGGGCGGAACCATGACCTTCGTCGAGTACGAGACTGCCTACTACGACCAGGGCGGCGACCTCGTCGTCACGGACCGGTCGACGGCCATCGAGACCGAGGAGTCCGTCGGCGGCGACGACGGGGACGGCGACGCGGGCGGCGACGGCGGGACCGGCGACGGCCGCGCGAGCGCAAAGACGGCAGCCACCGACGGCGAGCAGATAGAACGGGAGGACCGCACTCGGTACCTCGACCCCGAGGAGGGGACGACCATGACCGGCGAGCCGGTCCGGACCGCCGGGGAGGTGGCCGTCGGAGACGCCGGCCCCGAACTGACCGTCGAGGACGTCCAGCGCCCCGACTTCGTGAAGTACGCCGGCGCCAGCGGCGACTTCAACCCCGTCCACTACTCCGAGCCCTACGCTCACGCGACCGGGAGCCGGAGCGTCTTCGGTCAGGGGATGCTCACCGCGGGCTACGCGGCCCACTTCGTCGCGGACTGGTTCGGGCTGGCGAACGTGTCGAACTTTCGGGTCCGCTTCGAGGAACAGCTCTGGCCCGGCGACACCGTCACCGCCAGCGGCGAGGTCACGGCCGTCGACGAGGGGAGCGAGGGCGCGACCGTCGAGGCCGACATCGCCGTCACGAACGAGGCGGGGACGCGGCTGGTCAGCGGCGACTGCGCGGCACGGCTGCCCCCGGAGTGAGCGAGGGCGCTCCCGGGCGGTCAGATGAGGTCGTCCGCTTCGAGCGCGGCGATCTCCTCCTCGTCGTAGCCGGCGTCGGCCAGCACCGCGCGGGTGTCCGCGCCCAGCCGCGGCGCGTGCTCGGGTTCCTCGATGCCCGTCTCCGACAGCGACAGCGGCGACGACGTCAGCGTGAGTTCCTGAAAGGTGGGGTGTTCGATGGCCCGGAACACATCGCGGGCCGCCATGTGGTCCAGTTCGGCGGCCTCGCCGATGTCGTTGTGTCTGGCGGCAGGGATGCCGGCGTCGTTGAGCGTGTCGACGGCCTCCGCCACGGACCGGTCGGCCAGCCACTCCTCGAAGGCCGCGCTCAGCTCCGCGGCGTCGTCCATCCGGCCCGCGCGGTCCTCGTATTTCTCCTTGCCCGTCAGCTCCGGCCGGTCGACCAGCTCGCGGTAGGCGTCCCAGACCCGGTCCGAGAACAGGAGCAGAGCGACACAGACCCACCCGTCGGCCGCCCGGGCCGCCCCGTAGAGCATGTCGGGGCTGGAGTAGGCGTTGCGCCCGCCGGGCTGGGGCACCTCGCCCTGGTTGTTGTAGACCTCGAAGGCGCCGTCGACGTTGTGGACCAGCGCCTCAAGCAGCGAGACGTCGACCTTCTGCCCGCCGGCGTCGTTGACGTCGCGGTGATACAGCGCCGCCAGCGAACTCGAGAGCGCCGAGAAGGCGGCCATGTAGTCCGCCAGCGAGGACTGCGAGCGGATCGGCGGGCGGTCGTCGTCGTACCCCAGTATGGAGGAAAAGCCGGAGATGTGCTGGGCGATGGTGTCCATCCCGGGGTACTCCGCGAGGGGACCGGTCTCGCCGTAGCCGGTGATGTGGGCGTAGACGAGGTCGGGGTTGCGCTCGCGCAGCGTCTCCCAGCCCAGCCCCAGCCGTTCGGCGACGCCGGGCGGCCAGTTCTGGACGAACACGTCGGCGTCGTCGAGCAGGTCGTACATCACCCCGCGGCCGCGCTCGCGTTTCAGGTCGACGGTCACGCCGCGCTTGTTGCGGTTGTACAGTTCGAACGAGGGGCTGAACGGCTCGCCGTCGATGGTGCGCGCGCCGTCGTACTCCTCGCCCGTCGCGTCCTCCGGCCGAAACAGTTCGCCGTCCGGCGGCTCGACTTTCACCACGTCGGCGCCGAGGTCGGCCATGAAACAGGCACACAGCGGGCCGGCGATCACCTGCCCGCAGTCGACGACGCGGACGTCAGAGAGGGGATACTCCATGCTCCGGCGACAGCCGGGCCGGGCTTGAAGCTTCGGACGGAGTGGGGCCCGCGGTGGCGCTTCGCGTGCCCGGCTCAGAGGGTGTGCTCGTAGTCCTGGTCGACCAGCGGCCAGCGCTCGTCGTCGATCTCTTCCATCCGCTCGCGAGCGGCGTCGGTCAGGCGGTACTCCTTGCCCTCCCGGGTGACGTAGCCGTCGGCCTCGAGGTGTTCGAGGTGGGCGTAGGACTCGCCGGGGCCGTGGAGGATGTGGATCGACTCGAGGTCGCCGAACAGTTCGGCGCTGATCTCCCAGGGCGTCGACGGCCCCCGCTCCCGGAGCACGTCGAGCACGCGCCAGGCTCGCTCCTCGTGATGGTCGATGATGGTCGCCGCGCGGGCGGCGGGGTCCTCGATGGGGTCGCGGTGGCCCGGCCAGGCGCGGTCGTAGTCGGCCTCGATGTACTCCAGCAGCGTCTCGAGGTACTTTCCGAGTGCGCCCTCGACGCGGACGTCCGCGCCGCCGACGTTGGGCGTGTACACCGGCAGGAGCGCGTCGCCCGAGGCGACGACGTTCTCGCCGTCGACGGTCAGCTCGAAACTCGCCAGTCCGAGGGCGTGGCCGGGCGTGTGGCGGGCAGTTATCTCGTAGTCGCCGACCTGGAAGGTGTCGCCGTCGGCGAAGGGCTCGACGTCGGGGCCGGCGCCGAACAGGCCGTTGTCCTCGTGCATGATGGACTTCAGGACCGCCTGCTGGTCCTCCGGGATATCCCACTCGTCGAAGTAGTTGAGCTGTAGCTCCTCCATCTCCTCCTGGGCCTCGGGGTCCTGGCTGATCAGCGCGGCGTCGTCCTCGTGGGCGTAGACGGTCGCACCGCTCGCCTCCTGGATGGTCGCCGCCAGCCCGGTGTGGTCGCCGTGGAAGTGGGTGAGGAAGACGACGTCGATGTCCGCAAAGGTGAGCCCGCGCTCGGCGAGCTCCTCCTCCAGGTGTTCGCGGGTCGCCTCGGTCGCGTCGCCGGTGTCGACCATCGCCGTGGTCCCGTTGCTCTGCAGCAGGTACGCGTTGTTGTTCCCCTCGAAAGCCGTGTTCGACAGCGAGATCCTGTCCATCGTTCGCATTGCACGTCACCCGAACAAACGTATTTCGGAATGCGCGTGACCGGTGTCTTTATGTCGCCGCTGGCGGTGGCATGAGCCATGTCACCGTCTCAACAGACGCGACGGCACAGCCAGCGAACCGCACGACGCCAGGGGGGCGTCTGAGATGGGCGACTACGAGACCGTCCAGGTCGACTGGGACGGCGACCGCGGCGTCGGCACCGTCACGCTCGACCGGCCCGACGCCCTGAACGCGCTCAACGACCAGATCCGCACGGACGTGCTCGCGGCCATGCAGGAACTCGAGGCCCACAACGAGGACGCCGACGGGGTCGCGCTCCGCGTGGTCGTCATCGAGGGCGCCGGGAACCGCGCCTTCTCCGCCGGGGCGGACATCGGCGGCTTCTCCGACGAGTCCGCCGGAGGGAGTTCCGACCCCGGCCTCTACCAGTTCGTCCGGGAGTTCCCCGCGCCCGTGGTGGCGAAGATCGACGGCTACTGCCTGGGCGGCGGGTTCGAACTCTCGCTGGCCTGTGACTTCCGGTTCGCGAGCGAGTCCAGCCGCTTTGGCCTCCCCGAGGTGGATCTGGGACTACTGCCGGGTGCCGGGGCCGTGCAGTACATCACGAAGCTCGCCGGACCGGGACTGGCAAAGGAGATCGCCATGACCGGCGAGCACTTCCCGCCCGAGCGGATGAGCGACGCCGAGGTCATCCACGACGTCTACCCCGACCACGAGTTCGACGACGCGGTCGAGGAGTTCGTCACCGACCTGGCCGGCCAGGCACCCCTCTCGCTGCAGGCGCTCAAGGAGTCCGCCGAGATGGCCACCCAGACCGGGCTCCGGGAGGGGATCGCCCACGACCGAACCATGTTCGAGACCCTGCTGAGCACCGAAGACTTCGAGGAGGGCGCCGCCGCGTTCAACGAGGACCGCGAGCCCGAGTTCCAGGGGAAGTAGGCAGACGGCGCGGGCTTTTTTTTGCCGCAACGCTCACAGCCCCCCGCTCGTCGAAAACGTGGGCGAAAAATACAGAAGGTCAGCGACGTGACTCAGTTCGGCAGCTTGAACTCGATGGCCGCGCCCTGGCTCGACCACCTTTTCTCCTCGGGTGGCGAAGCCACCGCTCGTCGAAAACGTGGGCGAAAAATACGGAAGGTCAGCGGCGTGACTCAGTTCGGCAGCTTGAACTCGATGGCCGCGCCCTGGCCGAAGCCGACACACTCCGTGGCGATCCCGCGGTCGACGTCCTCGCGGTTCATCTCGTGGATGAGCGTCACGGGCAGGCGCGCGCCCGAACAGCCCAGCGGGTGGCCGATCGAGATGGCGCCGCCGTTGACGTTGAGGATCTCGTCGTCGATCCCGAGTTCGCGCTTCGAGGCGATGACCTGGCTCGCGAAGGCCTCGTTGAGCTCGACCAGCCCGTAGTCGTCGATCTCGGTGCCGGCGCGCTCGAGCAGCCCCTCGGTCGCGGGGACGGGGCCGATCCCCATGATGGTGGGGTCGACGCCGTGGACGTGGTGGGTGCCCACCTCCGCCAGGATATCGAGGTCGTGCTCCTCGGCCAGCGCCTCACTGGTGATCAGGACGCCGGCGGCGCCGTCGGAGATCTGGGAGGCGTTGCCGGGCGTGACCGTGCCGTCCTCGCGGAAGACGGTCGGCAGCCCCGCAAGCGTCTCCATGTCGGAGTCGGGCCGGATCCCCTGGTCTTTCTCGATGACCTCCTCGCCGTTGTCGATCGGGACGATCTCCTCGGCGAACTTCCCGCTCTCGGTGGCCTCGTGGGCGCGCTGGTGGCTGCGGACGGCGTACTCGTCCTGCTCCTCGCGGGTGACACCGAACTCCTCGGCGACCTTCTCGGCGGTCTGGCCCATCGGGAGGTTCTCCATCCCGTAGCGCTCGTCGAGCCCGGGGTACATCTCGCC
Source organism: Salinirussus salinus (assembly GCF_009831455.1). NCBI lineage: Archaea > Methanobacteriati > Methanobacteriota > Halobacteria > Halobacteriales > Haloarculaceae > Salinirussus > Salinirussus salinus. The sequence continues at coordinate 413,266 of NZ_WOWO01000003.1, read as the reverse complement.
GGAGCCCCCGCCCATCTTCACGCGGCTCATGTTCTCGACGCCGCCGGCGACGATCGCCTGCCGGGTGCCCGCGCGGACCTGGTCGGCGGCCTGGATGATCGCCTGCGCCGAGGAGGCACACTGGCGGTCGACCGTCGTCCCCGGAACCTCCTCGCCGAGCTCGGAGAACATGGCGATCTGGCGGGCGATGTTGGTCGACTGCTCGTCGCGCTGCTGGGCACAGCCCCAGACGACGTCGTCGACTTCCTCGCCGGTGAGCCCCGTCCGGGCGAGCATCTCGTCGACCAGCGGGATCGACAGGTCCTCGCTGCGCACGTCCGCGAAAACTCCGTCCTCCTTTCCTTGCGGCGTTCGCACCGCTTCTACGATGACTGGCGTATTCATGGTTGCACCTCGACCAATCACGACGTGGACGCAATACTCACCGGAAAGGGGCCAGTGTTGCCGTCTACCCGGACGCGTACGTGTCAATCCGAATTGATTTTAGCAGCGGGCCGCCCCCGCTTGCCGGGTCAGTAGAAGGTCTCGCCGTTTTTGGCCTTCTCGACCAGCAGGTCACAGGGCAGTGTCTCGGCGAGTTTGTTGGTGTCCTCGTGGCGGCTCGCCACCTCGGTCAGCTTCGCCAGCACGGTCTCCAGCCCGACCTCGTCGGCCTTCTCGAGGGGCCCCATCGGCCAGTTGCCGCCCAGCCGGGCGCCGGTGTCGATGTCCTCGACGCTGGCGACGTCGTTCTCGACCATCTTCGCGGCCTCGTTGACGATGGGCGCCCACACCAGCAGCGTGTCGAAGCCCTGGCCGGCGTCGACGGGGATGTCGGGCTCGTCCTGGTCGCTGTAGTCGTAGTAGCCGGCGCCGGCCTTCCGGCCGTAGCGGCCCTTCTCGTAGAGCTGGTGGAGGATGGGACACACTTCGGTGTCGTATGCCATCGGGCGGTCGTCTTCCAAATGGTCGCCCTCGCCCTCGACGCGGATCTGGATGCCGCCGGTGTAGTCCGCGAGCTCGAAGGGCCCCATCGGGAACCCCTCCTTGTACTTCATCGCGGAGTCGACCTCCCGCATGGAGTGTTCGCCGCGGTAGACCATCCAGGCGGCCCCCTCGCCGTAGGGGCGCATCAGCCGGTTCACGATAAAGGAGGGGATGTCCATCTTGCAGCGGATCGGCGTCTTGCCGAAGGAGTCGATGAGCGCCTCGGCGGTATCACCGACCTCCGTGGGGGCGTACTCGGTCATGATGACCTCCACCAGGTCCATCAGCATCGGGGGGTTGAACCAGTGGGTGCCCACGACCTGGTCGGGGCGGTCGGTGACCTCCGCGAGCCGGGTGATGTTCAGCCCGGAGGTGTTCGTCGAGAGGATCGCCTCTTCGGGAGCGACCTCGTCGAGCGTCTCGAAGATGTCCTCCTTGACCGACTGCTGCTCGACGGCGGCCTCCGTCACGAAGTCGGCGGTCGCGACCGCTTCCTCCTGGTCGGTGGTGAAGGAGATCCGGTCGAAGGCCGCCTCGGTGTCGGCCTCGGTCACGTCGGGGTCGTTCTCGGCGGCTTTCTCGTAGGACCACTGGATCTGCTCGCGGGCCTCCTCGAGCTGGGACTCGTCGATGTCGTTGATAGCGACGTCGTAGCCGGCCAGCGCGGCGACCGCGCCGATACCGCGCCCCATCTGTCCGCTGCCGATGACTGCGACCTCCTGGATGTCGTCGATGTCTACGACCATGTCCGACGGGACTCCGAGCACCGGCATAAAACCTGTGAGAGGGCGTGGCGAGGGTGACCCTCACTCACCGCCGGCCGGGCCGCCGGACGGTCACAGCCCCAGCAACCCGGCCGCACCCCCACCCAGTACCTGCTCGAGTTCGGCCTCCGTGAGCGCGTGTTCGTCCTCGCGGTCGGCCAGCGCGCGGGTGGCCTCGAGCCACTCCTCCTTGGGGTAGGCGGCGTCGAAAGCGGGGTCGTCGGTCCCCCAGTGGACCCGGTCGGCCCCCAGCGCATCGACAAAGCGGCGGACCGCCCGGGCGAACTCCTCCGGGTACTCCTCGGCGCGGCCCTGCCAGCCCGAGATGTCCACGCGCATCCGGGTGTTCACGTTCACGTCCGCGACCGCGAGCAGGTCTCGCCACCAGCCAAGCGAGATGTGGGCAACGACGAGGTCCAGCTCCGGGAAGTCCGTGACGACTTCGTCGACGTGTGTCGGGTGGGAGTACTTGCTGTACAGCGGTGCGGCGATCGGTCCGGAGTCGGTCAGGACGGGCACGTCGCGCTCGTCACAGAGCTGGAGCAGGCGGTAGGTCTCGGGGTCGTGGAGGTGAAACCCCGACGTGGGGTGGAGTTTCAGGCCGCTCATTCCCCAGTCGTCCAGCGCCGTCCGGACGTGTTCGACGGCGAACTCCCGGCGCGGGTCAACAGTGACAAAGCCCGTCAGCTCGTCGTGGTCGCCGGTGAACTCCGCGACCTTGCGGTTGTACTCCCGGACGGCAAGCGGCGGGTCGCCCAGGGGGATCCCCCAGTCGAGTCCGAAGACGACCTGGTGGTCGATGCCTGCCTCGTCCATCCGCTCCAGGAGTTCCTCGCCGGTCGGGTCCCAGTAGGTGGGGATGTACTCCTCGCGGACCCGCTGGCGGTCGGGGTCGCGGCCGCCCTTCTCCATCTCGCGGACGATGATGTCGGTCATCGCCTCCCAGTACGCCTCCGGGATCCAGTCCTCCGCCCACCAGTGGGAGTGAACGTCGACGACGTGTGACATGCCCTGTCAGGGAAGGCGGCGGGCCATATAGATGGCGGTCGCCCGGCAGGTGAGGGGTCGGAGCACCGGGGAGCTCACGCCGCGTCGCCACCAGCGTCTTTGTCGGCCCGCCCGAAACACAGGGTATGGCCGACCTCCGGCTGGAACCGGCCGGCGAGCGCCAGCTCGACGACGTCGAACGGCTCCTCGCGGCGAACGGCCTCCCGTCGGCGGACGTGCGCTCCGGGTCCGCACAGTTCTACGTCGCAGCCGCGGGTGGCGGCGTCGTCGGAACCGGCGGGCTGGAGCTGTACGGCGACGCGGGACTGCTCCGGTCGGTCGCCGTCCGCGAGTCGGAGCGGGAATCAGGTATCGGCACGGCCATCTGCGATGGGCTGGAGGAGATAGCCCGCGCCGAGGGCGTGGAGGCGCTGTACCTGCTGACGACGACCGCGGCGGGCTTCTTCGCGGACCGCGGGTACGAGGAAACCGAGCGGTCGGATACGCCTCCGGACATCCGGGAGACGAGGCAGTTCGAGGACCTCTGTCCGGCGACGGCGGTCTGCATGCGAACGCGGCTCTGAGCCGCGCCGCGCAGTCGCCGCGACGGCCCCGCAGCCACGGTAGCTCCGCGGTGACGGCAGTCCCGCGGTGGCGATCCACACACCTAACACCGGCCCGGTCGAACCGGGGTCATGCCCGACGTACTCGTCGTCTCCAGTTCCTCTCACCCCGTCGAGGTGGAGACGTTCGCAGACGCGCTCGGCCCCGACTACACGATTTCGGAACTCGAACTCCCGCCGGGGACGCTGCACGTCCGCGCGGACGACGAACTGTCGGCTGCGCTCGACGGCAAAGCGGGCGTCTTCCTGCGCGCTGGCGAGGTCACGGAGACAGTCATCGAATCGGCCGACGACCTCGACGTTATTGCCGTCCACGGGTCAGGCTACGACCACATCGACCTGGAGGCCGCCACACGCAACGGGGTGGTCGTCGTCCACAACCCCGAGGGGCCGGGGCCGGCGGTCGTCGAGCACACCGTCGGGATGATGGTGACGCTCCTGCGCGGGTGGCCCGACCGGCTGGAGCGAACGAGCGAGGGCGAGTGGTCCCGCGAGCCGGTGCTGGAGCTCGGCCAGCGCACCGTGGGGGTCGTCGGCCTGGGCTTCGTCGGCTCGCGGGTGGCGCGGGCGGTCTCGGAGACCTTCGGCGCGGACGTGCTCGGCTACGACCCCTACGTCACCGGGGACCTGGAGACCGGCCGGTGGCCCCGGGTGACCCAGGCCGAGATGGAGGCGGCGGGCGTCGACTTTGTCGGCCGCGAGGAACTGTTCGAGCGGGCGGAGCTGGTGACGCTGCATACCCCACTCACCGAGCGGACCGAGGGGATGGTCGGACCGGCCGAACTCGACGCGCTTGCCGGCGACTACCTCGTCAACACGGGCCGCGGGAAGGTCGTCGACCAGGCCGCGCTGCAGGAAGCGATGGCGGAAGACCTGCTGGCGGGCGTTGCGCTGGACGTGCTGGCGGAGGAACCCCCCGGCGAGGACGAACCCCTGCTGTCGCACCCGGACGTCCACGTCACGCCTCACATCGCCAGCGCGACCGACGGCTACCCGCCGCGTGCCGCCCGGGCCGGCGCCGAGAAGATCAAGGCCGTGCTCGCCGGGGAGCGGCCCGACACCGTCGTCAACCCCGACCTATAAGCGACCGGGCCGACCAGCCCGGGCATGGTCACACCCAGGTCCCGACCCACACCCCCCGAAACGGTCCTCTGTTTCGACCGCGACTGGACCGTCTCGGTCAACCCCCACCCCGAGAAGGAGGTGGTCCCGCTGTCGTGGGTGAAACACTTCGCCCACGAGCGTCCGGACGTTGACGTCTGGGCGACCGGCAACCAGCGCCTGCGGGTGGAGGCCGCCGTCCCGGGCGTGGAGGCCGCCAAGGAGATGCGGGCAGACCTCCGGACGCCCGAGGTCGACAGCACCATCGTCGACCCGGTGACGGGGCAGGACGTCTCCCGGCCGGAGACCAGCCCCAGCCGCCGGGACCGGCTGCGGCTGGTCCAGTCGGTCTACACGGACCACACCGACGCGGTCGAGCACTTCGTCGTCGTCGACGACGTCGACCTCACCGACCTCGAGCCCGAGGGATGGACCCACTACCACTCCTGGGACTTCGTCCCCGCGGCGGAGGCGGGGGAGACGCCGGTCGCCGCCCCCGACTCGACGCCGTTTACCGACACGCCGGCCCCGCGGGCCACCGAGGAGCGCGATATCCACCCGGCAGCGTTCGACCCGCGGGAACTGGAGTGACAGCTTGCACCCGCGTATCAGTCTTGGGAGAGCCGGAACGGATTCAAGGCTCGGGACCGTTCGGGCGTCCATGACGACGCTCGCACGGAGGGGCTGGCCGGCGACGCAGCCGGTGGTGAGACGGTGAACGCCGCGAACTTCGGGCCGCTCGCGGAGGACGAGCCGGTCTGTGGCGCCTGCCGGCCGGGTCACCTCGGCGCCGACCTGGAGCACTGGACGGGACTGTTGCGCGGGAGCGGCGTCTCGACGGTCGTCTGCCTGCTCTCGGAGGGCGAGAGCAAGCGCTGGGGGCTGCCCGACGCCTACGGCGACCGCTTCGAGACCGCACACCTCCCCATCCAGGACCGCCACCTCCCCGACCCCGACCGGCTCGCGGAGACGGTCGACTTCCTCGACCGGGCGGCCGAGAACGGCCGGGTCGCCGTCCACTGCAACGCCGGCCTCGGCCGGACCGGCGTGGTGGGCGCGGCCTGGCTCGCCCGGCAGGGGTACGCACCACGGGAAGCCGTCGAGGCCGTCGAGAGTGCACCGGCCCCGCGCGCGCCACGGGAGGCCGTCCGGGAGGGCAACGCGACCGAGGCCGACCTCTACGACCTGTTGACGACGGTCTGAGACGGAGCAGCTACGGACGGACGACCCCGGGCCGCTCGCCGCTACCGGACGAGGTAGCCGCCGTCGATGAGCACCGATGTCCCGGTCACGTAGGAGGAGGCCTCGGAGGCGAGGTAGACCGCGAGCGGCGCGATCTCTTCCGGGTCGGCGAGACGGTCGAGTAGCGTCTCCTCGCGCCACTGCGGCGGGCGCATCTCCTCGGGCGGGAGCATCTCCGTCTCGACGTAGCCGGGGTTGATGTTGTTGACGCGGATCCCGTACTCGGCCCACTCGGAGGCGAGCTGGTATTTCATGCCTTCGAGGGCAGCCTTCGAGGACTGGTAGCCGGCCTGGTGTTGGGGGTAGTTCGCCATAAACGCAGACATCGATGAGACGTTGATGATGGAGCCGCCGTCGCCCTCCTTCATTTCGCGGGCGGCGTGTTTCGAACAGAGGAAGGCGCCTGTGGTGTTGACCTCGAGTGTCCGCCGGAACTCCTCGACGGCCATCTCCTCGGCCGGGCCGGTGGAGGAGGTGCCGGCGTTGTTCACGAGCACGTCCACGCCGCCGAACTCCGCGGCGGTCTCGGCGACCAGGGCCTCGACGGCTGCCTCGTCGGTCACGTCGGCCGGGACGGCGAGGGTCTCTGCGCCGGTCGACTCGGCGATGTCCGTGGCCGCCGCCCGGCCGGCCTCCGCGTCGCGGTTCGCGACGACGACGTTCGCGCCGACCTCCGCCAGCCCCTCGGCGATGGCGTAGCCGATCCCGCGGTTGCCACCCGTGACGACCGCCGTCTCCCCGTCGAGCCTGAACCGGTCCAGCACTGACATTGCCTACCCGTTTCGTGGGGACCGCATAAGCGTAGCGCCCCGGGAGTGCGGCCGGCGACCGCACCACAGAGGGGTCGCTACACCGTCGCCAGCCAGTCGAACAACCGCGTCCGAAGCCGCCGCTCGCCCGCCTCGGAGAACCGGTGTCCTTCCCCCTGCACTTTCTCCAGCAACACGTCAGTCTCCAGCGCTGCCGCGGCCTCGAAGCTATCGGCGATGTCGATCGACTCGTCCTCTGTCCCGTGGACTACCAGAACCGGGCAGTCCACGGCCGCGACCGCGTCCGCGAAGGGGTGGTCGGCGAGGTCCTCGAAGAAGCGGCCGTCGATGGTCTGTCCCGTCTCGAAGGTGAGCGAGCCCTCCCGCTCGACCTCGCGGCGGGCCTCCGCGAAGGTGCGGTTGTACGTCACGGGCGCACGGGTGGCGATGGCCTCGATAGCCACGTCGTTGACCTCCGCACCGGGGCCGCTGTCGACTGCCAGCTCCGCCGCCGTGTGGAAGGCCACCTTCCCGCCGAAGCTGGAGCCGAACAGCACTGCCGAGTCGGGGTCGAAGTGCGCGAGCACCGCTCGCAGGTCCGCCACCTTGGCCGAGAGCGTCTGGTCGACGAAGTCGCCGTCGGCCTCGCCACAGCCCCGGAAATCGAAACGGATGGCGTGGTACCCCTCCTGAGTTGCCCGCTCGCACCGGCCCTCGTAGCTGCCGGATTTGTCGCTGAGAAAGCCGTGACAGAAGACGAGCCAGGGCGAGCCGTCCGCACCTGCACCGGGCGAGCCGTCACGACCGTCGGGCGCGTGGTGGACGGCCACCACCCGTTCACCGTCGGCGACCGGGATGGCGTGTCGGGTCGGCATCAGGCGTCGACGAGCTCGAACTCGATGCGCTCGACGTCGGCGCCCTTGGATGTCCGGTCGAGAATCGAGATGTGCCCGACCTCGCCAAGCCGGTCGACGTGGGTCCCGCCGCAGGGGCAGATGTCGAACTCCTCGATCTCGACCACCCGGAGCGGGTCGACGTGGTCCGGAATGAGGTCCAGCTGGGTGCGGCCCTCGGGTGTCTCTTGCTCCACTTCCTCGCGAGGGCGCTCGGCCTTCGAGACCGCCAGGTCGCGGTCGAGGACGGCGTTGGTCTCGGTCTCGATAGTCTCCAGGTCGGCGTCGTCGAAGTCGGCGGGCTCGAAGTCGATCCGCGAGCGGTCCTCGTGGATCTGGTTGCCCGCGGTGGTGGCGTCGAACTCCGCGAGGACGACCCGGGAGACGACGTGCTGGGCGGTGTGCATCCGCCGGAGTGTCTCGCGGCGCTCGGCGTCGACTTCCCCGGCGACCGTCTCGCCCTCCTCGGGGAGCGTGCCCTCGAGGGTATCGAGGTAGTGGCGGACGTCGCCGTGATTCTTCCGGACGTCGCGCACGGTGGCCTCGCCGCCGCCCCAGGAGAGCGTGCCGCGGTCGGCGGGCTGGCCGCCGCCCTCGGGGTAGAAGTAGGTCCCGTCGAGAACGATGTACTCCTCGGTCGCCTCCGTGACTGTCGCCTCGAACTCCGTGATGCCGTCGGCGTCGGGCAGGTACAGCAGCTCCGTCATACCACGGGGTTGGCGTCGGGGTAGTAAAAACGCACCAGGTGTCGTCGAAAGCGAGAGAGTGGGGCCGGAACCCAGGCGCCTACGCTATACCGCTCCAGCCCCTACAGGGAGTATGGTCGAAGTCACGTACCACTGCCCCTACTGCGGGGCGGTGACTGGCGTCGAGCGGGAGGGGTATCTCGACGACAAGTGCGTCAGCCGCGAGCCCCTGGAGGGGTGGGAGTACGCCGCCCCGACCGACGACGTCGAGGATATCGAGGCCGCAGACGGCGTCGAGTTCGTCTGTCTGGGCAACGGAGGCGAGAGGGCGACCGGAGACGCCGAGCCGGCGGGACCGGTCGACGGCGGCGGCGCGAACGACCCCGACCCGGAGAAGGACGGCTGCGGGCGGACCTTCTATCTCAGCTTCGTCCGGTACGAGGACGGCCGGCCCGTCGACCACCGGACGCCGAACATCGACCCGCCGCGGTTCGACTTTCGGGGCTGATTTTTTAATAGGATCATACATCGGATAAAAAGAGTCGAGCAGCATGAAAGCCCCAAGCCGTTCGGCTCGGGGGCTTCGCTGCGCTCCTCATTCGTTGCACTCACTGCGGTGCTTGCGTCAGCCGCCGTCGCCGAACGGCTTGCCCCTTTCAGCCCCGCCCAGCGCCACAGACCTCCCCAGCCGATTCGCTCCTTCGCTGGGCTCAGTCGCTCATCCCTCGCACGGTGTCGTCGCGGCCGGAGCCGCGACAGCGTGCGCCCAATTGGAACGTCCAGATCGGGCGGGACTGAAAGGGGCGAGGCGTTGCGGGAAGCACGGCGTTCACGGCGGCGCAGCCGCCGTGAGCTCGGGAGAGCTTCGCTCTCCCGGTGACGCAAGGACCGCAACGAACGGAGTGAGTGAGGACCGCAGCGAGCGCGAGGTCGACCGAAGGGAGACCTCGGCCTGCTCGAACGGTGACCGCAGGGAGCCGTGAGAGCCCCCCGAGTCGAACCGGTCGGGGCTTTCTTGCTGTTCTCGGTTCTTCAGTCAAGGGAGTGAGCGAACAACCCGCATCGCCCGAACGCCAAACCGTTACGGACACCGGCACGAAAGAGAGGGTATGGACGCGGCACGCTACCTCCGGCGGGTCGGCGTCGACCCCGAGGGGGTGACCACCGACCTCGAGAGTCTCCACCGGCTCCAGCGGGCCCACGTCGAGACCGTCCCCTTCGAGAACCTCTCGATCGTCGGCGACCCCTTCGCCGAGGGGCGCGGCGAGGGGGTCACTCTCGACCCCGACGCGCTCTACGAGAAGGTCGTCGGCCGCGAGCGCGGCGGCTACTGCTTCGAACTCAACGGGCTGTTTCACGGCCTCCTGCGCGCGGTGGGGTTCGAGGCCGACCGGGTCGCCGCCTGCGTGCTCAACGAGGACGGGAGCGTCGGCACGCCAGCGAACCACCACACCAACATCGTCGACCTCGACCGGCGCTACGTCGTGGACGTGGGGCTCGCGGTCCCGCCGCTGCGCCGGCCGCTGCCGCTTGCTGGCGGAGTACGAACCGACCGGGCGGGGGTCGACTGGCGGGTCGTCGACAGCGACCGCCCCGACGCGGGCTACCTGACACAGTTCCGCAAACCCGGCGGGGAGTGGACCGACCGGTACGTCCTCCAGGAGCGGCCCCGCGAGCTCTCCTATTTCCGGGCCTCCTGTGACTACCTCTCGAGGGCTCCCGAATCGCCGTTCACCGGCGACCCGGTCGTCACCGTCGGGACCGGGGAAGGGTACAAGAAACTCGACCACGAGACGCTGACGGTCTACCGGGAGGGTACGGAGACCGAGCGCGCCGTCCCGGAAGCGGAGTGGCACGACACCCTGGCCGCGGAGTTCGGGCTGCGGGTCAACGGCGCGGAGTGACAGCCAGGGTCACCGGTACGCACTAAGCGGCGCGGGTCGTACCCGCACTCACAGGATGGCACGGGAGCGGGCCGAACCCTCGGGACCACTCGACGCCTTTCGACAGTTCTTCGCGCTCCAGCGGGACGTGCTCGTGCTGTCACTTGCGATGTTCGCCTTCAGCCTCGCCTTCCAGATGACCAGCCGCTTTCTCCCGCGGTACATCGAGTTGCTGGGCGCGTCGGGCTTCGTCGTCGGCCTGTTCGGGACGGCGAGCAACGTCGTCTCGGCGGTCTACCCCTACCCCGGCGGTGCCATCTCCGACCGGGTCGGCTCGCGGACGGCACTGACGCTCTTCGGCCTGCTCGCCACCGCCGGCTTCGCGGTCTGGCTCGTCGCCCCGACGGTCGGGCCGCTCTCGGTCGCCGGCCTGACCGTCGAGCCGTGGGTCTGGGTGTTCGTCGGCCTCCTGCTCGCCCAGGCCTGGAAATCCCTGGGGCTCGGGGCGACGTTCGCGGTCGTGAAGCAGGCCACCGAGCCCTCCCGGCTCGCGGCCGGCTTCGCGAGCACCGAGACCTTCCGCCGGACCGCCTTCCTTCTGGGGCCGGCGCTGGCGACGGTCCTCATCGGCCTCAGCCCCGTCTTCACGACGAGCTTCCGGTACGTGCTCGCTGCGGCAGTCCTGTTCGGCGCGGTCGGGACCGTCGTCCAGCACCTGCTGTACGACGCCAGTTCGGACACCGTCGGCGACTCGTTTGCGGGCCTCGAGGGGGTCCGCCGGGACCTCCGGGAGATGCCCCCACCGCTCCGTCCGCTTCTGGTCGGCGACACGCTGGTCCGCTTCGCCAACGGGATGGTCTACGTCTTCTTCATCCTCGTCGTCACGGACCTCTACGCCGTGGGCCTGGAGACGACCCTCTCGGTCGGCGGCTTTTCGTACGCGCTGGAGCTCTCGCCGGAGGCCTTCTTCGGGCTGCTGCTCTCCCTGGAGATGGCCGTCGCCCTGCTGGTGATGGCTCCCGCCGCGAAGGCCGCCGAGCGAGTCGGGCTCAAGCCCGTCGTCGCGCTGGGATTCGCCGTCTACGCTGTCTTCCCCGTGGTGCTGATCGCCGCCCCCGCGACCCCGCTCGCGATGGCGCTCGTCTTCGCGTTCTCGGGGCTGCGCTTCGCCGGCCTGCCCTCCCACAAGGCGCTGGTCGTCGGCCCCGCAGAAGCCGACGCCGGCGGCCGGGTCACGGGCACCTACTACCTCCTGCGGAACACCGTCGTCATCCCCAGCGCCGCCCTCGGGGGGTATCTCTGGGACTTCGTGAGCCCCGAGGTCGCCTTCGGGCTCGCGGCCGCCATCGGCCTCGTCGGGACCGGCTACTTCCTCGTCTTCGGCGAGGAGTTCGAGGCCTACCGGTAATCGCGTCCGCTACGACTCCAGTTCCTCGCGCAGGAGTTGATTCACGTCGCCGGGGTCGGCGCTCCCGCCGGTGGCCTGCATCACCTGGCCGACCAGGAAGTTCAGCGCTCCCTCCTCGCCGTCGTGGTAATCCGCGACGGCGTCGGGGTTGTCCTCGATGGCCGCCTCGACGGCCGCCTGGACCTCGTCGCCGGAGGTCTTGCCCAGCCCCTCCTCCTCGACGACGGTGTCGGGGTGGCGCCCGTCGTCGAGCATCGAGCGCAGCACCGTCTCGCGGGCGTTCTTGGCGGTGATCTCGTCGGTCGCCACCAGTTCGACCAGCCGCTGTATCTCGTCCAGCCGGTCGTCGACGTCGGTGACCGCCATGTCGCGGTAGTTGAGTTCGCCGAGCAGGTTGTCGGCGACCCACGTGGCGGCGAGGTCGGCGTCGAACGCCGCGGCCACGTCCTCGAAGAAGTCCGCGACCTGCTTGGTGGAGGTGAGCTTGTCCGCCGCTTCCTCGCCGAGGCCGTACTCCTCGCGAAACCGCTCGCGGCGGGCGTCGGGGAGTTCGGGGATCTCGATGCGCTCTTTCCAGTCGGCGACCTCCAGCGGCGGGAGGTCGGCCTCCCGGAAGTACCGGTAGTCTTTCTCCTCTTCCTTCGAGCGCATCGAGACGGTTATGCCGCGGGATTCGTCCCAGTGGCGGGTCTCCTGCTCGACCGCGCGCCCGCGCTCGATGGCGTTTTTCTGGCGCTGGGCCTCGTAGGAGAGAGCCTTCTCCGCCGCCTTGTGACTGGAGATGTTCTTCACCTCGGTCCGGTTCGCGGCTTCGAGGGTGGCGTCGTCGATCTCCCCGTCGGGGCCGACCTCCTCGCCGTCCACGACCGAGAGGTTGGCGTCGACCCGGAGACTGCCGTCGCGTTCGGCGTCGAACACGCCCAGATACTCCAGTACTTCCTCCAGTTTCGCGAGGAAAGAGCGCACCTCCCCCGCGTCCCGGAAGTCCGGCTCGGTGACGACCTCAAGAAGCGGCGTCCCGGCGCGGTTGTAGTCGACCAGGGTGTACTCGGCAGTGTCGATGGAGCCGCCCTTGTGTTTCAGCGAGCCGGGGTCCTCCTCGAGGTGGGCTCGCTCGATCCCGACCGTCCGGCGCTCGCCCTCCACGGCGAACTCCAGTTCACCGTCCTGGCAGATGGGGGCGTCGTACTGGGAGATCTGGAAGTTCTTGGGGAGGTCGGGGTAGTAGTAGTTCTTCCGGTGAAACCGGGTCCGTTCGGGGATCGAGGCGTCGATCGCCTTGCCGACCTTGACGGCGGCCTCGACGGCCCCCTCGTTGAGGACCGGCAGCGCGCCGGGCAGGCCGAGACAGACCGGGCAGGTGTTGGTGTTGGGCTCCTCGCTGGCCCCGGTCGAACAGCCACAGAAGATCTTGGTGTCGGTTTCGAGCTGGACGTGGACCTCCAGCCCGATGACCACGGCGAGGTCGCGGTCGGCCTGTACCTGAGCCATACCCCGGGTTCGGGAGCCGCTCGCTAAAGGCTAACGCACCCGTTCGGGCGCCGGCCGTCACGGAGCGGCGCCGCGGGGACAGCCCCCCGTTTCACCTCCAGGTGTGGAGACGTCCGTCCGGTCGGCCAAGAGGACGGGTTGTGGCGCGAGAGACGCCGAGCGGGCCGGCGTGGAACGTATCCGCTGGCGAACCAATGTCTGACGCACGTTTATGTGGACGGGGTGAAAGGTGGGGCACATGTGCGGCAACCGCGTCGAGGAACTGGAATCACGCGTCAAAGAGCTCGAGGCGTCGGTCGAGGGGCTGACGGACGAACTCGTCGAGTGCAAGGTCCGGGTGCGCGAACTCGAGAGCGCGGTCGACGAGGAGCTGGATTTCGTCCCCGGACACGAGTTCGACGGGACGGAGTCGGACCCCGAAACGGACCCCACGGAGGCCGACAGTACTAAAGCCGAGCCGGCCGACGGGAAGACCGAAGAGGCAGAGGACTCGGACATCATCATCGCGTAGGCGGCGCGGCCCGCGAGCACCCCAATGCACATCAAAGAGCTCGTCCTTGACAACTTCAAGAGTTTCGGCCGGAAAACGCGGATCCCCTTCTACGAGGACTTCACGACCGTCAGCGGCCCGAACGGCTCGGGCAAGTCGAACATCATCGACGCCGTGCTGTTCGCGCTCGGGCTCGCACGCACCTCGGGCATCCGCGCGGAGAAGCTGACCGACCTCATCTACAACCCCGGCCACCAGGAGGGCGACTCCTTCGAGGGCGAGCGCGAGGCCAGCGTGGAGGTCATCCTCGACAACACCGACCGGACGCTCGACCGCGCAGCGGTCGTCTCGGCAGCGGGCACCGAGGACGTCGGCGACGTCGACGAGGTCGCCATCCGTCGCCGGGTCAAGGAGACCGAGGAGAACTACTACTCCTACTACTACATCAACGGCCGGTCGGTGAACCTGGGAGACATCCGGGACCTGCTCGAGCAGGCCGGCGTGGCCCCCGAGGGGTACAACGTCGTGATGCAGGGCGACGTGACCGAGATCATCAACATGACCGCCGGGTCCCGCCGGGAGATCGTCGACGAGATCGCCGGCGTCGCCCAGTTCGACGCCAAGAAGGAGGAGGCCTTCGAGGAACTGGAGGTCGTCGAGGACCGGATCGACGAGGCCGAACTCCGCATAGAGGAGAAGGAGACCCGCCTCGACCAGCTGGAGGACGAACGGGAGACGGCGCTCCGGTACCAGGACCTGCGCGACGAGAAGGCCGAGTACGAGAGCTACCGGAAGGCCGCCGAACTCGAGGACAAACGCGAGGAACTCGCGGCGGTCGGGGAGGGGATCGAGGACCTGGAGGCCACCCTCGAGGAACGGCAGGCGACGCTCGATGAACGCCAGGGGACGGTGATGCGCCTCGAGGAGGAGCTCGAGGATCTCAACGCCGAGATCGAGCGGAAAGGCGAGGACGAACAGCTGGAACTGAAACGGGAGATCGAGGAGATAAAGGGCGACATCGCCCGCCTGGAGGACAGCGTCGAGAACGCCAAGCAGCGCGCCGAGGAGGCCGAGAACGACCGTCGCCAGGCCTTCGTGAAGATCGACGGCAAGCAGGAGACCATCGACGACCTCGAGGGCGACATCCGCGAGCGAAAGGTCGCCAAATCGTCCATCCAGGCCGACATCCAGGAGACAGAAGCGGACCTGGAGACCGTCGAGGCCCGGATCGACGAGGTCGGCGAGGAGTTCGAGGAGGTCAAAGAGCAACTCGAAGCCGAGAAGGAGGCCCTGGAGGCCGCAAAGGGCGAGAAAAACGACCTCCAGCGCGAGCAGGACCGGCTGCTCGACGAGGCCCGCCGGCGCTCCGACGAGTACGACGAGACCGAAGCCGAAATCGAGGAGCTGGAGGAGCGGATCCCGGAACTCGAAGCGGAGGTCGAGGACCTGGAGGTCGAACTCGAGAAGGCCGAGAAGAACCGCGAGGCCATCGAGGAGGTGGTCGACGACCTCCGGACGGAGAAACGGGAGCTCCAGGACGAACTCGACGACGTCGAGGACGACCTCACCGCCGCCCAGCAGGAGTACGCCGAACTCGAGGCCAAGGCCGGCGAGTCCGGCGACTCCTCCTTCGGCCGCGCGGTCACGACGGTGTTGAACGCCGACGTCGACGGCGTCCACGGCGCGGTCGGCCAGCTTGGCAGCGTCGACGAGGCGTACGCCACGGCCTGTGAGACGGCGGCCGGCGGCCGGCTGGCGAACGTCGTCGTCGACGACGACAGCGTGGGCCAGCACTGTATCGAGTACCTGAAATCCCGCAACGCCGGCCGCGCGACCTTCCTGCCGCTGACGGAGATGGGGCAGCGGTCGCTCCCCCCGCTCCCGGACCGGCCGGGCGTGGTCGACTTCGCCTACGAGCTGGTCGACTTCGACCCCGAGTACGCGGGCGTGTTCTCCTACGTGCTCGGGGACACACTGGTCGTCGAGGACATCGAAACGGCACGGGACCTGATGGGCCAGTTCCGGCTGGTGACCCTGGACGGCGACCTCGTCGAGAAGTCGGGCGCGATGACCGGCGGGTCGACCTCGGGCTCGCGGTACTCCTTCTCGGGGACGACCGGCAAGCTCGAGCGGGTCGCCCAGCGGATCACCGAACTGGAAGACGAGCGGGCCGACGTGCGGGAGGAGCTTCGTGACGTCGAGAGTCGGCTGGACGACGCCCGCGACCGGGAGGCCGAGGCCGCCGAGCAGGTCCGGGACCTCGAGGCCGAAATCGAACGCCGCGAGGACGACATCGCGGAGACCGAGGGGCGCATCGAAGAGCTCGGCGAGCGCCTGGAGGAGATCGAGGCCGAGCGCACGGAAGTCTCCGACCGGATGGACGAGCTGGAGGCCGAAATTGCGGAGAAAAACGACGCGATCGCCGAGATCGAGGCGACGATCGCCGGCCTGGAGGCGGAAGTCGAGGACTCCGAACTACCCGAGCTGACCGCACGGGCGGAGTCACTCCGGGAGGACATCGACGACCTCGAGGCCGAGAAGGAGGAGCTGGACGCCGAGCTGAACGAACTGCAACTGGAGAAGGAGTACGCCGAGGAGGCCATCGAGGACCTCCGCGAGGAGATCGAGGCCGCCCAGGACCGGAAGGCCGCCGCCGAGGAAGAGGCCGAGGAGCTACGGGAGGGGATCGCGGAGAAAGAGGAGCTGCTGGCCGAGAAGGAGGAGGCCGTCGCGGAGCTCGAAGACCAGATCGCCGACCTGAAAGCCGACCGCGAGGGGCTGAAAGCCGACCTGGCAGAGGCCCGCGAGGCCCGCGACGAGGCCAAATCCCGGGTCGACGCCGTCGAGAGCGAGCTCTCGGAGGCTCGCGAGGAGCAGGAACGGCTGGCGTGGGAGGTCGACGAACTCGAGGCCGAGGTCGGGGAGTACGACCCCGAAGAGATCCCCGACCACGAGGCCGTCGAGGCGGAGATCCAGCGGCTGGAAGGCGAGATGGAGGCCCTCGAACCTGTGAACATGCTCGCCATCGAGGAGTACGACGAGGTGCAGGCCGAACTCGAGGACCTGCTCGAGAAGAAGGGAACGATGGTCGAGGAGGCCGAGGGGATCCGCGAGCGCATCGAGAGCTACGAGGCCCGCAAGAAGGAGACGTTCATGGAGGCCTTCGAGTCGATCAACGGTCACTTCGAGGACATCTTCGAGCGACTCTCGAACGGGACCGGGCACCTCCACCTCGAGGACCCCGAGGACCCCTTCGAGGGTGGGCTGACGATGAAGGCCCAGCCCGGCGACAAGCCAGTCCAGCGCCTGGAGGCGATGAGCGGCGGCGAGAAGTCGCTGACCGCGCTGGCCTTCATCTTCGCCATCCAGCGGCACAACCCCGCACCCTTCTACGCGCTCGATGAAATCGACGCCTTCCTCGACGCCGCCAACGCCGAACTCGTCGGCGAGATGGTCGACGAACTGGCCGGCGAGGCGCAGTTCGTCGTCGTCTCCCACCGCTCGGCGATGCTCGAACGCTCCGAGCGGGCCATCGGCGTCACCATGCAGGACGACAATATCTCCGCGGTGACCGGGATCGACCTCTCGGGCGGCGGGAAGGAGGTGCCTGCGGATGACTGAGGACGACATCCCGCTGGACATCGCGGGTCACGAGGAGCGGGAACCGCCTGACGATTCCGAACGGTCGACCGGGGAGCGAAGCGACCCGGAAGACAGCGAGCCACCCGGTGGCTCGGACGGAACGGTCGACGAGCGAACCAACGGCCACGACGCTGGGGCCGACGTGGGAGCGGTATCGGACCTGGCAGACGGGACCGGGAGCGACGGGCAGCAGAACGGAGGGCCAGAGGCCGAGGAGGACGAGGAGGTCGAGCCGGTCGAGGTGCTCGTCCAGCTCGCCGAAGATGGGGAGATTGACCCCTGGGACATCGACATCGTCGCCGTCACCGACAAGTTCCTCGACCGGCTGGACGAGGCCGACCTGCGCACCTCGGGTCGGGCGCTCTTTTATGCGAGCGTGCTCCTGCGGATGAAAGGTGACGCGATGCTCGCCGACGACGAGGAGGAAGAGCCCGAGCCCGAGCCCTGGGAGGAGGCCGCGATGGGCGGCGGGGAGTTGCCCGTCGGGGGCGAGGGCCCGGACCCCTTTGCCGCGCTGGAGTCGGAGATCGACCGCCGGCTGGAGCGCAAGCGGGCCCGCGGGATGCCCCGGACGCTCGACGAACTGGTCCGGGACCTGCGAGAGGCCGAACGCGACAACTGGTGGAAAGAGTCCCGGGAGTACGACACCAGCGACTCCCCCAGCGGCTTCCGGCGCGGCGCCCAGGAACTGGACTACCGGGCGGCCGACGACGTGCGGATGGACGACGAGCCCACGGCCGCCGACGTGACCGGCACCCAGCACACCGAGGACATCGACGAGGTGATCGACGACGTCTACGCGGCGGTCCGGGAACACTACGAGGCGGGCCGGAAGGAGGTGCTCTACCGGGAAGTTTCGGAGGCCGGCGGCTCCCGCGTGGAGACGTTTCTCGGGTTGCTCTTTCTCTCCCATCGCGGCCGGGTCCGCCTCCGGCAGGACGAACTGTTCGGGGACCTGTGGGTGCAGGACCCCAGCGCCGTCAGCGGCTCCGGCGAGGCCGTCGCGGACTGAGCCGGCCGCTCGCTGCTCCGTCAGTGCGTCCGCTGGCCGCTTCGGTAGCTGGGAGGTCTCGGAACCCTCTTTTCGGGTCCGGCCGTACGGAGGGGCGTGTCACGGAACGAGGAGTCCGGAACCGACCTCCGGTTCGAGTCCGACGCCGGGTCCGATGCCGGGGCCGGCGGCGAGGGAACCAGCGACGACGAGGGCCGCGGCGACGCCAGCGAGCCCGGTGACGCCGACGGCGAGGTCAGCGACGCGCTGGCGGTACTGGCCGAGGAGACCCGGGTTCGCATCCTCCGGACGCTCGCGGAAGCGGAGGACCCGATGGCGTTCAGCGAGCTGCGGCGGGCGGTCGGCGTGGCGGACGCCGGGCGGTTCAACTACCACCTCTCGCGGGTCTGCGAGCACTTCGTCCGGGAGGTCGAGGACGGGTACGAACTCGACCGCGCGGGGGCGCGGCTGGTGACGGCGGCGGACGTCGACGTGGCGGGCCGGGAACCCGAAGCGACGGACGCCGTCGAACCCGACCCCTGCGAGCCCTGCCCGGTCTGCGGGGAACCCGAGTGCGGGAAGCTCTTTCACGTCCACCTCTCGCCGGGCAGCCCGGCGACACGATAACGCAGCCGACCCGGGCGTGAGGTGGTTGCCGGCGAGCGAGCCGGCCGGAGACGGCCTCTTTCACGGAAAATCGCGGCACCGGGCAGTCGAGGGGGTCGGCACCGGAATGCTTGATATGATACCTCACCAATAGTATCGCGTATGACCACGGAATCATTCGAAACAGCCGTCGGCGCCGACATGGCCGACAGTCTCGTGAGTGCCACCCGTACCAGTCTCGGGGACACCCTCCGGAGCGTCGTGTATTTCAGCCCGTCGGCGTTCGACGTACTGTACGTCAGACAGGACCTCTACGCGTCCGGGGATGTCGCCCGGGAGGCGAAGGCGCAGCTGGTGGACCTCGAACAGGTGGGGTTCGCCGAGCGGCCGGTTCGGACGGCGCTCGCCCACAGGGAGACCGGGTCGGACATCGGACCGTACAGCTTCACCGTCCGGTTCCACGAGAACGGGTTCGTGGTGAGGGTCCTCGAAGACGATGCCGGTGTGCTCTTTACTGCCGACAGGATGGACGTCTCCGCGTTCAAGGAGGCGGTCAGTGCTATCCGGGGGTTGCTTCGCGGCGAGTGACGCCGTGCCCCCGGCCCCGGTTTCGGGCCCGGCGGGCGTCACCTCCGGCCACCGGTCCCCCTGTCGTGTGTGACGCCAGTCCGTCTCTGACCGCGGGGTCAGTTGTCGAAGCCCCCAGCCGAACTGGACCGGTTCCCCTCACATGCCGGCGAAACCGGCGTTCGGAGACCAGTGGGGTTCACAGGGACGACCGACGGGTCACCTGACGACGGTTACTGGCACTGGGGCCTCCCTGACGACGGTCTGGGCGACGTCGCCGAGCAGAACTCGGGAGAGAAGCGACCTGCCGTGACAGCCCATCACGATGAGGTCGACGTCGTGCTCCGCTGCGTACTCCGGGATGACCCGTGACGGTTTCCCGAACTCCGTGACGGTCCGTACTTCTTCCCCGTGGTCAGCGGCGCGCTCACGGACCTCGTCGAAGAGTTCCTCGGCCTTGTCGGCTGCACGTTGCCGGATCGTTTCGGGACCGACGAGTATCTCGGCTCCGTAACTCTCCTCGACGTAGTCGATGACGCGGAGAACGGTGAGCTCAGCATCCGCGTGAACGTCGAGTACAAACTCGAGTGCGCGCTCGGCGAGCGGGGAATCGTCCATCGGAACGAGCACGTGGTTGACCATGAGACACCTACTACCCGAGGGGGTGTTAGGCTCTCGCACGGACGGCCGCCGGGGGCGAAGACGGTTGCGAAGTAACCCCGCCACAGCGGCGGTCTATCGCAGAGCCAGCGGAACGAGGAGAAGCGCGAGTGGAACCAGCAGGAGCATCAGGATAAACGCGGTAAACGCCGTTCGGTCATCGAGGAGACGGTCGTAAACGGTAGCGATGAAGCGACTGTACGTATCATGAACGGTGAGCGCCCCGAGCGTCACGAGCGTCGCGATGGCCAGCAGTTCGAGAACGACCGCGGCGCCAAACGGCAAGTCGAGGACGACTGCCACGACGAGCGTATCGAACAGTGTTCCGAGATTCGCACCGAGGACGTACGGAATGAGCTCGTCCCGTTCGACGTAGCCGCGGTTGTACAGCGGAACGATGACGCCGAGTGAGAACGCGACGCTGGTCGTGACCGTGGTGACCGCCAGGCCGATCGCAAACGACACCCACGCGTGCTGGAACTGGCTGAAGAATCGCTGACGGAGGGTCGCCGTGTCGACCTTCGTCAGGAGGCGGTCGAACAGCTTCAGGCTCCCGAACAGTATCCCGACTGCCACGAGAACCGAGAGTACGGGCCCGATGCTGGTCGTGATGGCAACCGTGAACGGATCGAATACCGCCAGTGGCTGGAATCCGATGGTCCAACCCCGGCTGGCAGCACGAAACGGCGCGTGGAGATAGGGCGACGTGACGTACCCGAGAACCGTGACGGGGAGATATATCGAGAGTGTCAGCAGGAAGGTGAGAAGACCCATACTGACTGCTTTCCGCAGGGAGTATCGCTTCTTCTGGAAGTAATCGAGTGCGCCGATGAAGACGACGACCGCCGCGGCGCCGAGCCGCGACCCCGCGACCATCAGGAACAGCTGCGGTGGAGAGACGATATCGACGGAGAACAGCGAGAGAGCGAGCGCCGCGATCACCGACCCGTTGGCGAGGACGTACGCCCCCAGCCAGCTCACCCCGAGCGCCGAGGCGTCCCCAACGACGACCTGAAAGAACACCCGTTCGATGGTCGGTGCTGCGGCCTCCGTCGCCGTCCCCAACAGGTGGACGGCGAACAGGAACAGCAGAATGACTCCGACTGCACCGAGCGGAAGACGGGCAGATGAGAGCCGGTCGAACACACGGGACGATCGAGGGCTCATGGGCGGAAATCCGTCCCTGTTCGACCGGCCGGTAGAGAATCACATATCATACAAAACGGTTTTCATTTTGCCAGGACATCTACCTTCGGGTTGCCGACCGCGCTGACTACGCGCGCTGTACTCGTCACACTGTCACCTGCGGGAAGGACACAGCAAAGCTAGCGGGCGCCCCGACGATACCGGCGTGTGGCTCCCGAGAACCGTGACGACACGCTTAAGCCGCTGCTGGAAGCTGTTCGAGTATGTCGCGGGTCGTCGACTGGCGGGTCAGCGTCGGCCTCGTCGGGTCGGTCTACCGCTACCTCTCCGTTCCCCTCGCCGTCCCGGTGCTGGTCGCGCTGGTCTACGGCGAGGACCCCCTCCCCTTTCTGGTCACGATCCTGATTGCGGTCGGCGTCGGCACGGGTCTGGAGCGGCTCACGCCCGACCGCGACCTGGGCCACCGGGAGGGGTTCCTGCTCGTCGCGCTGACCTGGCTGGCCGTCCCGCTTCTGGGTACCATCCCCTATCTCGTGGCGGGCAACGGGACCGTCGCCGCGCCCGCGAACGCCCTCTTCGAGAGTATGAGCGGATTCACCACGACCGGCGCGACCGTCCTCGGTGACATCTCCTTCGACACCCACTCCCACGCGATGCTCATGTGGCGCCAGCTCAGCCAGTGGCTCGGCGGGATGGGCATCCTGGTGCTGATGGTCGCCATCCTCCCCGACCTCTCCGTTGGCGGCGCGGCGGTCATGCGCGAGGAAGCGCCCGGCTTCGGCATCGACAAGCTCACCCCGAAGATCCGCGAGACGGCGCGCATCCTCTGGCTCATCTATCTGGGCTTTACCGTGCTCGCGGCACTGGTCTACTACGGGCTGCACCTGGCCGGCATGGCCCCGGAGATGGGCGTCTACAACGCCGTCGCCCACGCGCTGACGACGCTGCCGACCGGCGGGTTCTCCCCGGAGGCCCGCTCGGTCGAAGCGTTCTCGCCGGCCATCCAGTGGGCGGTCGTCCCCTTCATGGTCGTCGCGGGGACCAACTTCGCGCTGTTCTGGTACGCCGTCGTGGGCCAGCCCCGGCGACTGCTCGCGAACGAGGAGTTCCGGTCGTACCTGCTGGCGATGGTCGCGCTCGGCGCCGTCGTGACGGCGCTGCTGTACGCCGGGCTCGACATCGGGCTGTCGTCTGTCGCCGAGGAGGTCGCACCGGTCGCCGGCGAAATCGAGCGGGCCGCGCGCCACGCCGCCTTCCAGACCGCCGCCATCGTCACCACCACCGGCTACGCGAGCATGGACTTCAACACCTGGAGCGAGGCCGCGAAGGTCCTCCTCCTCTTTGCGATGTTTCTGGGCGGGTCGGCGGGCTCCGCTGCGGGGTCGGTCAAGGTCATCCGGTGGTTGCTGGTCGGCAAGGCCGTCCGCCGGGAGCTGTTCACGACCGTCCATCCCGAGGCCGTCCGGCCGGTCCGGGTCAACGGCAGGGTGCTCGACGAGTCGACGCTGCGGGGGCTGGTCGTGTTCGTCCTCCTCTTCCTGTTGCTGTTCGTGCTGACGACGTTCGTCCTGTTTCTGGACGGCGTCACGAACCCCGAACTGGAGCTGTCGGCGCTGGAGGCGATGAGCGCCGCCATCGCCACCGTCGGCAACGTCGGCCCGGGCTTCGGCGTCGTCGGCCCGATGGGCAGCTACCTGGACTTCTCGGCGCCGGCGAAGGGCTGGATGGTGCTGGCCATGTGGCTGGGCCGGCTGGAGATCATCTCGGTCGTCGTCGTCCTCACGCCGTCGTACTGGCGGCCCTGACTACTCTTCGACCGCCGACCGCAGCTCCTCGATATGGCCGCCCAGTTTCCGGAGGGTCGCGTCGGCGTCGGTGTACCCCTGCTCGTACTCCTCGTAGCAGCTGTCGGCCCGGTCGAGGAAGTCGGCGACCGCCTCCGTGGGTGTGCTCATGTCCGGGCGTAGACGGGCCGGCCCGAAAGCCCCGTCGACTCCGGCCGTCGTCCACGGCCGCGTCGATTCGCCGGAGCCGTCCGTGGTCGTCAGGCCTTTCGCCCTCCCGCCCGGAGCGTGGGTATGGACGCGGTCGCCGACCTCCGGTTTCGCGACCGGGCACTCCTGCTCGAGGATACCCTCGTCCTCGCGGACCTGCACGTCGGCCGCGGCGCCGACTCCGGCGTCGAGGTTCCCGTCGGCGACGGGGCCGACATGGTCGAACGTTTCGAGGCGCTGCTCGCCCGGTTCGAGCCCGGGGAGGCCGTCGTCGCCGGCGACCTGCTGCACTCGTTCCGGACCGTCCCCCGCACCGTCCGGGAGACCGTCGACGGACTCGCCGCGGCCGCCCGCGAGGCCGGCACGCGGCTGGCCGTCGCGCCGGGGAACCACGACACCATGCTCGATTCGGTCTGGGACGGACCGACGGCCGACAGCTACCGGGTCGGCGACACCCTCGTCTGTCACGGCCACGTCGAGCCCGAGGGCGACGTTCCAGACGGCGTCGGGCGCTACATCGTGGGCCACGACCATCCGACGGTGACGATCGAGGGGCGGCGCCGGCCCTGCTATCTCGCTGCCGAGGGGGTCTACCGGGGTGCGGACGTGGTGATACTGCCGGCCTTCAACCGCCTCCTGCAGGGCGTGGAGGTCAACGACATGTCCGCGGGCGATTTCATGTCGCCGCTGGTGACCGACGCCGACGCCTTCGCGCCGGTCGTGCGCGACGAGGCCGGCGGCGAGACGCTCGCCTTTCCCCCGCTCGGGGAGTTTCGTCACCGGCTGTGAGCCGAACGGGGGGTCGGAGCCGGCACGCTTTTCAGGGAGAGCGGGAGTAGGGACAGACATGGTGAACATGGGTCTCGTCTTCGTCGGCATCACGGTGCTGGTCCTCCTGCTGCTGTTGCTCGCCTCGATCTACTTCATCCCCGAGGCGCTCCGGGAGGAAGACCACGGCGGGGAAGACGAAAACGGGCAGGGCGGACAGGGCGGCCACCCCTCGTAATCCTCCCGGCTACCGGCCGTCGAGGACGGCCGCCGCGGCCCGCCGCCCGCTCTCCATCGCGCCCTGGATCGACGACCAGCGGGTGTAGTCACCGGCCAGGTAGACCGCTCCCGCGGGGTCATCGACATCGGGCAGGGACGCCCGGAAGCCCGGCGGCTGGGCGAACTGGGCCACGTCGACCCGGTCGACCGCCACGCGCTCCAGGTTCGCGAACTGGTTCTCCGGATACCACGAGGACAGCGCCTCGCGGACCTCCTCGAGGAGGGTCGTGTCGTCGGCCGCCTGCGAGCCGAGGAAGGTGGCGCTCAGCAGCTGCTGGCCCTCGGGGGCGTACTCGGGAGCCACTTCGGACATCGGCGCGACCTGGTTCGGACGGTCGTCCGCGGCGTTCAGCAGGATCCGCCGGTCCGTGTCGAGTCGCTGGGTGTCCGGAAGCGCGAGGTGGAGGGTGACACAGCCGACCGTCTCCGCCGGGACCCCCGCCACGCCGGTCAGCTCCCGGGCCGTCGGCGGGTCGGTCGCGACAACCGCGGCGTCCGCGTCGAGCGTCTCCGCGGCGGTCTCGACCGTGACGCCGCTGTTCCCGGTGGTCGCCGCGTCGTCGACGCCGGCCGCGTCGACGGCTGTCACCTCCCGCCCGGTCTCGATGGTCGCGCCCGCGGCCCGGGCGTGCTCGGCGAGCTGGGCGGGGATCGCGCCCATCCCGTCGGCCGGGACCGCGGTCGCGCCCTCCGAGAGCATCTTGAAGGTGTACTCGAAGACGGCCTTCGAGGTCGACAGCGAGCGGTCGAGCGTGATCCCCCCATAAAACGGCGCGGCGAAGTTGTCCCGGAACTTCCGGGAGAAGCCCCAGTCGGCGAGTGCCTCGTCGATGGAGCCATCGTCGGCCGAAAGCGCCTCCTCTGGGTCGGTCCGCCTGAGCCGGCGCTGGTGTTGAAACAGCCGGAGCTTGTCGCCGGTGGTCACGTCCCGGTTGAACAGGGTCGCGGTCGCGGCCCGCGGGTCCCGGAGCGGGTCCGACAGCGTCGAGCGCTCGCCCGGACGGGCGATGACCGCGCCGGGCCGGAACCGTCGCAGGGAGAGCGCGCCCAGGTCGAGTTCGCGCTCTACCGCGGGATAGGCGGTGAAGAGCACCTGGAAGCCCCGGTCGAGGGTGTAGCCGTCGGCGTGCTCGGTGTGGACCCGGCCGCCGACGGTCTCGCGGCGTTCGAGCAGGGTGACCTCGGCGCCCCGGTCGGCGAGGTGGCGGGCGGCGACGAGGCCGGCGAGGCCGCCGCCGACGACGACTGTGTGCATGCTCGCCCGTTCGGCCCTGCGGGCAAAAAGGGGACGGAGCCGGTCGGCGACGAGGAGCGTCACCCGCCGGCCGGCGGGTGGCGGGCAGATGCGGGCCGCAGACGGACAGGGCTTAGTCGCCGGCGGCCGTGGCAGGGATATGAACACGACCGCGGCCTTCGCCGGGCTGCGCTGTACCGACTGCGGGACGACCCACGACCCCGCGGCGGCCGGCCGCTGCCCCGAGTGCGGCGGGCTACTCGACGCCGTCTACGACCACGACGGCGACGTGGAGTTTTCCGGTCACGGTCTGGGCCGGTACGCTCCCCTGTTGCCCTTCCGCCGCGAGGCGCTGGTCAGCCTCGAGGCGGGCGGGACGCCGCTGGTCGCCGTGCCGGCCCTGGCCGACGAGCTGGGCGTCGCGGCCGCCTACGTCAAAGACGAGGGGCGAAACGCCACGGGCGCGTTCGTCGACCGCGGGGTGGCGCTCGCGGTCACCGCTGCCAGCGAGGCCGGCGCGAGTGACGTCGCGTTACCGACGACCGGCAACGGGGGGCAGGCCGCGGCCGCACACGCCGCCCGCGCGGGCCTGGCCTCCCACAGTTTCGTCCCCTCGCGGACTCCCTTCGTCAACAAGGCGATGATCAACGTCCACGGCGGCGACATGACCGTCGTCGAGGGGCGGTACCCCGACGCCCGCGCGGCCTTCGAGGACCAGGGGGAGGACTGGTACTCGCTGGCCCCCTTCGAGAACCCCTACCGTCACGAGGGTGCCAAGACCCTGGCCTACGAACTCGCCGAGGCGGTCGACCTCGACGGCGCCCCCGACGCCGTCGTCCACCCGACCGCCCACGGGACCGGCGCCGTCGGCCTCCACAAGGGGTTTCGGGACCTCCGCAAGCACAACCGGGTCGACGCGGCCCCCCGCCTGTACGCGGTCCAGCCGGAGGGGTGTGCGCCGGTGGTCGACGCCGTCGAGCGCGAGGCGGAGACGGTGACGGCCGTCGAGCATCCCGACACCATCTGCGGTCCCCTGGAGGTCTCCGAGCCGACCGGCGGCCGGCAGGTGCTTGAGGCACTCCGGGCGAGCGGGGGCGGGGCCGCGGCGGTGAGCGACGACGCCCTCCTGGAGGGCGCAACCGACCTCGCGGCGGGCGGGCTGACGATGGGTGCGACCGGCGGTGCGGCGGTCGCCGGCGCCCGACGGCTCGCCGACCGGGGTGCGTTCGACCCCGACGACATCGTCGTCCTGGTCAACCCCACCACCGGCAACAAGGAGGAGGACATCCTCCGGAGCCACCTGATGAAACAAGGTATCTAAGTTACCGGGTCAGTCGGCGGCGTACTGCTTGGCGGTGGTGTAGGCCTCCCGCACCCGCTGGAACTCCTCCTCGTCGCCGCCCTGGTCGGGGTGGACCTCCTTGACCTTCCGGCGGTAGGCCCGCTTGACCTCCTCGAGCGTCGCGCCCGGAGTCACGTCCAGTTCGGCGAAGGCCGTCTCCAGCGGGTCCAGGTCACGCTCCCGCTCGAGGTCGGGCGTCTCGAAGGGGAGGCGGTCGCCGAGCATCGCGCCCGGCATCTCGTGTTCGACGAGCACGGGGTGGGTCGGGGAGCGCTCGAGCCGGTAGTAGGCGCGGGCGTCGAAGGTGACCGCGACGTCCCGCTGCGGGAGGTAGAAGGCGACCGGCTGTCCCTCGACGGGGTGGTCCTCGGCGTAGGGCTCCTCGATCGCGTCCAGGTACTCCCGGAACTCCGCCCGGCGCCGGGACTCGCCGGACTGGCGTCCGCCCGCGCGCTCGCGGCCGGGGAACAGCCGGTCGGCCACCAGGAAGGCCGCAGCCACCAGGAGACTCCCCGCCACACCCAGGAGGACCCCGACGACGAGCCACGATGGCAGCCCCGCGCTCACCGTCGCTGACACGGTACCTCGTTGGGTGTCATCGATAAAGAGTGTCCCGCTTTCGGCCGTCGTTGCGGGGGTCTTTTACCGGACCAGTCGGGCCGGGACGGTAGCTCACCCCCGGTACGGTTCCTCGATGTCGGCGTCGCCGCCGACCCACCGGCTCAGCCGCCGGGTCAGCCCGTCGAAGACCCACACCAGTGGTCCGAGGGTCCGTTCGACCATCGCCAGCGGGCGCGCGACCCGAAGCGCCCACGTCCGGGCGTGTCCCAGCCCGTAGGCCTTGGGGACGATCTCCCCGCAAACGAGGATGAGCGTGCTCCCGGCGACGATCGTGACGGCCACCGCCGCCGTCGCCGGGAGATACTGGGTCGCCAGCACCGTGATGATCGACGAGACGGCGATGTTGACGAGGTTGTTCCCCACGAGCAGCGTCACGAGCAGCCGGTGCGGGTCCGCCCGGAGGCGGGCGAGCGTCGCCGCGTCGGGGTCGCCCGGGTCGGTCCCCTCGCCGGAACCCGCCGGCAGCGAGAAGATCGCAGTCTCGCTGGAGGAGAAAAACGCGCTCAACGCGACCAGCGGGACCAGCACGACCGCGCCCAGAAGGAGTGTCTCGACCATACGGACGCGACCGGCGGCGCGGGGAAACCGTTTACGCGGCGGCCGCGTCGGCTACCGGTGCGACACGCGGGCCGCTGCCGATTATTCCGTGCTCGTCACGCTGAACCCGATGACGGCCGCGAGCGACCCGACGGCGACCACCAGCGCGACGACGGCGGCGACCTGCCGGCCCGAGGCGAGCGTCTCGGTACCCAGCGCCCACAGCGCCCCGGCGGCGAACGCGAGCACGACCAGGGCACCGACCGCGGCGAGCAGGCGCTGGAGGCCCATCGACTCGACGACGCCAGTCGGGATACCGCCGATCCGGGGCGCCCACTCCGTCCCCGGCAGCTTCGACCATTGCATACTCCCCGGTAGGCCGACCGGATACATAAAAGGCCGCGACACGACCGGGCGCGGAAACCGGGAGCGACCCAGCCCGTCTCGCTCAGCTGTAGGCGGGGATGCCGGTCAGGTCCTCGCCGAGGATGAGGGTGTGGATGTCGTGGGTCCCCTCGTAGGTGTAGACGGTCTCGAGGTTGGCCATGTGACGCATCGGCGAGTAGTCCGCCGTGATCCCGTTCCCGCCGAGGATCTCGCGGGCGATCCGGGACTGGTCGCGGGCCGTCCGGACGTTGTTGCGCTTTGCCATCGAGACGTGCTGGGGGCGCATGTCGCCGCGCTCCTTCAGGTCGGCCAGCCGGTGAGCGAGCAGCTGGGCGAGGGTGATCTGGGTGGCCATCTCCGCGAACTTGTCCTGTTGCATCTGGAAGCCGGCGATGGGCGTCTCGAACTGCTCGCGGTCGGTCGCGTAGTCGAGTGCGGTCCGGTAGGAGTCCTGGGCCGCGCCCACGGCCCCCCAGGCGATCCCGTAGCGGGCCTGGGTGAGACAGGACAGCGGCCCCTTCATCCCCTCGACGCCCGGCAGGACGTTGTCCTCGGTGACGTGGACGTTCTGGAGGCTGATCTCGCCGGTGATCGAGGCCCGCAGGGAGAGCTTCTCGTCGATCTTGTTGGTGGTGACGCCGTCGCGGTCGGTCTCGACGAGGAACCCGCGGACGGGCGTGTCCGGGTCCGAGGTGTCCCGGGCCCACACCACGGCAACGTCGGAGATGGGGGAGTTGGTGATCCACATCTTCGAGCCGTTGAGGACGTAGCCGTCGCCGTCAGCCTCGGCGGTGGTCTCCATCGCCGCGGCGTCGGAGCCGTGTTCGGGCTCGGTCAGGCCGAAACAGCCCACCTTCTGGCCGGTCGCCAGGTCCGGCAGGAACCGGTCTTTCTGCTCTTCGCTGCCGTAGGCGTGGATGGGGTACATGACCAGCGCCCCCTGGACGGAGGCCATCGAGCGCAGCCCCGAATCGCAGGCCTCCAGTTCCTGCATCAGCAGGCCGTAGGCCTTCTCGCTGACGTCGGGCAGGTCGTAGCCGTCGAGGTTGGGGGCGTAAAACCCCATCTCGCCCATCTTCGGGATGAGCTCGGTGGGGAAGGTGCCCTCGATCCAGTGCTCGCCGATGTCCTCGCGGACCTCCTCCTCGACGAACTCCCGGGCGGTGTCCCGGATCATCTTCTCCTCCTCGGAGAGGTCCTCTTCGATACCGTAGTAATCCAGCATACCCCGACATTCGACTACGCTCACATAGACCTTTGCCACCACGTCGGCGGCGTTGTGGACGGGTGTGGAGAAAGAAAGCGAGCGCCGGTCAGGACGCCGTCAGCGCTTCCGCCAGCAGTTCCGTCGTGCCGACGACCTCGATGTCGTCCTCGTAGCCGCCGGTCTTGCGGCCGTCCTCGTACATCGTCATGCACATCGGACAGGCGACGACGAACTTCTCGACGGCACTGCCGGCCTGGGTGTCCTCCAGGGCCTCCCGCAGCCGTTCCTCGCTGGGTTTCTCTTCCTCCTCGTGGTCGAGCCAGAGGCCGCCACCGCCACCGCCACAGCAGTAGGAGTTGTCGCGGTTGCGGGGCATCTCGTGGAGGTCACAGCCCGTCTCCTGGACGAGCTTCCGGGGGGCCTCGTACTCGTCGTTGTACCGCCCCAGGTGACAGGGGTCGTGGTAGGTGACGGTGTAGTCGAGCGCGCCCGGCACCCGGAGCCGGCCGGTCTCGACCAGCCCTTCGACGACCTGGGTGTAGTGGGCGACGTCCTCCTCGCCCCAGCCGCAGGCCTCGAACTCCGGGTACTCGTTTTTGAACGTGTTGAACGAGTGGGGGTCGGTACAGACGATGGTGTCGTACTCGCAGTCCCCGATGGCCTCGCTGTTCTCCTCGACGAGCTGCTCGTAGAGGCCTTCCTCGCCGACCCGACGGACGTCGTTGCCGTCGGTCTGTTCGTCCTCGTAGAGGATCCCGTAGTCGACGTCGGCCTCGTGGAAGACCCGCGCCAGGGCCTTCGCGACTTCCTTGTTGCGGCCGTCGTAGCTGGGGTAGTCGCCGACGTACCAGAGGTACTCGACGGCCTGGTCGCGGGCGTCGGGCACCTCGAAGTCGAGGTCCTCGGTCCACTCCGGCCGGGTGCGCGCGGAGTCGCCGAAGGTGTTGCCCTCGCGGAAGACGTTCATCATCGCCTCCTGGACGTTCTCGTCCATCTGGCCCGACTCCGTCAGCCGGCGGTTCATGTCCGTGAAGTGGGTCAGGTGCTCGATGTCGACCGGACAGGCCTCCATGCAGGCCATACAGGACATACACGACTCCATCGTGGAGGCGTCGATGACGCTGGTGCCGCCGTCGGCGATGATCGGGACGTCCCCGTCGTGCTCCGAGCGGCCTTCGCGGTACTCCTTGATGTCGAGGATGACCTTCCGCGGGTCAAGCGGGCGCCCGGAGGCGTTTGCCGGACACGCCGAGGAACACCGCCCGCACTTGGTGCAGGCGTCCTGGTCCAGCGTCTGCTTCCAGGAGAAGTCCTCGACCTCGCTGGGCCCGATCTCCTCGGGGCTGGCGTCGGCGGGCACGCCGGGCAGCCGGACGCCGGCCTTGTCGTCGCTGGTCATCAGGTTGGCCGCCGAGGCCAGCATGTG
Organism: Salinirussus salinus; assembly: GCF_009831455.1. Classification (NCBI taxonomy): domain Archaea; kingdom Methanobacteriati; phylum Methanobacteriota; class Halobacteria; order Halobacteriales; family Haloarculaceae; genus Salinirussus; species Salinirussus salinus. Next base: position 382,576 of record NZ_WOWO01000003.1, on the reverse strand, counting down.
GAACGGCTTGCCGTAGGGCACCCAGGCGACGAAGCCGAGCGCGAGCAGGGCGTGTGACCACCAGATGACCGGGTAGGCGGCGGTCGCCATCCCCTCGGAGATGCCGACGGCGCTGAACGCCGAGGCCAGCCCCCAGCCGACGAAGGAGACGGTCTCGAAGGAGGGGAACCCTTGCCCGAGGATGCGCAGCGCCTCGACGGCGTACCCGCCCACCCCGAGGACGAACAGCGTCCACAGGAAGAGGACGTCCTCGTTGCCGCTGTGGTCGCCCCACAGCCGCTCCATCGAGAGGCCGTGCCGGCGGTAGATGGCGATCCCGATGCCGATGACGAAGAGCAGCCCCATCGCGTCGACGACGAAGGAGTAGGAGAGATAGAAGTCGCCGACGAAGAAGGACTCGCCCATCACCGGCTGCCAGAAGTCCATGTCGATCCCGAGGATGGTCGTCGCGATGAGCAGGGTCAGAAAGCCCCAGAACACGAAGATGTGCCAGAGGCCGGCGAAGGTGTCCCCGCTGAACAGCGTCCGGTTGGAGAACATGTCGGTGATCCCCTTCCGGAGCCGCGTCGAGACGGAGCCGACCCGCTCGAAGGGGTCCTCGCTCGCGGCACGGTAGCTGTTGACCCGGCGGGCGACCCCCACGAGGAGTACGAGGATGGCAACGACCGCCAGGTAGTAGAAGACGGCCTTGCCAGTCGGGCCGATCTGCCAGAACGTCTCCCGGGTCACCTCCGCCTGTAGGGGGATCATTATTCGAACAGCTCTGTGAGTTCGGGGACGACCTCGAAGAGGTCACCCACGATGCCGTAGTCGGCGACGTCGAAGATCGGCGCGTCGGGGTCCTCGTTGATCGCGACGATGGTGTCGGCGCCGCTCATGCCGGCGAGGTGCTGGACCGCACCGGAGATGCCGATGGCGATGTAGACGTCGGGAGTGACGACCTTGCCGGACTGACCGACCTGGCGATTCTGGGGGAGCCAGCCGTTGTCGACGATCGGCCGGGAGGAAGCGAGCGTCGCCCCCAGCGCGTCCGCGAGGTCCCAGACCATGTCGAGGTTCTCCTCCTCCTCGATCCCGCGGCCGATCGAGACGATGAAGTCGGCCTCGCTGATGTCGACGTCGCCGCCGGCGACCTCCTCGAAGCCGGTGACCGTCGACCCGACGGCGTCCTCGTCGATGGCGGCGTCGAAGGCCTCGACCGCGGCGTCGCCGGCCTCGGTGGCCTGCTCCCACTCGGTCGGGCGCAGCGTCACCGCGGCGTTGTCACCCTCGATCTCGATGTCGGCCTCGACCTTCCCGCCGTAGGTCTCGCGGGTGACCGACAGCGAGCCGTTGTGGCTGAAGTCGATGACGTCGGTCGCAAGCGGCAGGTCCAGCGACGTCGCCACGGCGGGCGCGTAGTCCAGCCCGTTGACCGTGTGGGGCATCACGAGGTACTGCGGGTCGAGCTCGGCGTAGAGCTGCTCGACGGCCTGGCTGTAGACGTCGTGGTTGAACTCCTCGCCGTGGTCGACGGTGTGGATGGCGTCGACGCCGGCGCGGTTGACCGCCTCGGCGTAGGCGTCGACGTCGCCGCTGATGACCGCGACGTGGAGGTCCCCGCCGCTGGCGTCGGCCAGCTCGCGGCCGGCGGTGACCAGTTCGTGGCTGACGGGGCGGAGCTCGCCCTGGCGGTGCTCGGCGACGGTCAGAACGTCGCTCATCCCTCGACCACCCCCTCGTCCTCAAGGAGGTCACCCAGCTGCTCGGCCTGCTCGCCGGCGTCACCCTCGAAGAGCGTGGTGTCGCTCTCGGACTCGGGCTCGGCGATCGAGGTCAGCGTCAGTGCGCTGTCGAGCTCCGCGACGTCGACACCCAGCTCGTCGGGCGTGTGGACGTCGAGCGGCTTGGACTGGGCCTGGCGGATCCCCCGCAGACTGGCGTAGCGGGGCTCGTTGATCCCCGTCTGGATGCTCAACACGGCGGGCAGGTCGACGTCGGTCAGCTCCTCGACCCCGCCCTCGAGCTCGCGGTGGACCGAGGCGACCCCCGCGTCGGCGTCCAGGTCGAGGTCGTTGACGACGGCGGCCCACTGGTAGTCGACGGTCTCGGCGAGCGCGACGCCGGTCGCGCCGAAGGCGTCGTCTCCGCCCTGCACGCCCGTGAGCACGAGGTCGGGCTCGACCTCCTCGACGACGCCGGCCAGCAGCCGGGCCTTCATCGTCGGGTCGAGCACGTCCACCTCCGCGAGGTCGTCGTCCCACACGCGGACCGCGCGGTCGGCGCCTTTCGCCAGCGCCTGCCGGATGGTCTCCTCGCTGCGCTCCGGGCCGATGGTGGCGGTGACGACCTCCACCTCGTCGTCTTCGTCGGCCTCGCTGAGCTGGACGGCCTCCTCGACCGCGTAATCGTCCCACTCGTTGAGCTCGTAGGAGACGTACTGTTCGCCGATGTCGAGCCCGTCGATCTCGAACTCGTCGTCGACGACCTCGTCTTCCTTGACTGTTACCAGCACTCGCATACTCGTTGGGTTGGAACCTTCCGGATTAAGCGTTTCCGTTCCCGCTACAGCGCGGATGTAGCGCGGTTTTTTCCGTCGTTCGCGGAGCGCCCCGGGACGGCGGCTCTCGGCCGCCGTGGCACGCCCGCCCTGCCACGCGAACGCCCCGCCCTCGCCCGTGACGACCTCCGCTCGCGGCGGTCTTCGGCCCGCACTGGCCCCCGCAACGTTTAGTTGCCGTTCGGCCGACAGTGCGGGTATGACCGAGCGGACCGAACTCCTCGCCCGCGCCGTGGCCGACGCCGACGCGGTGACCGTCCTGACCGGGGCGGGGGTGAGCACGGCCTCCGGGATCCCTGACTTCCGGAGCGACGACGGCATCTGGGAGCGGTACGACCGCGACCAGTTCGACATCCGGCGCTTCGAGGACGACCCCGGCGGGTTCTGGAACGACTGGCTGGCCGCCCGCGGCGAGGTCTTCCCCGCGGACCCCGACCCGAACCCGGCCCACGGGAGCCTGGCGGACCTGGTCCGCGCGGGCGCGGTGGACACGCTCGTCACCCAGAACACCGACGGGCTCCACCAGGCGGCGGGCGCGCCCGACGATGCCGTGGTCGAGCTCCACGGCTCGGGGGACCGGGTCGTCTGTTCGGGGGCCGCCTGCCGGTACCGCGGCCCGGCCGACCCCGCCCGCGAGCGGGCCGAGGGCGGCGAGCGGCCGCCGGCCTGCCCGGACTGCGGGAGCCCGCTGAAGCCGGGCAGCGTCCTCTTCGGGGAGTCGCTGCCCGAGTACGCACACCTCACGGCCCACGCCGCCGCCGAGCGAAGCGACCTCTTTCTGGTCGTCGGCTCGTCGCTGACCGTCGAGCCGGCCGCGAGCCTCCCCGAGACCGCCGCCGACCGCGGCGCGACGCTCGCGGTGGTCAACCTCGACCCGACCCCGCTCGACGGCCGCGCCTCCTACGTCTTCCAGAACCGCGCCGAGACGGTGCTCCCTGAGGTGCGGGACCACGTGCTCGACGGGGAGTGAGGGGAGACAGCGGCCGAGAGCGGTGGTGGCTGAGTCGTGTTCCAAGCCTGTTCCTGATCCGTCACCGCAACAATGGGCGGAGAGTACGACCCGCTGACAGAAGAGACGTGACCGATATAGAGAGTGTATCTAGCCAATGATTTAAAACCGTACAGGCAGATGCTGGTGAGAGATCATGGACCTGCAGGGAGCGCTTTACAAGGTAGCGGCGGTCGCATGGATAGGACTCGTAATCTGGGCGGGGCTCGCCGTCGGCGACGGCGCGGCAGAGCCCTGGCTGACCATCTCGGACTTCCCAGGTGGTTCGTATGGGGCACTCATCGCCGCTATCGGAGTCGCCTTTGCCGGGTTGCTCGTTCTCCGCTTCATCCAGGAGCGACACGAGGCCAAGCAGTGGGAAGCGGCGGGCCGGCAGGCGGGGCTCAGCCCAGTCGGAGACGGCTCGTCCGATGGCGCACTGGAACTGACGGGGAGCATCGACGGCCGGCCCGTCACTATCCGCTACGTGTATCGCCGTGAGAAACAGGGCAATGAGGGGAGACACCAGTCAGTCAGAAGCGATGGGGATACCAGTACTCATCGAGTCACGTACACGATCGTAGAGGCGGAACTGTCCGGCGCTGCAGACGGGGGAGTAATCGCCTCTCCAGCCAGCCGAGGGGACGGCAGCGCCGGGGGGTCCGGAATGCTCGGAATCGACGACACGTCCGAGACCGACTCCGGCGCGGAGGGGGTCTTCGCCGTCGCCGAGGACGGCCTCTTTCTCAAGGGGACCCCGCCTGCGGCCGTGGAGGCCGTCAGCGAGGGCCAGTCGGGGAGGGCGTTACGCGCGATTCGAGACTTCCAGATCGCTGCCGTCGGGGACGCGTCCGGCGTGGCCGCCAGGTTGACCGAGGAGGCAGGGGGTTCCATGTTCGGGGTTGGAATGGGGGACGCTATCCTAAAGGACATCCCGAGTGACGAGACGATGGTGTACGTCGAGACGATGGCGTCCATACGGGACGGCGACGAACTCAGACGATTCGCCGAAGGAGCCGTCGCCGTCGCAGACGCCTTCGAGGCGGCAACTGCCCGTACTCCGGCCCCTGAATAGAGGGCGAACTCGTCCCACTCGATGTAGTCCTCCGTGCGCGCTCACCCCTCACCATATGCTGACTATGCGCTCTGTATCTTGCACCGTGTGAGAGCAATGGATTGCGTTTGGCAGTTTGATGAAGAAGTGACGTGCCCGCAAATCCACGGCTAAAGTTATACTGAGACGGGGCGGTCGTCAGTCGTGGACGAGCACGTCCACCACGTCGACGCCCTCGCTGTCCATCGCTTCCTCGACGGTGGGGGCGATCTCCTCGGGTGTCTCCACCAGGTGGCCGTCGGCGCCGTGGCTCTCGGCGTTCGCGACGAGGTCGACCGGTGGCTCGAAGTCCATCCCCGTGTACTCGTAGTCCTCGGCGTCGCCGCCGTAGATGTTCGCGGTGTTGTTCTTGAGGATCCGGTAGTTGCGGTTGTCGGAGATGACCACCGTCAGGTCCAGGTCGTACCGCGCGGCCGAGTAGATGGCGTGGGGATAGTACAGGTACGAACCGTCGCCGACGTAGCCCAGCACGTCCCGGGGCTCATCGCGCATCGACTCCGCGAGCGCCGCGCCGATTGAGGCCGGTAGCCCGTAGCCCAGGCCGCCGCCCTTGTTCGAGATGTACTGCTGCGGGGCAAGCGGCCAGCGCACCAGCAGGGGATACTTGGAGGTGACCCCCTCGTCGACGATATAGGCGTCGGGGGCGACCTCCCGGAGCGCGTCGACGAGTTCGTGTTTGCCCGCGCGGCTCTCGCCCTCCTCGGCCTCGTCGACGCTGATCGACATCATCAACTCCGAGAGCGATTCCTTGGTCTCCCGGACCACGTCGAGCCGGCGCTCGCGCTCGCGCTCGGAGACCCGTTCCTCGAGGCGGTCGGCGAGCTGTTCCATCACGAGGCCGGTGTCGCCGACGACGGCCGCGTCGGCGTGGTAGTTCTTGCCGACCTCCCAGGCCTCCGGGCTGACGTGGATGCAGGTGGCGTCGGGGCTCACCAGGTCGTCCTCGTGGTGCATCAGCGTGGTGTGGGTGGAGGTACCGACGAAGACCAGCGTGTCGGTGTCCATCAGGCTCTGGAGGAGGCTCTCGGCGGCGGGCATGTAGGAGATCCACTGCGGGTGGTCGCCGGGGAAGTTCACCTCGCAGGCCAGCACCTCGGCGTAGACCGCGGCCCCGGCGGCTTCCGCGAAGTCGACGGCGGCGTCGACGGCGTCTCCTCCCGCGCGCGCTACCTCGTCGCCCAGCACGAACACGGGCTCGTCGGCCTCCGCGAGCAGGTCGGCGGCCTCCGCGACCTGGCCCGGGTCGCCCGCCCCCGCCGACGGGATCGGGCCCAGGGGCTCGACCTCGGAGGGGTCGGTCTCCTGGAGCATCACGTCCTGTGGAAGGCCGAGGAAGACCGGCCCCTGTGGAGGGGTCAGGGCGACCCGGAAGGCCCGCCGGAGCATCGTGGGCAGCGCCCGGACGTCGAGCACCTCGTCGGACCACTTGCAGAACTGGTCGACCATCTCCTCCAGTTCGCCGTACAGAAGCGGCTCCTCGTGACGGAAGTCGCGCTCGTGGTTGCCCGCCGTCACCACGAGCGGCGTGCCCGCGAAGCTGGCGCCGTAGATGTTGCCGACCCCGTGGGCCAGCCCGGGCGTGATGTGGAGGTTGACCACGCCCGCGGGGTTGATCGACGGGTCGTCGTCGGTGTGGTACCGGCGGGTGGCGGCGTAGCCCGAGGCCATCCCGACCGCGACGTCCTCGTGGGCGCCCAGGATGTACTCCAGCTCGCTGTTCACGATGGACTGCATGATCGGGAGTTCGGTGGTCCCGGGATTGCCGAAGACGTGCTCGACGTCGTAGGCCTCGAGGGCGTCGGTAAACAGGTCCGCACCGGTGTAGCTGTCTGTCATGAGATGTCCGCTTCTGCACGCCCCACGGGCAAAATAGTTGGCGTAGCCGCCACACACCGGGACGGGCCCCCCGCCACCGTCCAGCGAGGGAAGCTTTTACTCCCCGGCGCGCGTCGGCCGGCCACGAGGCAACCAATGAGCGACGCAGTACTACTCGACGTCGAGGACGGCGTAGCGACACTGACGATGAACCAGCCCGACCGGATGAACCCCGTGACCGGCCCCATCTCCGAGGGGATCGAGAACCACCTCGACACCGTCGAGGAGCGGGACGACGTCCGCTGTGTGGTCGTCGAGGGCGCGGGCGGGGCCTTCTCGGCCGGCGGCGACATCCAGGGGATGAAAGACCGACTGGAGGGCGACGAGTCCCTGGACGAGGCCGTCGACCAGCTCGAGCGCGGGCTCAGCGAGACGATGGTGAAACTGGTCACCTGCACCTACCCCACGGTCGCGAAGGTCGACGGGCCCGCCGTGGGCGCGGGCGCGAACCTCGCCATCGGCTGTGACGTCGTGCTCGCGAGCGACTCGGCGAGCATCGGCTTCGTGTTCAACCAGGTCGGCCTGAGCGTCGACGGCGGCACCTCATACCTGCTGCCGCGCGTTGTCGGCGTCAACAAGGCCAAGGAGCTGGTGTTCACCGGCGAGATCCTCGGCGCCGCGGAGGCCGACGACCTCGGACTCTTCAACCACGTCTACCCCGACGAGGAGTTCGAGGACCAGGCTGGAGCCATGGTCGACCGGATCGCCGCCGGCCCGACGGTCGCGCTGAGCCGGGCCAAGCGGCTCATCCAGGACGGCATCGAGAAGGACCTGGAGCAGGCGCTACACGACGAGGCCGCCGCCCAGGGCGTCGTCTTCGACAGCCACGACCACCGCGAGGGCGTCGAGGCCTTCCTCGAGGACCGCGAGCCCGAGTTCGAGGGGCGGTAAGCGTCGGGCCAGGGTCGTGCCTGCGGGTCGCGCCGACAGGCCGACTACCCCGGTTTCGTTCGACACCATTTAAGACGGTCCGGGCGGACACCTGTGTATGGACAACCCGCTCGCGGACTTCGACCACCCGGCAGTGCGGACAGGACTGCTGACCGCCGTCGGCTACGGGGTCGTCATCGGCGTACTGTTCGTCATCATGTTCCTGGTCCCGCTGCTCGTGTTCAGCCTGCTCTGAGCCGGCCGCCGGACGGCCCCACCCGAACTGGTCAACGCCACGAAAACTGTTTTCACCTGTCCGCCCCTCCATTGTGTCGATGTCGAAACAATCATCGGAAGCCGACGCCGAGTGGAGCAGACTCTACATCGACGGCGAGTGGACCGGGCCGTCAAGCGGCGAGACGATCCCGGTCGAGAACCCCGCGACACGGGAGACGGTCGCGGAGGTGCCGGCGGCGACCGAGGACGACGTCGACGCTGCCTACGAGGCCGCCGACGCGGCCCAGCCCGAGTGGGAGGCGATGGGCCGGGAGAAACGGGTCGAACTGGTCGGCGCGTTCCTCGAGGAGTTCGAGGCCCGCCTCGCCGAGGTCGTCGACCTCCTGGTCCGGGAGGGCGGCAGCACCCAGGGGAAAGCGGGCCAGGAGGCAACCATCGCGATGGTCGACTTCCAGACCGCGCTCGAACTCGAGCCGCCCGAGGAGGAGGTCCGGGACTCCCAGTTCTTCGAGGGCAAGAAACACCACATCGTCCACGAGCCGGTGGGGGTCGTGGGGGTCATCTCGCCGTGGAACTTCCCGCTCCACCTGACCACGCGGGCGCTGGCGCCCGCGCTGGTGCTCGGGAACACGGTCGTCGTCAAGCCCGCCTCCGACACGCCGATCACGGGCGGGCTGTGGCTGGCGCGGGTCGCCGACGAGGTCGGCCTCCCCGACGGCGTCGTCAACGTCGTCACCGGCCGCGGCTCCGATATCGGCGACCGGATGGCTGGCCACCCGATTCCGCGGACCATCTCCTTCACCGGCTCGACGAGCGTCGGCAAGCGGGTCGCCAGCCAGGCCGGCAGCAGCATCGCCCTCCCCGCGCTCGAACTCGGGGGCAACGGCCCCAACGTCGTCACCGCCGACGTCGACGTCGAGCAGGCGGCCGAGGTCGGCGCCGTCGGCTCCTTTACCCACCAGGGCCAGGTCTGCATCTCCATCAACCGTCACATCGTCCACGAGGACGTCTACGACGAGTACGTCGACCGGCTGGTCGAGCACGCCGAGTCGCTGACGGTCGGCGACCCCGCCGAGGACGGCGTCGACTTCGGGCCCGTGGTCAACGAGAGCCAGCGCGACGACCTGCTCGCGTACGTCGAACAGACCGTCGAGGAGGGCGCGACGCTCGAAACCGGCGGCGAGGCGGAGGGGCTCTTCGTCGAGCCGACGGTCCTCTCGGACGCGACGAACGACATGGCCGCCTCCTGCAACGAGCACTTCGGCCCCGTCGCACCCGTGATCGAAGTGTCCTCGACGGAGGAAGCCATTGAGGTCGCCAACGACACCGAGTACGGGCTGGCCGCGGCGGTTCAGTGTCGGGACCTCGACCGCGCGCGCGAACTCGCGGACCAGGTCGAGGCCGGGATGGTCCACGTCAACGACCACCCGATCCAGGACGAACCCAACGCCCCCTTCGGCGGCGTGAAGGAGTCGGGGCTGGGCCGGTACAACGGCGAGTGGGTGATGGACGAGATGGTCGAGCCCAAGTGGGTCTCTGTCCAGCACGAGGACCGCGACTACGACCTGCTGGAGTAGGCCACCGCGTTTCTCCCGGCGCCGCCCGCTCAGTCGCCGCCGTCGGCGCCGACGATCTCGAGGACGTCGGCGAGGTCCTCGACGACGAAGTCGACGTACTCGTCGTCGACGCGGTAGCCGTCGCCGGGCTCACCAGCGTTCTCGGCGGCGGTCCCGCCGTAGGCGACCGTCCACAGGCCCGCCTCCGTCCCTCCCCGCATGTCGTGCTCGTAGCGGTCGCCGACCATCAGCGACCGGGCCGGGTCGACCCCGTGGCGCTCGGCCGTCGAGAGGGCGTCCTCGAACATCCGCCCGTCGGGCTTCTTGTAGCCGACCTCCTGGGAGGTGGTGATGCCCTCGAAGGCCGTGTCGAGTCCCTGGTCCTCCAGCATCCGGTGGGCTTCGGCGGTGTCGATGTCGGAGATGATCCCGAGGTACAGGCCGGCGTCGTCGAGCCCCCGAATGGTCTCGGCGGCGTTCGGCTCCAGCTCGCGGGCGGCCCGGAGCGTCCGCTCGAAGTCCGGACGCCACGCCGATTCCTCGATGTCGCCGTCGGCGATGTGCTGGAAGGCCTTCCGGTACCCTTCCTCTGCCGAGCGGTACTCCCGGCCCTCGGCAGCCTTGAAGTGCTCGCCGAGACGGTCGCGCCACGCCTCGAGTGCGGGCTCGGGGTCGAGGCCGCGCTCGGCGGCGAACTGCTCGACGTAGTCGACGTACCCGGCGCGGATCGCCGGGAGGCTGACGATGACACCGCCGATGTCGAAGAAGACCGCGTCCCACTCCGCGGGGGGTTCGCTCATGGACGTATCCCACCAGCCGGGGGTATTTGAGGGCACCGGGACCGCAGTCCCCGGCTACCGGTAGCTTATTCGGCGAGGGGGTGGACCGGCACGGTGTGAAACGCGACGTCTTCCTCCCGGTGGCCGCACAGCCCAGCGTCCAGACCCTCGTCGAGCAGGCCCAGCGCGCCGAGCGACTGGGCTACGACCGCGCCTGGCTCCCCGAGACCTGGGGCCGGGACGCCGTCACCGTCCTGACCAGCATCGCCCACGGGACCGAGGAGATCGGGATCGGCACCTCGATCATGCCGATCTACTCCCGGTCGGCCGCGCTCATCGGGCAGACCGCCGCCACCCTCCAGGAGGTCTCGGGGGGGCGGTTCCGGCTCGGGCTCGGTCCCTCCGGCCCCATCGTCATCGAGAACTGGCACGGCGAGGACTTCGCCAACCCCCTGCGGTACACCCGCGAAACCGTCGACGTGGCAAAGCAGGTGCTCGCCGGCGAGCGGGTGAGCTACGACGGCGAGTACTACGACCTCGACGGCTTCCGGCTGCGGTGCGAGCCCCCCGAGCCGACCCCAGCGATCGACGCTGCCGGCATGGGGCCGAAGGCCGTCGAACTCGCCGGGCGCTTCGCCGACGGCTGGCACGCCCTGATGCTCACCCGCGAGGGGATCCGTGACCGGCTGGCCGACTTCGACCGCGGCTCGGAGATGGGCGACCGGGACCGGGGATCCCAGGAGGTCACCCTCTCGCTGACCTGCTGTGTCGACGAGGACCGCGAGCGCGCCCGCCGCCTGGTCAAACAGCACATCTGTTTCTACGTCGGCGGGATGGGGACCTTCTACCGCGACGCGCTGGCCCGGCAGGGCTACGAGGAGCTGGCCCACGAGATCCACGACAACTGGAACGACGGCGACCGCGACCGGCTCGTCGCCGAATTCCCCGAGGACCTGCTCGACGAGCTGGCCGTCGCCGGCACCCCCGAGGAGTGTCGCGACCGGATCGCGACCTTCGAGGCCATCGACGGCCTGACCGTCGCCTCCGTCTCGTTCCCCCGTGCCGCCGAGCCCGAGGATATCGACCGGACCATCGAGGCCCTGGCTCCCGAGTGAGGTCACTCGGAGCACGGGGCCCGGGCGGAGAGCGAAGTGGCCTCCCGCGACCGCCGACCATCCGGCTTTATGCTCCGTCGCTCCCCCCGGGTTGGTATGCAAGCGATCGAGGTGACCGACTTCGGCGGCAACGACGTTATCGAGGTGACCGACCGCGATGTTCCCGACCCCGGCCCGGGACAGGTCCGGGTCGAGGTGAAGGCCGCGGGCATCAACTTCGCGGACATCATGCAGCGACGCGGCCACTACCAGGGCGGGCCGGAGCCGCCCTACGTCGCGGGGATGGAGGTCGCGGGCGTCGTCGACGCCGTCGGCGAGGGCGCCGACCGCGAGGTCGGCGACCGGGTGATGGGCTTTGCCGATGGTGGCGCCTTCGCGGAGTACGCCGTCGCCAGCGCGGGCGGGCTGCTCGACGCCCCCGAGGGGATGTCCTTCGCCGAGGCCGCCGGCGTCCCCGTGCAGTTCCTGACCGCCCACAACTGCCTGTTCGAGTGGGGCGGCCTGGAGGAGGGCGAGCGCGTCCTGATCCACGCGGCCGCCGGCGGGGTCGGTACCGCCGCCGTCCAGCTCGCCAGCAACGCCGGCGCCGACGTGTTCGGGACGGCCTCCACCGCCGAGAAGCTGGACCTCGCCGCCGACCTGGGCTGTGACCACCCGGTCAACTACACCGAGACCGACTTCGTCGAGGCAGTCGAGGAGATCACCGACGGCGAGAACCTGGACCTGGTGCTCGACGGCATCGGCGGGGAGACCAGCAGCCAGAGCCTCGAGACCCTGCGCGAGTTCGGCCGCATGGTCTGTTACGGTGCGGCCTCGGGCACACCCGGCCAGCTCGACACGGGCGAACTCCTCTTCAACAATTATACCGTGTACGGCTACCACCTCGGCCGCGGGCTGGTGAAGGAACCGGGCCGAGTGCTCTCGGCCGTGGAGCCGCTGAACGAGGGGCTCGCGAGCGGCGACCTCGAAGTGATCGTCGGCCACGAGTTCGACCTGGCGGAGGCGGCCGAGGCCCTGCAGTTCATCGAGGACCGCAACTCCAGTGGCAAGGTCGTCCTGAAGCCCTGAACGGCGGTGAGTAGGCCGGTGCGGTCAGCGACCGCCGGCTACTCCAGCAGCGAGATGAACTCCGCGGAGATGACCGTCTCGTCGTCCTGGTTGACGATGTCGACGTCGTAGCGGACAGTGCCGCCCGCGGTCGGGTGGTCGGGGGTGGGCTCGGTCTCGATGACCTCCATCTCGACGTGGACCGTGTCGCCGATGAAGACTGGACTGACAAAGCGCAGGTGGTCGATCCCGTAGAAGGCGACCACGGCCTCCCGCTCCTCTTCCGACCGGGAGCGCCAGAGCAGGCCCGTGGCGACCGAGAAGACCAGCGCCCCGTGGGCGATCCGCTCGCCGAAAGGCGACTCCTTCATCCGCTCGGCGTCGGTGTGGATGTGGTTGAAGTCGCCGCTGACGCCCGCGAAGTTGGTCACGTCGGCCTCGGTGATCGTGCGGGCCTCCGTCACGCGGGAGTCGCCGACCTCGACGCCGGCGAAAAAGCTGTCCCCGTCCGAATCCCCGCTCGAACTGTCCCCACTCATGTCTCCCCCGCGTGGTCGACGTTCTCGAACATCCGGTAGGTGGTGCCGCCGGTGGCGACGACCTTCTCGGAGCCGTCGGGCGCGGTGCCGGTCACCTCGACGTGGGTCATCCCCATTGACTCGCCCGAGCGGACCACCTCGGCGTCGACCGTGATCGTGGAGGTGGCCGGCCGGACGTACCGGACCGTGAGGTCGGTGGTCACCAGCATCGGGTCCAGCGGGTCCGGGAACGTCGTCCGGAGGGCAAAGGCCGAGCAGCTGTCGATGACGGTGGCCGTGACGCCGCCGTGCAGCGAGCCGCCCGACCAGTTTGCCAGTTTCTCCTGGTGGGGGACCCGCATCACGGCCCGACCCTCCTCGACCTCGACGAACTCGATGCCGAGCCAGGAGAGGAAGCCGTGCTGGTCGAGCACCGCCTGTGCGGCCTCCAGGTCCGTGTGCCGGCCGGACCCGAACTCGCCGTCCTCGGCAGGGTCGCTGACCTCCCCGGAGGCGTCGGCCTCGCGGTCGGCGTCGACCTCACCGTCGGTGTCGGTCATCTCGTCACTTCCCCTCGAACTCGGGCTCGCGGTCCTCGGCGAAGGCCGCGGCGCCCTCCATCATGTCGTCGGTCGTGAGCAGCAGCGAGAACGACTGGCTCTCCAGGTCCAGGCCCGTCTCCAGGTCCTGGTCCTGGCCGCTGTTCATCACGCGTTTGGCGTGGCGGAGCGCGACCGGCGGGCCGTTGACGAGGTCGTCGATGAACTCCCCGGCGACCTCCTCGAAGTTCTCGTCGCTGACGGCGCAGTTGATCAGCCCCCACTTGTGGGCGCGGTCGGCGTCGATGTGCTCGCCGCGGAAGACCAGTTCCTTCGCGCGGGCCTCGGTCAGCATCCGCATCGAGCGCTGGGTCCCTCCGCCGCCGGGGATCAGCCCGAGGTTGATCTCCGGGAAGCCGAACTCGGAGGACTCGGTGGCGACCCGGAGGTCGCAGGCCATCGCGAGCTCGAGCCCGCCGCCCAGACAGTAGCCGTCGATCTTGGCAAGCGTCGGCCGCGGGTAGTTCGCGACCGTCTCGAAGAACTCGCCGGGCTCGGCCTCCTTGGCCGGCTCGATGTCCGAGAAGCCGGAGATGTCCGCGCCCGCACAGAACGCGCGGTCGCCGGCGCCCTCGAAGGTGACCGCCCGGACCTCGTCGTCGTCGATGGAGTTCAGCAGGTCGACGACGGCCTCGGTCAGGTCGCCGCTGAGCGTGTTCATCCGCTCGGGCCGGTCGAGTTCGACCTCGAGCAGGCCGTCCTCGGAGAGCTCCCAGTTGATTGTGTGGTAGTCACCAGGACCGCTGCCGGTGTCGTACTCGTAGAAGCCCTCGCCGGCCTCTTTGCCGGTCTTGCCCTCCTCGACGAGTTCGACGAGATAGTCGACAGGCTCGTAGCGGTCCTCACCGGTGGCCTCGAGCTGGTCTTCCAGCTTCTCCAGCACCGTATCGAGGCCGAGCTTGTCGGCGCGGCGGCAGGGACCCTCGGGGAAGCCGGTGCCCAGCCGCATCCCGGTGTCGATGGCGTCGGGGGTGGCGACGTCGTCGCCGATCAGCCGGGCGGCCTCGTTGATGATCCGCGCCTCGACCCGCAGCCAGTCGAAGTCCTCGGAGACGTCCTCGGGGCCGTAGTCGGCGCCGTCGCCGTCCTCGTAGTCGTAGTAGCCCTTGCCGGTCTTCTGACCCAGCTCCTCGGCCTCGACTTTCTCCTCGACGACCGGCGGGATCGGGTCGCCGGCCTCCTTGCGGACGTGGTAGCCGACGTCGATGCCGGTCAGGTCCGCGAGCTCGAAGGGCCCCATCGGGTAGCCTCGCTCGTGGACCATCGTCGCGTCGGCCTCCCGGACGGTGGCCTCGTCATTCGAAACCATCCAGGCGGCCTCGTCGCCGAACGGCCCCAGGACGCTGTTGACGACGAAGCCGCGGACGTCCTTCCGGACGTAGATGGGCGTCTTGTCGATGGCCTCGACGAACTCGTAGGCGGCCTCGGCGGTCTCGTCGGAGGTCTCGGAGCCGTAGATGACCTCCACCAGGTCCATCTTCACCGGCGGGTTGAAGAAGTGCATCCCGACGACCTGCTCGGGTCGGTCGGTGGCCTCCGCGATGTCGGTGATCGGCAGCGAGGAGGTGTTCGAGGCCAGGATCGTGTGTTCGGGGGTGTACTCGTCGAGGTCCGTGTAGATGTCCCGTTTCAGTTCCAGGTCCTCGGGGGCAGCCTCGATGACGAGGTCGGTACCGTCGACTGCGGCCTCGAGGTCGACCTCGGTCTCGATCCGGCCGAGGATCTCCTCGGGCTCCTCGTCGAGACGGCCGCTCTCGCCGAGTTTCTGGAGGCTCCACTCGATGTCGTCGTAGCCGTCCTCGACCAGTTCCTGCTCGATGTCGCGCATCACGACGTCGTAGCCGGCCATGGCGACGACTTCCGTGATACCGTGTCCCATGTTGCCCGCGCCGAGAACCGTGACGCGGTCGATGTCATCTACGTGCATGACTGTCAGGAGGTGCGTCCGCATCTCCTAAAGTTCCACCGGATGCGGATTTCCACCGCTCGGGCTCGAACCGTCCGCTGTCCGGCGGTATTGGGCGTGGTCGACGCGCAGAAACGGGAAACTCGTTTCGTGTTTCAGCGGACGGTTCTCCCACCCCTCAACCGGACGGTTCGGTTCCCCGGCTCGCGTGTCGCTTCGCTCCCGCTCGCCTATTCCGAGACCTCGCTCTGCTCGGCCTCGCGGCTCCCTGCGGTCGCCGCTCGGTCGTCCGGAGACTTCTCCTTCGCTTCGCTCAGTCGGGCGTCTCCTGCTCGGCCTCGCGCAGCTCGAACTTCTGGACCTTCCCCGTCGTCGTCCGGGGGAGTTCGTCGACGAACTCGACCTCGCGGGGGTGTTTGTAGGCGGCCATGTTGTCCAGGCAGTACTCCTTGATGTCCTCGGGAGTCGCCTCGGCGTCGGGCGTCGGGACGACGAACGCTTTCACCGTCTCGCCGCGGCGCTCGTCGGGGATGCCGACGACGGCCGCGTCGGCCACGTCGGGGTGCTCGAAGAGGAGTTCCTCCACCTCCCGGGGGTAGACGTTGTAGCCGCCGGTGACGATCATGTGCTTCTCCCGGTCGATGACGTAGAAGAAGCCGTCCTCGTCCCAGTAGCCGAGGTCCTCCGTGTGGAACCACGTCTTGCCCTCGGCCTCGGTGAACGCCTCCGCGTTCGCCTCCGGGCGGCCGTGGTAGCCCTTCATCACGTTGGGGCCGGAGACGACGATCTCGCCGACGATCTCCGAGAGGTCGTAGTCGTCCTCGTCGATGGGGCCCGCTTCGACCCGGGGCATCTCCTCGAAGTCGTCGTCGACGACCTTCGCGTCGACGCCGGGGATCGACTTCCCGATGGAACCCTTCCGGCGGGCGCCGGGGCGGTTGGCGTGGGTGATCGGGCTGGTCTCCGTGAGCCCGTACCCCTCGTTGAGTTGGAGGTCGTACATCTCCTCGAAGCGGTCGATGACCTCGATGGGGATCGACGACCCGCCGGAGTTGACAAAGCGCAGCGAGGAGAGGTCGTAGTCGGCGGCGCCGGGCGTGTTGATGATGTCGTTGTACATCGCGGGGACGCCGTGCATGATGGTGATCCCCTCGCTCTCGATCAGCGAGAGGGCCTCCTCGGCGTCCCACTCGGGCATCGGGTAGTACGTCGACCCGTTGTAGAGGCCGGCGTTCATGACGACGGTCATCCCGTAGATGTGAAACAGGGGCAGGACGCCGAGCAGCTTGTCCTCGGGGCCGTAGTCCTCCTCCATCACGTCACCGGCGTGGCGGGTCATCCACCCGAGGTTGTGGTGGGTCAGCAGGACCCCCTTGGGCGTGCCGGTCGTGCCGGAGGTGTACGGCTGGGCGGCGACGTCGTCGTCCGCGCGGTCGACGGTCTCCATGGGCTCCTCGGCCAGGAACTCCTCGAACGGGGTCGCGCCCTCGGCCTCGCCACCGACCGAGACGACCGTCTCGACGCTGTCGTCGACGTCCTCGTCGTCCCGGACCGCCTGGACGAAGGGGACGAGGTCGGCGAGGCCGATGACGGCCTGTGCCTCACTGTCCTCGAGCATGTGACCGATCTCGCGGGCCTTGTACTGGGGGTTCATCGGGACGACCGCGCCCCCCGCACGGAGCACGCCGTAGTAGGAGACGACGAACTGCGGGAGGTTCGGGAGGTACACACCCACACGGTCGCCGGGCTCCAGGCCGGCGTCGGTCAGCGCCTTCGCGAGCTGACCGGTCTGGTGCCAGAACTGCTCATAGGTCATCTCCCGGCCCCGGAAGGAGACCGCCGGCTGGTCGGGATACGCGTCGACCGTCTCCGCGACGTCGGTGACGAGATTCGTCATCGTCTAGAGGAGGCGTGGATGGCCGGATAAAAATTGCTGTATCGTCCGCTTGCAACGGCATCAGCGCGTCAGCGCCGGAAATTCGACGCCGATTCGCGAGGGGTGATACCACGGGTCGCGGCCCGCGCGAACGATGCTCGTCTGCGGGTGTGTGTGGCCAAACCCCACACATTTTCATGCATCCACCGTGGAGAGAGCACCATGGCAGAAGCCGACGACTACTTCGAGCGCCTGGTCGACGTGGACAAGCTCCAGGCCTTTCTGGAGGAGGAACTCGGACCGACAGACAGCTACAGCGTCGAGCGCCACGAGGGCGGCAACTCCAACGAGACGCTCACCGTCGAGTGGGGCGACCGGGAGTTCATCATCCGGCGGCCGCCGCCGGGCGAGACCGCCGACACCGCCCACGACGTCCTCCGGGAGTACGAGGTGATGAGCGCGCTCCAAGGCACCGACGTCCCCCTGCCCGAGACCATCGTCGGCTGCGACGACCACGACATCATCGGCTCCGACTTCTACGTGATGGAGCGGGTCCCCGGCGACGTCCCGCGGGCGGGCGTCCCCGAGCGGTTCCAGACCCCCGAGGGCCGGCAGAAGGTGGGCGAGGAACTGGTTGACACGCTCGCGAAGATCAACCAGGTCGACGTCGAGGCCGTCGGCCTCGAGGACTTTGGCTACCCCGAGGGGTACACCGAACGGCAGGTCGACCGCTGGCACGAGCAACTGGAGTGGGCCTTCGAGGTCACCCGCGAGGAGCGGGAGGTGCCCGCGCTGGACCGGGTCGGCGAGTGGCTGAGCGAGAACACCCCCGAAGAGTACCCCCACACGCTGGTCCACGGCGACTACAAACACGACAACGTCATGTTCGCGCCGGGCACCCCCCCGCGGCTCAACGCCGTGCTGGACTGGGAGATGTCGACGCTCGGCGACCCCTTCTTCGACCTGGGCTGGATGCTCTCCTACTGGCGGGACGCGAAAGACCCCGAGCCCGTGCTGCCCGAACTCGTCACCCGCTTCATGGAACACGAGGACTTCCCGACCCGCCAGGAACTGGTCGCGCGGTGGGAGGAACGCACCGGCCTCGACTACGACAACGACCGCTTCTACCGGACGCTCGCGGTCTACAAGCTCGCCGGGCTGGGCGAGATGTTCTTCCGGCGCCACCTGGAGGGCAACGCCGACAACCCGATGTACCCGAAGATGCGCGAGCGGGTTCCCGCACTCGCCGACCGCGCCGAGCGGATCATCGAGGGCGAGGAGCCGCTGTAGGTCAGGGGAAGCGGGCCTCGCCGGACTCGTCGATCACCACTGTACGATCCCGACCACTATCTTCCCGAACCGACAGTCCCGTGCGGGCCCTCTCCCCAGAATCGAGGCGAACGACGAGAGTGTAGACGCCGGGCTTGAGCGAGCCGACACCGACCTCGCGGGTCGTGCCCGCGCTGGCGAGCGTGCTGGCCTCGCGGACGCGCTCGCCGCTCTGCCGGATGACGGCCGTCACGGTGTAGGCCCTGTCGTCCTCGTTGCGAACCTCGATGGAGGTGTGGAAGGTGGTGCTCCCTTCCAGGTCGTCGTTGGCGGTGCCGGAAGTGTCGTTGGGCCTGGCTTCGATACATCCCGCAAGTCCGGCGGCAGCTACCGACCCGAGGCCGCAGAGCACCGAGCGCCTGGAGGGCAGGCACATGCGCGAATGCTTCCCTCGAACGGCTAACTGTCTTGTGTGCCTCACTCAGATGGCGTTTACTTCAGCAGAACCAGGATTGATTCCAGTAAGAAAGCCCCCGGCGGCTCGCCGGCTGCGACTCGCTGCGCTCCTCAGTCGCTCCGCTCCTTGCGGTGCTTGCGTTGTCTCGCTCGGCGAGCCGCCGGCCCCTTTCAGTCCCGCCCGGCCTGGACAGCCGACTTGGGCGGGACTGAAAGGGGTGGCTGGCTCCGCGAACCCCGCCGTCCGCGGCGCGTCGCGCCGCGGGCTCGGGAGAGCTTCGCTCTCCCGGTGACGCAAGCACGCGAGCACCGTGAGCGCGCGTGGTTCGAGAGAGCGAAGCTCTCTCGTCATCTGCTCACGGCAGCGAAGCTGCCGTTCGCATGGTTCGCGGGACGGAGTCCCGCGCTCATCTCGAAAGAGCGCGCAGCGCTCTTTCGGTGACAGCGAGGCGCGGGAGCGGAGCCAGTCGGGGCTTTCTTGCTGTTCTCAGTACTCCCGACAGCAAGACTGTTTAATCAAACACCACCGTCAGGCGGTACCTCACTTTTCCAATTCACGGCGCCGCCCCTTCGGGACCTGCGAGCGCAGCGTTCCGTAGGTGTAGAGGCCGACCCCGAGCGGTTCGACGCCGCCCGCGATTTCGTGAGCGATGATCAGATACCCCCAGTCGCCCTCCCACTCGACCTCCTGTTCCTCGCCGGCGAGAAACCGTCGGGCGCGCTCGTCGTCGAGTTCCAGAACATTTCGAGTGGCGTGGCCGCCGAACTTCTGGACGCCGGCCATCGTCGGCTTCCAGTGCTCCTGGCGGGTCCTGAGAAGCGTCATCCCCAGGGCCTCGACGTCGACGGCGTCGGGCTCCGGTGTGTCAACTTCCGCGAGACACCATATCTTCCCCGCACCCCGCTCCCAGAAGCTGTATCCCTCGAAGGTCCCGGGCGGGATGCCGAACCGCTCCTCGAACCACTCCAGCACCGCCGCGCGGGTCGGCCGGTTCGGCACCGTCCGCTCGCTGGCCGTGGCGGGCAGGCGGTCGAAGCGGTGGGGGCGGTTCTCGGCCTCGCCGGTGCCCTCGCTGCCGTTCCCGCGCTTGCTCCCGCCGCCTGCCCCGCCTCCGTCGCTCATCCGGTCACCTCCAGTTTCGCACAGAAGAAGCCGCCCGTGTCATTATGATGGGGGTAGATCCGGGCCGCGCGGGTCAGCCGGTCGTCGTAGGTCTCGCCCTGCCACTCGGTGACACCCGAGGCGTGCTCCAGCGGCAGGTCCATCTCCAGGGGCCGGCAGTCCTCCTCGCCCAGCACGTAGTCGACGACGGCCTCGTTCTCCTCGGGGGCGAACGTGCAGGTCGAGTAGACGACGACCCCGCCCTCGCGGGTGGCCTGGACGGCCCGCCGGAGCACGCCCTTCTGGACGGCGGCGACCCCCTCGACGTGTTCCATCGTCCACTCCTCGAGCGTGTCGGGGTTCTTCCGGACGGTCCCCTCACACGAGCAGGGGGCGTCGACCAGCGCGCGGTCGTAGGCGTCGTGGGCAAAGGGTTTCAGCGAGTGGTTGCGGGCGTCCTCGGTAGTGACGGCGGTGTTCGTCACGCCCAGCCGCTCGGTGTTCGAGCGCAGTGCCGACACTCGCCCGATGTTGTTGTCGGTGGCCACCACCCGCCCCGAATCCTCCATCAGCGCCGCGAGCTGGGTGGTCTTGGAGCCGGGCGCGGCGGTGGCGTCCCAGACGACGTCGCCGGGCCGGGGGTCGAGCACGCGGGCCGGGACCGCCGACACCTCCTCCTGGCCGTGGAGCCAGCCGTGGGCGTACGGCCAGTTCGCGCCCGGCTGACCCGAGAGCCGGAAGAGTCCGGGGTGCCACCCGACCGGCTCGGGCTCTAACCCTGCCTCGGCCAGCGCCGCCCTCGCGCGCTCGACGGTCGTCCGGAGCGTGTTGACCCTGACGACCGAGGGCAGCGGGCGCTCGCAGGCCGCCAGGAAGGCCGCGAAGTCACCCACAAGCGGCTCGTACCGCTCCAGGACGTCCATTGGCGGTGCAAGGCCGGGCCGGCGCTTGTGGGTTTCGAAGCGGCGCCAACAGACCTACCCGTGTTCCGCTCCACCCCCCGGTATGGCAGACCCGGACCTCGGAGAGGCGGTCATCGTCTACGAGGACCCCGAGGAGGGGACCGTCGAGCGAACCGTCCCGAACGAGCGCATCGCCTACTTCCAGGACCACTGGATCGTCAAGCTCGACGAGGACGAGGCCGGCAACGACATCGTCCGGCGGGTCCCGCTCCAGCGGGTCCACTACGTCGAGCGGTCGGTCGAGGAGTTCGAGTCGGAGGTGAGCACGCTCCGCAATCAGGTGGAGTCCGTCGCCCGCGACATCGGCTCGACGCTGTTCGGCGACGACGCCGGCGACGCGGACGCCGAACCCAGGACCATCGAGGTCGAGAGCGAGTCCGACGACGACAGCTGAGCCGACGGCTGGGCGCACGACCGTACCGGGCACGCCGTCGCCCCGTGGCGCGGCCCGCGTCAGCCGTCGAGGTCGACGTCCTGCCGGTCGGCGAGCCGCTGGAGGACCCTGGCGGCCCCCTCGTCGTCCAGGTCCTCGACGAGACACTCGACGAAACCGGTCAGCAGCGCCGGCCGGATCCGGAGGTCGACGTACTCGACCCGCCCGTCGGCGACGACGGCGTCGATGTCCCACTCCCCTTCCTGGGGGTCGGTCATCCGGACGTCGACCCAGTCGGTTTCGTCGCCGGTGCCGGAAAACGGCGTCTCCTCGGGCTCGTCGGCCGGTATTTCGCTCATTCCAGGAGGAACACGGCCGACGGACATAATCCCACCGCCGGCGGGATTAAGTCGCTGGGCGTCGCCGTTCCGGTATGGCACACATCGAGGAATTCACCGACGTTGACCTGACGGAGCCGACGCTGGTCGAGGGGCTTCCCGGCGTCGGACTCGTCGGCAAGATCGCGGCCGACCACCTCGTCGAGGAGTTCGGGATGACCGAGTTCGCGGCCTGTCGCTGCGAGGGGCTGCCCGACGTCGCGGTCTACCACGAGGGCAGCCGGGACGTGAAAGCGCCCGTCCGCATCTACGCCGACGAGGCGCGGGACCTGCTGGTCCTCCAGAGCGACATCCCCGTCTCGCCCAGCGCGGCCGAGGAGTTCGCCGGCTGTGTCACCGGCTGGCTCGCTGAACGGGACGTCACACCGGTCTACCTGAGCGGTCTGCCCGTCGAGAAGGAGGGTGTCCCCGGGCTGTACGGGATCGGGACCGGTGCCGGCGGCGCCCTGCTCGAGGAGCACGGGGTCTCGACGCCGGAGGAAAGCGGACTGATCAGCGGGCCAACCGGCGCACTGGTCGCCGAGGCCGGACAGCAGGGCGTCGACGGCGTCGCCCTCGTGGTCGAGGCCAGCCAGGGCTTTCCGGACCCCGAGGCCGCCCGGGTCATCCTGACGGAGGCGGTCGAGCCCATCGCGGGCGTCGAGGTCGACACCGACCGGCTTGTCGAGCAGGCCGACCGGATCGCAACCGCCCGCGAGAACCTCGCCGAGCGGATGCAGGAGGCCCAGGACGAATCCACCCGCGCCCAGCCGCTGGGGATGTACCAGTAGCCGAGCTCGCAGCCACGACATCCCCGTCCCCAGTGGGCCGCCCGCTGCCGCTCAGACCACCGCCAGCCCGCGCCCGACCTGCCCGGTGTAGGCGCCGGGCCACTCGACCGGGAGTGGTTCCCACGCCTCTCCAGCGTCCCGGCTGCGGTAGAGTCCGCGGTTGGTCAGCGCGTAGAACTCGCCGGGCCCGCCCGCGGCCAGCACCGCTCGTACCGTGCCCTCCGGGTCGGGGAGCCCGTCCATCGCCAGGTGCCAGGCGCCGCCGTCGCCTCCGGCGGCTCTGTCGCCGCCCGCCTCCCGCCGGTAGACGTACGCCTCCGCGTTCGCGGGGGTGTGCGCCGAGCGCGCACCGCGGGCCGCCGAGACGACCATTCTGTCGGGGTCGCCGGGGTCGACCGCCAGCCCCCAGACGTAGCGGTGCTCCAGCCCCTCCTGGGGGTACCGCCAGCGCCCGCCGCGGTCCCCGGACTCGGCGTACCCGTCGCCCGCGGCGACGTAGACCCGCTCCGGGGCCTCGGGGTGGGTGGCGACGGTGTGGTTGTCCCGCCGGGCGCCCTCGGGGTGGGGCTCCCAGCTCTCCCCGGCGTCGGTCGACCGGACGAACGCGCCGGCCTCGATTGCCACGTACAGCCGGTCGGGGTCGTCGGGCGCGACCGCGATCCACCGGACGTGGTGGGTGTGGGGACGCGGCGGGAACGACCACCGGTCGCTCGAGGGGAGCGCGGTCAGGTCCGCACACGCCGTGAGAGACTCCACGTCTCCGTTCGGCGCCCGGTAGACGGCGCTGGGTTCGGTGCCGACCCAGACCGTCCCGTCCGGGCCGACCGTGACGCTCGTCACGCGGTCCGCGAGGTCGACAGCCTGCCAGGTGTCGCCGCCGTCGGGGCTGTACTGGAGGCCGGCCTCGACCGTGCCCGCGACGACGTGGTCGCCGTCGGCAGCGAGACACTCGAAGTCGTGGCCGACCAGCGTCTCCTCGGCCTGCCAGCCGCCGTCGGCCTCGCGGACGCGGAGCAGGCGGTCGTCGAGCGCGGCGTGGATGGGCATACCGGAGGTAGCGGTCCCGGCGGTTTATGCCCGGCCCCGCGCTCTCGGGTCAGGCCCAGAGCCCGAACCGGAGGCCGACCATCACGAAGACGATGGCGAGTTGCATCGCGCCCTGGAGGCCGCCGAGCTTGGCGTTGCGCATCCCGATCTCGCCGACGAGCTCGTAGTCGGGGTCGCCGGAGGTGAGCTGGCGGTAGATCCGGACCTCGCCGGGGAGGATCACGCCGAAGCCCTGGACCGACAGCAGCGTGACGATCACGAGTGTGGCGACGATCCACGGCGAGGTCATCCCGAACTCGGGCAGCGTGGTGGCGAGGAAGGCGCCGCTCCCGACGACGGCCACAGCGAGCGCGGCGAGCGTCTTCCGGTCGGTCAGCGCGTCGAACTGGTGGCCGATGAGGAGGACGATGGGGATGGTGGTGGCGGCGGTCATCAGCGCCAGCCAGGGCATGAAGTTCGGGAAGCCGCGGTTCAGCCCCATCACGATCCCGGCGGTGATCGTCACCGTCGCCAGCACCGGCATCAGGAAGGTCATCTTCGGGGTGAACTTCGCGAAGAAACTGCCCCGTTCCTCCGGGTCGAGGCCGCCGACGACCGGGCCCAGGACGGCGCCCATGAAGATGTCGACGCCGGTCCAGAGGACGCCGGCCATCACGTGGACGTAGACCAGCGCCCGCGGGTCGTTCGACGCGATCGCGCCGGCGAGTGCGAGTACCGGTATCGCGACAGCCGCCCCGGCAAACGCCGGGTTCGCACGCTGTGCCAGGCCGCCGATCCCCCCGAGAGTCCGGTCTGCGGTCGCCATGCGTGCCCGTGCTCCCGACGGTGACTAAAACATGGCGCTGGCGACACCATACCCACCCGGCCCGCGCTCTCGGTCGGAGCCGCCAGGGTCAGTCGTCGCCGGCGCCCGCACCGGTCGCCTGTTCGCCCTCGCGCTCGCCTTCCGGGGCCGGTGCCCCGATGGGTTCCCGGTCGGCACGCGGCCCCTCCAGGTCGACGCCGGGCAGGAGGTCCCGGAGGTACCGGCCCGTGTGCGAATCCTCGACCCGGGCGACCTCTTCGGGCGTCCCGGTGGCGACGACGTCGCCGCCGCGCTCCCCGCCCTCCGGCCCGAGGTCGACGATGTTGTCGGCGTTCTTGACGAGGTCGAGCTCGTGTTCGATGACGACGACCGTGTTGCCCTCCTCCGTCAGCCGGTGGAGCACGTCGATGAGCTTGCGCTCGTCGGCGGGGTGCAGGCCGGTGGTCGGCTCGTCGAGCAGGTAGAGCGTGTCGCCGGTGTCCTTCTTGCCCAGCTCCTCGGCGAGCTTGACGCGCTGGGCCTCGCCACCCGAAAGGGTCGTCGAGGGCTGGCCCAGGCGCATGTACCCCAGGCCGACGTCTTTCAGCAGCTTCAGCCGCCGGCGGAGCTGGCTGTGGCTCTCGAAGAAGTCGTAGGCCTCGTCGACGGTCATGTCGAGCACGTCCGCGATGGTCTTCCCGCGGAACTCGACCTCGAGGGTCTCGTCGTTGTAGCGGGCGCCGCCACACTCCTCGCAGGGGACCTGCACGTCCGAGAGGAAGTTCATGTCGATTTTGACGGTGCCCTGGCCGCCACACTCCTCGCAGCGGCCACCCTTGACGTTGAAGGAGAAGCGACCTTTCTGGTAGCCCCGCCGGTTGGCGAGGTCGGTCTCGGCGAACAGCTCCCGGACGTAGTCGAAGACGTTGGTGTAGGTTGCCGGGTTCGAGCGGGGCGTCCGGCCGATCGGCGACTGGTCGATCAGCCTGACGGTCTCCACCTGCTCCAGGCCCTCGATGGCGTCGTGCTCGCCGGGGTCGACGCTGGTGTTGTCGTTCATCTCGCGGGCCAGCCCCTTGTAGAGCACCTCGTGCATCAGGGTGGACTTGCCCGACCCCGAGACGCCCGTGATCGCCGTGAAACAGCCAAGCGGCAGGTCCACGTCGACGTCCTTGAGGTTGTGCTGGCGGGCGCCCCTGACCGTGAGGTGGCCGTCCGAGCCCTCCCCGCAGTCGGGCTCGCGGCGCGTGTCGGGAACGGGAATGGAGCGCTCGCCGGAGAGGTAATCGCCGGTCACCGACTCCTCGGTGGCGAGCACCTCCGCCAGCGGGCCGTTCACCACGACCTCGCCGCCGCGCTTGCCGGGGCCCGGCCCCATGTCGATGACGTTGTCCGCCCGCCGCATCGTCTCGGTGTCGTGCTCCACCACGAGGAGGGTGTTCCCCAGGTCCCGCAGTTCCTCCAGGGTGTTCAGCAGGCGGTCGTTGTCCCGCTGGTGGAGGCCGATGGAGGGCTCGTCGAGGACGTAGAGCACCCCGACCAGCCCGGAGCCGATCTGGGTCGCCAGCCGGATCCGCTGGCTCTCCCCGCCCGAGAGCGTCGAGGCCTCCCTGTCCAGGGTCAGATATTCGAGACCGACCTCGCACATGAACCCCAGCCGGGCGCGGATCTCCTTGAGGATCTCCTCGGCGATTTTCGTCTCCCGCTGGTCCATCCGGCTCTCCATCCCCTCGAAGTGGTCGCGGGCGTCGCCGATGGACATCTCGTTGACCTCGGTGATGGAGGTGCCGTCCACGAGGACCGCCCGTGACTCCGCTTTCAGCCGCGTCCCCTCACACGCAGGACAGGTGGTGACGGCCATGAACTCCTCGATGTGCTCGCGGGCCCGGTCGCTGTCGGTCTCGACGTGCCGGCGCTCCAGGTTGTTGATGACGCCCTCGAAGCGCTCGGTCTTCTCACGGGTGCCGTTCTTGGTGGTCCACTCGAAGTGGACGACGTCGTCGGTGCCGTACAGGAACTGCCGGCGGACCTCTGGGTCCAGGTCCTCGAAGGGCGTCTCCAGCGAGACGCCGAAGTGTTCGGCGACGTTGTCCAGCTGCCGGGAGTAGTAGGTGCGGTTGTAGCTCCAGGGCTCGAAGACGTGCTTGAGTGGCTTGGAGGGGTCCTGGACCACCAGGTCTTCGCTGACCTCCTTGGTCGATCCTAGCCCTTCGCACTCCGGGCAGGCGCCGTGAGGGCTGTTGAACGAAAAGGAACGGGTCTCGATGGCGGAGATGTCGATGTTGCAGTGGGTGCAGGCCAGGTCCTCCGAGAACTCGACGGTCAGGCGGTCGTCACCGTCGCCGGCCCCTCCCTCGTCGTCGGCGAGGTCGCCCGTCGAGCGGGCGGTCGACCCGCCGAGGTCGCCGGTATCGGCGGGCGGGTCCGGGAGGATCACCTTCAGGACGCCGCCGGCTTCCGCCAGGGCGGTCTCGACCGAATCCGTGATGCGCGAGCGGGCCTCCTCGCTGACCTTGACGCGGTCGACGACCACGTCGACGGTGTGGTCGTAGTTCTCGTCGAGCTCCGGCCGTTCGACCGTCAGATCGTACTCTTCGCCGTCGACCTCGACGCGGGTGTACCCCTCGCTCACGAGGTCGTCGAAGCGGTCCTCGAAGGCTCCCTTCTGGTCCCGAACGACGGGCGCACACAGCTTCGCACGTGTCCCCTCGGGCAGCGAGAGCAGCCGGCGGACCATCTGCTGGGCGCTCTGCTCGCCGACTTCCCGACCGCACTCCGGGCAGTGTGGGGTGCCGACCCGGGCGTAGAGGAGACGGAGGTAGTCGTGCAGTTCAGTGACGGTGCCGACCGTCGAGCGGGGGTTGTTGGCGGCGTTTTTCTGGTCGATGCTGATCGCGGGCGAGAGCCCCTCGACGTTCTCGACTTTGGGCTTGTCCATCTGGCCCAGGAAGTTGCGGGCGTACGCCGAGAGGGACTCGATGTAGCGCCGTTGCCCCTCGGCGTAGACGGTCTCGAAGGCAAGCGAGGACTTCCCCGACCCCGAGAGACCGGTCACGACGGTCAGCTCCTCCC
The DNA here is from genome assembly GCF_009831455.1 of Salinirussus salinus. Taxonomy (NCBI): domain Archaea; kingdom Methanobacteriati; phylum Methanobacteriota; class Halobacteria; order Halobacteriales; family Haloarculaceae; genus Salinirussus; species Salinirussus salinus. The sequence goes on along the minus strand of NZ_WOWO01000003.1, from coordinate 355,324 downwards.
GGGGGATGGTGACGTCGATGTCCTTGAGGTTGTGTTCCTCGGCCCCGCGGACCTCGATGGTGTCCCGGCTCATTGCACAGTGGCAGGGACGGGACCCGTGAAACGCTGTCGGTTCCCCGCCGCCGCCGCCGGAGCGACGGCCACGGGGTCGAACGGACACAAGGATTATTCCACACAGCGGTCTCGGTTCGACCGATGGCCACCGACGACACGCGCCGGGGCTCCGCGCTCGACCTCGACGACGACCAGTACACGGTCGAACAGTCGCTGATCCGCAACAAGTACGCCGCCTACGACTCGGACGGCGATCTCGTCGTCCGGGGGAAACAGAAACTCCTCAAGATGAAAGAGGAGTTCCCCTTCGTGGACGCCGACGGCGAGGAGGTCTTCACCGTCGAGGCCGGTCAGATTCTCGATGTCGCCGGCAACTACGCTATCATCGACGCCGAGACCGGCGACCGGGTAGCGCTTCTCGACAACGACTTCTCGATATTTCAGGACGTCTGGACCGTCCGGCACGGCGAGACGGAGGCGGTCGTCGGCCGGATCACCTCCCGCGGGGCCGCGGTCACCCTCGCCCGAAACCTCATCCCCATCGTAGGCCCGCTGATCCCCCACAAGTACGAGATCACCGGCCCTGACGGCGGCCACGTCGGTCAGATCGACGGCGAACTCTCCCTGCGGGACCGCTACCAGATCACCATCGACGACGCCGGCGGCGTGCCCACCGACGCCATCGTCACCGCGGCGATGGTCATCGACGCCATCCAGGGGAACTAGACCCGCTCGGGCAGCCACCCGCCGCTGACCTCGACGTTCTGCCCGCTGATGTAGTCGCTGTCCTCCTCCAGGAAGAACAGCATCGACTGGGCCATGTCCTCGAAGTCCGCGGGGCGGTCCCGCGGGAGTTCCTCGGGGAACTCGTCGGAGTTCTCGACGACGTAGGGGGAGACGGCGTTGACCGTCACGTCGACGTCCTGCGTATCGGCGGCGAGCATCCGCGTGAACATCAGGACGCCGGCCTTGGCGGCAAAGTACGGGAAGTTCTTCGGGCTCACGAGCCCCTTCTCGCTGGAGGCGTAGCCGACGTTGACGATGCGGCCGAACCCGACTTCCCGCATGGTCGGCAGCGCGCGCCGACAGCAGAGGTAGGTGGCGGTGAGGTTGGTGTCCATCACCGTCGCCCAGGTCTCCGGGTCGATCTCGGTCCAGTGGCGGGGCGCGAACGCGCCGACGTTGTTGACCAGGGCGTCCACGCGCCCCAGGCCGGCCTCGACGGCGTCGAACAGCCCGTCCACGTCGTCGGGGTCGGTGACGTCGGCCTGAACGACTGCCGCGTCGACGCCGCGCTCGCGGGCCGCCTCCGCGACCTCCTCGGCGGCCCCGTCGCTGGTCCGGTAGTGGATTGCGACGTCCGCGCCACAGTCGGCCAGCGACAGGAGCAGTTCGCGGCCGACACCCTTCGCGCTGCCCGTGACGAGTCCGACTCGCCCCGACAGATCCGGCGAGATCATACCCCCGCTCGGGGCTCCGTGGGGTTGAACGCTCTGCTACCGGCCGGTGTCCCCGGCCGACGCCGCCCGCTCAGAACTCGGTGATGACGGGGAAGCCGATGGTGTCGAAGTCGGACATCGACTCCAGCACCTCGGGGACGTCGTCGAGCGCGACGGTGTCGCCGATGATCTTCGAGGGGTCGAGCTTGTCCGAGCCCATCATCTCGAAGATCTCGTCGAACCGGTTGGGCTGCATCCCGAAGGAGGCGACGAAGTCGCGCTCGGTGAACACCATCTCGTCGACCGGCAGCGGCACCTCGCCCTCCTCCTCCCCGGTCGTCAGCCCGAGCTGGAGGTGGGTGCCCCGCTTGCCGAGGCTGTCCATGGCGTTGCGGCAGGTGGTCTCGATCCCGAGCGCGTCGACGGCGACGTCACAGCCGCCGCCGGCGATCATCGCGGCCTGGCCCGCGGGGTCGTCGACCTCGGCGGCGTTGACCGTCTCGACGGCCCCCAGGTCCTCGGCGAACTCGAGCTTCTCGTCCTGGAGGTCGACCGCGATGACGTTCGCGCCGGCGGCGTTTGCGATCTGGACCGCCGAGAGGCCGATCCCGCCACAGCCGTGGACGGCGACCCAGTCGCCGGGCTCGACGTCGGCGCGGTGGTTGACGCCGTGGAAGGAGGTGGCGAAGCGACAGCCCAGGCCGGCGGCGTCGACCGGGTCGACCCCGTCGGGGAGGACGACCGCGTTCTGGTCGGCGTCGGGCACCCTGAACCGCTCGGCCCAGGCCCCCTGGGCGTCCGGTGTGAACCCCAGCGGGACGAGGTTGTCACAGATGTTCGACAGCCCCGCCCGGCAGTGCGGGCAGGTCCCGTCGCTCAGGTTGAAGGGGACGGTCACCTGGTCGCCGACCTCGACCGACCCGACCTCCTCGCCGGTCTCGACGACGGTCCCGGCGGGCTCGTGGCCGAAGATCTGCCCCTCCTGTGGGAGCATACCGACCCAGCTCCAGTCGCCCTGCCAGACGTGCCAGTCCGACCGGCAGATCCCCGACGCCTCGGTCTCGATGACGACGTCCTCCGGTCCACACTCCGGCTCGTCGACCTCGGTGATCTCGAACGGTTCGTCGACGTCCTGGAAAACTGCTGCGCGCATTGTACTGATCGCGTCTCCTGATACGACCATAAAGGTGTGTGCCGGCACTCGCTCCGGAGTGGTGCTCGCCCCGGGACAGGGCTCGCGACACCGGCGCGTCCGCCGTCACCGGCGCCGGTCGGTGCCGTCGCCGTCCTCCCGGGCCCGCTCGCGCCACTCCCGCTCCTGGTGGCGCTCGGCGACGTGGCGTCTCCCGTCGGCGACTTCCTCGCGAGCGCGCTCCTCGAAACCGGCCAGGTCCGACAGAAAGCCCTCCTCGAAGCTCTCCAGCAGGTCGTAGGTCCACCGGTCGTCGATGGCTCCCCTGGGCAGGTACTCACACCGGAGCGCGTCCGCCAGCCCGTCGTAGTCAGACGCACGCAACTGTGCCTCCGCCCGCTCGAAGTGGTCCATCGCGTGGCCGGTCTTGTGGTGGACCCCGACCAGGTCACCGTGGGCGCGCCGGAGCCACTCCAGGCCGAGTTCGACGCTGTGTAACGCCTCGCGTTCCTCCTCGCTGAGGTCCGGTAGCTGGTCGACCATGGTGGTTGATAGCATACAACAGGATAAATCACTGTCGCCGCTACAGCGCGTTCTCGACGGCGTCGGCGACCTGGCGCGCCCGCTCGGCCAGCGGTTCGGGGACCTCGCCGGCCTCGACGGCGGCATCGAGTTCGTCGTCGTCGACGCGCTCGACAGTTCCGTCGGGCCGCTTGACCACGTCGACGTGGAGGTCGACGTAGCGGACGGCCTCCGGGAACACCTCGACGGGCGTACAGACGTTGACGTAGGTCCCCCTCGACTCGCCGTCGGCGCTCCGGTAGACCGTCGGGTACCACCACTTTCCTTCCGTGAGCTTCGTCACCGCGACGTCGCCGGGCCGGCGCTCGGTCCCGAGCGCGTCGTAGGTCCCCCGCGAGGCCATCTCCCGGCGCACTCTGATGGTCCCGCCCGTGTCGCGCTCGATGACGTCGGCCTCGCCGAGGACGACCCGCCGGCCGTCGGGTTTGCCGTGGTCGAGCCGCACGGTGTCGCCCTCCCGTGGCCCGAACTGCCGGGTGACGGCGCCGAAGGGGAACGCGTCGCCGCCGTCGCCGGTGACGCTGCCGCCGCGACTGCCGCCAGCGCCGGCCTCGGGACAGACCGCCTCCACGAAGTCGACGGCCGCGCTCGCGGCCCGGGCGCCGGCCTTGACACGGTGGTGGCCGGGCATGGTCGCAGTCACTTCGCGGCGTCGCTCGTCCAGCGCGAACCGCGACTCCCGGCCGAACCAGACGAAGGCGGTGTCGAGGCCGGCCCAGTAGCGGTGTGGTCCGTCCCCGACGGGCGGCCCGTCGGCCAGCCCCGCGTCGATGGCCTCGGCGTGCCCGGCGGCCGCCGCGAGTGCCTCATCCAGCGCGTTGAGGTCGGCGTCGTCGCTGTCCCGGCCCCAGCTCGGCGCCCACCCCTCCGGCGGTTCGGTGGGGACGAGGTCGGCCAGCTCCGGGCTCCCGGTCCCGACACTCGCCGTCCCCCCGCGGACGAGTTCGACCAGGTGACCCGGCACCCGGACGGTGGTCTCCAGGCGCGGGCGGTCGTCGGCCCACGGCGGCGCGGGCTCGGCGACCTGCACCCGCAGGCTGTCCCCGGTCTCGACGTGGCGCTCGGTCTCGGAGTAAGGGAGAAACCCCTCGCCGTCGCCGCAGTCGACGACCGCGCCGGGACGGAGCTCCTCGGTGACCGTCCCGGCGTAGACGCCGCCCAGCGGCAGGTCGGCGTCCCAGGCCAGGGTGTCGACGGCCACGTCCCGCAGCCGGCCGACGACAGCGGCGACCCGGTCGGGCTCGCCCGAGACGACGACGCCCTGGCGGTCGTCGGTCGTCGCGACGCCCGCCGCAGCGGGCTCGGCCGGCAGGGTGGCCTCGAACCGCTCGCGGATCGGCGGCGAGGCCTGGACGATATCCTCAAGCAGCGCGGTCAGGGCGGTCGCGTAGATCCCGCGGATCCGGACGGTCATGGTCGGCCTGGGGCTGCCCGGTTCAAAGCTCCCCCGGCTCGAATGCGCGTCCGGCTGGAGGGGACGCCTAGATGATGAGCCGCAGGAGGAGCACGAGCACGCCGAACAGGGCGCCGAAGGTGAACACCGTCTTGGGGTCGATGCGGATGGCGTTCGAGTCCTCGGCCTCGAAGTACCGGACGAGGCCCGCGCTGGACATCAGCCCGCCACCGTCGCTTGAGCTCATACCCTGCTTTCGTGGGCCGGCGGGCCTAAGCGTTTCGACCCGCGTGCGCGTCCCCTACTCGTCGCTGCGGCCGCGAGGCGCCGGTCGCGTCCGGCGCTCGTGTCGCCGCCACGCCGGAGTGGACAACGCTTATCAGACGCCGTAGCCAACGTCCGGGCCGTATGACAGTCACGCTCAAGGACTTCTACGCCGACTGGTGTGGCCCGTGCAAGACCCAGGACCCGATCCTGGAGGACCTCGAGGAGGAGTACGAGGACGTCTCCTTCGAGAAGATCAACGTCGACGAGCAGCAGGACGTCGCCAACGAGTACCAGGTCCGCTCGCTCCCGACGCTGATCATCGAGAACGAGGACGGCATCGTCGAGCGCTTCGTCGGCGTCACCCAGGCCGAGGACATCGAGGCGGCCTTCCAGGAAGCCGGCGCCTGACCGACCGGTCTCTGCGTCTTCAGGTCTCCCGCGTTTCGTGACGGTGTAGCGGCCGCACTCCGCGGCGCCGTCTCCGGTCGCGGCCTGCCTCCGGCCGGGAGGATTTACGCCGTCGACCGGTAGGTCAACGCGGCATGTCCCACATGACCGCCGAACTCAGCGACGGTACCGAGATCGACGGCGTCCACGAGGTCGTCGAGGGGTCGAACGGCGTCCACCTGAAGCGGGAGGTCGACGGCGAGATACGCCGGGCGGCGTACATCCCCTACCCACAGCTCACCTACGTCTACCAGAACAGGTAGCCCGTTCACTCCCCGGAGCCGACGTCCTCGCCGGCGTCGCCCGCATCGACCCCCAGCGTGTTCGCCGTCTCTATCGCCTCGATACCGTCGAGCCCACGGAGCACGTCGAGGCGGGGCTGGGGGACGGTCACCCGGAAGGCCCCAAACCGGAGGCGCTTCTCGACGGTGCCGACCTCGTCGAGACGGCCGGCCAGGGCCCCGGGGTCGGTGTCCTCCGCGGCGGTCACGCGCAGCGAGACGTCCTCACCCTCGACGGGTTCCTCGCACATCCGCCGGACGGGATGGGAGAGGTAGGTCATGGCGCCGGCGGACCCTCAGTCGGCGGTGGTGCCGGACTCCGACCCGCCGGCCGCCGCGTCGTCGGCCGGCACGACGGGCGTTCGCTCGACGACCGTCCCCTCCACCGTGGGGTACTGCTCGACGATCTCCCCTTCGGGAACGTCGCCGTCCTCGACCATCTCCTCGAGCAGCCACCAGGCGAGTTCGAGGTGGTCGGTCTTCTCGGTGTAGAACTCCCCGGGGACGCCGAGCTCCTCGAACCGGGCGGGCTCGACCCACGTCTTCCCGTAGACGAGCGTTCCGTCGTCGGTCACCTCGTCGAAGGGCCGGCGGACGTTTTGAGCCATCCGCTTGAGGCGGTTGCGGTGCTGGGCGGCGTCCTTGAACACGGAGGTACAGAAGTAGACTTTCTCGTGGTCGCCCATCGTCTCCAGCACCTCGTGGCTCCCCTCGACGGCGCTCATGTGGCCTTCCCGGCGCTCGAACCCCTCCTCCTGCATCCGCCGGAAGTTGCCGTCGCTCATCTCGAACTCGTTGACGTTACAGAAGTCGGCGGCGCCCTCGTCCAGGAACTCCAGGAACTCCTCCTCGCCGCGGATCCCGGGGATCTCGAAGGCGGGGGTGATCCCCTCCTCGCGGGCGATATAGAGAATGTCCTCCCACTCGGTGCCGTGGAGGTCACCCCACAGCTCCAGCGGCGGGTGAAAGCGGATCTCGTCCAGCCCCGCCTCGGCCAGGCGGCGCATGTTCTCGCGGCCGCCGGTGATACCGGTGTAGAGGTGGACGTGGTGGTCGTCGCCGAACTCGTCTTTCAGCAGCGAGATGTACCGACAGGTCCGGTCGAGGACCTCCTGGGGCTCGCCGCCGGTGATAGAGGACCCCAGCGCGTCCATCCGGCGGGCCTCCTCGATCAGGTCCTGGTCGCACTCGACTTTCCGCTCGTTGGCGTAGACGTCGGTGACGTTCTTGCGGTTTTCCCCGAGCGGACAGTAGAAGCAGTCCCGCTGGTCACAGTAGCCGTAGACGAAGACGACCATCTTGCCGCCCTTGGCGCACTGTTCGCAGCCTCGCGAGTGCATCTACACCCGTTTTCACCGCCAGCGACAAAAGCCGTGCGGAACGCCGGCTCGCCGGCTGGCCCCGGACCCTCCGACCCGGGGCCGACGGGGTATCCGCCGGCGACCGAACTGGACAAACGTTGTGAGCGAGTTACACGGCTCAGGACCATGGAAAGATACTTTCCCGCGTATTCCGACGGATCGACTATGAGCTTCCAGCTCACCGACGAACAGCAGGCGATCCGTAACGCCGTGAAGGAGTTCGGCGAGGAGGAGATCAAGCCGGTCGCGCGCGAGCACGACGAGAACCGGGAGTACCCCGAGGACCTCCGCCGGAAGGCGGCGGAACTGGACTTCGTCGCGCCGGGCATCCCCACCGAGTACGGCGGCGCGGGGATGAACGCCCTCTCGTCGATGATCGTCACCGAGGAGCTGTGGCGCGCGGACCCCGGCATCGGGAGCGCCATCGGCTCCGCCGGCTTCGGCACCAACATGATCATCGAGTACGGCGACGAGTGGATGAAAGAGGAGTGGCTGCCGCCGATCGCCGCCGGTGACGCCGTCTCCTGTTCCTGTATCTCCGAGCCCGCCCACGGCTCCAACGTGGCGGGCATGGAGACCACCGCCGAGAAGGACGGCGACGAGTACGTTATTAATGGCAACAAGATGTGGATCACCAACGGCACCGTCGCCGACGTCGGTGTCGTGATGGCGAAGACCGACCCCGGCGAGGGCCACGCCGGCATCACCGCCTTCCTCGTGCCCACCGACCGCGAGGGCTTCAAGACCGAGAAGATCGACAACAAGCTCGGCATCCGCTCCTCCGACCTCGGCGAGGTCATCCTCGACGACGTCCGCGTCTCCGAGGAGAACGTCATCGGCGAGGAGAACAAGGGCTTCTACCAGCTGATGAACTTCTTCGCCTCCGGCCGCACCGGCGTCGCCGCCCAGGCGGTCGGCGTCGCCCAGGCCGCGCTGGACTCCGCCCAGGAGTACGCGGGCGAGCGCGAGCAGTTCGGCCAGAAGATCAGCGAGTTCCAGGCCATCCAGCACAAGATCGCCGAGATGGCCACCAACGTCGAGGCCGCCCGGTCGCTGACCTACCGTGCCGCCGCCCAGATCGAGGAGGACAACGAGATGATGGCCGCGAAGTACGCCTCGATGGCCAAGCTGTTCGCGAGCGAGCACGCCGTCGACGTCGCCGACGAGGCCATCCAGGTGCACGGCGGCGCCGGCTTCGTCACCGACCACCCCGTCGAGCGCTACTACCGCGACGCCCGGATCACGAAGATCTACGAGGGCACCTCGGAGATCCAGAAGAACATCATCGCCGACCAGATCCTCTAGACTGCGACCGTTTGCCTGCGTTCTCTCCGTCTCTTCGGGACGAGTTGCGCACACCCGTCTTCCGTTGCGGTCCACACCTGTTCCCGTCGCAGCCCACAGTAGCAGCACGCGCGACGTACTTTCCGGAGCGTGTCCCGCGTCCAACCGACGCCGACTGGTAACAACGTTGCCAGTACCGCGAAGGTAGCTTCATACCCTCGCTCCGGTAAGCGGACCTTACGCGTCGTATGTTCCGCCTCTTGAAGACGAAACTGACGGTGAACGAGAACGTCCTCGACCAGGTTGCCGGGATCACCGGCGTCGGATGGACGGCCTCCCTCCTCGGGTACCTGAGTACGGCTGTCGGCTACGGCAACGCTCTCATTACGAATCCCCAGTCGCTCCTGTACCTGGGCAGTGCCCTGTTCGTCGTGACACTCGGGCTCGACCGGCTCAAAACCGCCCTCTCGAACAGAAACACGTAGCGCGGGGCCTCCCTCTGCGGCTGTCGCGTCCCGCCGGGCGGTGTGGCGGACCTTTATTAGCCGACCTCACGCAGTCGTAGGTGCACCAATGACACACAGGAGTGATATCCGATGAGCCTCGACCGGTTCAGCGTCGACGGACAGACCGCGATCATCACGGGCGCGAGCCAGGGGATCGGCCGCGAGATCGCCGAACAGTTCGCCGCCGACGGCGCCGACGTGGTGGTCTGCTCGCGCGAGCAGTCGAAAGTCGACGAGGTCGCCGACGGGATCAACGACGCCGACGGCGGCCGGGCGCTGGCCATCGAGTGTGACGTGACCGACCGCGACGCCGTCGAGGCGCTCGTGGAGGCGACCGTCGAGGAGTTCGGCGGGCTGGACTGCCTGGTCAACAACGCCGGCGCCAGCTTCATGGCCCCCTTCGACGAGCTCAGCCCCAACGGCTGGAAGACGATCGTCGACATCAACCTCCACGGCACCTACCACTGCACGCAGGTCGCCGGCGACTACCTCGCCGACGGCGGCGGGACGGTCATCAACTTCGCCAGCGTCGCCGGCCAGCAGGGCTCCCCTGAGATGAGCCCCTACGGCGCCGCCAAGGCCGCCGTGATCAACCTCACGAGCACGCTCTCGGTCGAGTGGGCCGAGAAGGGCGTCCGCGTCAACTGCATCGCGCCCGGCCTCGTGCTCACGCCCGGCGTCGAGTCCCAGATGGGCGTCGAGGCACAGGAGATCGACCGCGAGGAGGTCGACCGCCGGATCGGCGTCCCCTCGGAGATCTCCGACCTCGCGCAGTTCCTCGCGAGCGACGCAGCCTCCTATCTCATCGGCGAGACGGTCACCGCCAAGGGCGTCCCGCGGATCAGCGAAGGCGGCGACTGAACGGCGCCAGTCCGGGCGGCCGGGGTCCGACACTGGCTTTGACTCCGTGTCCGGACGGCTCCGTCCCGACACGGACGACCGACGCCGTCTCGACACGGACGACCGACGCCGTCACGGTCGGGCCGACCCGCATCACGGATCTTTATTATCGGCGGCCGCGTCAGTGGCGTGTGGTAACATGACAGGGATACGCGGCTACGGTGCGTACGTCCCGCTCTACCGGGTCGAGCGGGCCGACATCGCACAGCAACACGGCGGCTACGCCGGCGGCGGGGAGACGGCCGTCCCCGCCCACGACGAGAACGTCGTCACGCTGGGTGTACAGGCGGCCAAGAACGCCCTCGCGAACGCGGGCGCCGACGGCGAGGCGGTCGACGCGGTGTTCACCGCGACGACCTCCGACCCCTTCGACGAGCGGGGCGTGGCGGCCCACGTGGGCCACGCGCTCGGCGCCGGCACCGACGTCCGGACCGGCGACTTCCAGGGCTCGGCGCGGGCGGCCACCGACGCCGTCCTCGCCGCCCGCGACGCCGTCGCGAACGACTGCGAGACCGCACTCGTGGTCGCGGCTGACGTCCTCCGGGCCGACCCCGACAGCGGCGAACTCCAGACCGCGGGCGCGGGCGCCGGCGCGCTCGTGCTCGGCGACGAGGAGGTCGGGGCCTTCGCCGACGCCGCCAGCCACACCACGGGCTACGTCGGCCGGTTCAAGCGGGACGGCTCGCCCGTCACCGGCGACGGCCGGTTCAACCGGAAAAACTACCTCGAGGCCGTCACCGGCGCGGTCGAATCTCTCGAGGACGCCGACGCCGACCACGGCGTCTTCCCGGAACACGACGGCGGCTGGGGCGAGCGGGCCGCCGGCGCCGTCGACCTCGATGCGGACCTGCACAGCACCTTCGACGCGGTCGGGTACGCGGGTGCCGGCGGCGTCCTGCTCGACCTCGCGGCGGCGCTCGACGAGGCGTCGGCCGGCGAGCGCGTCCTGCTGGCCTCGTACGGCCCCGGCGGCAGCGACGCCGTCGCGGTCGACGTCTCGGAAGATACGACACCAGAGATGACAGTCCAGGAGTACCTCGACAGCAAGGAGTACGTCACGTACGCCAAACACCTCTCCTTCCGCGAACAGCTCGGAGGTGACGCCTGATGCACGAGCCGCCCTTCGTCCGCGACCGCGCGGCCAACGAACGGCTCGAGGCCTGGGAGTGTGGCTCCTGTGGCTACGTGACCATCCCCGAACGACGGGAGGTCTGCAAGCGGTGTGGGGAGTACCCCGACTGGAACGAGGTCCAGCTGGCCGAGCGCGGGACGGTCCAGTCCTACGTCGTCCAGCAACGCCTCCCCGACGAGTTCGAGACGCCCCTTCCCGTGGCGGTGGTCGACATCCCCCAGCAGGGGGGCGGCGAGCCCGCCCGGGTGTACGGTCTCTTTACCGAGACCAACCCCGACGACGTCGAGATCGGGATGGAGGCCGAGGCCGACTTCCGGACCATGTTCGACATCGACGGCCTGCCGGTGAATTCCTTCAAGTTCAAGCGCCCGCGGGGTGACCGGCTATGAGGGACGTCGCCATCGCCGGTGCCGGCATCATCGACTTCGGCGAGCTCTTCGAGCAGTCCTTCGACGAGATGGCCGAGCAGGCCTTCATGAACGCGGTCGAGGACGTCGACCACGGGATCGAACCCGGGGAGATCGACGCCGCCTTCTTCGGGACGCTCGACATCGCCAACGACGCCTCCAGTGGCCTGGGAGCCTCCCACTCCACGGGCCTGTTCGGCATCCCCTCCAGCCGGGTCGAGAACGCCTGTGCGACCGGGAGTACTGCCTTCCGGCAGGCGACCACCGCGGTCCGGGCGGGGCAGGCCGACGTGGCGCTGGTGCTGGGCGCCGAGAAGATGCGGGACTCCGCCGAGGGGCTGATCGAGGGGGCGGCACTCGACCAGGTCTGGCGGGGCCGGGGCGTGACCATGCCCGCCTTCTTCGGGATGCGCGCCACCCGCCACATGCACCAGTACGGGACCACCCGCGAGCAGATCGCGAAGGTCTCGGTCAAGAACCACGAGAACGGCGCGAAGTACCCCCACGCCCACTACCAGTTCACCTGCAGCGTCGAGGACGTCGTCGAGGGGCCGCAGGTGACCTACCCGCTGAACCTCTACGACTGCTGTCCGGTCACCGACGGCGCCGCCGCGACCATCGTCGTCAGCGAGGACGTCGTCGAGGAGTACACCGACGACCCCGTCTGGGTCGCCGGCTCCGGTCTCTCGACCGACAGTCTGCTGCGCGGCGACGACGAGGCGCTCGTGGGTTTCCCCGCCAGCACCCAGGCCGCCAGCCAGGCCTACGACGAGGCCGGGATCACCGCTGAGGAGATCGACGTCGCCGAGGTCCACGACTGCTTCACGATCACCGAACTCGTGACCTACGAGGACCTCGGCTTCTGCGAGAAGGGCAAGGGCGGGGAGTTCATCGACTCCGGCGCGCCCGAACTCGACGGCGAGACGCCCGTGAATCCGTCGGGCGGCCTGCTCGCGAAGGGCCACCCCATCGGCGCCACCGGCGTCGCACAGATCAACGAGATCTACGAACAGCTGCGGGGCGAGGCCGGCGCCGTCCAGGTCGGCAACGACCCCGAATACGGCCTCCAGCACAACGCCGGCATCGGCCGCAACGCCACCGGCAGCATCTCCTGTGTGAACGTCCTCTCGGCCGAGCGGCCCTGACCGGGCCCGGGACCCTTCTCCGGCGCACACGCGCCGTCGCGGTCGTGACCGGCGGGGGTTACACCGGCGGTCGCTCTTAAAACCCGGGAGTACTTGGCGGCGTGACGTATGGTTGGGCATCGACTAGCCGGCACCGCTGATGACCGGACGCGACCCCGGCGGACGGATGCTCGCGCGGCGCTGGACCATCGCGGCCAACTACCGCGAGCCCGCGGACTTCGGGATCCCGGAGGCGCCCACCTTCGAGACGTGCCACACGACCTGCGGGCGGGTGGCCTTCTACCCGGAGACCGCGGAACCGAACACGACGACCGACCCGGTGCTGGTCGCGGAGTCGGTCCGGCGGGTCCGCCGCTGACGGCCGGCGCGCCGGAACACATACAACCGTCCCGCGAGACGCCCCGCACATGACGACACACGAGGAGTGGACCGCCAAGCAGGACAGCACGACAGTCGGGCTCGACGACCACGAGGTCGAGGTCGCCTACTACGAGGGCGGCGACCCCGCGGACCACACCGTCGTCTTCCTCCACGGCATCCCCACCTGGTCCTTTCTCTGGCGGGACGTCGTCGGAGTACTGGAAGACGATTACCACGTCCTCGCGCCGGACATGGCGGGCTACGGCAACTCCGACATGCGCGACGGCTTCGACCGCTCGGTCCGTGCACAGGAGGACATGCTCGGGAATCTGCTCGACGACCTCGGGGTCGACCGGCCGGTCTCGCTGGTCGCCCACGATATCGGCGGGGGTGCCGCGCTCCGGATGGCCGCCCACGAACCGGAAGCGGTCGAGAATCTCGTCCTCTCGAACGCCGTCTGTTACGACTCCTGGCCCGTCGAGTTCGTCTCGAACCTCGGGCTGCCCGACACCACGGAGATGGATTTCGAGGAACTGGAGGGACAGCTCGATTTCGCCTTCGGGGACGGCCTCTACGGCGACGCGGAGGACCACAAGGACTTCGTCGAAGGGATGAAAGTCCCCTGGCTCACCGAGGAGGGCCGACGCTCCCTGTCGCGAGACGCCGTGGCGACGAACACCAACCACACGACGGAGCTCGACTACGCGGCGATCACCGCCGACGTCACCTGCCTGTGGGGGGTCGACGACGTGATGCAGCCGCTCGCCTACGGCGAACGCCTCGCCGAGGACGTCGCCGGCGACGGCGAGGTCGTCCGGCTGGAGGGGGCCTTCCACTGGGTCGTCGAGGACCGGACGGAGGGCTACCGCGAGGGGCTGGCCGACGCCTTCGGCGTGTAGGGCGCGCCGACAGTTCCCGGCGGACGGGAATCGCCGACGTTCTTTACCCGCTCCGTGGCAAACGGTAGCACATGGGAGAGCAAGAGGTCGACCCCTACGACAGGGAACCGCCGTTCACCTACGAGTGTATGGAGTGTGGGAAGCGCGTCGAGGCCGACCACCAGCCCGAGGAGTGTCCCGGCTGTGGCGGGCAGATGCAGGACCTCGGGGTGCCGCGGGAGTGAGGGAGGTGCGACAAGACGGCCAAACCAGGTGTGTGAGGGGAGTGTTTAGTTAGGCTGTCGTGCTGTCAGGGACACTGAGAACAGCAAGAAAGCCCCCGGCTGGCTCCGCTCCCGCGCCTCGCTGTCACCGAAAGAGCGCTGCGCGCTCTTTCGAGATGAGCGCGGGACTCCGTCCCGCGAACCATGCGAACGGCAGCTTCGCTGCCGTGAGCAGATGACGAGAGAGCTTCGCTCTCTCGAACCACGCGCGCTCCCTGCGGTCGCGTGCTTGCGTCACCGGGAGAGCGAAGCTCTCCCGAGCCCGCGGCGCGACGCGCCGCGGACGGCGGGGTTCGCGGAGCCAGTCGCCCCTTTCAGTCCCGCCCGGCTTGGACAGCCGAAGTGGGTGGGACTGAAAGGGGCGACCTGTTCGACGACGGTCGGAAATCGCAGCGCGATTTCGGAGCACATCAGAAATCGGAGATTTCTGAGGACGGCGGGCGACGTAAGGACCGCAACGAACGCAGTGAGTGAGGACCGCAGCGAGCGCGAGGTCGACCGAAGGGAGACCTCGGCCTGCTCGAACGGTGACCACAGGGAACCGTGAGAGCCCCCCGAGTCGAACAGGTCGGGGCTTTCTTGCTGGACTGAACCTCGAGCCGGAATCCTCCTAACTAAACACCACCCACCTCACCCCGCCAGGTCGTAGGTCACGACGCCATCGGCCTCCTCGATGGCGACCCGGTCCTCGTCCTCCAGCAGGTCGAGGTGACCGATGGTCTCGGACATCCCGGGAAAGAGCTCGGTGGCGGGCAGGTCCGGGAACAGCTCCTGGGTGACGTCGTAGGCCGTCATCGGTCCCTCGGCGGCGAGGATGTTCGCGACCCGTTCCTCGCGCTCGCGGTGGTGTTCGATGATCTCCGCGACACGGCCGTCGACGTCGGTCACGGGGTCGCCGTGGCCCGGCCGGCCGACCGGGGCGTCGATCCCCTGGATCTTCTCCAGGGCGTCGAGGTAGTCCGGGAGGCTCCGGGTGCGCTCGGTCGGGTCGTCGGGCCGGGTCGTAAGCAGGGGGTTGGGGGAGATGTGGCCGAGGAGGTGGTCGCCGGTGAAGATGGCCTCGCCGGCGGCGAGAAAGCAGACCGAGCCCGGCGCGTGGCCCGGCGTATGGATGACCTCGAGGTCGATGCCGGCGTCGACGACGTCACCTTCCTCGAGTTCGCGGTCGACGGTCACGGGGTCCCGGAAATCCCGGTAGGTCTCGGGCAGCGAGATGACTGTATCGCTCAGCCGTTCGGGCAGCCCCATCGAGACGAGGAAGGGCTCGAACAGCTCCTGCTCGCGCTCGAACTGGGCGTCGGGGTCGGCCAGCCACTCGACGGCGTCGGTGTGGGCACAGACCTCCGCGCCCGACTCGGCGGCGATGGCGGCGGCGTCGCCGAAGTGGTCCATGTGCGGGTGGGTGACGAGCACGCGGTCGACGTCGCTCAGCTCGTGGCCCTCTTCGGCGAGCCCCTCCGCGAGCGCCTCGCGGGAATCCTCACTGGCCGGTCCGGGGTCGACCAGCGTGAGGCCGTCGCCGTGGAGCACGTAGCAGTTCACCCGGCCGACGGCGAAGGGCGTCGGGACCCTGATGCGGTAACAGTCGTCCATGCCGGACGGGGTAGCGCCGCAGTGAAAAGCGTACCTGCCGGGCGCGGCAGTCTGGGGAAGCGAGCACCTGTGTCAGTCCCCGCGGAGCCGGTCGAGCGGGCCGTCGTAGGCGACCCACAGCCCGACGCCGAGGCCGAGGCCGCCGGCGCCCGCAGTGAGCAGGCCGCGGAGAAAGCCCGTCACCGTGCCGGTCAGCGCGAGCCTGGCAGCCAGCGCGAACGCGGCAGCCAGCCCGACGGTCACCAGAACGGGGAGCGGGGTGAGCCGGACCCGACGGTAGTCGAAGGCGACGACCAGCAGCAGGGCCACGAAGCCCGTAAAGGAGAGGGAAACGCCCAGGTAGATGGCGGCCGCCAGCGGCGTCGGCGGCGCGACGACCGGGGCGCAGGCGAGGATTGCGAGCAGGAAAACCGTCACCGTATCCCGCATCGCGGGGGCGGGGGCGCGAGTCACGACAGGAGCCCGGGCAGGTCGTTGACAGTCTCGACGACCGCCTCGGCGCCGGCGCGCTCGAAGCGCTCGCGGCCCTCCGCTCCCGTCAATCCGCCGGTGAGCACTCCCACCCCGAGGTAGGTCCGGTCGTCGGCCTCGGTGGCGTTGACCGCGGTCTGGACGTCGTCCAGTGTGTCGCCGGCGAAGGCCACCCGGTCGGCCTCGAAGGCCTCGGCCAGCGATACCAGGGCACCGGGGTCGGGTTTCGCGGCCGGCCAGTCGTCCATGGTGAAGCGGTGGTCGGGGGGGACGTCCAGCCCGGCCCGCTCAAGGGCGATCTCGGCCTCGGCGGCCGGCCGACCGGTGAGCACGCCGACGGGCCAGCGGTCGGTCAGCGCCGCCACGGTGTCGGCCGTCACGAGGACGGGTTCGTCGTGGATGTACCCCGGCGCCGAGAGCGGGGGCTCGCCGCCCTCCAGGTCGCGGTAGAGGTCCGCGCCGAGATACAGCGCCTGGAAGGTCTCGCGCAGGCGGTCGCGGTCCCACTCGCCCAGAACCTGCTCGTTGGCGGCGGGCGGGAGTTCCTCGGCGACGACCGACAGCGCGGCGTCGAGGCCGCCGCCCATCCCCTCGACCGCCGCGGTAAAGCCCGACAGCGAGCGGTCCATCCCCTCGCGGCGCGCCAGGACAAAGAGGGCGGCGGCGTAGGTCAGCTCCCAGTCGTTGTTGAAGCCGCCGGCGTTCTTGAACGACTGCACGTCGTCTTTCGCGATGGTGGCGCCGTAGACCCGGTCGACCGACTCGACGATGGCGCGCCGGTAGGAGTCCGCGACGTCGACCAGCACGCCGTCGACGTCCAGCACGACGGCATCGACGTTCATCACCCGGGAGAACGGCCGCCTCCCTCAAGCCGGTTCCGGCTTCCGGCAGGCTCCCTGCCCGTCGTCACTCCCCGGCAGCCGGGTCCGGACGGGAGTCCGTCTCGGGATCGACGACGAAGACGGTGCCGTCCCCGGCACTCACGCGGCGGGTCTCGACGAGGGCGGGGTCGCCGCCGAGCGTCGTGAACAGAAAGGGGGCACCGACGGCCCGGGCGACGTCGCGGGCGGGGCGCTGGAGTTCGGGCGGGCAGTGGCACGCGTAGATGGCGTCGGCGTCGCGATAGACCTGGAGGTCGGGGTCGGTGACGTCGTCGCGGACGAAGCGGACGCCCTCCGGTGTGGAGCGGTCCCGGACGTCCGTGGCCGTCACGTCGACGCCTCGCTCGGCGAGGTCGGCAGCGACCCCGGGACGGCGGCCGACTCCGACTTCGACGACCCGCTCGCAGTCCGACAGGCGTGTGACGAGCGTGTGGCGTCTGTCCGCGAGCACGCGAGATTTTTATACCGGTCCCACACATATGCGTTCGCATGCACGTCGACATCGTGCCGGTGGATAACGTCGACGCTGTGGTCAAGCGGGAGGCTTCCGCCGGCCTGCGGACCGTCTACGACTGCGAGGTGACGGTCCACGACTCGCAATCGGTCCCTGCCGGGTCCTACGATTCCGGGCGCGACCAGTACCGCGCCGAGGAGTTCATCGACCTCGCAAAGCGGGTCGGGAGCGGGGAGAAAAACATCGCCATCACCCCCAAGGACCTGTTCTACCACCGGCGCAACTACGTGTTCGGCCTGGCGTACCTGGGTGGCAGCGGCAGCGTCATCTCCACCTACCGGCTGAACACCTCCTCGGACGGCGGTTTCTCGAACCGCTCTGCCGACGACATCTTCGCCGACCGCGTCCGCAAGGAGGTCGTCCACGAGGTCGGACACACGCTCGGGCTCGAGCACTGCGACAACAAACGCTGTGTCATGAACTTCTCACCCACCGTCCGCGAGGTCGACGTCAAGGAGGAGACCCTCTGTGGCTCCTGCAACCGGAACGTGCTCTGAACCGGGCGGGAGCGAGCGCCTCGTGTCGGCGAATCTGCCTTGCGTTGGCCGTGCACAGGCGCACGCGCCGTGACCCAACTCTGTTAGGTGGCAGTGGTATGCGGATGGGGGCTATACAGTAGAGTGTAATGAGTGAAAGCCAACGGCGCTCCCGGACGGAGGAGCTCGGGTCGATCTTCGTCTCCGTCACGGGCGACGAGACGGTCACCGAGGAACAGGACGAGAACCCCACGGACCGCGAACTCGACGAGGAGGACACCCGGCTCTCGGAGGCCGTCGCGGACGGGCTCGACGAGGCCGTCGCCGGCGCCGAGCCCGACACCGGCGACCCCGGCGAGATCGAGGGCTGAACGGACGGGCCGAACGACCGCGGATGGCTATCGTTTTCCGTCTTCCACGCACCGAGCCGCCGGCCCGTTCCTCCCGCGGAAGGGGGCCCGCTCAGGGCGCGTAGTAGTACTCGCCCTGACTCTTCTGCTCGCGGTCGAGCTGGCTGCCCGGCTTGTTGATGCGGGGCCGGGCGGTGCGCTCGTCCCGGCGGAAGGTGATATCGAGGTTCGAGAGGAAGTCGTTCATCCCCTCGCGCATCCCTTGCGGAGGGGCGGCGTGGCCACGTTCGGCAGGTTCGCCCTCGAAGACCAGCAGCCGGTCGCTGAGCAGGTCGACCATGTAGATGTCGTGGTCGATGACCAGCGCGGTGGCGTCGTGGTTCTCGGCGTACCGGCGGATCGCCGAGGTCGCGAGCACCCGCTGTTCGACGTCGAGATGGGCGGAGGGCTCGTCGAGCAGGTAGAGGTCGGCATCCTCCGAGAGGCAGGCGGCGATGGCGACCCGCTGGCGCTCCCCGCCCGAGAGGTCGGTGAGCTGCTGTTCCATCACCGCATCAAGCTGGAGGGGCTGGGCGATCTCCGTCGTCCAGTACGAGGAGCCGAAGTCGTCAGTAATGGAGGAGAGGAAGGCGTCGACGCGCATCGGCTGGTCGATCTCGATGTACTGGGGCTTGTAGGCGATGTCGAGCCGGGCGGGCACCTCGCCCTCGTCGGGTTCGAGCCGGCCCGCGAGCAGCTGTGCGAACGTCGACTTCCCGATCCCGTTGGGGCCGACGACGCCGAGCACCTCGTTTTCGCGGATCGTCCCGCCCTCGACGGTCAGCGAGAACTCCCCCTCGCCGTAGCTCTTCGCGAGGTCGGGGTACTCGATGACCGTCTCGCCGGTCGACTGCGTTCGGGGGGCGTGCTCCTCGAACTCGATGGTGGTCTCCCGGATCCGCATGTTCTCGGCCTCCAGATACCCCGAGATGTACTCGTTGACCCCGTTGGTGGTTGATTTGGGCGTGGTGATCACGCCGAAGGCGCCGGGTTCGCCGTAGGCGACGTGGATGTTGTCCGCCAGCAGGTCGAGGATGGCGAGGTCGTGCTCGACGACGAGCATCGAGCGCCCGCCCTCGTCGGCGAGTTCGCGGACCAGCCGGGCGGCGGTCATCCGCTGTCCGATGTCCAGGTAGGGGGTGATCTCGTCGAGAAAGTAGAAGTCGGCGTCGCGGGCGAGCGTCGCGGCCAGCGCGACCCGCTGGAGCTCCCCGCCCGAGAGGGTGTCGATGTCCTGGTCGACCACGGGGCCGATCGAGAGCCGCTCGACCAGCTCGTCGAGCGCACCGCGCTCGTCGGTCCGCTCCAGGAGCGCGCGGGTCGTCCCGTCGAACTGGTCGGGGATCTGGTCGACGTACTGTGGCTTGCGGGCAACGGTCACCTCGCCCTCCCGCATCGCCTCCAGATAGTCCTGGAGGGCGGTCCCGCGGTACTCCTCGAGGATGTCCGCCCAGTCGGGCTCGTCGCCGACCCGCCCCAGGTTGGGGGCGAGTTCGTCGGCGAGGATGCGGACGGCCGTCGTCTTCCCGATCCCGTTGGGGCCAAGGATGCCCGTCACCTGGCCGTCCTGGGGCGCCGGGAGCCCGTAGAGGGCGAAGGCGTTCTCGCCGTAGCGGTGGACCGGCTCGTCCTCAAGTTCCTGCGGGAGGTTGATGATCTGGATGGCGTCGAAGGGACATTTCTCGACGCAGATGCCACAGGACTCGCCCAGGCAGATGTCCTCGGAGATCCACACCTGGTCGGGGTCGCCGGCGTGGGGCTCGTCGGCCTCGTAGCGTTCCTCGCGGGTGATGATGCACTCTTTACCCGTCCGGTTTGGCGGACAGAAGTTCGCGCACTCGTAGTTACAGCGGTCGGGCTGACACCTGTCGAGGTCGACCACGGCGATGCTGTCGTCGGCCATCGTTACAGCCCGGCGCCGGCAGTCAGGAGCAGTCCCCAGGTGACAAACCACATTGCGAAGGTCATGAACGCGACGTAGAGGTTGTCCTTGATCCCGAACTCGCTGACGTCGATCCCGAGGAGGTGGAGGACCGGCAGCTGGAGCAACAGCGCCCCGATCATCAGGAAGAGGCCGGTCCGGTCGGTGGGACCGGTCGTCAGCAGCGCGGACCCGACGCCGGCGGCCACACCCATGATCGTGGCGAGCGTGGTGACGGTCACCCCGCGGACGTGCGGGCTGAACCCCTCGCCGCTCTCGGTAGCCATACCCACAGGTCGGCTATCCGTCCCCAAAAGCCGTTCGTTCCCCGGCGTCTGCCGGCGGCGGCCGACCCGACCGCCGGGAGCGCGGTCGCAGCCCCGTCAGCGTCGCGGCCACAGCCCCGGCGGTTTTTTGCCCGCGCCGGGCGTGTGAGGGGTATGACCGATGACCGGTCGGGGGAGTCGGCGCCGGGGACGGGAAGTGGCTCCACAGTCGGGGACTCCGGGGCCGACGACGGCGGACCGACGGCCGGGCCCGACCACGACGGAACAACGGCCGGGGCCGACGGAACGCAAGAAGACGCCTCGCGGCCGGTGACGGCACCGCTGCTCTTTCTGGTGGGGTTGATAGCGTTCGCCGGCGGCGCGGTCGGGTTTCTCGCGGACCTGGTGACCGGACACGACATCCTGCGAAGCCTGCTGGTCAACGGCGGCGGCGCGGGGTTGCTGGTGACCTGGGCCGCGGTCGATACGCTTGACGACCCCGACGCGCGGGTCGCGACCGCGACCGGGGCGGCCGGGACGGCCCTGCTTCTGTACGGGCTGTACATGGTCGTCGTCGGGCTGGTCGTGGCGGTGACCACGTTCCGGCACGGGCGGCTGTGGCTCGGGGTCGGGATGAGCGCCAGCGGCGCGGCGGGGATGCTGGTCGGCTTTCTGGTCTTCCCGCGGGAGTCCGTGCTGAGCGGCGCCGAGGGAGCGTCGGCCGGGGCAGAATCGGCGGGCGAAGACTCCGGCGAGTAGCCGACACAATCCCTCAATCTTTATACAGCCGGCGCGCACAGATCACCCCGATGTCAGAAACCGATGGGGACGGGATCGCGGACCTCCCCCCGAGCGCGAAACTGGTCTACAAGGTGCTTGAGTACAACGGCCCGCTGACACAGAAGGGGATCGTCGAGGAGTCGATGCTCTCCGCGCGCACGGTACGGTACGCGCTCGAACGGCTCGACGAGGTGGGGGTAGTCGAGGAGGACGTCTACTTCGCGGACGCGCGACAGAACCTCTACGAGATCACCGAGGAGTCGGCCCCGGAAGCGGCCGTATCGGACTGACGGGCTCCGGCGTTTCCGTTCTCTCTTTGCTACTTCGCCGCGACCTGCCAGCCCCGCCTACCGGGGAGGTGTCCGTCACGACGGGGAAACGGTGACCGTCTTCCCGCGGTCGATGGCCGACTCCAGTTCCTCCGCGATCGCCGACCCGCGCGAGACCTGGATCTCCCCGCCGCGGGAGACCGTGGCGGTGAACAGGTACTCGCCGTCGGCCTCGACCTCGACGGTCTCGCCGGCGTGTCCCTCCAGCGGGATGATGACGTGCCGGCTGGTGATCTCCGGCGTGACTGCCTTCCCTCCGGCGCCTTGCCGGCCGCTGGAGCCGCCGGGCCCGGACCCGCCGGCGCCCCCGCCGCGCTCGCTGAAGGTTCGGACGTCGATGTCGATCCCGAGGCGGTTCTCGATGTCGGATATCCGGCCGCCACCCTTGCCGATAACGCCGGAGATGTCCGCGTCCTCGACCCACACCACGGCCCGGTCCCGGCCTCGCAACTCCACCTCGACGTGGCCGCTGGCGACCGAGCGGATCTCGCGTTCGACCTCCTGTTTGGCGATCCGGTCGACGCCGGACTCGGTGGGAGCGCCGGGACTGCCGTCCCCCTCGTCCCCTCCGAGCGGCACGGTGACGACCTGTCGGTTGAAGGTGTAGATCTCGTACTCGGGGCGTCCGGTCTCGAAATCGCGCACGAGGATGACCGGTCGGGCGAGGTCCTCCTCCATCAGCCCCTCCGGCACCTTGACTTCCGTCTTCACGTCGTATACCTTCTCCACCTGGCCGGCCTCGATGTAGACGACGGTGTCGACGACCTGCGGAATGAGGCCGAGTTCGACGCGGCCGATCAGCCGCTGGAGGGCGTCGATCGCGCGGGTGGCGTGGACGACCCCGACCATCCCCACGCCCGCCAGGCGCATGTCCGCGAACACCTCGAAGTCGTCGGTCTTGCGGACCTCGTCGTAGATGGTGTAGTCGGGCCGGACCATCAACAGCGAGTCCGCGGTGTTGGCCATGCTCCCGCCGAGTTCGGTGTACTGGGTGATGTTCGGCCCGACCTGGAGGTCCCGTGGTTTCTCCATGGTCTTGACCGCGTAGTCGGCGTCGGCGAGGTACTCGGCGACGGCCTGGGCGAACGTCGATTTCCCGGCCCCGGGCGCGCCGGAGATGAGCACGCCGCGCTGGCGCTCGGCGAGGCGGTCGCGCAGTTCGTCGGCGTGCTCGTAGTCGTCCAGTTCGGTCTTGACGATCGGCCGGACCGCCGTGATCTCCCGCCCGTCGGCGAAGGGCGGACGGGCGATGGCGACCCGGAACTGGCGGAACTGGACGATCGTCATCCCCGGCTGGTCCAGCTCCACGAACCCCTCGGGGCTGTCCCGCGTTGCTTCCTCGATGTCCGCGGCGAAATCGCGCAGTTGGTCGTCGGTCAGGACCTCGTCGCCGACCGCTTCGTAGTGCATGTCGCCGATCGTCCCGCGTTTGGCCATCGGGACGACCCCGGTCTTGAGGTGGACACTCATCGTCCCTTCGTCGAAAAAGCGCTCGATCGCCAGCCCCTCGACGGCCCGCTCGCGGGAGCGGGGGTCGAGAAACTCCACGTCCAGCCCCTTCGCGCGGGCGACCTCGGCCTGGACGTCGTCGCTGGTCACCAGGGTGGCGGCGCGGTCCTCCGCGACCTCGCGGATGAGCGCGTCGACCTCCCCCTCGCCGGCCTCGCGCTTCTCGATCGCCTGGGGGCGGCGGCCGACGTACTCGACGTCGATAGTGCCGTCGGCGTCCAGCTCCACGAGGCGCTGGAGCTCCGCCAGCCCCTCCCACCCGGTCTCGCGGCCGTCGTTTGCCTGTGCTTCGAGCTCGCCGACGACCGCCTCGGGGACGACGACGGTCGCGCCGGCAAAGCCCGTGCCGGCGGCCGTCGAGTCGGCGTCTGCGTCGGCGCGTACCCGCTCGGACACCCGACCGTCGACGACGACGCTCGTGTCCGGAACGATCTCCATACCCGACCTTCGCCGCGTTCGTTGATAAGGGCCGTGATGCGCACCGTCAGACGCCGAGCAGGACGGAGAGGTTCCAGCCGGTCGCGGCGACGCCGACCAGCGCCAGCCCCAGGGGAATGCCCGCGGCGTGGGGAGCGGGGAGGAGCCGCCACGCGGCGTAGCCGGCGACGACCGTCCCGAGCTTCACGAGCGGGATGACGCCGAGGCCGTGCCGGCGCAGCAGCGGTCCGACGAGGGGGCCGGTCTCGACGACCCCCGCGGTCGAGAGCCCGGCGAGCGTCGTCGCCGCGTCGCCGACGACGAAGCCGGCGACTGCCAGCCCCCACAGGAGGCGGGAGCGGGCGCGCGGGGACAGCGCCGGGACCGACCGGACGGGGCCCATGCCGGCCGCGACGGGGAGCCGGGCGTTAGTTATCGGGCGGTTGAAACGACCGGGCGGGCGGTAACGTGTCGCTACGGCCCGTCCGGGCACGTCCGCGTCCGGGGTCGCGACGGCAGACTCAACACCCGTCCGGTCCACACCCCCGCATGGACGAACGCGAACTCGCCCGCCAGCTCGTGGCCATCCCCAGCCACGAGGACGAACGGGAAGCGGGTGACTACATCGAGCGGTGGCTCCGCGAGCACACCGACGCCGCCGTCGAACGGGACGACGCCGGCAGCGTCATCGGCCGCCGGGGACCGGGTGGGGAGGGAACAGACTCGCTGGCGCTGGTCGGCCACCACGACGTGGTGCCGCCCGACGAGTCACAGACCGCCGGCGAGGGAACGGGAGGGGGGTACGTCCTCGAGGAGCACTCGGGGCGGCTGTACGGCCGCGGGAGCGCCGACATGAAGGGGGCGCTGGCGGCCGCGATGGTGGCCTTCCGGGACGCGACGCCGGACTGCGAACTCGTCTTCGCCTCCTTCGTCGGCGAGGAGCAGGGCGGCGTCGGCGCCCGTGCGGCCATCGACGGGGGATTCGCGCCGGACTACGCCGTCGTCGGCGAGGGGTCGACGGGGTACTCCGCGCCCGGCGTCACCGACGTCGCCGTCGCCCACAAGGGCCGGCGGGGGTCGACGGTTCGCGCCGCCGGTGCGGCCGCCCACGCCAGCGAGCCCGCGGCCGGCGAGAACGCCATCTACCGCGCGGGCGACGCCGTCGATGTCATCCGCGACATGGAGGGCCCCACAGCCGAGGTTCTGGGCCACGAGCTCCGGGGGTCGGTCGTGGTCACGGAGATCCACGGGGGGACTGCCTGGAACGTCATCCCCGAGGCCTGCGAGGCGACCGTCGACGAGCGGACCGTCCCCGGCGAGCGCGCGCCCCTGGAGCGCGTCGAGGAGGTCGAGGGTGTCACCTGGGAGGTCGACCAGGACCTCCCGCCGATGGCGTGTGGCGACCCCGACTTCGCCGACCTGGTCGTCCGGGCGGCCCGGCCCGTCCAGCACGGCGACCCCAAGCAGGTGGTCAAACCCCACGCTACCGACGCCGGCTGGCTGGCCGGGGCGGGGACGACCTGCGTGGTCTGTGGCGCCGCCGAACCCGGGGAGGCACACACCGCCGACGAGAGCGTCTCCCCCGAAGTGATCGAGCGCTGTGAGCGCATCTATCGCGGGGTCGCCGAGCGGCTGTGAGCGGTGGGGACACGGAGCCCGTTCCGGGGCGTTCCACAAGTGTTGGTGTGTAACATAGTCTCGCGAATAGACAAATTTTTATAGAACCGCGAACAAGCAACGATTGGAACCGAGGTGACCAGCCATGGCACTGCCGACGACACCGACCGACTCCTGGCTGCAAGGCCTCGACTTCCCGAGCCAGCTCTTCGGGACCGGGAGTAACGACTACGAACTGTACGAGGAGGGCGACGAGTTCGTCCTCAGCGTCGAGATGCCGGGGTTCGACCCCGAGGACGTCACGGTGACGTGGGACGACGGCGTGCTCAACGTCGCCGCCGAGAGCGAGGACGAGCGGCACAACCGCCGTCGCACCTACCACCGGCGGTTCCGGTTCCCCCGACGGGTCGACGAGGAGGGGATCGTCGCCTCCTACAACAACGGCATCCTCGAGGTCCGCCTGCCGGCGGAAGTCGACGCGACCGCCCGCGGCCGGGAGATCCCCATCGAGAGCTGACGGGTCCGGCCGCTCCCGTACCGTCCCGAACCCGCCGCATTGATTGTTTTCGGGCCGCAATTCCCGGCCGATGAGTACCTACGACGCCTTCGAGGCACACGTCGAGCGAATGACCTACGTCAACGACGCGGCCGGCCTGCTGAACTGGGACCAGCAGGTGATGATGCCCGAGGGTGGGACTCCCGCCCGCTCGAAACAGCAGTCCGCGCTGTCGGCGGTCAGCCACGAGATGCTGACCGACGACGAGCTCGCGGGCTACCTCGACGAACTCGAGGACGCCGACCTCGACGGCGACCAGCAGGCCGTCGTCCGGGAGGTCCGCCGGGAACACGAGCGCGCCAAGCGCGTGCCCGAGGAGCTGGTCGAGCGCCTCTCCCGGAAGACCTCCGAGGCGCTGCCGGTCTGGGAGCAGGCCCGCGAGGATTCGGAGTTCGAGGCCTTCGAGGACGAGCTGGAGGAGCTGGTGCAGTTGCGCCGGGAGTACGCCGAGGCCATCGACCCCGACCGCGACCCCTACGAGGTGCTGTTCGAGGAGTACGAGCCCTACCTGGGGGTCGACACCGCCGAGCGGGTGCTGGAGCGGCTGGCCGACGAGCTCCCGCCGCTGGTCGAGGATATCGCCGACAGCGACGCCGAGCTGGCCGACCCTTTCGAGGGGAGCTACGACGTCGAGATCCAGGAGGAAATGGTCCGGGACGCGCTGGATCTCCTGGGCTACGACTTCGAGCGGGGCCGGCTGGATACGTCGACCCATCCGTTCACGATGGGCACGCAGTTCGACGCCCGGATCACGACCCGATTCGACCCGGAGAACCCCCTGGAGTCGGTGGGCCCGACGGTCCACGAGTTCGGCCACGCGACCTACATGCAGGGGCTCCCCCGGGAGGCCTACGGGACGCCGCTGGGCGAGGACCGGGACCTGACGGTCCACGAGTCCCAGTCGCGGTTCTGGGAGAACCACGTCGGCCGCTCGGCGGCCTTCTGGGAGCTCTTTGCGCCGACCGTCGAGGAGCACCTCGGGGAGTCGGTCACCCCTCGGGAGTGTTACGAGGTCGCAAACGAGGTCTACGACGACAACCCGATCCGGGTCGAGGCCGACGAGCTCACCTACCACATGCACATCATCCTCCGCTTCGAGATCGAGCGCGACCTCATCCGCGGCGACCTGGAGGTGAGCGAGGTGCCGGCGGTCTGGAACGACAAGATGGAGGAGTATCTGGGCTTCCGGCCCGACAACGACGCGGAGGGGTGTCTCCAGGACATCCACTGGACCCACGGCTCCTTCGGCTACTTCCCCACCTACACGCTGGGGTCGGTGCTGGCCGCCCAGATCGACGCCGCCGCCCGCGAGGACATCGACGTCGACGCCCGGGTCCGCGCCGGCGAGTTCGACCCGATCCGCGAGTGGCTCCGCGAGCAGGTTCACAGCCACGGCGCCCGCTATACTACCCCGGAGCTGGTCGAGGAGGCCACCGGCGAACCCTTCACTGCCGACCACTTCCTCGATTACGTCGACGACAAGTACCGCGCGCTGTACGACTGCTGACGGCGCGATACCCGAACCCCGCCGGCCGATCGGTGTGTGACGCGCCGGACAACTTTTGCTCCCGGCCCGTCAACCGGAGGGTATGAACCTCGACGCCGAACAACTCGACAGGTACTCCCGGCAGATCATCCTCGACGAGGTCGGGCCGGAGGGACAGGGCGCCATTTCGGACGGGTCGGTGCTCGTCGTGGGCGCGGGCGGGCTGGGCTCGCCGGCCATCCAGTATCTCGCCGCGGCGGGCGTCGGCCGGCTCGGGATCGCCGACGGCGACGTCGTCGAGCGCAGCAACCTCCAGCGCCAGATCGTTCACGGGACCGACGACGTCGGCCGCTCGAAGACCGAGAGCGCCGCCGAGTACGTCGCCGACCAGAACCCCCACGTCGACGTCGAGACCTACGGGGACGTCGACGAGGGCAACGCCGCCGACCTGGTCGCCGACTACGACGTCGTGGTCGACGCCTCCGACAACTTCCCGACCCGGTTCGTGCTCAACGACGCCTGCGTCCTCGAGGACACGCCGCTGACCCACGGCGCGGTCTACCGCTTCGAGGGTCAGACCACCACCTTCTCGGGCGGCGAGCCCTGCTACCGGTGT
The DNA here is from genome assembly GCF_009831455.1 of Salinirussus salinus. Lineage (NCBI taxonomy): Archaea > Methanobacteriati > Methanobacteriota > Halobacteria > Halobacteriales > Haloarculaceae > Salinirussus > Salinirussus salinus. Next base: position 327,651 of record NZ_WOWO01000003.1, on the reverse strand, counting down.
CTGTTCCCCGAGGCCCCTCCGGAGGGCACAGTGCCGGACTGCGCCGAGGCCGGCGTGTTCGGCGCGGTCACCGGCACCGTCGGCTCGGTCCAGGCGACCGAGGCGCTCAAACTGTTGATGGACGTCGGCGACACGCTGGAGGGGCGGCTGCTGGTCTACGACGCCAAACACCTCACCACCGACTTCGTCCCCGTCACCGCCGACCCCGACTGCCCGGTCTGCGGGTCCGACCCCATCGACTCGCTGTCCGGCGGCAGCTACACCGGACGCTGCTCGCTGTCGGACTGAGGTCGGAGGGAAGAGCGGACGGAGCGCTGTCAGACCCGCCCGACGCGGGCGGCGACGCCGTCGGTGTCGGCGTCGCGGACGTTCGCGATCGCGTCCTTGAACGCGACGTGGTAGCTCGCCGGGCCGTGGTAGGCGCCGAACTGCTCGGCGGCGGCCGCCTCGCCCGCCAGCCCGAACGCCGCAGTCCCGAGCAAGGCGGCCTCGGCGTCCTCGAGCGCGCCCGCGAGCGTGGCGACGGTGCCCCCGAGCATGCAGCCGGTTCCGACGACCTCGCCCATCATCGGGTGGCCGGCGGTCACCTCGTAGGCGGCCTCGCCCGTGGCGACGATATCAGTCTCGCCGGAGGCGACGACGACGGTGTCGTAGGCCTGCGCACAGGCGACCGCGGTGGCGGCGATGTCGCTGTACTCGCCGACGGACTCGACGCCCCGGACCTCGGCGCCCTCGCCGACCAGCGCCGTGATCTCCCCGTAGTTGCCCTTGATCGCGGCGACGTCGACCTCGCTGACCAGCCGCTCGGCCACGCGGTCGCGGGTGGGCGTCGCGCCCACGCCCACGGGGTCGACCACGACCGGGACGCCGTGCTCGTTTGCGGACTCGCCGGCCTCGAGCATGGTCGCCTCGCCGGCCTTGCTTACGGTCCCCATGTTCAGCAGGCAGGCGTCGGCGCCGGCGACCATCGTCCCCACCTCGCGCTCGTCGTCGGACATCACCGGGAGCCCGCCCCAGTGGAGGACCACCTGCGCGACGTCGTTGACGGTCACGTTGTTCGTGACGGCGTTGACAAGCGGTGCGGCCTCGGCAACTGCATCGAGGTCCGCGAGCGAGAGGTCGGCGGGGTCGGGCGCGGTCACGCTGCCCCCTCCAGGCCCGCGCTCTCGCGGCGTCGCCGGCCCTCGGCGACCGCCTCGCCGAGTTTGCGAGTGGCCCGCACCGGGTTCTCGGCGGCGGTGATGGCGGTGATGACCGCCACGCCGTCGGCGCCAGCCGCGACCACCTCGGCGGCGTTCTCGGGTGTGACGCCGCCGATCCCCACGAAGGGGATGTCGACGGCCTCGGCGACCTCGCGGACGCGCTCCAGGCCGACCTCGTACTCCTCGTCGTCGATGTCCTCCTTCGAGCCGGTGGCGTAGACGGCGCCGACGCCGAGGTAGTCCGCCCCCGCTCGTTCGGCCTCGCGGGCGGCCCCGGGCGTCGAGACTGACCGGCCGATGAGAGCGTCCTCGCCGAGTTGCTCGCGGGCCGCGGCGACGGGCAGGTCGCCGTCGCCGAGGTGGACGCCGTCGGCCTCGGCCGCGACGGCGATGTCGACGCGGTCGTTGACGATGAGGGGGACGCCCGCGGCACGGGTCTGCTCGCGGACCTCGCGGGCGACCGCCAGCCGCTCGCGGGCGGGCGTGTCCTTCTCGCGGACCTGGACGACGTCGACACCACCCTCGATGGCTGCCGCGACCACCTCGGGGGTCGACCGTCCCTCGGAGAGGGAGGCCTGCGTGACCAGATACGTGTCGAACTCCATACCCCGGCCTCGGCCGCTCGGAGCTTACGAGTGCCGGTCCCTGGTCAGCGGACGACCGTGACGGGCACCGGCGAGTGGCGGACGACCGACTCCGCGACGTTGCCGACGAACAGCCGGTCGGCCAGCGAGCCGCCGTGGCTCCCGACCACGACCACGTCGTACGCTCCGGCCCGGTCGAGGATCGTCCGCGCGGGGTGGCCGGCGGCGGCCTCGGTTGTCACCTCGGCGTCACACTCGGCGGCGACCGCCCGGACGCGCTCGAGCACCGGCTCGGCGTGTTCCTCGATGGAGCGGTCGGGGTCCTCCGAGAGGGCGATCGCCGTCGCCTCCCCGAACATCGCCGAGGGGACGCCCACGACAGTCAGCACCGTCACCTCGGCGTCGGGGTGTGCATCGAGCGCGTATCTGAGCGCCTGTTCGGCCACCTCGGAGCCGTCGACCGCGACGAGAACGCGCGAGACCATGTCCCGGCTACGCTGCCGGCCGACAAGTATGACACGACAGCACACGGTGGCCGGCGACGATGGCGGAACACCAACATACATTCGGCGGGAACCGGAGAAGCCGGTATGGTCGAGCCGCTGATCGTCGTCGGGCTCGGGGTTGCGGTGTTCGTCGGCTTCAACATCGGCGGCTCCTCGACCGGCGTGGCCTTCGGGCCGGCGGTCGGGAGCCGGATCGTCAGGAAGGTCACCGCGGGCGCGCTGTTCACCCTCTTTGCCTTCCTCGGGGCCTGGACGGTCGGGCGCAACGTCATCGAGACGATGAGCAGCGGGATCGTCGACGCGGCAGTGTTCACACCCGAAGCCAGCGTTGGCGTCCTCTTCTTTACGGGGCTCTCGCTGCTGGTCTCGAACATCTACGGCGTGCCCGCCTCGACGTCGATGACCGCCGTCGGCGCCATCGTCGGGCTCGGACTGGCGACCGGGACGCTCAACGCCGCGCTGATGTTCACCATCCTCTCGGCGTGGGTCGTCGCCCCGCTGCTGGCCTTCGGTGTCGGCGTCGTCGTCGGCCGGTATCTCTACCCGTATCTCGACGCGAAATTCGCCTTCGGACGCCTGGAAAACCCGCTGGTCGGCATCGACACGGACGGCCGGCTCCCCCGACCCCGGCTCGACGCCGACGTCGCCCCGCGTGACCTGCTCGGCTCCGCGCTGGTGGTCGCCATCGCCTGCTACATGGGCTTCAGCGCCGGCGCCTCCAACGCCGCCAACGCGGTCGCGCCGCTGGTCGGCAACGGGAGCGTCGAGGCCGACCCCGCCATCCTGCTGGCGGTCGCCTCGATCGGCCTCGGCGGGTTCACCATCGCCCGCCGGACGCTCGCGACCGTCGGCGACGACATCACCGACCTCCCGATCCTCGCAGCACTGATCGTCTCGACGGTCGGCGCGACGATCATCACTGTTCTCTCCTACCTCGGGATCCCCGCCAGTCTCGCGGTGAGCACGACCTGCTGCATCATCGGGCTGGGGTGGGGACGGGCCAGCCGCGCCCGGACGCTGGTCGAGATAGCGACGCCCGCCGAGTCCCCGGCGGGGACCGGCGCGGGTGCCGGCAGCGCCGGGGACGCCGGCGGCGGTGGCGGCGGGGCGGGCGCCGAGTCCCCCGAGTTCAGTACGGGCGCGCTGTCGGCGCCCCCGGGCACCGACCCCGAGGAGGGAGGTGCCGGCCCGACCGTCGGCGACCTCGCCGAGGGCGAGGTGCCCGAGGAGCCCGGCGCGGAGGTCGCACCGATCGGCGAGGAGCGCCCGGAGGAGTTGCCCGCCGAGAGCCTCTTCGACCCCGCGGCGACCGCCCGGATCGTCAGCCTCTGGGTGATCACGCCGGCGCTGTCGGTCACCGGTGCCTACCTGCTGTTCTCGCTCATCGCGTGAGCCGGCCCCGGCGGGTCACTGCTGGAGGACGGCCTCCAGCGGCCGGACGGCGTCGGCGGGCGGCCGGTCGAAGGCGTCGGGGTGGAGACACCACCCCAGAAATTCCAGGGTGTCGACCAGCCGCGGCCCCGGCCGGTTCACGTAGTGGTGGCCGTCGACGACGTAGACCCGCCCCTCCTCGACGGCGGTCAGGTCGTCCCACCCCTCGCGGTCGGTGAGCGCGGGCAGGTCCCGGACGGTCTGGTCGAGTCCGAACCCGCAGGGGGCGGCGACGAGCACCTCGGGGTCGTACGCGCGGACGTCGGCCCACTCGCGGGGCCGCGAGCGCGCGCCGTGGTCGGCCATCCCGTACGCGCCGCCCGCCAGGTCGACCATCCCCGGCACCCAGTGGCCCGCGACCATGGCGGGGTCGAGCCAGTCAAGCACCGCCGTCCGGGGCCGCTCTGCGCCCGCCGCCCGCTCCTCCACGCGGTCGACCCGCTGCTGGAGGTCGGCGACGAGTTCGGCCGCCCGCTCCTCCCGGTCCAGGGCGGCACCGACCCGCTCGATGTCGGCGAAGACGTCCGCCAGGCTGTGAGGGTCGGTCGTCAGCACCTCGCAGTCGAGCCCGAGGTCCTCGACGGCCTCCCGGACCCGGACCTCGTCGACGGCACAGACGTCACAGATCCCCTGGGAGATGACCAGGTCCGGGTCGAGCTCCGCGAGCGTCTCGCGGTCGATCTCGTAGACGCCGCCCGAGTCCTCGGCGTCCTGGACCTGGCGGTCGATCTCGGCGCTGGTGGCCTCGGGGTCGACCCGCGAGCGGTTGACCGCCGGCTTCTCGTTGGCCGCGGGCGGGTAGTCACACTCGTGGGAGACGCCGACGGGCTCGACCCCCAGGGCGTAGACGGTCTCGGTCGCGGAGGGCAGCAGGGAGACGACGCGCATACTCCTCGTAGGTGGGCCAGCGGCAAAAAGACGGGCCTCCAGCGCCCACAGCGGTCAGCAGATCGGCTTGGGGTCGAAGCCCATCGCCTCCAGCCGGTCGACGTAGGCGTCGTAGGCGGCGTCGACGACCGCGCCCGCCGCCCCGGCAGCCTCCTCGGCCGCCTCGCCGTCGAGGCCGAGGTCGGCGGCGGTGTCGAGCAGGTCGTCGGCCACCCCGCGGAGGTCCCGGAACAGGTCCGCGCGGGCGGTGTCGGCCTCGTTGACGAAGAAGCTCACACACTGCAGGAACACCCGGTCGAGCACGAGCCCGAGGCCGACCAGCCCCGCGCCGGCCCGGCCGGCGTCGGTGTCGGCGGCGAGCGAGACGAAGGGGCTGTCGCCGGGGAGCGCGGCGTCCAGCGACTCGGCGACGCGGTCGGCGGCGGCGCCGAGGTCCTCGGCGGCCGCCGCGAGCGCGTCGGCGACCGACCCGCCCGCGTCCGCCGCCCAGTCCGACAGCGTCGCTCGCGCGCTCGCCAGGGCGGCGCCGGCCGCCGAAAGCACCGCCGGCGTCTCCAGGCGGGCCTCCGTCAGCGCGAGCAGGCTCTTCTCGGAGCCGAGCCGGTCAAGCGCCGTGGCGTGGCTCTCGCGCACGCGCTCGGTGACGTCCATACACCCACGTAGCGCGTCCCGGACTAAATACGTCCGCCCGCCCGGACCCGCCGCGTCCGCCAGCGTCGGCCGCGCGGGTGCGGGACCGGCCCCGGGCGGCCTGGAGCCGCCGTTTATGTCCCTCGCGGGCATAGAGCGGGTATGAGCGACCCAGACGTGCCCGACACGCCGGAGCCGCCAGCGGAGCCCGACAGCGTCGAGCCGGCGGCGCTGGCGGAGGCGCTCGCGGCCGGCGAGCCGGTCCGGCTGCTCGACGTGCGCGACCGCGACGAGGTCGACCAGTGGCGCATCGAGGGGCCCGGCGTGGCCTTCACCCAGGTTCCCTACGCGAAGTTCATGGCCGCCCAAGTACGGGACGAGGTCGGCGACCTCGCGGCCGAGGTCGGGGGCGAGGGGCCTGTCACCGTCGTCTGTGGCCGGGGCGAGGCCAGCGACTACGTCGCGGGCGTGCTGACCGCGGCGGGCGTCGAGGCGCGCAACCTCGCCGGCGGGATGGACGCCTGGGGCCGGGTCCACCTCTCCCGGGTCGTCCGCGAGGAGCCCACGGTCGTCCAGTACGAGCGGCCGGCGACGGGCTGTCTGAGCTACGCGGTTCTCGACGGCGGCGAGGCGCTGCTGGTCGACCCGCTGCTCGCTGGCGTCGACGCCTACCGGAAGGACCTGGCCGAGCGCGGCGCCGAACTCGCCGCCGTCTTCGACACGCACCTCCACGCCGACCACCTCAGCGGGCTGCGCGAGGTGACGCCCGGGGGCGGCGACGCGGGGCCCGCGGGGAGCGCCAGCGACCCACCCAGACGGCTCCTGCCGGCGGGCATCGACCGCCGCGAGGTGACATACGGCGGCGAGGTGCTGGGCGACGGCGAGACCGTCGACGTCGGGGAGGCGGCCGTCGAGGCGGTCGCGCTGCCCGGCCACACGACGGAGATGACCGGGCTCGTGGTCGGGGACGTGTTGCTCGCCGGCGACTCCCTCTTTCTGGACAGCGTCGCCCGGCCGGACCTCCAGGAGGGCGTCGACCCGCGCGACCAGGCCGAACAGCTCTACGAGACCCTCCACGAGCGGCTGCCCGCGGCCGGCGAGGACCCGCTGGTCGCACCCGGCCACCGGCGACCGGAGACCGAACTGGTCGAGGGGACGTACACAGCCCGCCTCTCGGCGCTTCGCGAGCGGGTCGAGGCGCTCGGGCTGGACCGGGCGGCCTTCGTCGAGCACGTGCTGACCGACGCACCCCGGCCGGCCAACGTCGAGCGCATCCTCGCGATCAACCGTGGGGCGGAGACGCTCGGTTCCGGCGGCGACAGCGAGGGCGCCGGAGACGCCAGCGGCGAGGACGCCGGCGACAGCGAGGCGTGGGTCGAGCTGGAGCTCGGGCCGAACAACTGCGCTGTCTAGAGGGGTTAGAAGGGGAGGCGGTCGCGGATCCGGTCGAAGATGTCGGGTTCTTCCTCCTCGGAGTCGGCGGGGCCGACGGCGGCCTCGTCGGGGAGGATCACCGTCCGGTTGTCGCTCTCGCGGGCCTCGATGAGTCCGTCGTCTTTGAGCTCGCCGAGCGCCTCCTCCAGGGTGTCGATGTCCTCGTCGACGTGCGAGCGGAGTTCGAAGACGGTCATCCCCTCCTCGCGGCGGTCGGCGAGGGCGTCCAGCACCGCCACCTCCGTCCCGTCGCGGTCACGGTGCTCCGGCTTCGCTCGCATGTCCGGGTGTAAGGCCGTGACGGGTCTTATACTGTGCGCTCGTGGCGGCCGGCAGCGACCGACCGACGCCGGCCGGCAGCGCCGTCATCGACCCAAGCAGTACGCTTATGTGCGGCAGGCAGCCATCTCGTGACAATGAGTCTCAAGTGTTCCCTGTTCGGGCACGCGTTCGGCGACGGCGAGGTCGAACGCGAGCGCGAGGAGCAGGGGAGCGAGGTGGTCATCACCATCCGCGAGACCGAGACGTGCACCCGGTGTGGCGCCGAGCGCGTCGTCTCAGAGAACAAGGAGGTCACGACGCTGGAGACCCCCTCGGACATCGTCGGCGACGACCTCGCGGATGCGGACGGAACGACGACAGCGGCGGCAGAGGAGATGGAATCCGACCCCGACACCGCCGGCGGCGGGACCGACAGTCAGACGGGAACGGCAGCCGCGGGCGCCGAGGGCGGAGTCGCGTCGGGCGGCGTTTCGGGCGGGGACGCGGGAGCCGGGCCGTCGCCCGAACCGGGCCCGGCGTCCGACCCGGACCCCGACGAGGACGACGGCGTCATCCTCGACGCGGACGACGAGGAGCCCGACGAGGGACGTGCGCCCGGCGAATGGCCCGAGGAAGGCGAAGACGACACCGACGACGCGGGGACGGACGGACCCGCGGACGCGGTCCCGGAGTGGCCCGAAGAGGACGACGACGGGGACGAGGAGGACTGGGCCCCGGAGACCGACAGCGAGACTCCCACGGAGGTCGAGCCGACCAGCACGGCCGTGACGGTGCCCGAGGGGACCTTCCACTGTCCGGAGTGTGACTTCTCGACGCCGGTCGAGGACTCCTCGCTGCGGGCGGGCGATTTCTGCCCGGAGTGTCACCGCGGGTCACTGGAACACCGGACCTGACCCGGCCCGGCCTGCCCCGGTCTGACCTGCCCTGAACTGGCCCGCTGTCGTCGCCGGCGTGCGGGGTCGGGTAGCCGCATGTGGCGCCGGTTTCGGGGGGAGCGAAGCGTCGACGGCTGGCCGCGGGTGTGGCACGCACACACCCGCGGGCGCGTCCACGAAAGAGGTAAGACGCGCCCTCGCAAATGCCCGGCCATGCGCGAGTACAAGATGCGGCGCGGGGAGCACCTCGAGGACCGCGTCGAGGACATGGAGGCGTTCGTCGAGGAGTACTTCGGCGAGGTGACCGACGAGACCGAGTACAAAGACGGAACGTTGCTGGTCGTCGACGAGCCCGACAACCCCGTCTTCACCCGGGTCGTCGCCGGCGCCGTCGAGTACGGCAGCAAGAAGGACAAGCTCGCGCTCGACATCGAGGAGCGCCCCGCCGAGGAGGTCATCGCCGAGGGTCACGTCGACGCCGCGGAGGACGCGGTCTCGGCGAAAAACGAGTTCCTCAAGGAGGCCACCGGTCGGGACGCCAAGGCCCGCCGGGACTCGATGAAACGCGACGTCGAGGACGACGCCGAGACCCCCGACAACGTCTGAGGTGCTCCCTCCGCGGTCACCGCCCGCGGGCTACCGACTTGCGCGTTTGCGTTCCGCTCTCTCCGGACGTTGGCTCTGTTGAAACGCCGGGCAGACGAGAGCACGGCGTGCTGGCTACAGAGGGTCTGTTCGGCAGGGGTCGAGTGGTTCAATCACTACGTTCCGGAGCGGGATCCGGGCGGGCGTGGGCTACTGGCACGATACGGCCCGGTTCACTTACCCGACGCCCTAGATCAGCCGCTCGCCCGACACTCACGAGCGCAGGGGTGTCGGTGTTCCCGCCCGTGGTCGTCGGTGTGACCGGGCTGTCGATGGGTAGGTTGTCGGTCACTCGAAAGCGTCTGCAACGTACCTGTCCTCGATGTCGTCCAGCGGGGTAGACATGTGCTGGACGTGGTGCATGCCTGAGATGACACCCATCACGGAGTGGATGAAAGCGTAGAGCACCAGCCCATGCACCATCGTGAAGACCACGAGACCGATGTTCACCAGCGAGAACCCGAGAAAGAAGTTGGCCGCAAAGACGCGACCGAGCCTCCGCAGCATGTCAGGCCCCTCCCTTTCCCGCGATGGCTTCAACCCCGAGGTCGTCGCCGGCCTCCACGGAGTCGCCCCGCTCGGCCCGGGTTTTGTCCCGGCCGACGGCGGTCCTCTCGGGGGTACACACCGCCCCGTCGTGGGCGACTGGCCAGTCCGGCCGGAAGGGCGGGTCTTCGGCGGCTCCGGCCAGCCGGGTATTTCTGCCGACAACTCCACCGGCGGCGAGCGACCGATACTGACCGTCTTGGTCGGGCTGGAGCGTCGCCGGTTCGACGGTCGCATGAGTCGCCGGAATCGACTCCGCGAGCATTGTGGCGTCGAGGTCGGAACGGCCTGCGAGCGCGCCTGTCAGCCCGAAACGACAGGCGTCCCGGGGTTCACCTCTGTGGAGGGCAGAGTTCATACCTTGACCTTCGACGCTCCAGTATAAAATCCTGGAGCGGTGTTTCAGGGCCCGCAAAGCCACACCGGCGTGAGAAGACGTGGATGTCGTCTTCCTGTTTCTCGCTCCGAAGCACCCCTGCCGGGTTTAACACCTGCTCTACCGATTGCCGGGTGTGAACACGACTGAAGCTACCATAGCCGTACTATTTCTGTTGGGAGCTGTCTCTCCGGTCGTTCGTGGTTCCTCAAGCCAGGTAGCAGTCTGAACAGCGAGTGGCGGGGGTGAGAGGGACGCGACCTCCATCTCGCACAGACACCATCCACCTGACGACTGTCTGTCGAAATTGCCGTGACCGATACAGAGGCTGAATGCAGCACCGAGGAAAGCAACTATTTGCGGGGACCGAGTAGCCGTTATCCCCAAACAGAAAGCGTTCTTGTCATCCTAATATCAAAAAAAGATGGTACAGATACTAACGGTCACCTACAGAGTAGATCGGAGGAACAGCTAATATATTTCCAGACAGATCATACGCATGAACGAAACGATTCAGCGACGAGTGAATGCACGTTGGAAGAACGTGGTCATCTTCATTGCCGCGATGTTGGTAGGAATAATGGCGTATACTGGGGAGCTCGTTTACACTCCCATCGTACTCGCGCTGTTGCTGATCGCGGTCGGAATCGGTAGGTACGGTTCGGAGTAGTACTCAGCGGACCCTCACAGTAGGTATTTTGCGGTACGGGCTCTGTATACAGTGGTGCCATGACTGTCACCGGACTTTTGTTAGAGCGAAATCGGTGGATAGTTGAGCTCTCTCCATCGCTACTGTGCGAACTGTACCCAAAGGTCTAGAAAACGGTAGCAATTCCACTGGAGATCGGAGCTATCTGCGCGCTGAATACGCGCCCTCTATTCAGCGGCATCGTAGCTGGCTACCGACACACTGTCAAAAAGAGCGTGCTGGATGTGGAGGGTGCATGCAGCGGGTCGTCGAGATTCGAGTTCCAGGGTGGTATGTTCAACCCGGAGGGAGGGGGTTCAGATAGGCAGCCAGACGGACCAGTGCCTGTCCAGGGTCGGCGATAACGAGGTCACGTTCGTGATACCGGTCGTAGAAATATAAGCCGGCCGGGAGGACCCCGAGGCCGATCAAGAACCCAGTGGAGGCGACTATGCCGGGCAGTTCGATCCCGAGAACGTACACGCCAAGCGCAGGAATAGTTGTCACCACGGCGCCGATCCCGACTGCGTACGACGCCCGAACGACTTCGAATACAGGAGCGTGTTTCGGGAGACCGCGGTACGTCACGTCCGCTGAGTCCGGGTCTGTTCCTTCGCTCATCAATCACCGGATGTAACTGTAGTAGAATATGATTGTCGGACAGTTTCACACCGCAAGACTTGACCGACCCCTCTATCGGTCCCCTCACACACCCGCACTCTCTATTCAGCACGGCCGCTGAGACCTGTCACAAAGGCCCGCAACGGCACCCGGAAGTTCAGTCCTCCAGCCCGAGGTCCTCGGCCATCGAGTTGCCCGCGCGGGGAACGCCCTTGACGGTAACCGTCTCGCCGGTCATGAACGCGGCGGCGGGGCTGGCGAGGAACTGGACGACGTCGGCGATGTCCTCGGCGTAGCCGATCCGGCGGTCGACCCGCTCGCGGGGGGGCATCTCGTCGGCGTCGATCCCCAGCGTCTCCGCGACGCCGGGGGTCTGGATCAGCCCCGGCGCGACGCAGTTGACCGCGATCTCCTCTTCGGCCCACTCGACGGCCAGCGTCTCGGTCAGGTCGATGATCGCCGCCTTCGAGGCGCCGTAGTGGCTCTCGCCCGGGCAGGGGTGCTGGCCGTTCACGCTGGAGATGTTGATGACGTCGCCGCCCCCGTTCTCGCGCATGTACTCGCCGGCCGCCTGCGTGCAGTGGCGGGTGCCGTGGAGGTTGAGGTCGACGATGGCCTTCCAGCCGTTCTCGCTTATCTCCTCGAAGTCGGCGACGAACTCCCCGCCGGCGTTGTTCACGAGCAGGTCGACGCCGCCGAACTCCTCGACGGTCGCGTCGACGAACTCCTCGACGGCGTCGGCGTCCCGGACGTTACACTCCATGGCGAAGGCGGTCCCGCCCTCCTCCTCGATGGCCTCGGCGACGGGGTCGACCCGCTCCTGTGCCCGCGAGCAGATGGCGACGTTCGCGCCCGCCTCGGCGAGGCGTTCGGCGATCCCCTTCCCGATCCCCTGGCTTGCCCCCGTGACGATCGCGTTCCGGCCGTCGACGCTGAATCTCGACATGGGATCGACTGCCGGGCGCGGGACCGTATGTCTGTCGGGATCGGCGTGAAGAGAAACCGCCGGAGGTAGGGTTGCGGTCCGGAGCTACCGCCCGAGACGCTCGCGGCTGATCTGGACGCCGGCGGGCGTGATGATGAGCTGGTCGTCGTCCTTCTGGACGATGTCGCCGCCGACCTCGCGGGCGACCTGCTTGAGCTCGTCCGTGATGTGTTCCATCGTCCGGTCCTGGGTGGTGTGGCGGGTGATGTCCGCGATGACGACGTCACCGTCGTAGACGGCGTCCTTGATGTCCACGACGTCGGATTTGTCGCCGATGTCGGCGATGTGGACCAGCGTGTCCGCGCCCACGTCGGCCAGTTCGACGTCCCCGGCATCGAGCGTGACGTAGTCCTCGGTCCCGCGGGCCCCCCCGTTCTCGCCGAGGATCTTGCTCATAAGTCCCATACCGTGTGCCCCGGTCGCTGCCCGCTTAGGCTTTACGTCAGACACGCGCCTGCTGGCCAGTAACCCGCCACGTTCCGGCACGGATCCGGCGGGAACGCGACACCGTCACCCGCGGGCGCCTCACGCCGTCGGTCGGGTTCGGCGCCGGAGCCGCGCGAGCGTCAGCCCCACGAGCGAGCCGACAGTCGCGAAGCCGGCAAGCGTCAGAAACAGCGCGGTCGGGTCGGCAAAGGCCAGCAGCGCGCCGGCGATGCCGCCGCCGAGGGCGCCGACGCCGAACACGCCAAGGTAGGTGAAGCCATACGAGAGCCCGCGCGTGCCGGCCGGAGTGTACTCCGCGACCGTCGCCTGGTACATCGGCTGGACGACGAAGAGGAAGATACCGAGGACGGGGCCAAAGAGCAACAGCGGTCCCAGACCCATCGACGAGACGGGGACGAACAGCACTGCGAGGACGGCGAGGACCGCGAACGCCCCCGACAGCCCGTACTCGACGGGGATCCGGTCGCTGAGTTTCCCGCCGGCGTACTGCCCGACCACACCCATCAGCAGCAGCCCGGAGTAGAAGTAGTCGCCCGGGCTCAGGGTGCGCGAGCCCTCCGCGGAGACCCCCAGCAGCTCGCGCACCGGGCCGGGCAGAAGCGAGCCGACCGGCACCGGCTCGAAGCCGGGCAGGCCGCGCAGGAGTTCGGGCAGGAATGTCAGCACGCCCCGGTAGTACAGCCCCGAGCACATGACGACGACGAACACGAGCACGAACACGCCGGCGAACAGCCGTTTCGACTCGGCGAGAAACTCCCCCAGCGAGTCGACGCCGGCGTCGGCTTTCGATCCGCCAGCGTCGTCGGCGTCGCCCGTTTCCTGGCCCCCGTCAGCCACGGGTTCAACGGCGGCGGTCTCGTCGAAGTCCGCGCGGGCGGCGTAGAGGGCCGCCAGCAGCGCGGGCGCGCCGAGCACGAGCGCGACGGTCCGCCAGTCGACGACCACGAGCATGAGCGCGGCCACCAGCGGGCCCAGGCCGATCCCGAGGTTGCCCGCGATGCCGTGGTAGGCCAGGCCGGTGCCCCGCTCGCGGACGCCCTTGCTGATCAGCGAGAGGCCGGCGGGGTGGTAGACGCTGGCTGCGACGCCCCAGACCACCAGCGCGAGTCCGATGACCAGCATGTTCGGGGCGAGGCCGAGCAACAGGTAGGACAGGCCCATCCCGGCGAGGCAGGCGCTGATCAGCCGCCGGGAGCCCAGCCGGTCGACGAGCACCCCGCCCGGCAGTGCCCCGACGCCGAACAGGCCGTAGCTGACGGTCACCATGGCGCCGACGGTGGCGGTGTTGACCGGCAGCTGCGCGACGCCCAGCGAGATGACCTCGAACTGGTCGATCCAGGCGACCACGAAGATCGGGATGGCGAGCTCGTAGGTGTGGACCGCCCCGTGGGCGAGCATCACCAGCGCGGTGATCGCGCGGTCGTTCGCGTTCACTACCCCACCGTCGACGCGGCGAGCCCTTGATTTCGTCGTTCCCGTTTCTGACAGGCAGGCGGAACGTCGACGGCGGAGCGCAGGCGACGGACGGTCCGACCGCGCCGGGCCCGCGCGCCAGGGCGGCCGGCTTTTTGTCCGGCGCGGCCAACCATGCCACATGACGTTCAGCATCTGCGTCCGCGAGCCCTACGAGGACGAGGACGGCGAGCAGCAGACCCGCTACGGCGTGGCCGTCACGACCCGGCTCCCGTCCGTCGGGACGCTCTGCCCGTTCGCCAACGAGCACGGCGCGGTCGCGACCCAGAGTTTCGTCAACGTCTCGCTGGGTCGGCGCGGCGTCGAGTACCTGGCGGACGGGCTGGCCGTCGAGGACGCCCTCCAGTCGCTCCTGAACGCTGACGAGGAGGCCAGCCAGCGCCAGCTCCACGGCGTGGACAGCGACGGGGAGTTCGCCTTCTCCGGCGCCGAGTGCAGGGACTGGTTCGGCCACACCGTCGGCGACGGCTACACCGTCGCGGGTAACCTCCTGACCGGCGAGAGCGTCGTCGAGGAGACCGCGGCAGCCTACGAGGACAGCCGCGACGAGGACCGGCCGCTCGCGACCCGGCTGGTCGACGCGCTCGAAGCCGGCCACGCGGAGGGCGGGGACAAGCGCGAGGACCTGCACGTACAGAGCGCGGCGCTGCTGGTCCGGCGGACCGACGACCGCGGCCCCGAGGAGCGGCCCTTCTACGACGACCTCCGGGTCGACGCCACGGAGACACCGGTCGCGGACCTGCGAGAGACCTACGACCTGGCCCGCGAGGGCTACGAGATGGCGATGGAGCGGGCGGAAGAGCGCGAAGAGGGTGCAGAACCGGAGGAAAGCGGGGGCGACGGGAACTAAACGGTCAGCTCGAAGAGGTCGTCGCCGACGTGGTGCAGCGACTCGACGACCCGGCCCTCCTCGCCGAGCATGTCGGCGCCGTCAGTCAGCGCCCGGCCGACCGCGAGCACCTTCCCGTGGCTCTCCTCGTCGACGACGACCAGGTCCCCTTCGGCGATGGACTCGTCGGCGGCGACGATGCCGGGGCGCATGGCGTCGGCGCCGTCGGAGACGAACTGGACGGCGCCGGCGTCGACGGTGACGGTCCGCTTCTCGGGGGGGTGTCGGTTCGCGCCCTTGACCGTCAGGAACGGGTCGCCCGCGAAGTAACAGACCAGCGGCTCGCCGTCGACGAGGACGACCTCCCAGTCGGCGTCCTCGAGTTCGACCTTCTCGAAGGAGTCCGCCTCGAGGTCGACCCCGAGCTGGTCGGCGAGCGCCTCGCGGATCTCCCGGACGGCGTCCGAGCGGAGGTGGTGGCGCGATTTGACGTCCATACCGACGGGTGGCGCGGGCGGCGGATAAACGGCTCGTTCGCACGCGCACCCGGTGTGTTACCCGGGAGTGCTACCACCACCGGAGCGCTCCGGACGCGGGGCGGTGTCGCGGGCGCTCCGGGCGCCGGCAGGTCGCCGTCCCCGCCGGTTCCAACAAACCCATATACCGGCTGTTCGTAGCCGCAGTCATGTGGCGCTCGGGGTCGGACCGGACGGAGGTGACCTGCATCGCGTGCGGGGAATCCGTCCCCCGCTCGAAGGCACGCGAGTACGACAAGGACGGCAACCGGTGGGAGCGCCGCGGCAAGGAGTTCGAGTATCTCTGCAAGGAGTGTTACGGCGAGTACTGCCACCAGCCACGCCAGGGGCTGGAGGAGACGCTCACCGAGGCCGGCGCCGGCGAGGCCGACCGCGAGGAGTTTCTGGCGGCGTACACCGAACTCAGCGACGGGGCCGAGACCGGCGAACGCGAGCGGTAGGGAGGCGCGACCGCAGGGAGCGCCTCCGAAACGCGAGCGGCGACGGCAGGAGCCGCTCGCTTTCACGAGGCCCTCGCTGCGCTCGGACCTCGCCACGCCGACACCACTAACTGCCGGCTCCGCCTACCGGGTGACATGAGCGACACCGAGCAGGAAGAGCGCGACGACCAGGCGGCGGCCGGGACCATCGAGGGGCAGGGGCCGGTCGAGATAGACCCCGAGCTCGCCCGCCACATCGAGAACAAGCGCGAGGAACTCTTCGAGAAGTTCTCCATCCCGGACGGCTTCCCGGCGGAGGTTCTCGAGGAGGCGAAGGCCCGTACCGAGGAGGTCGGCGCGGAGATCGAGGCGGAGGTCGACGACCGGGAGGACCTGCGCGAGCTGACGACGTGGACGACCGACCCCGTCGACGCCCAGGATTTCGACGACGCCATCTCCGTCGAGCGCCGCGACGGGGAGTACGTCCTCTGGGTCCACATCGCGGACGTGACCCACTACGTGACCCCCGACACGGCGATGTGGGAGTCGGCCGTCGAGCGCGCCAATACCGTGTACCTGCCGGCCTACACCGTCCACATGCTCCCGCCGGTGCTGGCGGAGACGGTCTGTTCGCTCGTTCCAAACGAGGACCGGCTGGCACACACCGTGGAGATGCACCTCGACGAGGAGGACCTGGGCTACGAGTCCATCGACATCTACAAGTCCGTCATCAGAAGCGACGCGCGGCTGACCTACACGGAGGCCGAACGGCTGCTGGACGAGCCCGACACCGCGGGCGACCTGCTGGAAGACGAGTCGGTCGACCTGGCGGAGAAGACCGAACTGGTCTGGGAGCTGGCCGACCGGATGCACGAGCAGCGCAAGGAGGAGGGCTCTCTGGTGTTGAACCCCAAGCGGGACCGCGCGCACACCATCATCGAGGAGTGCATGCTGAAGGCCAACAAGGCGGTCACCCACGAGCTGATGTGGGACCGGGGGGTCGAGGCGATGTACCGGGTCCACCCCCAGCCGAGCCCCGAGGAGTGGGACGAGGCCCTCCAGGAGATCCAGGAGCTCGACGGCGTCTCGATCCCGGGCAGCGCCTGGGACGACCCCCGGAAGGCCGTCAACGCCACGCTCGAACAGGCCCCCGAGCGCCAGCTCGACAGCATCCAGTGGGCGGTGATGAAGGTGATGCCCCGCGCCCAGTACATGAACGACCCCTTCGGCGGCCACCACGCCCTGAACTTCGAGATCTACGGCCACTTCACCTCCCCAATCCGGCGGCTCTCGGACCTGATCAACCACTGGATCGTCCACACCAACGAGGTACCCGAGGACCTGGTGGCGCTGTGTGACCGGGCCAGCGACCGCCAGAAAGACGCCGAGCAGTGCGAGCGCGAGTACAAGCAGTTCCTCGAGGAGGTCGGACTCGACCCCGCGGCCGTGAACAACCGCGGGATCGAGGTCGTCGAGGAGTAGGGAGACCGCAGGGAGCGCAGCGACCGAGGCCTCCAATATGCGAGCGGCGACGGCAGGAGCCGCGAGCAGAGAGACGCCGAACGGAGTGAGGCGTCTCCAATAGCGAACGGCGAGCGTAGCGAGCCGTGAGCAGCGAGGGGGAGCGGAGTGAACCGCTCGCGTACCGCGCATGGGGGGCGTGAGCCCGAGGAGAGGTGAGGCCGGGGGTCGGGCCGGCGTTTATTACGCGGGCTCACGAACTGGTCTGGACATGTCACACCACGCGGAGGGGAGCCGATGAGCTACGAGCGGTCGGTCTCGGCCTCGCCCCACGAACTGGAGCCCGAAACCGTCTGGAACGTCCGGATGCCGGAGATCCGCGTCGGGGCGCGCGCCGTCGAGGAGCTTGGCCACCAGCTGCGGTCGCTGGGGGTCGGGGCCGGCGACCGGGGGCTGGTCGTCACCGACGGAACGCTCGTCGGCCTGGGCCACGCCGACCGGGTCACCGATGCCATCGAGGACGCGGGCTTCGACATCGACGTCTACGACGGGTGCACGCGCGAGCCATCGCTCGCGGACGTGGAGACGTGTCTCGCGTTCGTGCGCGAGGAAGGGGGCGCCGGCGACGGGGACGAGGGCGGAGACGGAGGCGGTGGGGGCGGCGGCTACGACTTCTACGTCGGACTGGGCGGGGGCAGTTGCATGGACACCGCGAAGGCGACGCGGGCGGTCGTGGCCAACGGCGGGTCGCCGCTCGATTACGTCGCGGAGCCGACCGGCGCGGGCGAAGACCTGACAGAGAGCGGCCCGCCGCTCGTGTTGTTGCCGACCACGGCGGGGACCGGCTCGGAGATCTCCCCGGTGGCGATCCTCTCCGTCGAGGAGAAAGAGATCAAGGAGGGGATCTCCAGCCCCAACGTCCGCGCGGACGCCGCCGTGCTGGACCCGACGCTGACCACGTCACTACCGCCCGACATCACCGCCCGGACCGCGATGGACGCGCTGGGCCACGCGATGGAGGGGTACACGACTCACGCCTTCGACGACCTGCTGCGGCCAGCGGACCCGGCGGACCGGCCGGTCTACGCCGGCCGGACCGGCTTCACCGAGCTGTTCAGCGAGCGCGCCATCGAGTTGCTCTCGGGCAACGTCCGGCGGGCGGTCAACAACGGCGACGACCTCGAGGCACGGACGGCGATGCTGAAGGGGGCGCTGTACGGCGCCATCGCGGGGCTGACCGCGGGGGCGAGCCTCTGTCACGCGATGGCCTACCCCGTCGGAAACAGGCATCACACCTACCACGGCGAGACCATCGCCGTCCTGACGCCGGCGAGCACGCTCGGCTACAACGTGGCCAGCGACCCCGAGCGGTTCGCGGCACTGGCGGAGCTGCTGGGTGCGAACACCGACGGGCTGGGGACCCGCGCGGCCGCCGACCGGGCCCGCGAGGAGTTCCTCCGGCTCCAGCAGGACCTGGGTGTCCTCCCGAGCGGGCTGCACGACCTCGCGGGCATCACGGAGGACGAGGTGAGGTGGCTGGCCGAGCAGACCGTCGACACCCAGCAGCGGCTGCTCCGGTGTAACCCCCGGCCCGTGACCGCCGACGACGTGGCGGCGGTCTTCCGGGACGCGTTACACAACTGGGAGTGAACCGGGAGGCGGGAGCCGGACACCGGCGTTCAGCCCGGCACCTTTATACGAAGTCCGGCCCCGATCCGTACAAGCCACGGTGCTGATATGATCCAGCAAGACTCCCTCGCCCGCCTCACTCTCGACACCCTGCCGTTTAACATCGCGGTGCTGGACCGGGAGGGGACGATCCTCTTCACCAACCGCGCGTGGCGGGAGTTCGCCGGGATCGGTGGACAGCCGGGGGAGATGGTCGGGACCAACTACTTCGACTCGATGGACGTCTCGACCGACGAGGACGCCGCGCGGGCGCTGGCGGGGCTGGAGGCGGTCATCGAGGGCGAGCAGGACGTCTTCACGCTGGAGTACCCCTGTCACTCCGAGGCGGAGAAACACTGGTTTCTGATGCGGGCAGCCGCACTGCCCGAGCACGAGACCGGCAGCGTCGTCGTCGCGCACATCGACATCACCCAGCGGAAGCTGGCGGAGCTGCGGGCCCGCGAGAAGCGCCGCGAACTCGAGCACCTGATGTCCCGGATCGACGGGCTGGTACACGCCGTCACGGAGGCAGTCCTGCAGGCAAACTCCAGAGAGGAGACCGAGCGGGCGGTCTGCGAGCGGCTGGCCGAGGTCGACGCCTACACCGGCGCCTGGGTCGGCCGGGTCGACCTGCGGACCGAGACGCTGGTGCCGGCGGCGGTCGGTGACGGCGTCGCCCTCCCGGAGAACGCGACCGCCGACCTCGATGGGTCCGACCCCGCGGTCCGGGCCGTCAGGACCGGAGACCTCCAGGTCGCCGACGCCCCGGACGGGGACGGACTGGCCGCCGTCCACCGCTGTGCGCTTTCCTCGGGGGGCGCGCTCGCGGCCTTCCCGCTCGTCTACGGCGACACCGAGTACGGTGTTCTGGTCGTCTACGCCGAGGACCCGAACGTCTTCGACGAGCGCGAACTCGCGGTGTTGCGGGTGCTGGCACAGTTCGCGTCGACGGCGATAAACGCCATCGAGGGCCGGCGCATCCTCGCGACCGACCGCGTCATCGAGATGGAGGTGTCGATGGCCGCCGACGAGCTCTTTTTCGGCGACGTCGCCCGCCGGCTGGACTGCACGCTTTCCTACGAGGGGACGCTGTACGAGGACGACGGCTCGGTCGTGATGCTGTTCGTGGCCGAGACCGCCGAGCCCGAGCGGGTGGTCGCGGCCGCCGAGTCGGCCGACCGCGTCGGGAACGCCAGCCACGTCAGCGACGGCGAGTCGGGCAGCGTCTTCGAGTTCGTCGTCGACTCCCCGCCGGTCGTCTCGGCGCTGGCCGAGCGCGGGGCCGAAACCGACGCCATCACGGCCAGCCCGACGGGCGTGCGGGTCACGCTCGAACTGCCCGCCAGCGCGGACCCGCGGACGGTCGTCGAACACCTGGCCGAGCGGTACCCCTCGACGGAGCTGGTCGCCCGCCGGGAACACGAGCGGCCCGAACAGACCAAACGGGATCTGGTCGCGGATATCGAGGAGTCGCTGACCGCCCGCCAGGAACTCGCCATCCGGAAGGCGTATCTCGGGGGCTTTTTCGACTGGCCGCGTGACGTCTCCGGGGAGGAGCTGGCCGAGTCGATGGACATCTCGCCGTCGACCTACCACCAGCACCTTCGGACCGCCGAGCGGAAGGTGCTCGCGGCGGTGTTCGAGGAGTAGGGAGGCCTGAGCGTAGCGAAGGCCTCCAGAACGCGAACGGCGACCAGCGGGAGCCGTGAGCAGGGAGACGCCGAACGGAGTGAGGCGTCTCCAAAAGCGAGCGGCGACGTCAGGAGCCGCGAGTAGGCAGACACCGAGCGTAGCGAGGTGTCTCCAGCATACGAACCCAAAAGCCCGCACTCAGGGCCACAGCCCGCGCTTTTCGTGGGCGTCCACGATCCGGGAGAGCGCGACGATGTACGTCGCGTCGCGCCAGGTGACCCCGCGGTCGTCGACTTCCCGGCGTACGTCGTTCCAGGCGTCGAGCATCTCGGCTTCGAGTTCCTCGTTGACCCGCTGGCGCGACCACGACCGGCGGTTGATGTCCTGGAGCCACTCGAAGTAGCTGACCGTCACGCCGCCGGCGTTCGCCAGGATATCGGGGACGACGGGAATCCCGCGCTCGGCCAGGACCGCGTCGGCGCCGAACGTGATGGGGCCGTTCGCCCCCTCGACGACCATGTCCGCGCGGACGTCGTCGACGTTGGCCTCGGTGATCACGTTGCCGACGGCCGCGGGGACCAGCAGGTCGACGTCCAGCTCAAGGATGTCGGCGTTGGTGAGCGTCTGCTCGCCGTAGTCGGTCACGGCCCCGGGCACCTCGTCGTGCAGCGGGATCGACGCCGTCTCGAGGCCGTCGGGGTCGTAGGCCGCGCCGTTGACGTCGCTGACGGCGACGACGTCGGCCCCCCACTCGTCGAGCAGGCGGGCGGCGTTGCCGCCGACGCTTCCGTAGCCCTGAACGGCGACGGTGGTGTCCGCGAGCGAGCGGTCCAGATACTCGCAGAGTTCGCGGCTGACGATGGCGACGCTCCGGCCCGGCGCCTCCTCGCGGCCCTCGCTGCCGCCGATGACCGGCGGCTTGCCCGTGACGACGCCGGGGATCGTCTCCGCCTCCTGGACGCTGTAGGCGTCCATGATCCAGGCCATCGTCTGGGCGTCGGTACCCATGTCCGGCGCGGGGATGTCGGTCATCGGCCCGATGAGGTTCCGGATCTCGTTGGCGAAGCGGCGGGTCAGCCGCTCCATCTCGGCGTCGCTGAGCTCCTTGGGGTCGACGACGACCCCGCCCTTCGCGCCGCCGAAGGGCAGGTCCATCACGGCACACTTCCAGGTCATCCACATCGCCAGCCCGATCGACTCCTCGCGGGTGACGTCGGGGTGGTACCGCAGCCCGCCCTTGTACGGGCCGCGGACGCCGTCGTGGTGGGCGCGGTACCCCCGGTACATCTCGACGGTCCCGTCGTCACGTTCCAGCGGGATCGTCACCTCGTGGACCGACGCCGGGTAGTTGAGTCGCCCGACGACGTTCGGGTCGGCGTCAATGAGCGAGGCAGCCTTGTTGAGCTGGCGGCGGGCGGTTTCGAGCGCGGATTCGGGCTCGTCAGCGACCTCGGCGTCCGTGCTCGCCGCTGTAGCGGTGTTCTCTGAAGCCATACTGTCTTGTCCGGCTACTCGAGCGATTTCGCCCGGTTCTGGTACTCCCCACCACAGTCGCAGGTGCCGGGGTGCGAGCGCGATTCGACGATGTCGCCACAGCGGAGACACTCGTATGTCGACAGCTCTTCGGGGTCGCCGTCGACGTCCATGCCATGCGGCATACCCGGACGGTGTCCCGCCTCGTGTAAATATTAATCGTAATAGGAATATAACCACATACTAGTCACACCGCGCCGGCCACGCGGCCCCGGCACAGCGACGTCACCGGACCGGGGTGGACGGAGACACCGCGGTGGTGATACACTCCATGTCACGATATCAAATCAGGTCCGGGGGACGAGACTGGCTTCGGAGCGACGTCGAAGACGGCAGCGTAGCCGGAGCTGGCTGCGGGGAAATCGGGGGAAAATCGGTCGGAGAGCGCCGAGAGCGGTTACTTCCCGCGGCCCTTGTTGCCGTGGACGCTGGGGCGGGTGTGTTCGGTGCCCTTGCCCCGCGAGCCCATGCCGCGGTTCTGCTTGCCGGCGCTGGTGAGCCCGCGCAGGGCCCGGCCGGAGTGGTCGTCGTCGCAGATCCACGAGAGGTCGTCGTCGTTCTCGATGGCGGGGTGGTTCGGGTCGACCAGGATGACCTCGTGCCACTTCTGGCGGCCGTCCTGGCCGACGGAGTAGCTGTTGAGCACCCGGAGGTTGGGGTAGACCCGGGCACACCGCTCCTCGGCGACGCGCTGGATGTTCTTCCGGCGGGTGATCCGGGTCACGCCCTGGCGCTTGGAGCGGCGGCCGGCCGTGAACCGTTGCTTGCGCGCACCGCCCTTCCGGACGGAGACGCGCGCGACGACCACGCCCTGTTTGGCCTTGTAGCCGAGCGACCGGGCCCGGTCCAGCCGGGTGGGGCGGTCGATGCGGACGACCGACCCCTGGTCGCGCCACTCCTGCTGTCGTTGCCACTGCAGTTCAGCGAGTTTGCCGTCGTCCGGGTCCTGCCAGGCTTCCCGGATGTGCGAGTATGCGCTGCGTGTCATGGTTGGCGTGCGGGCCTTGCGTGGTTCAACCCGGCGGCGGTCGCCGCCTCCACGAGACCGGAGGCCTCGCCGGTCACATCCCGACCTGCACAGGCAGGTGCCCGCTGGCGCCCGCGTCCCAGCGAGTTACCCTCCCTTCCCCGCTTTCGGGCAAAAGGGCTTCGGACTGTGTTCGCGAACGCTGTGCCCGCCGGCGCAGATTCGATATCGCGGCATGTGGTTTATCGCTACCGACGCCCCCGCGAGCAGGGAATAGCCGAAGTGAGTGAAATCGACCGCTTCAGGCCTCAAAGGCCCGGACCGAGGAGAAGTCGTCAGCAGCGAGTGCATCGGCCAGCGCCGCGGCGTCGACCTCGCCCAGCCGGGAAGGGTGTTTGCGCTGGAAGTAACCGACGATGTTCGCGACGTCGCGTTCGAGGAGTTCGTCGCTGTTCTCGTGGTCTGTGGGGACGGCCTGGGGCCAGTCGAAGACCGTGACCCCCTCTCTGTTGACGAAGACGTTGTACTCGCTCATGTCCGCGTGGACGTAACCGGCGTCGTATGCGGCGGCCATCTCCTCCAGAACGAGGTCCAGCACGGGGACGGCCTGGCCGGGCTCGAGGGCGGCGTTTGCCAGCTCCACGCCCTCGATCCGCTCCATCACGACGGCGTGGCGGTTATGGTCGACCGGCCGGGGGACCGACACCTCGGGGTAGACCGTCTCCAGCGCGTCGTACTCCCGCTCGGCGGCCTTGCGGGCGGTGTACAGCCAGGAGACGTGCTCGCGGTCGGCCGTGTACTCCCGCTCGCGCATCACCTCCCGGAAGTTGGTGTACCCCTCCCGGTGGAATTTGAGTGCGAGCGGCTTGTACGACCGGACCTCGTAGACGTCGCTCTCCTTGCCCACGCCCAGGGGGGCGCCGACGCCCTCGATGGTCTCGCGCTCGGCGAAGGTGTGGAGAGCGAGCGCGTCGTACCCCTCGAAGGTGAGCCGGAAGCCCTCATACTGGATGGTCTTGCGCTCGACCAGCCCGCGGCGCTCACACCGGTCCAGCCGGTAGTCGACGTCCTCGGCGGTGAGCCGGGAAAAGTTCGGCAGCTTCTCGCGGGCGACCCACTCCGAGAAGCGCATCCCCTGCTCGACCCCCGACAGCAGGTGGAAGTCCTCGGGCTCCAGCTCCGCCATCTCGCCCGCGACGTTCTCGACCATACCCGCCGTTTGCGACGGATTCGTATAAGCACGGCGCGTGGCGGGGTCGCGCACTCATAAATCGTATGTCGCGATACAGAACGCGAGCGGCCGGCGTCGCCGCGGCCGGCGGCGGCGTCCGGGCGGCCGCGTATCGCAGTTGGTATGTCGCTCAGTGTTCTGCGGTGGCATACGATGGGACACGTAAGCGTGATCGGCGTCGGAAACATGGGCGGAGCGTTCGTGACCGGGCTGGCAAGCGCCGGCCAGTACACCGTGACAGCGGTGGACGCGGACCCGGAGGCGCTGGCGGCAGTCGAGTCGGCGGCCGAGGAGACGACGACCGACCTCGCAGCGGCCCGGGAGGCGGACCTGGTGGTGCTGGCGGTCAAGCCGAGCGTGGTCGACGCGGTTCTGGAGGACTTAGAGTTGCGGCCGGAGCAGACGCTGCTCACCTTCGCGGCCGGGGTCGCCCGGGAGTACGTCGCGGCCCGGACAGACGCGACGGTGGTCCGCGTGATGCCCAACCTGGCAGCCGAGACCGGCCACATGGCGGCCGCCGTCGCGGGGCCGGTGACCGACGAGGTCCGGGCGCTGCTGGACGCCGTCGGTGAGTTCGTCGAGGTCGAGGAGTCGCTGATGGACACCGCCACGGCGGTCAACGGCTCCGGGCCGGCCTTTGTGTTCTACCTGGTCGAGGCGATGAAACAGGCGGGGGTCGACGGGGGACTCGACCCCGAAGAGGCCGAGCTGCTCGCGGCACAGACGTTCCGCGGGGCCGCCGAGACGGTGCTCCGGGACGACCGGTCGGTCGACGAGCTGATCGACGCGGTCTGCTCGCCCAACGGGACCACCATCGAGGGGATGGAGCTGCTGTGGGACAGCGACGTCCAGACGGAGTTCGCCGGCGCGGTCGAGGCCGCGGCCCGGCGCTCGCGGGAACTCGCGGAGGGGTTCGAGGATGAGTGAGGGGGCCGCAGCGGTCGAGTCGGTGCCCGAGCCGGTCGAGACCGCGGCCCGCGAGCGGGCGGCCGCCGCCGGACGGGTGGTGGTCAAGGCCGGCACGAACTCGCTGACCGACGGCGACTCCAAGCTCGACAGGGTGAAACTCGACAAGCTGGTCACCGACGTGATGGACCTGCGCGAGCGCGGCATCGAGGTCCTGCTGGTCTCCTCGGGCGCGGTCGGGGCGGGCCGGGGGCGGATCGACGAGCCGACCGACTCGGTGGTCGCCAGCCAGGCGCTGTCGACGGTCGGCCAGAGCGACCTGATGGCCGGCTACACCGCCAGCTTCGGCCGGTACGACCAGCGGGTCGCCCAGATGCTGCTGACCGAGGACGACCTGGAGACCCCCGAGCGGTTCCAGAACGTCCGCAACACGGTCGAGACGCTGTTCGAGTGGGGGGTCGTGCCGGTCGTCAACGAGAACGACGCCGTCGCGACCGACGAGATACGGATCGGCGACAACGACATGCTCTCGGCCTCGGTGGCCATCGGCGTCGACGCCGACCTGCTGGTGACGCTCACCGACGTCGGGGGCGTCTACACCAGCAACCCGAAGGAGGACCCGGACGCGGAGCTGATCACCGCGGTCGGCGACAACTACGACGCGGTCCAGCGAGCGGTCGGCGGGGACACCGACGCCGAGTTCGGCGGCATCCAGACGAAGGTGGAGGGGGCCAGAGACGTCAGCCAGAGCGGCGTCCCGGCAGTGATCGCCAGCTCCCAGGAGCGGGACGTACTGGAGCGGATCGTTGCGTCCAAGCCCGTCGGGACGGTATTCGTCCCCAAGGAGAGTGAGAGCGATGAATGACACCGACACCGAAACACAGGTCGACGCGGCCCAGCAGGCCGCGCTCAGGCTGGCCAACGTCGACGAGACCGCCCGCAACGAGGCGCTCCGGGCGGTCGCCGACGCGCTCCGGGCCAACGAGGAGGCGGTCCTGGCGGCCAACGAAGAGGACGTCGCGGAGGCCGAGACGCTGCTCGCCGAGGGCGAGTACACTCAGGCGCTGGTCGACCGGCTGAAACTCGACGGCGAGAAGCTCGAGGGGATCGCCGAGATGGTCGAGAGCGTCGCCGACCAGGCCGACCCGCTCGACCGCACCCTCACTGCGCGCCGGCTGGACGACGGGCTCGAGCTCTACCGGGTCTCGGTCCCCATCGGCGTCGTCGGAACCATCTTCGAGTCCCGGCCGGACGCGCTGGTCCAGATCGCCGCGCTCGCGCTGAAGTCGGGCAACGCGGTCATCCTCAAGGGTGGCAGCGAGGCCAGCGAGACGAACCGGGAGCTCTACCGGACCGTCGTCGAGGCGGTCGCGACGGTCGAGGCCATCCCCGAGGGGTGGGCACAGCTCATCGAGGCCCACGAGGCCGTCGACAGGGTGCTCGAGATGGACGACGCCGTCGACCTGGTGATGCCCCGTGGCTCCTCGGAGTTTGTCAGCTACGTCCAGGACAACACCCAGATCCCGGTGCTTGGACACACCGAGGGGGTCTGTCACGTCTACGTCGACGAGGCCGCCGACCTCGAGCTTGCCGGCGACGTGGCCCTCGACGCGAAGGTCCAGTACCCGGCGGTCTGCAACGCCGTCGAGACCCTGCTGGTCCACGAGGCCGTCGCCGAGGAGTTCCTCCCCGCTGTCGTCGACCGCTACGAGGCCGCCGGGGTGACCCTCCGGGGGGACGCGGCCACCCGCGAGGTCGTCGATATCGACCCCGTCACCGACGACGACTGGGCGACCGAGTACGGCGACCTCGAACTCGCCATCGGCGTCGTCGGTGACGTCTACGAGGCCATCGACCACGTCAACACCTACGGCTCGAAGCACACCGAGTCGGTCCTGACGGAGGACAGCGAGCGCGCCCGGGCGTTCATGCAGGGGGTCGACGCGGCGAGCGTCTTCCACAACGCCTCGACGCGGTTCGCCGACGGCTACCGGTACGGGCTGGGTGCCGAGGTCGGCATCTCCACCGGCAAGGTCCACGCCCGCGGCCCGGTCGGCCTGGAGGGGCTGACCACCGACAAGTACTATCTCGAGGGCGACGGCCAGTGTGTGGCGACCTACGCCGGCGCCGACGCCCGCGAGTTCATCCACGAGGAGTTCGACGGCGAGTGGGTGCCCGGCCGGCTCCAGCGGGACCGGTAGCCCGCCGGCCGGCGCCGGCGACGCACCCGGGTGTGACTTCCCCGGCGGGATAGCGCCGCTCCCCGCGTGGCCGCGCAGTCGCCACGGCCCTCAGCCGCCGTAGGAGCCGCTCACCGGACCGCTGAAGACGCCGTAGAGGAACTTGAAGTACCAGAGCACGAGCAGGAGCACCGGCAGCCCCATGACGGTGACGAGGTTGAGCGCGAGGGGGGAGACGACCGCCGCCCGGACGGTCAGGCCGGTCGGCGGGTAGACCTGCGGGTACAGCAACAGGCCGAGCAGGACGCTCAACAGCGCGGGCAGCGCCAGCGCGCTCGCGAGCCACCGGCGGTACTGGCCGCGGCGGGCCAGGACCACCCCGACCAGCCCCGCGAGCACGGAGAGCCCGACGACCGCGGCGGCCGGCGCCGAGAGCACCGTCCCGGCGGCCCCGCCGGCGTCGGTCGCGACGACGGTTGCCAGGAGCGCGACCACGCCGCCGAGGTAGCCAAGCGTGGCGAGGACGCCGTAGTCGCGCAGCTCGGCGGCGAGGGCCGGCTCGGTCTTCGCGGCCAGGAAGGCGGCGCCGGTGGCGACCGAGACGGCGACGAGCCCGACGCCGGTCAAAAGCGCCGGGGCCGACAGCGCCGGCACGTCGAAGACCCACCGGCCGGCGAGGACGCCGAACAGGAGCGGCGCGAGCGTACTCCCCGCGACGAACAGGCGGTCGAAGGCCCGCTGCCAGTCCTCGTCCTCGCGTTGCTCGCGTAGCTCCGGCGCGACGCCCCGGAACAGCAACGCCAGGACGAACCCGGTCACCAGGAGGTAGTTGTCGGCGAGCAGCCGGGAGTACACCGGCGGGAACGCCGCCAGCAGCATCGTCCCGAAGGCGACCAGCCACACCTCGTTGGCGTCCCAGACCGGGCCGAAGGCCGCGAGCAGCGTCTCCCGGTCCTCCTCCTCGCGGGTCGCGTACAACATGCCGATACCGAAGTCGAACCCGTCCAGCACGACGTACATCCCGAGCGCGAAGACGACGACAGCGAACCACACCTCCGGCAGCGACTCGACGAGGTAGCCGTCGACGGGGAGCAGGTCAGTCATCGCCACCCACCCAGGGGAGGTAGTCGCGGCCGGCGTTCGGCGGGTCGACGGCCCCCAGTTCGGCGAGTTCCTCCTCGACCAGCCACTTCAGGACGAGCAGGGCGGCGGCGATCAGGGCGACGTAGACGACGACGAAGCCGACGAGCGTCGCCGTCGCCTCGAACGACGTCAGCGACCGGGAGACCGCCTCGCTCGTCTTCAGCACGTCCTGGATCACCCACGGCTGGCGGCCGATCTCCGTGACGTACCAGCCGGTCAGCAGGGCGCCGTAGCCGAGTGGCGAGGTGACCATCATCGCCTTCAGGAACCGGTCGCTGTCGGCGAGCCGTCCCCTGTAGAGGCGCCAGGCCCCCCACAGCGCGAGCCCGATGAACAGGAAGCCGAGCCCGACCATGGCCCGGAACGACCAGAAGACGAGCGCGACCGGCGGGTTCTGCTCGTACTCGTTCAGCCCGAGGACCTCGGCGCTGGCGTCCCCGCCGCTGGCGAGAAACGACCCGAGCCCCGGGAGGCTGATAGTGAAGAGGTTCTCGGCACGCGGGTCGGTCAGCGCGCTCGGGTCGCGGGGGACGGCGAAGAGGTGGAGGTCGGCCTGCCCGGTCTCGTAGTGGGCCTCCATGGCGGCGAACTTCTGGGGCTGGGTGTCCTCGACGTGGCGGCCGTAGGCGTCGCCGTGGACCGCCTGCAGCGGCGCCGACACGACGAGGACGAGCACGGCGATCTTCAGGGCGGTGCGCCACGCCGCGGCGTCGCGTTTCTTCCAGACGACGTACGCCGAGACGCCCCCCACGAGCAGCGCGACGGAGATCACCGACGCGTTGACCATGTGGACGTACATCCAGGACAGCCGCGGGGTCAGGAAGGCGGCCACCGGGTCGGTCAGCACGGCGACGTCCATCCCGTTGCGCGCGACCAGTTCGAAGCCCTGCGGGGTCTGCATCCAGGCGTTGACCACCAGGATCCAGAAGCCGGACAGCCACGCGCCGACACCGACCAGCACCGCCGAGAGGACGTACGTCCGGTCGCTGACCCGCTCGCGTCCGAACAGCAACACCCCGAGGAAAACCGCCTCGAGGAAGAAGGCCATCTTCGCCTCGAAGGCCAGCGGCCCCCCGATCAGTTCCCCCGCGACCTCCGCGAACCGCGGGAAGTTCGTCCCGAACTGGAAGCTCATCGGGATGCCGGTGACCGTCCCCATGACGAACCCGACGGCGAAGACTTTCGTCCAGAACGAGCGCAGCCTGGCGAACCGCTCGTCGCCGGTCCTGACGGCCTTCCAGGTGAAGTAGACGATGAAGGGCGCGAGCCCGACCGACAGCGCCGCGAAGAGGATGTGTACGCTGATCGTCCAGCCGAACTGTGCGCGGCTCGCGAGCTCCGGCGGGAGCAACGCCACCCAGCCCGCGACGGCGAGTGAGACTGTGGCGGTCATGTATCAAGTACTAAAAACACACCACCGATAAGCCGTCGCACGGTTCTCACTTTCGAGGGCCGTACTACGGGGACTTATACGCGTCAGCGCCTAGTTTACGTAGCGCGAGACGGGTGCACGGGCGCTCCGGAGTCCGCCCGCTACCCGACGGATATGGACGCTCGTCCAGACGGGTTGGACTGGCCGATAGAAAACGGCGACCGCAGGGTGTGTGACGTGAGACGGTGTCGGTCCCGTTCGCTGCCGGCTGGCAGTGGTTGTGTGTGTATTGTGCAAAATAAAGCGGCCCAGCGTGAACTGTGGAGCGTTCACAACGGGACAGAGAGGCCGGAGAGGGAGACAGACAGTCGGCTCAGCTCTCGGCGGGCGGGGCGGAGCGCTCGCGTTGCCCGTATTTGGTCTCGAACTCCTGGATCAGCTGGCCCATCTTGGCGTACCAGTCGTTGAGCAGGCGCTGCATGTCGTCGGCGATCTTCTCGGGGTCGGTGGGCCGGTAGACGTGGTAGTAGCCGCCCTGGTCGTAGTTGACCTGTTCCTTCTGGATGAACCCCGCCTGAAGCAGCCGCTGGATGGCCCGGTAGGCGGTCGAGCGTTCGCGGTCGACCTGCTCGGCGACCTCGTCGACGGTCAGCGGGTCGTCGGCCTCCACGAGCGTCTCGAAACACTCCCTGTCGAGCTGTTTGAGCCCGTGGAAACACTCGAGAAGCCCCTCACACACCATGTCCCGCTGGAGTTGCTCTGACATCGAATCCGGCATTAACCCCGCGTACGGGGCGGGTCGTTAAAAGACTTGTGTGGAACCCGCACAATTGCGCCGGTTCCCGGCGGCCGAACGGTCAGTCGGGGGCGCGGGTCGGTGTGGTCGTCTCGGCCCGCAGTTCGCGGACGGAGCTGACGACGACGGCGCCGGAGACGAGCGCGGCCGCCCCGAGGATGATCACGAGCGAGACGAGCTGGAGGACGGGCGCGTCGATGAGCCCGCCTATCTCGCGGACGGCGACGGCCACTGCCCCGAGCAGGAGCATCACGCCGAAGTACACCTTGATCTCGTCCTCGTCGACGATACTGGTCGCGGCGGCACCCAGGCGGGCACCGAGCGCGCTCCCGGCCAGAAGCGGGACGACGATGGTGAGGTCGACCGCGCCGTCGATGGCGTACAGGAAGCTCCCGATCCCGCCCGAGAAGACGATCTCGAAGAGGTCGGTCCCGACCGCGATGGGGACCGGCACGCCGATGAGATAAAACAGCGCGGGCATCCGGATGAACCCGCCGCCGACCCCGAGGAAGCCGGAGAGCAGGCCCGTCGCGAACGCGACCCCGAGGATCATCCACAGGGAGACCCTGATCCCGCCACGGAGGCGCATCATCGGCGGGACCCGGTAGGACTGGATCGTCTTCGCGATGTCGGGGATGTCGTCGGCGTCGGCCTCCGCCTCGGCGTCGTGGCTGATGCCGCCACCGCCACCCCGCACCGCGGTGTAGGTGATGAACACGCCGATGCCGCCGAGCAGGCCGATGTAGACGACGCTGACGACGGTGTTCGCGAGCCCGAGCCCCTCGAGCCAGTGGAGCCCGACTTTCCCGACCTCGATCCCCGCGGTCGTCCCGGCGATCATGAGCACGCCGAGCTTGTAGTCGACCTGACCCAGATCCCGGTGTTTGAGCGTCGCGATCACCGACGTGGCGAACACGAACGCGAGCCCGGAGGCGACCGCGACGCTGGTGTCGTAGCCCATCACGATCAGTGCAGGCGTGACCAGGAACGAGCCCCCCATGCCGAAGAAGCCGAAGAGGAGCCCGATCAGCACGCCGAATCCGGCAAACAGCGCCAGCAACGAGAGCGCGACACCGAATAGCTCCATTGTCAGTCCCCTCTGAGTACGTCGACCAGCGCCGGCCCCAGCAGCCGTTCGAGGAGCCCGTACCCGACGTACAGGAGAACCGCCTCGGCCAGGACGACACCGATGACGAGGACCGCCCCCTCGACGCCGGTCGCGTTCTCAAGCCCGAACATCGGTCGATACCCCGTTCGATATTGTGTCGTTCATGGGTTTCTGCTCACGCATGGGTAATCCGGTGTACTGTTTAACGGTTTTGGATTTGCTATACAATATTATCGCTGCGGATGTGACGCCTAACCGACCGGGATACATCCATACGTTATCCGAATATAGCGGGTCCGGGGACGCGCCGACAGCCGGGGCTCGGGACCCGCCAGTGCTGCTCGCGCGCGCCGCCGCCGGCGCCGCCGGGCCGGGAGGAGAGCATCCGGCGCTGTCGGGTCGGGACCCGGAGCTGACACCCGCCCCGGGGCCGCGTCTGGACCGCCCTCTGTTGTACGATCCAAACAATATTATAGCTGTGTGACGAACCGTCGGGCATGAGGGCAGTGTACGCGACAGACCTCTCGGCGGCGAGTGAAGCGGCGATCGAGAACGAGACCTGCCTGGAGTGTCTCGAGCGGGTCGGCGTCGATACGGTCCACCTGGTGACGGTCGTTCCCTCGAACGTCCACGCGGGGATGCCGGGGATGGGGCTCGAGAAGCGCCGCCGGCAGGGGCTCGACCGCTACCGGAACGTGATGGAGGCGGCGGGCTTCGAGGTCGAGACCCACGTCGTCCGCGGGACGCCGTACCGCCGGATCAACGGGGTGGCGGGGACGGTCCACGCCGACATGACCATCGTCGGCTCCCGGGGGCAGAGCCCGCTCGCGAACCGCGTGATCGGCTCGACGGCTCGAAATCTCGCGCGGACGACCGTCGCGCCGCTTCTGGTCAACCGTGTCGAGCGCGACGTGGACGACCCCGAGCTGCTCCGGGAGCACCTGTTCCAGCGGATGCTGTACGCGACCGACTTCTCGGAGAACGCACAGCGGGCCTTCGACGCGTTCTCGTATCTCCGGCACGCCACCCAGGAGGCGACGCTGGTCCACGTCGAGTCGCCGAAAGACGACGCCGACGTGGACGCCGAGACCCGGCTCGGGGAGCTGGCCGACACCCTCGAAGGGTGGGACATCGACACCGACATCCGGGTCCGACAGGGGAGTCCCGCCGAGGAGATCCTCGCGGTCGAGGAGGCGGTCACACCCACGACGACGCTGGTGGGGTCACGCGGGCAGAGCCGGCTCCGGCGACTGATGCTCGGGAGCGTCTCCGAGGACCTGGTGGCGCGGGCACGGGGGAACGTCTACCTGGTCCCGCCGCCGCGGACGGCCTGACCGGCCGCGGCGGCCTACAGCGGTGAGAGCGCCACCGCGCCGTAGCCCAGCCCGAAGGCGAGGCCGAACGACCCCGCCCACGCCCCGACGGTCACGAGGAGTTTCCGGGCGCTGACCGCGCCGCTCCCGCCGACGGCGGCGCCGCTGCCGATGATCGCCGAGACGACGATCTCGTTGAACGAGACCGGCACGCCGAGCAGGACGGCGGTCTGGGCGATCAGAAACGAGGGGACCAGCGCGGCGATCGAGCGGCGCGGCCCCAGCGAGGAGTAGTCCCGGGCCAGCGCCTTGATCATGCGCGGGGCGCCGGTCCAGGAGCCGACCAGTATCCCGGCACCCCCGCCGGCGAGGACGACCGCCGGGGTGACGGCCCCGACCTCGTCCATCAGGGGGAGCAGGGGACCGACGGCGAGCCCGACCTGGCTCCCCCCCGCGGAGAAGGCCACGAGCGAGCCGAGCGCCAGGAGCACGCGCCGGAGCCCGCCGGCCTCGTCGCGGCTGACGTCCCAGTGGACGAGGACCGCGACCGCGAGCGCCAGCCCGAGGGTGACGGCGACGGGGACGAGTCCACTGCCGGGCGCGAGCAGCCGCCGGGCGGCCCCGGCGACCGACCCCGGTTCCCCGCCGGGGCCGAGGCCGGCGAAGTCGACGTTGGCGAGGACGGCCCCGACCAGCCCCGCGAGGGCGGGAACACAGACCCGCTCCGGGGCGTCCGCCCTGGGGAGGACGCTGGCGATGCCGTAGGCGAGTCCGCCGCCGACGACCGGCGTCAGGAGCCAGACAGCCCCCACCTGCTGGTACTTCGCCCAGACGGGCGTGCCCCCGAGCGCCAGGCCGACGCCGACGACGGCGCCGGTGACGGTGAAGGCGGTCGCGATCGGGTAACCGGTGTGGATCCCGACGGCCATGAGCCCGGCACCGATGAGCAACACGGCGATCACGCCCGCCGCCGGGAGCGTGACCCCGCCGACGAGCCCGCGGCCGACGGCCTCGGAGACGTTGCCACCCTGGACGACCGCGCCCAGGAAGCCGAAGACGCCGACGACAAAGGCCGCCCGCATCGTCGAGATGGCGTTCGCCCCGACCGCGGGCGCGAAGGGGGTCGCGCCGCTCGACCCGGCGCCGATCACCCACGCCATGAAGAGACTCGCGAGGCCGGCCGTCAGCAACAGGGCGAGGAGAGAGAGGTCCATGAGGGGAAAGCGGGAGTCAGTCGGCGCTCGTGGCCGCCGGGTCGGCGTCGGCCGTCCGGCTCCGCCAGTAGCCCTGGAGGTAGGCGCCGAGGAACATGCCCGCCAGCGCCCAGAGGATCGTGACGTTGCCGACCCCGAGGCTGGCGTAGGCGGCGCCGGGACAGATCCCCGACAGCCCCCAGCCGGCCCCGAAGATGGCGCCCCCGACCAGCACGTTCCGGTCGAAGGATTTGAGCCGGCGCTCGAAGCCGTCGCCGGTCAGCGGTGCGCGGTCGAGCAGCCGCGGGGCCAGGAAGAAGGTCACCCCGGTCACGGCGGCGCCGCCGAACATCACGAACACCAGCCCGAAGTCCTCGAACTGGAGGAAGTTCAGCACGACCTCCGGGCGGGCCATGTGGCTGTACGCGAGGCCGAACCCGAAGACGAGGCCGCCGACCAGGACCAGCGGCATGAACAGCGGGTGCCGGCCCTCGCCGTCTCGTGCGCCGGCCATCAGGGGCTCACCCCCAGGGCAGCGACGAGCTGGGCCGTCAGGATGGCGACCAGGATGAACGTGATGACGCCGGCGATCGACGTCTTCGACGCCGAGCCGACGCCACAGACCCCGTGGCCGGAGGTACAGCCCTTCCCGACGCGGGTACCGATGCCGACGAAGACGCCGCCGACCAGCAGCCGCCAGGGCTGGACGTCGGTCAGCCACGCGCCACCCTGGAAGGCGACGGCGTAGACGCCGGCGCCCAGGACGATCCCGAGGGTGAACACGAGCCGCCAGTCCCGCGAGCGGACGTACCGCTGGAACCGGGCCCGGCCGGAGACGTAGGACAGCGTCGACTCGAGGAAGGTGCTCGCGCCGGCGCTGATGCCGGTCCCGAGGTAGATGACCGCCGCCCCGAGCCCGACGAACAGCCCGCCGACCGCGTACCGGGCGATCCCGTTGGGAAAGAGGTCGGCGGCGGCCTGGAGCAGGACTGGGTCAGTCACGGTCGGCTCCCTCAGTCACCGGCCAGCGATTCCTGGCTGGCCGCGCAGTTGTTCGGGCCGAGTTCGAGGGTGAAGGCCTCCTCGTCGTCGACCGACTCCTGGCCGAGATTCGTGGCGATGATCTCCCCGTAGTTGGCCGGCCGGGGCGGCATGTCCGAGAGGATCAGGTCGACGAACTCGTCCTCGTCCATCGTGAGCGCGTCCATCTCCTCGACGAGCGCGCCAAGCGGTGCCGTGTAGGTGCCGTCGGCGGCGGGCTCGGCGGCGTCGCTGAAGTGGGCGCCACCCACCAGCGTCTCCTCTGGCAGCGGGAGGATCCGCTCCTGGATGGTTTCGTAGAGCTGGCGGGCGGCGTCGGGAGCGCCCTCGTCGCCCTCCTCGAGGTCGGGCCGGGCGACGCTCTCGACGAACAGCCCGTCACCCGTGGCGAGGAAGCTGTCGTCGACGAGGTAGGAGGTCATCCCGGTGGTGTGGCCGGGGGTGTGGACCGCCTCGATGGTCGCGTCGCCGACCGCGAAGGTCTCGCCGTCGGCGGCGGTCGTCAGCTCGTCGGCGTAGGTGACGCCGCGGTCGACCGCGGCCGCGGGGATGACTCCCTCCACGCCCTCGGCGTCCAGGTCGCGCACGCCCGAGATGTGGTCGGCGTGGATGTGGGTGTCCAGGGCGTAGACGAGGTCGACGCCCAGGTCGGCGGCGTCCTCGAGGTAGCGGTCGGCGAACGCGCGCAGCGGGTCGATGACCGCGGCCTCGTCGCCGTCGTACAGCAGGTAGCCCAGACAGCCCGAGGAGGGGCGCTGGTACTGCAGGAGCGTCCCCCTCCCCTCGTAGCCGGTGACCTCGACGGCGTCGTAGATGGTCGCCCAGCCGTTCATTCCCTCCGTGAGGTGCTCGACGTCGTAGCCGCGCTCGACGAGCCGGCCCGCGACGTACTCGCTGGCGCCGCCTTTCGCGCAGACGACGGTCACGGTGCGGTCCGCAGGGACCTGCTCGAGGGTCTCGTCGTCGATCTCCTCGTCGAGGAACTCGAAGTACGGGACGTTGACCGACTCGACGGTCTCGCCCTCGATGTGCCACTCCTCGTACTCGGAGTTCATCCGGGCGTCGAGGAGGAACACGTCCTCGCCGTTGTCGATGCGGTCTCGAAGCGCTTCCGGAGCGACCGTGTCGACCGGCACGTCCGGAGTCGGGAAATCCTCAGCGTCCATGTGTGCACTCCCACGTACTGCGGTGACCCACTAAAGCGTTTGCATAATAATTCGATTGTTGCACAATACAATTTGGCGGGGGTAGAGCGGACATCCCGGCTCTGAGGTGCGAACACGCGTTGTCTACAGGACGAACGCTACCACGTCGGGAGAGCAGTTGTTCGTGTCGTGCCCATGGATCAACATTCTTTTAACCGGTGGGAGTATATTGTGCGCTGACTCCAAGACAGACCAACGGAGTAGACCAACAATGAGTGCAGAATTCGACATCGCGGAGACGCTCGACGTGAAGGGTGCATCGTGTCCCATGCCAGTGGTGAAGACGAAGTCCGCCACGGACGGCCTCGCCGAGGGGGAGGTGCTGGAGGTGCTCGCGACCGACCCCGGCAGCATGAGCGACATCGACGGCTGGGCGTCCGGGACGGACGGCGTCAAGCTGCTCGACCAGGTGGAGGGCGAGGACGTGTACAAACACTACGTGCGCAAGACCGAGTGATGCCCATGGAGAAAATCGGGATCATCGTCGACAGCGACAGCCCGAAGAGCCTGGCGATGGCGATGAACCTCGGGCACACCGCGCTGGCCTCCGAGACCGACGTGCTCGTCTACTTCACCTTCGACGGGCTGACACACCTGCTGGAGGGCGAGAAGGACCGCTCGGAGATCCAGCCACTGCTGGACGAGGGGATGCCGGACCCCTACGACCTCCTCGAGGCGCTCGTCGCCGACGGGGGCGAGGGCGTCACGACCGTCGCCTGCACCACGACACTCGACATGCTCGCGTGGGACCAGGAGGCCATCGACGACTCCCTGACCACGAAGTTCGCCGGCGCCGCGACCTTCCTCGAGGAAGTCGAGGACGCCGACCAGGTGTTCAGCTTCTGACGATGAGTACCGACACCGAACCGGAGGCAGACGCCGACGCCGGCCCGGACGGGGACGCTCCCTCCCGGGCGGAGCTCGCCGCACGGGTCGAGGAACTCGAAGAGCAGCTCGCGGCCGCGACCGCCGACGACGGCGAGGACGGAAAGAAGATGGCGATCATCGCCACCAAGGGGACGCTGGACATGGCCTACCCGCCGCTCATCCTCGCCAGCACCGCCGCGGCCTTCGGCTACGACGTGACGGTCTTCCACACCTTCTGGGGGCTGGATATCCTCCACGAGGAGCGCTCGAAGGACCTGAAGCTGAGCTCGGTGGGCAACCCCAACATGCCCGTCCCGAACGTCGTCGGCGCGCTCCCCGGAATGGACCGGGTCACGACGAAGATGATGGAGCGGCGCATCGACGACAACGATACCGCCACCATCGAGGAGCTGATCGAGACCTCCCTGGAGATGGGTGTGGAGTTCCAGGCCTGCCAGATGACAATCGAGCTGATGGACTACGACGAGGAGAACTTCTTCGACGGCGTCAGGACCGGCGTCGGCGCGGCCACCGCCGTCCAGGACATGGCCGAGGCCGACATCCAGCTGCTTGTCTGAGGGGGAGTGCGGACGCCGGCCACGGCCCGGCGCCCGGCCGCGTTCCCACCCGTCAACCTGCGCGCCCGTCTCGACTTGTACCGTCGCCTACGCGCCCGTCTCGGTCGGCTCCGCGCGGGCGCGACCGAGCGCGCGGGCGAGCGAGAGAATGTACCCCAGGCCGTACTGGAGGTCGGGGTCCCGGGAGGCTTTCGCCAGCCCGATGAGCCCGACCCGCTCGGGGGGCTCGCGCTCGGCCTCGCCCAGCCCCGCGAGCAGCGTCTCGACGCCCGCCCGGGTGTCCTCGTCGGCGGCCGTGTCGGCGAGTTCGCCGAGGGAGGCGCCGGTCGACGCGAGTTCGCGGACCATCTCGTCGTCCAGCGCGGCGGTCGCGAGCGAGAGGACGTCCGCGATCTCGACCAGTTCCTCCAGCGTGCCGCTGCGCTGCAGGGCCAGAAGCGAGTCGAGCGCCGCCTGGAGCTCCGCGCCGTTCTCCCCGACGGCCTCGGCCAGCCCGACGGTCTCCTCGGTGGCGAGCCCGTCGGCGGACTCGGCGAGCGTGGCGGTCGTCCCGGCCAGCTCGCGGACCATCTCGTCGTCGAGCGCGCTCTCGCCGAGCGCGAGGACGTCGAGCAGTTCGTTGACCGCGTCGAGCCGGCGGACGAACGCGGCGACGGCCTCGGGGTTCTCGGCGATGGCCGCCTCCAGGTCCCCATCGAGGTCGGTCCCCTCGAGGGCGGGGTCGTTGCCGTCGTGAGCGTCCGTCTCGGCGTCGGGTCCGTCGGGCCCGGACATCTCAGAGCAACCCCCGTGCGGTGAGCCAGTAGGACTCGTTGTAGGCGAGTTTCGACCAGTGGAGCTTCTGTGAGGGGGGTGCCGGCGACGGCGGGTTCTCGTAGTCGAACTCCACGAAGGAGGCCGCGTCCATCCCGGTCTCGATGAAACACAGCGTCTTCCCGTCGTAGGTGGCCGTCGCCGGCCGCCCGCGGAGCTCGCTGGCGAGCCGTTGCCCGACCACGCCGGCCTGGTAGTGGGCGACGCTGCCGGCGTTCGGGACGCCGGTCGCCGCCGTGTCCCCCAGCGCGTAGACGTGCTCGGCGCCCTCGGCCTCGAGGGTGTGTTTGTCGACGTCGACCCAGCCGTCGTCGCCCAGCCCCGCCTCGGCGACGAGGTCGACGCCGGCGTGGGGCGGGATCCCCACCAGGAGGTCGTACTCGAGGTCGGTCCCCTCCATCGAGCTGACCGTCCGCGCCTCGGGGTCGACCGTCTCGGCGTTGAAGAAGGTCTCCACGGCGATGTCGCGGTCGTCCATCAGCGGGCGGGCCCACTCGGCGATGTGGGGGTTGCCGTGGACCCGCTGGATGGGATAGGTGTAGGTGATCTCGACGTCCTCGCGGAGCCCGCGCTCGCGGAACCAGTCGTCGGCCATGAACACGAACTCGAGCGGCGCGGCCGGACACATGTGTGGCGTGCCGATGACGCTCAACACGAGGTGGCCCTCGGTGAAGGAGAGCAGCTCCTCGCGGAGGGCGGTGGCGCCGGACTCGCTGTAGTAGTCGTGGCCCCCTTCGGCGAGGCCGGGGATCCGGTCGGGCGCCAGCGTCGACCCCGTCGCGAGCACGAGGTAGTCGTACGATTCCGGGGAGCCGTCGCGGTACTGCAGGCGCTGGGCGTCGGTGTCCAGCGCCGTCACCCGGTCGACCCGGAGGTCGACGGCGTCGTCGACCAGCTCCGAGAGCGGCCGCCGCCCGTCTTCGGGCTCGCGCTGGCCGAACGGGACGTACAGCCACACCGGCTTGTAGACGTGGTCGGGGTCGTCGTTGACCAGCGTGACCCGGACGTCGCCGGCCTCGAGTTCGGGGCCGAGCCGGTCGGCGAGGTCGTTGGCCAGGACCGTCCCGCCGGTCCCGCCGCCGACGATGACGACGTGCTCGGTCATGCCTTCTCCACGTAGAAGGCGTAGTGGTCCTCGCGCTGTTCGACCCCGAGCAGCTCGTTGCCGGCCTCCTCGATCCACTCCGGGACGTCGGTGAGCGACTGGTCGTTGTCGCTCAACAGCGCCACGACCGTCCCGGAGTCGACACCCCGGATCCGCCCGATGAGGTCCATCAGCGGGCCGGGACAGGCCGCCCCGCGGGCGTCGACGGTCTCGTCCGGCTCGGCATCCACGGCGTCGGTGAGTTCAGTCATTGTCACGTGTGGACCTCCGGCCGCCCCGTATTAATATTGTGTGTCGATTCCAAGATACAAGGAAACCGCCACGCGGCAAGTCGACTGTAAGTCCCATCCAAAGCCAGTTCGAGCCCGCTCGACGGATCGTTGACTCGTTTCAACAGTTTGTTCTTGCGCACCATACCCAAAACTTCAAACGGGTAGCCGCCCGACGGACGAACATGGACAAGAACGTCGGCGGTCTCGACAGAACGGTACGGCTCGTGGCGGGTCCGGTCCTGGTCGCAGTCGGCGTCGCCGCCGCGGCGGGGTATCTCGACATCGGGCTCGCCGGCACGGCCGGCCTGGCGGTGACGGCGCTGCTCCTCGTCGCAGGGCTGATCTTCCTGGTGACCGGGACGACCCAGAAGTGTCCCGCGAACCGGGTCGTCGGGCTCGACACCTACGACGGCGACTGAGCCACCCCTCGGTCTCTCACTGCGGCGCCGGCCGGGAGCCGGTCACTCCGGCCGTCTGCCGGTTCGCGCGGTCAGGCGTGGCTCTCGACGAGCGAGCGGAGGCGCGCCTCCTCCTGCATCCCGACGAGACGCTCGACCGGCTCGCCGTCCGCGAACAGGACGAGCGTGGGCACGCCGCGGACGCCGTACTCGGCCGCGAGCCCCTGGTTGGCGTCGACGTCGACCTTCGCGACGGCCGCGTCGGTCTCGGACGCGACCGACTCGACGACCGGCTCGAGCATCTTGCACGGCCCACACCAGTCCGCGTAGAAGTCCGCCAACACGACGCCGTGGTCGGCGACGAAGCCGTCCAGGTCCGCCTGCCCGTCGACGTGGACCGGCTCGGACGGGGACTGCTCGCCCGCCCCTCCGTCGCCGCTGTCGCCGCCGTCGCCTGCCCGGTTGCGGAGCTCCTCCATCTTCTGTCGGCGGATCTCCTCGATGTCCTCGGTCATCGGTTTCGAATTTCGGCCGCGAGGACTTAGTTGTTTTGTGTGCCTGGAGCAATATTGTCCCGGTCCGAGCGCGTGCACGACACCACTGACGGGACAGCGACGGGCGGGGGCGGCAGTCGGTGCGCGTGCCGACCGAAAGGGACTTTCTTGTCGCACCCAATATTTCACAGGATGACTCTTCCGATCGACCCGACGCAGATATCGCCCGACGACATCGGTACGAAGGAGACGACCCTGGAGATGGACCACGAGGCCGCCGTCGAACACGTCCGGGAGGCGTTCACCGACGCCGGCTTCGGCATCGCCGTCGAGTTCTCGGCCTCGGAGATGCTCAACGAGAAGGTCGACGCGGGCCGTGACCCCTACTACGTGCTCGGGGCGTGCAACCCCGCGGTCGCGGACCGCGCGCTCGACGCCACCGACAAGCGGATGGGCGGCCTGTTCCCCTGTAACGTCG
Source organism: Salinirussus salinus (assembly GCF_009831455.1). Lineage (NCBI taxonomy): Archaea > Methanobacteriati > Methanobacteriota > Halobacteria > Halobacteriales > Haloarculaceae > Salinirussus > Salinirussus salinus. The sequence continues at coordinate 286,500 of NZ_WOWO01000003.1, read as the reverse complement.
TGGTCTGGGAGGAGGAGCCGGGCCGCCAGCGCGTCTACCACGTCTCGATCATGCGGATCGCCCGCCTGGTCGGGATGGCTCCCGACGACGAGGTCATGGCCGACATCATCGCCGACACCGGCGAACTCGTCGACGAGGCCTTCGCGAACCTCTAGGGGGCGGGCGCCCCCGCTTCCGCGAGAACGGACACAACTGGAGAGGGTATCGGCGTTGGACTGGGGGGCCAGCCTAACGAGGGAGGTACTTTTGTACGCTGACCGCGGAGAGGGGAGCATGGACGACGCCGGACACGATGGCACCGGGCCCGGTCACGGGCGGGCGGGGAGGGACCGGGAACGGGCCACGGACGGGGGCGCGAGCGCGGTCGAACACACCGAGGACCCCCTGGAGCGGATGACCGACGGCGTGGTTACGCTGGACGACGAGTGGACGGTGACCTACCTCAACGGGGCCGCCGCGGCGGCCCTGAACGCGGACGCCGAGCGGGCGGTCGGCAGACCCTTCGCCGAGGTCGCGCCCGGGGACGGGACGGTCTTCTGGCGGGCGGCCGAGGCGGCGACGACGGCCGGCGAGGCGGTGACCGTCGAGGACCACCACGACCTGTTGGACGCGTGGATGGAAGTGCGGGCATACCCCGACGAGGACGGCGTCTCGCTGTTCTTCCGGGACGTGACCGACCGCCGGCGGGCGCGCGAGGAACTCGCGGCGAGCGAGAGCGCGCTCCGGGAGCTACACGCCACCGTCTCGGACACGGAACTCGATGCGGCCGAGAAGCTGGAACGGATCCTGGCCGTCGGCCGCGAGCGGCTGGGCGTCGACGTGGGGATGTTGACGCGGGTCGAGGGTGACACCTGGCGCGTCGAGGCGGTCGCGGGCGAACACCCCGGCGTTGACCCGGGGGTCACGCTGCCGCTCTCGGAGACTGTCTGCCGGGAAGTCGTCGGCAGCGAGGGCGTGCTCGGCGTGACCGAGGTCGACGAGCGCTGGGCGGCGGGCGCCCGCGAGGTCGGCGTGGCCTGCTATCTGGGGACCGAACTCCACCTCGACGGCGAGCCCTACGGGACGGTCTGTTTCGCCGACCGGTCACCCCGCGAACGGGAATTCACCGAGAGCGAGACAGCGCTCGTGGAGGTGCTGGCCGACTGGGTGCGGTACGTGCTCGACCTGGAACACGAGCAGGCGTTCGTCGAGAGCATCCTCGACAGCCTGCCGGACCCGCTGTACGCCTTCGACGAGGAGGCGCGGCTGGTCCGCTGGAACGACCGGGTCGCGGCCGTGACGGGCTACGACGACGACGAGCTCGCGGGAATGTCCGCCGACGAGTTCATCGCCGAGCCCGACCGCGAGCGCGCGCTGCGGGCAGTCGAGCGCGTCAACGACGGCGAGCGGGTCTCCTTCGAGGCCGACCTGGAGACCAGGGCCGGCGACTATCTGCCCTACGAGCTCTCGGGGGCGCCGATCACCGAGGGTAGCGAGGTGGTCGGGGCGACCGGCGTCGCGCGGGACGTCAGCGACCAGCGCGCCCAGCGGGAGATGCTCTCCGGGTTGCTGGAGGCGACCGGCCAGCTGATGCAGGCCCGGGACCGCGAGGAGGTCGCCGAGGTCGCCGCCACCGCCGCCCAGTCGGTGCTCGGGTTCGACATCAACCTCGTGCGGCTGTACGACCGGGAGGCGGGGACGCTCGTCCCGGCTGCCCGCACCGAGAAGATGGCCCTCGAGATGGGCGAGCGCCCGGTCTACGAGGTCGGCGAGGGGAACCCCGGCGAGGTGTTCGCCAGCGGCGAGCCCCGCGTGGTCAACGACGTCACCGACGGCGACGTCGTCGGCCGGGGCGGGATCCGCTCGATCATGTACCACCCGATCGGCGTCCACGGGACGATAAGCGTCGGCGCGACCGAACCCGGCGCCTTCGACGAGACCGACCAGCAGGTGCTCGCCCTGCTGGCGACCTCGGCGGCCGCGGCCTGCACCCGCGCCAAGCGCGAGCAGGAGGTCAGGGAGGCCCAGCAACACACCGAGACCGTTCTCGACCGGGTCAACGGCCTCGTCGAGAACACCGTCGAGGTGCTGGTCCAGGCGGTCACCCGCGAGGAACTCTCGGAGGGCGTAGTCTCGGAACTCGCGGCCGCCGACCCCTACAGCTTCGCGTGGCTGGGGCGGCCGGACGTGGCCAGCGAGACCCTCTCGCCGTCGACCTGGGCCGGCCGCGGGGACGTCCCCGCGGGCGACCTGGAGTTCGACCTGAACGGCGACGGCCCCGTGGCGCGGGCCTACCGGACCGGCGAGGCACAGGTCGTCCAGGACATCGCCGCGAGCGTCGGCGACGTGCCCTGTGCGTCGGCGGTGCTGGGCGAGGACGTCCGCGCGAGCATCGTGGTCCCGCTGGTCTACAAGGAGACCACCTACGGCGTGCTGGCGGTGTTCGCCGACGAGGCCGGCGCCTTCGACGAGCGCGAGCAGGTCGTGCTGACGGCGATCGGCCGGGCCGTCGCCAACGCCATCAACGCCATCGAGCGCGGCCGGATCATGGACGCCACGGAGATCATCGAGCTGGAGTTCACCGTCGACGACGCCGACCTCCTGTTCTGTCGGCTCTCCCGGGGCGCGGACTGCCGGGTGGAGGCCGCGGGCACCGACTACCGCCCCGACGGCAGCATCCGGCTGTACGTCACCGCGGAGAGCGCCGACGGGGAGCGCCTGGCCGCGCTGGCCCGCGAGGACTCGGACGTGACCGCGGTCAAGCTCATCACCGACCACGAGGACGGCTGCCTGCTGGAACTCACCGTCGAGGACTCGCTTCTGGCGACGCTGACGGAGTTCGGCGCGGTCCCCCGCGAGGTGGTCGGGGAGGACGGGACGACCCGCTTCACCGTCGAACTCCCCTACGAGGGGGAGGCCCGGGAGGTGTTCGACCTCGTCGAGCGGCGGTACCCCTCGACGGATCTGGTGGGCTACCACGAGCGCGAGCGTCCCGTCGAGACCCGCCAGGAGTTCCGGGCGGCGCTCTCCGAGCGGTTCACCGACCGCCAGGAGACGGCCCTCCGGACGGCCTACCTCGGGGGCTTTTTCGAGTGGCCCCGCGACATCGACGGCAACGAGCTGGCGGAGGCGATGGACATCTCTCGGCCGACCTACCACCAGCACCTCCGGGCCGCACAGCGGAAGGTGTTCGAGGAGCTGTTCGAATAGGGAGGTGCGACCGCAGGGAGCACCTCCAAAAGCGAGCGGGGAGCACCAGCGACCCGCGAGCAGGGCGAGGTCGCAGGGAGCGAAGCGACCGAGACCTGGTAAATGCGAGCGGCGAACGAAGTGAGCCGCGAGCAGCGGGGAAGAGAGCGGTCGGGACCCTCGCCCACAGCCGCAGGAAAAGCCCTTTGCCGGTGCCCGAGAGAGCCGGAGGTATGCGAGACGCCTACGTCATCGGGGCTGGCCAGACGGACTTCGGGGCCATGCCCGAGGAGAGTTACCGTTCCCTGTTCGAGACGGCCTACGAGAACGCCGTCGACAGCGTCCCCGACGGCTTCGACGGCGAGGCCGTCGACGAAGCCGTGGTCGGGAACCTCGGGGTCGGCGGCCGCCAGCTGGGGCTGCCCGGCCCCGCCGTCACCGAGCACGTCGGCCTCCACGGCGTGCCCTGCTCGCGGGTCGAGAACGCCTGCGCCGCCTCGGGGTATGCCGTCCGCCAGGCCGTCCAGGCCGTCCGGAGCGGGATGGCCGACGTCGTCGTGGCGGGCGGCGTCGAGGTGATGAGCGACATGTCCAGCGACGTGACGAAGTACTGGCTGGGGGTCAGCGGCGAGACCGAGTGGGAGCGGCTGACCGGGACGACCTTCGCGGGCGTCTACGCCCAGATGGCCAGCGCGTACCTCGACCGCTACGACGACGCCACCGCCGACCACCTCTCGATGGCCGCCGTCAAGAACCACGCCAATGGCGCGAAGAACCCCCACGCCCACCTCGGCTTCGAGTGCTCGATGGACCAGGCGGTGGGCGCACCCATCGTCGCCGACCCGCTGAATCTCTACCACTGCTGTCCGACCTCAGACGGCGCCTCGGTCGCCCTGGTCGCCAGCGAGGACGTCGTCGGGGAGTACACCGACGACCCCGTGCGCATCGCCGGCGTGGGCGCGGCCAGCGACCGGGTGGGGCTGTTCCAGCGCGACGACTACACGGCAGTCGAGGCCTCCGCACGAGCGGGGGAGGCCGCCTACGAGATGGCCGGGGTCGGCCCCGACGAACTCGACTTCGCGGAGGTGCATGACTGCTTTGCCATCGCCGAGTTGCTCGCCTACGAGGACCTGGGATTCTGTGGCCGCGGCGAGGCGCCCTATCTGCTGGAGGAGGGGGAGACCGACCTGGACGGTGACCTGCCGGTCAACGCCTCCGGCGGGCTCAAATCGAAGGGGCACCCCATCGGCGCGACCGGCGCCGGCCAGGTCGCCGAGGCGTTCAAGCAGCTGACCGGACAGGCCGGCGAGCGCCAGGTCGAGGGCGCCGCGCGCGGGCTGACCCACAACGTCGGCGGCAGCGGGGGCGCGGCCGTCGTCCACGTCTTCGAGCGCGAGCGGGAGGTGGCACGATGAGCGCCGAGGAGACGCGGGTGGCGGCGCTGGGCGCCTACGCGCCGCGGCTGTACGTCACAAGCGAGACCGTCGAGGAGGCGCTCGGGCAGTTCGCCGCCTCGGGCGTCGAGCGGAAGGCCGTGCCGGAGGCCGACGAGGACACGGTCACGATGGCCGTCGAGGCCGCCCGGCGGGCGCTCGACGCGGGGGAGTATGAGGGGTCGGACGCCTCCTATCTCGCCTTCGCGACCACGACGCCGCCGATGGAGGAAGAGGACCTGACGGCACGGCTGGCGAGCGCGCTCGGCGCGCCCGCGGACGTCGACACGCGGACGCTCACGGGCTCGACGCGGGCGGGCGCGCAGGCGCTCGACGCGGCCGTCGACGCGAGACCCTGGGAGGGCGTTGGCGTCGTCGTGGCCAGCGACGCGCCGCGGGGCGCCCCCGACAGCGCGGTCGAGCAGGCCGCCGGCGCCGGCGCCGCCGCGGTCGTGCTCGGCGACGGTCCCGGGCGCGTCGAGGGACGGGGCTCGTACGTCGAGTCCTACCCCGGCACCCGGTTCCGGCCGGCGGGCGAGGCCGAGACCGACGGGCTCGACGTCACGAACTACGACCGCCGGGCGTTCTCGACGGCGCTGGCGGGCGCGGTCGAGGACCTGGAGACGGACGTCGACGCCGCGGCGGTCCAGTCGCCGGACGGGAAACTCCCCTACCGGGCGACCGGGGCGCTGGGCGTCGACGCCGGGACGATCGCCGCCGGCTCGACCGTCGAGGATCTCGGGGACACCGGGGCGGCGAGCACGCTGCTCGGGGCCGCTTCGGCGCGCAACGACGGCGCCGAGCGCGTCCTGCTCGCGGCCTTCGGCGGCGGTGCCGGGGCGACCGCACTGACGCTGGATCTGGCGGGCGTTCCGGCGGAGATTGCCCTCGAGGGAAACGTCGAGCTGAGTTACGCGGAGTACCTGCGCAGACGCGGCGAGATCACGAGCGGCGAGCCGGAGGGTGGGGGCGCCTACGTCTCGGTGCCCTCCTGGCAGCGCACCACCCCCCAGCGCCACCGGCTGGTCGCCGGCCGCTGCCCAGAGTGTGGCGCGCTCAACTTCCCGCCTGAGGGCGCCTGTTCGGACTGCACCGCCCGCGTCGACTACCACGCCGTCGAGCTTCCGGGGACCGGAACTGTCGAGGCGACGACGACCATCTCCCAGGGCGGCGCGCCGCCCGAGTTCGTCGAGCAGCAGGCCCGCTCGGGGCCGTTCGTGGCCGCGGTCGTCGCACTCGACGGTCCCGACGGCGGGGCCGCGAGCATCCCCACCCAGGTGCTGACCGGTGGCAAGGACGTCGAGATAGGCGACCCCATCGAGACCACCATCCGCCGGATCTACGAGCAGGAGGACGTCGTCCGCTACGGCTTCAAGGCGCAACTGCGCGACGCGAAGCGGTAGCGCGGGCCGGCGATGCGACCCCCGGCCTCTCAGCGTTGGCGCGCGCTGTCGCGCGTGCTCTCGCGCGACAGCAGCCGTGCGAGGGACGAGTAGCGCAGGCCGAAGGCCGAGCAACGCAGTCGGCTGGGGAGGGGTGTGGCCTGCGGTGGGCGGCCGGAAGGAGCGCACCACCGCGCGCTGCGAGCGGGACACGCCCGATGCCGCCCGGCCACCGGCCGACGGGAGCCAGTGACGGACCCCACGCGAGCCACAGAGGGGAACCTTTGTACCCACCGCAGGGCTAGGAGCCGACAGCATGGAAGGGCCACTCTGGACAGAGCGCCACCAGCCCGACATCGCGGACCTGCCCCAGGAGGGCGTCCGCGAGAACCTCCGGCGGGCCGTCCAGGAGCCGATGAACCTCGTCGTCCACGGGCCGAAAGGCGCGGGCAAGACCGCCGCCGTGCGGGCGCTGGCCCGCGAGACTCACGACAACGAGGCCGACCTCATCGAACTCAACGTCGCCGACTTCTTCGAGTCAACGAAGAAGGAGCTCGAAGAAGACGACCGCTTTGGCCGCTTTATCTCCACGAAGCGGCGCCGGGAGTCCTCGAAGGCCGACCTGGTCAACCACGTCCTCAAGGAGTCCGCGAGCTACGCGCCCGTCGCCGGCGAGTACAAGACCATCCTGCTGGACAACGCCGAAGGGATGCGCGAGGACTTCCAGCAGGCGCTGCGCCGGGTGATGGAGCAGTACTACGAGGCCACGCAGTTCGTCATCGCGACCCGCCAGCCCTCCGCGCTGATCCCGCCGATCCGCTCGCGGTGTTTCCCCGTCCCCGTCCGGGCGCCCGCCCAGGCCGAAGTCGTCGGCGTGCTCGAGTCCATCGCCGAGGCCGAGGAGGCCGACTACGACGAGGACGGCCTGGCCTACGTCGCCGAGGCCGCCGAGGGTGACCTCCGGCGGGCGGTCCTGAACGCCCAGACGACCTACGAGCAGGAGGGAGAGATCACGATGCAGGCGGCCTACGAGACCCTCCAGTCGGTCGGCGTCGACGAGCGGGTCGGCGAGATGCTCGCGGCCGCGGAGGCCGGGGAGTTCACCGACGCCCGCTCGACGCTGGACGACCTGCTGGTCGACGAGGGCTACAGCGGGAACGAAGTGCTCGAGGACGTGCTGACGGTCGCCCGCTCGCGGTACGGCGAGTCCAGGCTCGCCCGCCTCCACCGGCTCGCCGGCGGGATCGACATGGACCTGCACGAGGGGACGAACGACCGACTGCACATCTCGCACCTGCTCGCGGAGCTGGGCGAGGGCGCGGTCGGTCGTGAGTGAACGACCGCTTGCACCAGAGCCATCTCCTCGCGGAGGTGGGCGAACTCGCGGACGGCCAGTGAGCGGGCGGGCCGAGGCTACCAGTCGAAGTCCTCGTGGACGGCCCGGCCCTCCTCGTTCAGGACCGGGCCGACGACCTCGCAGTCGAGAATCCCGGCGGCCCGGGGCGGCGGGTCGCTCCCGGTGAACTCCCGGAGTTCGTCGCCGCCGACGCTGTAGACCACCCGACCCAGGCCGGCGTGGCGGATGCCGCCGGCGCACATCGGGCAGGGCTCGGTGCTGGTGTACATCACCGTTTCAGCGCGCTCCTCGGGACCGAGTTCGCGGCGGGCCCGGGCCGCGAGGTCGAGTTCGGGGTGGCGGCGGACGTCGTTCTCGGTGTTGACCCGGTTCAAGGCTTCCATGACGACCGCATCGTCGCGGACGAGCACGGAGCCGAAGGGGCGGTCCCCGCGGTCGACGGCCTCGCGGGCGAGGGTGATAGCGCGGCGGGTGTGTGACTCGTGGTCGAAATCGTCGAACGCCATGTCCCGGCTGGGGTCGGACGGCCCTTCAGGCCTCGGGCAGCGCGTACCGCGGGCCGGGCTCCTCGACGAGCCGGCCCTCCGCCGCGAGGGCGGAACAGGTCTCGCGGACCACGCTCGCGGCGACGTCGATGCCGTCGCGGGCGAGCAGCCGCTGGACCCGGCCGGTCGAAACCGGCCCGTCGGTGTCGGCGTCCCGGAGGACACGGACGATGCGGTCGGGGAGGTCATCGGGGGCGTCGGCCTCGGCCATGTCCTTCTCTTGGTCCGCGAGGTGGTTGAGTGTCCCGCCGGAGAGCCAGACCGGGTCCGGGCAGCGCTCGAAACTCATCGCTCACCCCCGTCGCGCCGGGTAGGCAGGGCGTTGTCAGTGGCCGGGACACTCAACTGTGTCATGTATGATCATACCAAGAATTGCCGCCGGCTTAAGTCTGTCGTGGACCGATGCGAGAGCGCGAGTGCGGTGCTCGGTGGAGACGCTGGCGGCCGGGTCCGGCCACCGCAACCGATTTACGGGGCCCCTGTCCAGGGATGTGCACACATGGCAAACGAACGGCGAGCGGGGAGTGCTCTCCAGCCCCGTGGGACGCGGCGGCGCTCGCTGCGGGGGCCGCGATGAGCGACGAGTCCTTCGACAGGCGAGAGCTCTCGACCGAAGAGCTCCGCGAGCGGCTGCGCGCGGCCAAGCGGGCGGTCGGCGACGAGGGGCGGGAGGAGGCCATCCGCCGACAGCACGACCACGGCAAGCTCACCGCGCGCGAGCGGGTGGAGTATCTCTGTGACGACGGCAGCTTCGACGAGTACGGCCGGCTCGCCGGGCCGGCGCCAACGACCCCCGAGACTCAGGACTGGGAGCGCGAGGACGCGCCGGCCGACGGCATCGTGACCGGGGTCGGCCGGGTCGACGGCCGGCCGGTGGCGGTCGCGGCCACCGACTTCACGGTCAAGGGCGGGTCGCTGGGCCACACCGGCGGCTCGAAGCTCCGGCGGGTCGGCGGGCTCGCGCTCCGGCGGGGGTTCCCGCTCGTGCTCCTCCACGACGGCGGCGGCCACCGGATCCAGGAGGGGCTCGACGCCCGGCCCTACGCCTCCGGGGGCGATTTCGTCTTCCAGACGAAGCTGTCGGGGTGGGCACCCCAGGTGTCGGCCATGATGGGGCCGGGATTCGCCGCCCCCACGAACTACGCCGCCTCGTGTGACTTCGTCCCGATGGTCGAGGGGACGTCGACGATGGGCGTCGCCGGCCCCGCGCTCGTGAAGGCGGCGCTTGGCGTCGACCTGAGCAAAGAGGAGATCGGCGGCGCCCAGTTCCAGACCGCCGCCACCGGGATGGCCGACGCCGCCTACCCGGACGACGAGGCCTGCCTGGACGCCGTCAAGGCTTTCCTGTCCTATCTGCCGACGAACGCCAACCAGTCGCCGCCCGTCGACAAAGGGTGGGAGCCGCCGCCCGAGGACGCGGTCGCGGGGCTGGCCGACCTCATCCCCACCGAGACCGACCGCGGCTACGACATCTATCGCGCCATCGAGGGAGTCGTCGACCGCGACTCCTTCTTCGAGCTCAAGGCGCAGTACGCCCGCAACATCGTCACCGGCTTCGCCCGCCTGGAGGGCGAGCCCGTGGGCGTCGTCGCCAACAACCCCCGGATCAAGGCCGGCACCTTCGACGTGCCCGCCTGCGACAAGGCCTCCCGCTTCATCAGCCTCTGTGACGCCTTCGGGCTCCCCCTGCTCTTTCTGATGGACGTCCCCGGCGTGCTCCCGGGGCCGGACGCCGAGCGCCAGGGGATCGCCCGCCACTCCGGGAAAGTGCTGTTCGAGGTCAACCGCGCGACCGTCCCGAAAATCAGCGTCGTGCTCCGGCGGGGGTACGGCTTCGGTTACGTACTGATGGCCGGCGGCCGGTCGACGGACAACGAGCTGACCGTCGTCTGGCCCACCGCCGAGGTGGCCGCGATGGGGATCGAAGGCGCTGTGGACATCGTCTACCGCGACGAGGTCGAGGCCGCTGACGACCCCGAAAAGCGCCGGGATGAGCTGGTCCGGGAGTTCATCAACCGGACCGGCGCGGTCCGCGCGGTCGAGGGGTTCGGCGTCGACGCTGCCATCGACCCGGCGGAGACCCGCCGGTGGGTCCGCAACACGTTACAGCGGTCCGGGACGGCCCACGAGGAGGAGTGGCCGCCGAAAAAGCACGGCATCAATCCGCTGTGACCGTGGCGGGGAACACCCACCCGGGCGACGGCGGGGGCGACGACGGGGCGGTGATGGCCGCCCGGAAGAGGACGAGATGGGTCGAAGAGGGCAGCAACGGCGTGACAGTCGCCGGGAACCCGACCACCCGGGAGCTGGCTGCGGTGCTGGCGGCCGTCGACGCCGCCCGCCGCCACCGGCTGGTCGCAAACAGCCCGGGCGAGTCGACCGGGGGCACGGCTCCCGGCAAGGAAGCGGGCTCCGGAGGTGTTGACGCGGCAGGCGCCGGCGCGGGCAGGACGGCCGAGGACGCTGGCGCGAACAGCCGCGAGCGGGTCGCCCACGAGCGGCGGTGTCCGGTCTGCCGGGAACGGTACGACTCGGCGCGGCCGCTGGAGGGGGCAACGAGCGTTCGGACCGCGGAGCGGGGGGCGTCGACGGTCTGTGTCGACCCCGGGTCGAAGCGGGTGTACGTCCACTCACCCCCGCCGCGGTGAGCGCCGGACCGGGCAACTCACCGGCTCCGGCAGCCCCACAGTCCGGGGGCCACTGGCCGGCGCAGGGAGCCGATTTCCGGCCGTGTGCGGCTTCGAAATCCTTTTAGGCGGTTCGCCGGGAACCTAGGACAACATGGATATCGACATCGTCGACGAGGACGAGAACCCGATGTTGCACCGGACCGACGTCCGGTTCGAGGTGACTCACGAGGACGCCACCCCCTCGCGGCTCTCGGTGCGGGACTCGCTGGCCGCGAAGCTCAACAAGGACGCCGAGGAGGTCGTCATCCGCAAGCTCGACACGAAGTTCGGGATGCGGACGACCGTCGGCCACGCGAAGGTCTACGAGACCCCCGAGCACGCCCAGGACGTCGAGCAGGACCACATGCTCGACCGCAACAAGATCAGAAGCGACGGCGCCGACGAGGACGCCGAGGCCGAGGAGGCGTAGCATGAGCCGCTACGAACTCTACGGCGAGGACGGCACCACCGACCGCGAGCGGTGTCCCCGGTGTGGTGACACCTTCCTCGCCGACCACGGCGACCGCCAGCACTGCGGGAAGTGCGGCTATACCGAGTGGAACTGACCGGGAATCCACGGAGCAGCGTTCCGTCGTCGCACTGTTTTACGGTGAGAGAGACCCCGGCCGTTTATGCGTCCCACCGGCGACTGTCCGGCCATGGACGGGTTCAGCATGCCCGGGTTCGCTCCGCTCTACCCGGAGGGACCCTACGAGTACGACGGCTTCACCGCCGTGCTGTTCGAGTATCCCGTCGAGCGGGAGCGGCTGGACGGGGTCGTTCCGGCCCCCCTCGACGTGCGGACGAACGCGATGGTGCTGGGGTTCTACGACTACGGCGTCGTCAACGGATTCGGCTCCTACGACGAGCTTGTCACCGGAGTTCCGGTCGCCCACGAGGGGCGGGAGATGCTCTACGCCCCGTATCTCCTGCTCGATGGGGATGCGCCCATGGCTGGCGGCCGGGAAGTGTGGGGGATCCCGAAGAAACTCGGGACCGTCGAGATCGACCCCGAGGGCGCGGCCGTCACCGCGAGCGCGTCCCGGGGTGGAGCCACGCTGGTCGAGGCGACACTCGACACCAGGAAACCGGCGAGAGACCACCCGCTCGCCGCCGACCGCTTCGAGAACGTCTACCGGAAGACCATCCCGGCTGCCGAGAAGGGTGCCGCCCCGGTAGTGGACCGGCTGGTGGTCGCCGAGACCAGCGACGTGCGCGCGGAGCGGGCGCTGACCGGCCCCGGAACGCTCGCGCTCGGCGGGTCGGCGGCCGACCCGCTGGAGGCCTTCGCGCCCGCCGGCGAACCGACGGGCTACCTCGTGGAGGGAAGCTGGACCCTCGGGCGCACGGACGACGCCGTCCTCCACCGGTTCGAGGAGTCGGCATAGGGAGCACCGCCGGCGGCCGACGGAAACAGCGCGGTGGTGGCGGTATCGCGGGTTTCAGCCACAAGTAGCACATTATTGTCATACAAGAAGAAGTTATACAGTCCCGGCACTGTCTGTCACAACTTTGTTTATTGCGGCGGTAGCAGGGGAAGACATGTCAAGCGGGGAATGCAGTTCCTGTGGGCAGCCGGTGCTCGCGGACTTCGACGTGTGCCCGAACTGCGGGACGGATCTTGGGGGTACGGAAGGCGGCGAGCCCGCGCCGGAACCGACGGAGTCCCGGACGCCGGCCGGGGATCCGTCCGAGGCGGCCACACCACCGGGGTCGGGAGGAGCCAAAGCGGCCGACACAGACCCGGAACGGTCCGGGACAGCCGACACAGGCCCGGGTGAGCCGGGCCAGCAGCCCGGGACGGCAGCCTCGTCACAGCCTGACTACACCGGGTGGCCCCAGGGTCGAAAGACGACCGTCTTCGGTGCAGTGGCCGCCGCGGTCGGCGCCTTCCTGCCCTGGTTCACCGCCGGGGCGGCCGAGGCCTCCGCGAGCGTGCCCGGGACTGACGCCGGCGGCTGGCTCACGCTCGGGGCCGCGGGCCTCCTCCTCGCCGTGAGCGTCTGGCACTGGGGGCCGGCACAGCGGGGCGTGTGTGCGCTCGTCGGGCTCGCCGTGTTCGGAGCGGCCATGTTCTACATCGCCGTGCCAGGCGCGGGCGCCGAGGGGCTCCTCGGGAGCCGGCAGCTTCAGGGGTCCCCCACGCCGGGGCTCGGGCTGTACGCGACGGCGTTCGGCGGGCTGGCGGCAGTCACGAGCGCCGTCTCCGACACGTGGTTCGACACGGACTGGAAACGGGCGTAGCGCGCCGGGAGACTCGACGGGACGGACCTCGGGACCGCCGAGTCGCTCGCCCCGGCCACGCGAGCCTCGGGCCGTTGGCCGGCAGTGTGCAGGCTGCCACCGGAGCCGCAAGCAGCACAGTTTTCTCCCCAGAATGCAACATTCTGCCGATGAGCAGCATCCGTCCGGCGGAGCTGGACGACCGCCTGGGAGCGGGCGAGGAGCCGTATCTGCTCGACATCCGCCCGGAACCGGCGTTCGACGCGGAGGCGATCGAGGGGAGCCACAACCTCCCCGTCTACGAGGACCTGCGCGCCGGGGACGAGTCGGCGCTGCGCGACCGGCTGGAGGAAGTACCGACCGACCGCGAGGTGGTCGTCGTCTGCAAGATGGGCATCGTCGCCAAGCGAGCCACGCGCGTGCTCGGAGGCGAGGGGTACGACGCGACGACGCTTCTCGGCGGGATGAGCGGCTGGCGAGGGTACCGGAACGGCACACTGGGGTACAAGCTCCGGTCGCTCGTCTGGCGGCTCCGGTAGCCCGTCGACGAGGCCAGCGACGCGCACGCGGAGCGGGCGCTGACCGGCCCCGGAACGCTCGCGTTCGGGGAGTCGGCGTAGCGGGGCCCGGGCAAACACCGAAGGGTGAGCCTCGCGTCGCGGGGCACATGCCCGACTACGACACCGTCGAGTACGACCGCGACAGCATCGAGGGTGCCGCCGTCCTCCGGCTGGACCGCCCGGAGACGCTCAACGCCCTGAGCGACCGGCTCGTGGAGGAGTTGACCGACGCCATCGAGCGCGCGGAGGGCGACGACGCAGTCCGGGTGCTCGTCCTGCGTGGCAACGGCAAGGCCTTCTCTGCGGGGTACGACATCGGAGGGGGAGACGGCGACGGCGATGACCCCGTCCCGCCCGTCGACGACCTGCTCGACGAGTTCGACGCCGGGACCGAACACGTCCACGCCGTCTGGGACTGCGACAAGCCCGTCGTCGCCGCGGTCCACGGCTACTGTCTCGCGGGCGGCTCGGACCTGGCGATGGCGTCCGACATCGTCATCGCCGCCGAGGGGACAGAACTGGGCTACCCGGGGCTCCGGATGGCCGGCGTGCCGCCGGCGCTGGTCTACCCGTTCGTGATGAACCTCCACGAGACCAAGGAACTCCTCCTCTCTGGCAAGACGGTCGACGCGGCCCGGGCCGCCGACATGGGGATGGTCAACCGCGTCGTCCCCGACGGCGAGGTGATGGATCAGGTCGTCGAGGAGGTCAACGAGATACGGAAGATGCCGGGCAACAACGTCCGCATCCTCAAACACGTCGTCAACGGCGTGGCGGAGATGCAGGGCGCGAAGCCGATGTTCAAGTTCTCGGAGCTGTTCGACTCGCTGGGCCACCACACCGAACACGGGAAGCGGTACTACGAGATCGCCGCCACGGAGGGGTTCGAGGCCGCCCTGGAGTACATGAACGAGGCCGACAAGGGGATGCGCGGGGACCGGGAGGAGCCGACGCGCGACCCAGAATCATAACCCAGGCGACACCCGTCGACAGGAACTTACCCCGGGCGCGGGAAGCGGGGCCATGTCACAGGACGGCATCCACGACCTGACGGCGGCGGGACTGGCGCGGCAGATCCGCGACGGCGACCGCTCGCCGGTCGAGGTGGTCGACGCCACGCTCGACCGGATCGAGGCGCGAAACGACCGGACCAACGCCTTCGTCACCGTCACCGACGAGCGGGCCCGCGAGGCCGCCCGCGAGGCCGAGCACGCCATCGAGGCCGGTGAGCCGCTCGGGCCGCTGCACGGCGTCCCCGTCGCGGTCAAGGACCTGGACGACGTGGCGGGCGTGCGGACCACGAGCGGCTCGCTACTCTTCGAGGACTTCGTCGCCGAGGAGAACTCGGTGTTCGTCGACCGGCTGCTCGACGCCGGCGCCATCGTCGTCGGCAAGACCAACACCCCGGAGTTCGGGCTGGGCTGCTGGACCCACAACCGCGTCGCCGGCGAGACCGGGACGCCGTTCGCCCCCGACCGCATCTCCGGGGGCTCCTCGGGCGGCGCGGGCGCGGCGCTGGGCGACCGCCTCGTCCCGATCGCCCAGGGCTCCGATACGGGCGGGTCGATCCGCACGCCCGCCTCCTGCTGTGGCGTCGTGGGAGTCAAGCCCACCTACGGCCGCGTGGCCGCCCCTCGCCGGCCCGACGCCTACATCTCGCATACCCCCTTCTCGCATCTCGGCCCGATGGCCCGGACCGTCGACGACGCCGCCCTCATGCTGGAGGTGATGGCCGGCCCGCACCCGAAGGACCCCTTCTCGGCGCCCGACGACGGCACCGACTTCCGGGCCGCCACCGACCGCTCCATCGACGACATGACGGTCGCGTACTCGCCCGACCTGGGGGCGTTTCCGGTCGAAGACGACGTTCGGGAGGTGGTGGGCGACGCCGTCGGCGCCTTCGCGGACGCCGGCGCGACCGTCGAGGAGATCGACGGCCCCATCGACCTCTCTCACGACGAGATCATGGACACCTACTACACCTTCGCGACGGTGCTGTGGGAGTCGCTGTTCGACACGCTGGAGGAGGAGGGGCTGGACCCCCGCGGTGAGGACCGCGAGAAGCTGGCCGACTCTACTGTCGAGACCATCCTCGATGCCGAGGGCGTCTCCACCCGCGAGTACGCCGCCGCCAACCGCAAGCGCACGCAGGTCTACGACAGCCTCCGGGAGACGCTGGGCGAGTACGACCTCCTGGTGACGCCGACGCTGGGCGTGCTCCCCTTCGAGAACGGCGACCTGCCCGAGACTGTCGACGGCCAGCCCGTCGACAAGCGCCGTGGCTGGCTGCTGACCCAGCCGTTCAACTTCAGCGGCCACCCCGTCGCCTCGGTGCCCGCGGGCTTTTCGGATGGCCTGCCGGTGGGGATGCAGGTCGTCGGGAGTCGCTTCGCCGAGGACGACGTGCTCGCGGGGAGTGCGGCCTTCGAGCGCCAGCGGCCCTGGCACGACGCCTACCCCGAGTAGTTACCCCGACAGCTCCCGCCCGTCTTCGAGTCTAGAGTGGAGGCGCTGGCGGGCTCTGGCGATCGCGTCGTCCGTCGACTTCCCGTCGACCAGGGTCGCCTGGACCAGTTCGGTGAGGATCTCCGGACCTGCGTCTTCCCAGTCTGCGGTCGTATCCGGCGGGATCGGCTGCATCGCGTACCGCGCCGCCGGGGTTCGCGGACGGGTGCCCGCATGAAGTGGGAGCACCTCGTCCAGGAGTTGCCGCTCCAAATCCAGAAAGTAGCCGTCCTCGGCCTGGTAGACCTCCGCACTCCGGTACTCCTCGGTTTCGAGGATCCCCTCGTATGGTGGGAGCGACCGCATCGTGACGTTGTTCTTGTCGGCCTGGCGCTCGGGACCCTCGTACAGGTACCGGAGAAACCCCTCGGCATACTGCGTGTTTGCGCCCCGGAACAGTGGCGTGCCGTTGACGCGGACCCACCCGCGGGTGGGCGGGTCGAGCGTTCGGTCCCGCAGCGGCGCTGGCGCGACGGCGGTGTTGGGGCTTATCGAGAGCGAGCGCTCCTGTGCAGGGTCGGATTCGGCATCGTAGGCGATCCCTGCGAGCCACGCGTTCGGAAAGAGACACTGGGCGACGGTGCCATCCAGCCACGCACCGGCAGTCGATGCGGCCCCGGTCTCCGCCGGTTCCGGCGAGTACTGCGCGAGCCTGCTCATCAGGTCGAGCGCCGCACGGACCTGTTCGGTCCGGAAGTCAAGCTCAACCCGGCCGCCGGGTTCGTCCTGCCATCGCCAGAACCTCCCGCCCGCCGTGTAGAGCCACGAAATGAAGTCGCTTCGAGTTTTGTCGCCCGAGGCGGAGATTCCGGGGACTGCGAACCCCCGGGTGTCGAACCGGTCGCTCCCGTCGATGGCCCGGGCGTTCTCGACCAGTTCGGCCCACGTCTCGGGGACCGACAGCCCGAGTTCGTCGTAGACGTCCCGGCGGTAGTGGAGGACGCCGCCGAGGTGGAGCCCGTGGGGGACGATGTGTGCGCGTCCCTGGCTCCGCATCGGATACTCGACGTGGAGGTCGCCGTTGGCCGCGACGAGGTCATCCACGAGGCCGTCAACGGGCTGGAGGTCGCCCTCCAGTGCGTGTTTCGCGACCATCACGGCGGTATTGTGGTAGACCTCGGGAGGATCGCCCTCGGCGACGAGTTCCTGCGTCGATGGAGCCTGTGGGGGGCCCGTGCTGAGGTTGTACCGGACGGTGGCGTCGGACTGGTCCTCGAAGCCGGGAACGACCTCCTGCTCCCACTTCCGTTGCCACGGCTCGGTGTTGTAGTCGGTCATCATGAAGACCTCGGGGGTCTCCGTGGACGGGGTCGACGAGGGAGTCGAGCCAGGTGTCTCAGTGGAGGGATCCGACCCGCCGAGAGCGCTACAGCCGGCGAGGCCGGCCGCAGCCAGGGCGGCGAGGACCTGCCGCCGGGTTCGGGAGGGCATGCGGATCACTCACAAAGCGCCGTTCGGTCGATAAAAAGGCGGCGGCCGAGATGGCGGGCCGGGTTTGATTCAGATACTTGGGGACCCCTGAGAGCATCAAGAAAGCCCCGGCTTGCTCCGCCGCCGGCAGACTCGCGTTGCTCGTTTGCCGAGGTCTCGTTCGCTCCCGCTGGTCGCTCACGAGACTCCCGCGACTCGCTGCGCTCCTCACTTCGTTGCGGTGCTTACTTTGTCGGGGTTCGCGGAGCCAGCCGCCCCTTTCAGTCCCGCCCAGCCTGGACAGCCGGAGCGGGTGGGACTGAAAGGGGCCGGACGCTCGCCAAGTGAGACGACGCAAGCACCGCAAGGAGCGAAGCGACTGAGGAGCGCAGCGAGTCGCAGCCGGCGAGCGTCCGGGGGCTTTCTTGCTGGTCAGAGCTCTTCCCTCGGAATCCTAGCTAAGAAATACGCAGTGACGGGAGTGACGTCAGGCCCAGTCGTGGTCGTCCCAGCCCTCGTAGTGTTTCAGGCGGCTCCTGACCTGGTAGGGCTCCCAGCCACAGTCGCGGTACAGCACGTCGGCCAGCTCACCGAAGCGGCTGTTGTCGAGTTCGATCCCGCGGTTGCCGCGGTTCGTGACGTAGGAAGCCCCCCGCAATTCGTCGAAGACCTCCCGTGCCGTGGGGTAGTCGTTCCCCTCGATGGCGGCGATAGCGAGCAGGTTCTCCTCGTCGATGGGTGTCCCCCACCTGTGTTTGGCCACCATCGCCGCGAGAAGGGCGCATTTCACCGACGGCTTCCGCATGCGGCGCCGTTCAGTCGCCGCCCTGATAAAAATACGTCACCGACAGAGTGCACTAGTGAAAACGCTGATTAACACCCCTGTCGTATCCTGTGTATGAGCGAGTCGACGCCGACGGACGCCGCCGGCAAGCGGGACACCAAGGTGGCCCGCCTAGAGCACCCCAGCGGCCTGCTGTACCTGCTGCAACACGAGAGCGTGCCAATACTGCTGGATGGACTGCTCGACCTGCCACCGGGCCGAGAGTTCAACAAGACCGAACTCGCCGACCACGTGGGCGTGACCCGCCAGACCGTCGGGAGCTACACCGACCTGCTGCTGGAAGTCGAGGTCATCGAGGAGGTACCGAACACCTCCCCCCAGCGCTACCGTCTCGCCGAGAGCGCCGTCGTCGACGAGCTGTTCGCGCTGAACAGCGCGCTGAACGCCGCCGGGGAGTGACAGAGGGCCGGACCGTCAGCGTCTTTTCGGTCGGTAGCCCACGGGAAGCCATGCGCGTGCTGGGCATCGAGGGGACCGCCTGGGCCGCCAGCGCCGCCGTCTACGACAGCGACAGCGACGCGGTCGACATCGAGACCGAGGCCTACGAGCCCGACAGCGGCGGCATCCACCCCCGCGAGGCCAGCGAGCACATGGCCGAGCACCTCCCCAAGGTCATCGAGGAGGTGTTGGCCCGAAATCGCGTCGACCACGACGGCACCCCGACAAACCCGGCATCCATCGACGCCGTTGCCTTCTCCCGGGGTCCGGGGCTGGGCCCCTGCCTGCGCGTCGCGGGCACCGCGGCGCGGGCGCTCGCCCAGCGTCTGGACGTTCCGCTGGTGGGCGTCAACCACATGGTCGCCCATCTGGAGATCGGCCGCCACCGCTCCGGGTTCGAGGCGCCGGTCTGTCTGAACGCCTCCGGCGCCAATGCTCACGTCCTGGCCTACCGCAACGGCCGCTACCGGGTGCTCGGGGAGACGATGGACACCGGCGTCGGCAACGCCATCGACAAGTTCACGCGGCACCTGGGCTGGTCCCACCCCGGCGGCCCGAAGGTCGAGGCCCGCGCGAAGGAGGGGGAGTATCTCGAACTCCCCTACGTCGTCAAGGGGATGGACTTCTCGTTTTCCGGGATCGCCTCCGCCGCACAGGATGCCGTCGACGACGGGACGTCCGTCGCGGACGTCTGCCGTGGCCTCCAGGAGACCGTCTTCGCGATGCTGACCGAGGTGGCCGAGCGCGCGCTCGCGCTCACCGGGCGGACGGAACTGGTCCTCGGGGGTGGGGTCGGCCAGAACGCCCGCCTCCGGGAGATGCTCGCCTCGATGTGCGAGGACCGCGGGGCCGACTTCCACGCCCCCGAACCGCGCTTCCTGCGGGACAACGCCGGAATGATCGCAGTACTCGGCGCGAAGATGGCGCGGGCGGGCGACACGCTCGCCATCGAGGAGTCGCGGGTCGACAGCGACTTCCGGCCCGACGAGGTGCCGGTCACCTGGCGGGACCCCGACCCGCCGAGCAGGCCCGCTGGAGACCTCGTCCAGGGCGCCGAGGCGACCGTTTCCTTCGAAGGCGACAAAGTCGTCAAGACCCGAACCCCGCGCTCGTACCGGCATCCGGAACTCGACAAGCGGTTGCGGCGCCACCGGACCCGGCTGGAGGCCAGGCTGACCAGCGACGCGCGGCGGGCGGGCGTGCCGACGCCGCTGGTCCTCGACGTCGACCTCGCGGAGACCCGGCTGACTCTCCAGCGGGTCGGCGATGCCGACCTGCGGGACGCCCTCTCCGAGGAGCGGGTCCGGACCGTCGCCGAACACCTCGCGCGGCTGCACGGCGCGGGGCTGGTCCACGGCGACCCCACCACCCGGAACGTCCGGGTCGGCGATGAGGGCGGCGGGGACGACAGCCGCACGTTCCTGATCGACTTCGGGCTGGGGTACAACAGCGGCCACCCCGAGGACCACGCGATGGACCTGCACGTCCTCGCACAGAGCCTGGAGGGCACCGCCGCGGAGGCAGAAGAGCTGGTGGCGGCAGCCGTCGACGCTTACCGGGCGGTCGGCGACGAGCAGGTGCTGAACCGGCTGCACGACATCGAGGGGCGCGGGCGGTACCAGTGAGCGCCGTCGGATAGCCCCAAGGCGGGACCCTGGCTCAGAAGACGCTCTTGCCGAAGAGGCCGTCGACGGTGACGACCTCGCCGGTGGTGTAGGAGGCCGCGTCGCTGGCGAGGTAGACCGCCGCGCCGGCGACCTCCTCGCGGTCGGCGACGTCGCCCATCGGGCAGCGCTCGCGGATCCGCTCGCGGGCCTCGGTTCCCTCGCCGATGAGGTCCACGTTCTGTGGCGTGACGACGTAGCCCGGAGCGATGGCGTTGACCCGGATGTCAGGAGCCAGTTCCTTCGCGGCCGCGCGGGTGTAGGCGTCGACGCCGCCCTTCGCGGCGGTGTACGTCGAGAGGTTCGGGGGGGCGAGTTGCGGGGCCAACGAGGAGACGTGGACGACGCTGCCGGTCTCTATGACCTCCGCGAAGGCCTGGGTGGCGCGGTAGACGCCGTCGAGCTGGACGTCCAGCACGTCCTGCCACTCCTCCTCGGTGGTCTCCGTAACTGCGGTGCGGGCGATGGCGCTGGCGGAGGTGACGAGGACGTCGACGCCGCCGAAAGCCTCGACGGTCCGGTCGCGGGTGTCCTCTACCGTCTCGCGGTCGGTGACGTCGGTGGTCGTCTCGAGGGTATCGGCCCCGCGGTCGCGGATCCGCTCGGCGGTGTCGGCGACCCGCTCGGGCGTTCGCGAGGTCGCCACCACGTCCGCGCCGTCGCTGGCGTAGGAGAGCGCGATGGCCTCGCCGATGCCGCTGGTGCCGCCGATGACGACCGCCGTCTTCCCCTCGACGGTGACGGGATGGTGGGTGTAACTGTCTCCCATACCCCCGGGTCGACGGGTGGACGCTTCAATCCGGCGGCGGTCGGGGGCTCTCCGGCGAGTGGGGGGATAGACAGCAGGCGCGCGCTGTCGCGGCCCCGTGCCGTTCCCGTGAGCGAAGCGAACGGGAGCGAGCGGGAACTCGTTCCCGCCCACGCGACAGCCGCCGTGCGAGGGATGAGCGAGCGACTGGAGGGAGCGAGTGAATCGGCTGGGGAGGCGTGTGGCCCGATGTGAAAGAACGCACCGGTGGGAACCGCGGCGGTGTTTCGTTTAGCAGAATCGCGGTTCAGTCCAGCAAGAAAGCCCCGGACGTCTGGACTCGGGGGCACCGGCAGACTCACTCCGTTCGTCTGCCGCGCCTCCGCTCGCTGCGCTCGCGGAGACCTCGCTGCGGTCCTCGGCTCACCCCGTTCGCCTGTGGTCCTTGCGTCGTCCGCCGTCGTCCAGACGCCCGCCCCTTTCAGTCCCGCCCAGCTTGGACAGCCGCATCGGGCGGGACTGAAAGGGGCGGCTGGCTCCGCGAACCCCGACGACGCAAGCACGCGAGCGAAGCGAGCGCGCGCAGCGAGGCGCGGGAGCGGAGCCAGTCGGGGCTTTCTTGCTGTTCGCGGCTCTCATTCCCGAACCTTCCGAACGAAACACCCCCGAGCCGCCGTGGGAAACCATCTTAACCGCGGCTGCCGTACCCCGGAGTATGGACGACAAGCCTGCGTCGGGAGAACTGTTCGGCATCCCGTACAACTTCGAGCGCCCGAGCGTCAAGCGGCTGCTCTCCTCGTACTGGCAGCCCGGCGAGGGCATGCTCGTCAAGAAGCCATTCGGCATCGGTTACACCCTCAACCTCGCCAACTGGCGCTCCTGGGTCGTGCTCGGAGTCGCCGGCGCACTCTTTTTCCAGCAACGGCGCGGCGAGGACGACGAGTTCGAGGACGATGACGACGAGGAGGAACCGGTCGAAGTGATCGTGGACTAGTCTACCACCTTTTTCTGCGTCGGGTTTCCTCGCGAGCCTCCGGCTCGCTGCGGAACCACTCCTTGAAAAACGTGGGCGAAAAAGACCTCGGCGCTCACTCCGTTCGCGCCGAGTGAACCGCCTCGCGCCTCCGGCGCTCGGCGGACGCTGGTGGTCGGCCTGCCTTTCCCCGGGTCGCGCGGCCTCGCGTGGCGCTCGGCACGCGCCCCCGGCCCACGCGAAGGTGCTGTAGTCTCGACCGGCAGCGTCTCCAGCCCCAACCGACGCGCCTTTGCGCGGACCGCCCCACCGGCCGGTATGGTCACCTTCGTCACCACCAATCCTGGAAAAGTGCGCGAGGCCCAGGAGTACCTGGACGAACCCGTCGAGCAACTGGACTTCGACTACCTCGAACCCCAGGCCGACGACCTCGCCGCAGTGGCCGCTCACGGCGCCCGGGCGGCCTACCGCCACGCCGGCGAGCCCGTCTTCGTCGACGACTCCGGACTCACCATCGACGCGCTCGGGGGCTTCCCTGGCCCCTACTCCTCCTACGTCGAGGACCGGGTGGGGATCGAGCGCGTCTCGCGGCTGGCCCGCGGCGAGGCCGACCGCTCGGCGGCGTTCCGGTGCGTGGTCGCCTACTGCGACGGCGAGGACTTCGAGGCCACGCCCGAACCCGTCGACCGGGAACGGCGGGGCCAGGACCAGGCCGCCGACGAGCGCGCCAGCGCCACGACCGACGAGCAAGTCATCGAGGGTGCGGAGGGCGACGGAGCCGGGGACAACGAAGTCCCTCCCGTGAAGCTGTTCGAGGGTGTCGTTCCGGGCACCATCGTCGAGCCTCGCGGAGAGGGTGGCTTCGGCTACGACCCCATCTTCGAGCACGCGGGCGAGACGTTCGCGGAGATGGACACCGAACAGAAAAACGCCGTCTCCCACCGCGGCCGGGCGCTGGCGAAGTTCGCGGAGTGGTACGCGAACGCCGACCGGTGAGGCGCCGGCCGGTGAGAGTCAGTCAGCGCCCGCCGGCGCGTCGGCTGTGCCGCCATCCGTCGGGTCTATCGCAGCAGGTGGCCGCATCGCGCCGGGCGAGAGGTGGGTGTGTTTGAAGTCCGTCCGGTATTTCAGCCCGTAGCCGACGAGGCGGTCGGCACCGAT
The DNA here is from genome assembly GCF_009831455.1 of Salinirussus salinus. Classification (NCBI taxonomy): domain Archaea; kingdom Methanobacteriati; phylum Methanobacteriota; class Halobacteria; order Halobacteriales; family Haloarculaceae; genus Salinirussus; species Salinirussus salinus. The sequence goes on along the minus strand of NZ_WOWO01000003.1, from coordinate 263,420 downwards.
GTGCCCGGCCCAGACGAGCGCGACAAGCACCGCCAGGTCCGTACCCGCGTAGAGGCCCGTGGCCCCGAGCGCGAGCGGGAGCACGTACGTGTGCGCGAGGTTGTAGCCGATGCTGCCGACCCGCGGTCCGGCGAGATAGCCGAGCATCGAGAGGTCCGGCGCCAGCGCCAGCACCGCGAGCAGCCAGAGCGGGCCACCCAGCCAGAGGTACGCGCCGACGGCGAGGGCAAACACGGCCAGGCCTTCCAGTCGAAGAAACAGTCGCGGATTCATACCCACTGGAGGCGTGCTGTCGACATAATACTATCTGCTTGATTGACAGGCTCAGTCACAGTGCCGGGATACGGAGCCGAACCTTTTTCCCCCGATCCTGTGCGTACACGACCATGGCACTGCGCTCGACACCCGAATCCGCCTTCGATGAGATTCCGGACTACGACTACGAGCCCCGCTACGTCACCATCGACGCGCCGGGCGACCCGGAGATGGCCTACATCGACACCGACCCCGACGGGGACAGCGAGGAGACGTTCCTCTGCCTGCACGGCGAGCCCACCTGGGGGTTTCTCTACCGGAAGATGGTCCCCACGCTGGCCGAGCGCGGGCGCGTGGTCGTCCCCGACGCAATCGGCTTCGGCCGCTCTGACAAGTACACCGAACGGGAGGAGTACGACTACGACCTCCACTACGACGCCACCGAGCAGTTCATCGAGGAACTCGACCTGGAGGACGTCACCCTCGTCTGCCAGGACTGGGGCGGGATCGTCGGCCTGCCGGTCGCGGTCAACAACGCCGAGCGCTTCGCCCGGCTGGTCCCGATGAACACCGACTGCCCGACCGGAGAGGCGGAGATGGCCGACGCGTGGTACGACTTCCGCGATTTCGTCGAGCGGGCCGACGAGCTCCCCATCGCGATGCTCATCGACAACGCGGCGGCGACCGACCTGAGCGACGAGGTGCTGGCCGCCTACGAGGCGCCCTTCCCCGAGGAGGAGCTGAAGGCCGGCGCCCGCGAGTGGCCCGACATGGTCCCCCGGGCAGACGGCGGGGACGGCGGCGAGATAACGAGTGCCGCCCGCGAGAAGCTGGCCGAGTGGGAGAAACCCGCCTTCGTCCTCTTCGCCGACTCGGACCCGATCACCAGGGGTGGGCGGGACCCGCTCCGGGAGTTGATCCCGACCGCCAGCGAGCAGCCCGACATCTGGGTCGAGGGCGCGATGCACTTCCTCCAGGAGGATGCCGGCGAGGAGATCGCAGAGGAGATCGTCGACTTCGTCGACCGGACGCCGCTGTAGGGCAGCCCCGCCGCAGTGGCGGCGGTGCTCACCCGCGCGGGTCCCGGTCGGGGCCGGGATACTCCCCGCCCTCGACCGCCTCGTACAGCGCCGCGGGGTCGAACAGGGCGACGAAGGCCGCCGGCGTGCGGACGCTGACCTGCACGTGTGGCTTCAGGGAAAGGTTCGCGCCCGCGGAGGTCAGTCCCTCGTCGAAGGAGAGTACGTGTGCCGCGTTACCCTCGTAGGCAGAGGCCAGCGCGGGGTGGTCGCCGGCGGCGTGTTCGACGGGGACGCGCTCGCGCTCGACCCGCTGGCGCCAGTCCGCCGCGAGTTCCGCGTCGGCCAGCGCCGCGACGACGGCCTCGGCGTCGTCGAGCAGCGGGTCGCTGGCCACCAGGTCGACCCAGGAGTGTGACCGGGCGGCGTCGAGGGCCTCGCGGGCCGCCCCGCCGGAGAGGAGGTCGGCTGCGAGCACGTCTGCGTCGGCGACGACGCGTGCGGGGCTAGTCCCGGTCATCGGCGCCCCGGTCGTCAGGCTCGTCCCGGCGGTCGGCGAGCGCGTCGCGGACCCGTCGCTCCGGGACCTCCGGTGCGCGGTCGAACAGCTCCGCCCAGGTCGCGGTCATGGGTCCTGCGAGGGGAGCGACCGTCAAAAATCCGCCGGCGGCAGACGTGCGTCTGACGGGTATTGAAGTACTCGGGCGGAGTCGGATCCGGTGGGCGCGCGGACGGCCTCACACCTTCCCATCCACCCACAGCGCGCCCGGACACCCTGACCCACTCCGTCGTCCGTTCCCGCGGACGACACTCCCGGTTTTCGTATCTTCCACCCCTTCCCTTCGTCCGATTTCCGACGGAAGCGGCCGGTGTGTCGCCCCTCCCGTGTCGAAAACGGCGTTCTCGTAGGCTCATGGTTGAATAAACGAGAAACACGTTTTCCGTGATTCCGGTAGTATAATGTGGTAGAATCACCCACACTAGGGTAGCTATGAACCGATACGCAGACGACAGCCGCGACATGCGGCTCGACCCGGACTCGTTCGCACAGGGCTACTTCAAAAACGCCGTCTACCGTCACTGGGACCCCTACGAGGACATCCCCCAGGAGCTGCTGGAGCAGGACCGCGAGCGCCTCATCGACCGCGACCAGACCGAGGCACAGTTCGACGCGTTCCGCCGGACGGTCGCCCTCTTTGGCGCCGGCGAGGAAGCGGTGACGGAGGACCTGGCGCCGCTGATGATGGCGCTCGACGACATCAACAAGCAGATGTTCATCTCCTCGCAGATCTACGAGGAGGCCAAACACACCCAGTTTTTCGACCGCTACTGGCGTGACGTCATCAACCCCGTCGCGGAGGCCCGTGGCTTCGAGGTGACCCGGCCGACCGACGACCGCTACTTCAACGACGCCTACGTCGAGTTGTTCGACCGGACCGACGAGGCCATGGAGCGGCTGCTGACCGAGGACACGCCGGAGAACCGCGTGAAGGCGTACTGCCACTACCACCTGGCCGTCGAGAGCGTCCTGGCACAGACCGGCTACTACGGCATCCAGGGGTCGTGGTCGCCGAGCGGGCCCGACATGGAGCCGCTGGGCGAGAAGGTCCACCTCGAAGGACTGGTCGAGGGGATCACCCGCATCCGCTCGGACGAGGGGCGTCACGTCGGCTTCGGCATGCAGGAAGTGCAGGGCCACGTCGGCCGCGGCGAGGTCGACGGCAGCGTCGTCCGTGACACCCTCGAAGAGCTCCTCCCGCTGATCGCCGGTATCGTGGACTACGACAGCGACGACGTCGGCGTCGAGAGTCAGACCGACTCCACGCCGCTGCTCGAGTACGCCAGCGAGAAGCTGGAACGTCGCATCGAGATCATCACCGAGTACGACGCCGAGATCCCGCCCGTCGAGGAGCTGGTCCAGATCGAGGGCGGACGGGACGTCTCCGCGGACTGACAGTACCCGCCGCTTTTTCGCCGCGGCACGTCACCCGCGCAGCGCCTCGCGGACCGCGTCGAGCTGGTCGGGGGCGGCCATGACCGCCAGCCGGTCGCCGGGCCGGACCGTCGTCTTCGGCAGGGGGATCCGCATGTCCTCGTCGGCCCGGCCGTGTGCGTACACCCGGACGTCGCCCGGCAGGTCGAGGCCGACGACCCGGCGGCCGACGGCGGGCGACCCCTCCGGGATGGCGACGCTCGCGAGCGAGAGGTGCTCGGTCAGGTCCGCGATGACGTTGAAGTCGCCACCCATGAGCGCGGTCTTGGCGCCGACCGCGCCCAGCCGCTCGGGATAGATGATCTCGTCGACATCGCCGGCGTACTTCTCGTAGAGTTCGTCGCTGAGGTCCTCGCCGACCCGGAGGACGGTCCGGCAGCCGTGGCTCGCGGCGACCAGACACGCCGAGTAGTTGGTGTTGACGTCACCGGTCAGCCCGGCGACGGCGTCGGCATCGTCGAGTCCCGCCTCCGCAAGCACCGCCTCGTCGCCGCCGTCGCCCGTCACCACGGAGAACCCGTCCTCGCGGGCGCGGTCGGCCCGCGCGGCGTCGCGCTCGACGATGACGACCTCGTGGCCCTCCGACCGGAGGGTCCGGGCGGTCCGCCGGCCGACCCGCCCGAACCCGACGATGACGAGTTTCATGTCATGTCATACCACACCGAGCGGCAAAAGGGTACCCCCGGTGCGAAATCCGACACGCCTTTCGCCGTCCCCGCCGGAGGAACGGCCATGCGCGTGACCTTCCTCGGGACCAGCGGGGCCGTCCCCACCACGGCCCGCTCGACCAGCGCCCTGCTCGTCGAGCGGGAGGGCGACCGCCTCCTGTTCGACTGCGGGGAGGGCACCCAGCGCCAGATGATGCGCTTTGCGACGGGCTTTGACCTGGGTCACGTCTTCCTCACCCACCTCCACGGCGACCACGTCCTCGGCCTGCCGGGGCTGGTCCAGACCCTCGACTTCAACGACCGCGAGCGCCCGCTGGCGGTCCACGCCCCCGCCGGGACCCGCAGCCGGGTCGAGCGCCTGCTCGCGCCGACCGGCAACTCCCCCTCCTACCCGGTCCGGGTCCACCAGGTCGAGCCCGGCGACGTTGCGCTCTCTGCGGGGGAGTACGAGGTCCGGACCTTCCGGGTCGACCACCGGACCGACGCCGTCGGCTACGCGCTGGTCGAGGCCGACCGGAAGGGGCGGTTCGACCGGCAGAAAGCCGAGGAGGAACTGGGGATCGAGCCCGGCCCGAAGTACTCGAAACTCCACCGCGGCGAGCCGGTCGAACACGAGGGGCGGACCGTCGAGCCCGAGGAGGTCGTGGGGCCGCCCCGCCCCGGCCGACGGCTGGTCTACACCGGGGACACCCGGCCCGCAGAGGGCACGGTGCGGGCCGCCGAGGACGCCGACTTGCTGGTCCACGACGCCACCTTCGCAGAGGACCGCGCCGACCGGGCCCGCGAGACCGCCCACGCGACCGCCCGCGAGGCCGCCGAGGTGGCCAACCGGGCGGGCGCCAGACGGCTCGCGCTCACTCACGTCTCCTCGCGGTACGCCGGTCGGAGCGACCGGCTGGAGGCCGAAGCCCGGGAGGTCTTCGAGGGCGAGCGCGCCTTTCTCCCCGACGACGGCGTGCAGGCCGAGGTTCCCTACCCCGACGCCGACCGGGCGTTCACCCTGGAGCGGGTCGGCCGGGAGCGGCGCTAACAAAAGCGATTTGCCACCACCCACCCGACAGGTCGGGCATGCCCCACGACCTGCACATCGTCGACGTGTTCGCGCGGGAGCGGTACACCGGAAACCAGCTCGCAGTGGTGGAAAGCGAGGGGACGACCGGCGACGAGGAGATGCAGGCGATAGCGCGCGAGATGAACTACTCGGAGACGACCTTCGTCGAGTCCCGCGAGGACCCCTACCGGGTGCGCATCTTCACCCCCGAGGCGGAGGTGCCCTTCGCCGGCCACCCGACGCTGGGGACCGCCCACGTCGTCCGCGAGCGGGTCGCCGACGGCCGCCCCGAGGAGGTCACGCTGGCCCTGAACGTCGGGGAGGTACCCGTCGAGGTCCGCGAGCGCGACGGGCGGGAGACGCTGTGGATGACCCAGCAACCCCCCGAATTCGGCGACGAACTCGACCACGGGCGGCTCGCGGGGGTACTGGGGCTGTCGGCCGACCGGCTCGACACCGACTGGCCGGTCCAGGTCGTCTCGACGGGGCTGCCGACGGTTCTCGTCCCCCTCGCGGACCGCGAGGCGCTGACGGACATCGACCTCGACCGCGGGGCCTACGACGACCTGACGGGCGACCGGGAGGCGAAGCTCGTCCACGCGTTCTGTGCGGACCCGCGTGACCCGGACAACGACCTCGCGGTCCGGATGTTCGCGCCGGCCTACGGCGTCCCGGAGGACCCGGCGACTGGGTCGGCCAACGGCTGTCTGGCGGCCTACCTGGCCCGGCACGCCTACTTCGGGAGCGGGGTCGTCGACGCCCGCGTCGAGCAGGGGTACGAGATGGGTCGGCCCTCCCTGCTCTACCTGTGCGCGACCGACCGCGGGGACGACGTCCGCGTCGAGGTGGGGGGGCGCGTGGTCGACATCGCTCGCGGCGAACTGCTCTGAGCGGGCAGTCGCGGGGGGACACGGGCCGCCGCCGGCCAAACCGCTTATAGTCCGGCACGGAGGAGCATGGGGCATGGGTGTGGTGGCCGGACGCGCCGCGTTCGGGAGCGCGGCGCGCGTCAGGAACGGAAGTGACACGGGGTGGCCGCGGGGACGCGGTGACGTCCCGGAACCGACTGGAGGGGACGCGTGACCGGGCGCCAGGCGTTCCGGACGCTGCTCGACACCGTCCCCGGCGGCGTGTTCGAACTCGACGCCGACGGGCGGATGCGCGAGGTCAGCGAGGGGTGGGCCGACATCGTCGGGGCGGCGCCGACAGCCCTGGAGGGGCGGCCGTTTCTCGAGCTGGCCGAGGAGGGGACGGTCCCGGAGCACCTTCCCGAGGAGTACCGGGCGGTGGCGTCGGACCTGCTCGCGGACGGGGTCGACCGCGAGCGCGGGCGGCTGACCGCCGAAGTGACGCCACGGGACGGCGGCGAGCCCCGCGTCTGTGAGTTCCACGTCAGGCCGCTCCCGCACGACGACGCCTGCCGCGGGTGTGCGGTGGGGGTACGGGACGTCACCGAGCGGGAACGCTGCCGCGAGGAGCTGGAGACGCTGCGCGAACAGACCGGGTTCGCGCTCGCGGCGACCGACGCGCTGATCTGGACGGTCGACCCCGAGACCGGCGAGCCGGTGTCGTACACCGGCGACGTGGAGGAGGTGTTCGGGGTCGTCCCGGAGGACGTCGGGGCCGCCGCGGAGTTCTTCGACCGGGCGGTCCACCCCGAGGACCGCGGGGCGGTCGAGCGGGCGTGGACGGAGCTGCTGGAGGGAGAAGTCGACGACGTGACCGTCCAGTTCCGGACGGCCTTCGAGAAGGGGGTGGAGACCAGGTGGGTGGAAGCCGGCGCACACCGCCACGAGGACGGCGAGACGGAGTGGCTGGTCGGGCTGGCCACGGATATCACCGCCCAGAAGCGCCGCGAGCAGCGGCTGCGGCGCCAGAACGAACGGCTCGACGAGTTCGCGAGTATCGTCAGCCACGACCTGCGGAACCCGCTCAACGTCGCCCGGATGCGCACGGAGCTCGTCGCCGAGGACTGCGACAGCGAACACCTCGACGCGGTCGCGGACGCACACGCGCGGATGGAGGGGCTGATCGAGGACGTCCTGACGCTCGCGCGGGAGGGCGGGGGTGTGCCCGACACCCAGTCGGTCGACGTCGGGAAACTCGCTCGCGGGGCCTGGCACACCGTGCAGACGTACGACGCGGCGCTGGTCACCCCCGGGGAGACCCTCGTCCGCGCGGACCCGACGCGGCTCCAGGAACTGCTGGAGAACCTCTTCGTCAACGCGGTCGAGCACGGCGGGCGCGGGGTGACCGTCAGGGTCGGCGAGCTGCCCGACGACTCCGGGTTCTACGTCGAGGACGACGGGTCGGGACTCCCCGAGACGGACCGCGACCGGCTGTTCGATCCCGGTCACTCGACGGCCGAGGAGGGCACCGGATTCGGGCTCTCCATCGTCCGCGAGGTCGCCGACACGCACGGGTGGACGGTCAGGGCCACCGACGGCGCGGACGGCGGCGCCCGCTTCGAGGTTACCGGCGTCGACGTCGAGTGACGCCGCCTCCCCGCGACCGGTGTCACGGCCCTGGAACGGCGACGGCGGTCAGCCGTCCGCGACGTGTGTCGGGCCGCGCCGCTCGTGCTCGATTGACCGGGCGACCGCTGCCGCGAGGTCGTCGCCGTACTCCCGCTCCAGGATGTAGAGCGCGAGGTCGAGCCCGGAGGTGACGCCGCCACAGGTCAGCACGTCGCCGGCGTCGACGACGCGGGCATCGACGACCTCGGTGCCAGTGTCCCGGAGGTCCTCCAGCGCGCCGGCGTGAGTGACCGCCGGCTTGCCCTCGAGCAGACCCGCCCGCTCCAGCAGCATGCCGCCGGTGCAGACGCCCGCAACCGTGGTCCCCGCGGCCGCCCGCTCGGCGAGCAGGTCCGGGATGACGCCGCGTTCGGCCTCGGCCCGGGTCCCCGTCTCCGCGCGGTCGTTCCACCCCCCGCCGGGGACGACCAGCAGGTCGGGGTCGAGTTCGGCCACGCTGCCGTGGGACTCGACGGTCATCCCGTAGGCGGAGGTGACCCGCTCGGCCATGTCGGCGGTACACAGCGAGGTCTCGAAGCCGGGGTCCGGGTCGGTCCCGGCCGCCGACCCGGACGCCGAGGCGGACAGCCGGTCGGCGCCGATAGAGAGCACCTCGTAGGGCCCCACGGCGTCGAGGGGTTCGAACCCCTCGTAGACGAGGACGCCGGCGTGTGAGACGGGCATGGGCTCACTACCGTGGGAGCGTTCATCAAGATGGCGACGGTGTGTGTCGGCTGCCACCGGGGGCCGGCGTGGCAGCCTGTGACCCGCGGGCGTGCGCGCATCGAAAGCAGGTTCACAACCGGGAGCGAAAGGATACGTATGTCCTCCGAGAGAGCCTGTCCGGACTGCGGGGAGCCGCTGGAGCGGATGGAGTTGCAGGGAACCGACATCACCGGAACGCTCGCCATCGTTTCGCCCGCCGCTGACGACAGGTTGTTCGCCGGCGTCCGGGCCGACGAAGTTCTCACGCCAGTTCCGTACGTCTGTCCCGAGTGCCGGCGAACGCTCGTGTACGCCGAGGAGTGACCGCCGCGGAGCGTGCGGCGGGTCGCCGGTTTCGGCGGACGGACACGGCAGCGGCTCGCGGCTGCCGGACCTCACGAGACGGGCAGTCGAGCCGGTTCCGTGACCGGAGCGAACCGCCGGCCTCGGCCGCCGTGGATTTATACAGAACCGTCACCTACCGAGACCTGTGAACGCCCGTACGGGCCCGCTGGACGCGGTGGTGTTCGGGGTCGACATCCAGAGCGGGGACGTCCGCGGCGACGCCCCCTCCTACGCCCTGGTCGTCTTCGACGGCGAGGATATCGAGCGCGACGTGGTCTCCTACCGGAAGCTCCGCCGGCGGGTGGAAGAGGAGCGGCCGGCCATCCTCGCCACCGACAACATGTACGAACTCGCCGAGGACAAGGACGCGCTGGTCCACCTCCTCGGGTCGCTTCCCGACGAGACCAGCCTCGTTCAGGTCACCGGCGCCGAACAGCCCGAGCCGCTCTCGCGGGTCGCCTCCCGCCACGGGGTGCCCTACGGCAAGAAACCGATCAAGGAGGCCGAGGCCGCCGCGCGGCTGGCGGCCGCGAACGTCGGCCAGGAGGTCACGGCCTTCACCGACCGGACCGAGGTGAAAGTCGCCCGCGGCCGCTCGACGGGAGGTGGCGGCGGGTGGAGCGAGGACCGTTACACCCGCCGGATCCACGGCGCCGTCCGCAAGCGGGCCCGCGAGGTCGAGTCCGAACTCGACGCCGCCGGCCTCGAGTACGACCGGGACGCCACCGAGAAGTACGGCGGCTTCTCGAACTGCGTGTTCACGGTGGAGGCGCGCCCGAGCGACATTCCCGTCTCGACGGAACGCTCGGGGGACACCCGCATCGAGATCGAGCGGGTCCGGCGGGACGGCATCGAGTTTCGCCCGCTCGCCAAGCGCCGGGACCACGTCCTCGTCGGGGTCGACCCCGGGACGACCACCGCAGTCGCGGTCGTCGGGCTGGACGGCGAGGTGCTGGACTTGCTGAGCACCCGCACGGCCGACACGAGCGAGGTGATCGAGTGGGTCGTCGAGCGGGGGCGGCCGGTGGTCGTCGCCGCGGACGTGACCCCGATGCCCGAGACCGTCGAGAAGCTGCGCCGGAGCTTCGACGCGGCGGGCTGGACGCCGGAGCGGGACCTGCCGGTCGACGAGAAACAGCACCGGACCCGCGAGGAGGGGTACGACAACGACCACGAGCGCGACGCGCTGGCGGCCGCCCTCTCGGCGTACGACGACCACGAGGACCAGTTCGACCGGGTCGCCGCGAAGGTCCCCCCGCGTCAGGAGGTCGGCCCGGTCATCGCACGCGTGCTGGGCGGCGAGGAGTCCGTCGAGACGGTGCTCGCCGACCTGGCCGACGACGACGGGGACAGCGACGGGGGCGGGACCGAGCACACCGAGCGCGAACTCACCGCCGAGGAAAAGCGGATCAAGCGCCTGGAGGCCCGCGTCGAGCGTCTGGAGGGTCACGTCGACGACCTGAAAGCGACCATCGAACGCAAGGACGAACAGCTCGCGGAGTACGAGGCCGAACTCTCCGAGGCCCGCCGCGAGGAGCGCCGGGAGGCCCGCGAGCGCCGGGAGGTCACCCGGCTGGAGCGGGAGAACGACCGCCTGGAGCGGGAACTCGACGAGGAGCGCGAGCGCGTCGAGGACCTGGAGGGCAAACTGGAGCGGCTGAAGGCGCTGTGGAAGCTCGACCACTCGAACTTCGCGGACGTCGCCGAGAAGAAGGCCGGACTGGTCCCCGTCAAGGTCGTCGAGCAGTTCACGACCGGCGCCATCGAGGCCGCCGACGAGGCGTTCGGGCTGGCCGAGGACGACGTCGTCCTCTTCCGGGACGCCAGCGGGGCCGGCCGGTCGACCGCCCAGCGGCTGGTCGAGGTCGGGCCCCGCGTGGTTCTCCGGAACGGCCAGCTCTCGAACGTCGCCGACGAGGTCCTCTTCGAGCACGAGGTCCCGGTCGCGCCCGCGGACCTCGTGACGGTCCAGGAGGTCGACGAACTCGCCGTCGCCCGCGAGGCCGAAGTCGAGGAGGCCATCGCCGACTGGGAGGCGCGGGCGGCGGAACGGCGCCGCCAGCAGAGCGCCGAGATGGTGGACCAGATCATCAGCGAGCATCGGGCGGGGGAAGGGGACTGAAAGGAGCCTTCCGGCGCGAGCGGAAAGCGAGCGAGCGCAGTGAAATCGCCCTCCAATAGCGAGCGGGGAGCGTCCGTCAGGCCTCGGGGCCCGAGTCGGTAGCGAGGGTCCGGGAGGTGGAGCCGTCGGCGGCGGTCCAGACGAGGCTGAGGTCGTAGCCAGGGCGGGCTCCGAGGACGAGGGAGTCGCCGGCCTGGACGGCGGGCTGTTCGCCGATGGTGCCACTCGCCTCGCCGCCAAGGGCGGCCCACGCGCCGGTCGCCCCGACGCCCTGGCCTTCGGCGGAGAGCCGGGCAGCGGCGATGTGGTCGCCGCCGCGGTGCTGGACCGTGAGCTGCTCGGCGGCGGGGTCGTAGTCGAATCCGAAGACGGCCTCCGGGGCGTCGACGGGCCGGGACCCGAGCCCGAGGACGAAGGAGACGACGACGGCGGCGACGGCCGTCGCGATGGCGACGCCGCCCTCGGAGTTGCGGACCGTCACCGTCGGGCCGTCGCGGGACAGCTCGGTTTTCGTCAGCAGGCGCTCGACCCGCGAGCGGAGCTGTGGCCGCTCGATCTGGTCGAGGTCCGCCCGGACCGCTTCGATCCCCTCCCCGAGCTGGGCGCGGAGCGCCTCCGCGCTCTCCACGTCCTCCGTCCTGGCGGTGAGCGACAGCAACAGCGACCGGCCGTCGCGGAACAGGGAGCCGTAGCCGTACTCGATGTCGCGGGCAGCCGCCGCCTGACCGCCAGACCCGGACAGGCGCTCGGGGGGGATGTCGAAGCCAAAGCGCATGTACCCGCCGCGGGCCGCGGCGTAGGCGGTCCGGACCTCCCCGCCGACGGGCTGGACGTCCCCGTTCTGTACGTCGACGACGCGTTCGACGGCCATCGGGGTCCCGAGGACGTACCGGCCGTCACCGAGGACGGCGAGCTGGGAGCCGTTGCCGGAGCCGTAGACCGTGTGGTCGCCGTACGTGCGCTCGGTCACGTCGACCGACGTCTCGACCAGCTCCGTGACCTCGGCGTCGGTGAACTCGGTCCGGACGAGCAACGCGCCGTCGCCGGTGGCCACGGAGCCGAAAGCCAGCAGCTCGTTCATCCGGCGGGGGTCGAGCCCGCTGCGCTCCTCGGCGAGGTCGAGCGCCTCCGTGACGGTGAGCTGTGGGATCCGCTGGCCCAGGTCCGCGACCAGGCGGTTGACCCGCTCGCGGAGCACCTCGTCCTCGAACATCGACTGGAGGTCGGCGTGGACGACGGCGGTGGCACCCTCCGGGACGGCGTCGAGACGGGACGTGCCGTCGGGGTCCGGCGTGCTCTCGCCGTCCCCGCCATCGCCGAACAGGCCGGCACAGCCGCTCAGTGCCGACGTGGCGGCGAGGCCGGCCACGCCACCGGCTCGCAGGACATCGCGTCTGGAGGGGCCGTCCATACCAGGTGGTCTCGTGTTGTGGGTGTATACTTTATGGGCTCCGCTCACTCCAGGTCGTCCAGGTCGTCCATCCCGCCCATCCCCCCCATGCCGCCCATCCCGCCGCCACCCATCATCCCGAGCGCGGAGACGAGGTTGCGGACGATCCCGTAAACGACGAAGCCGAGGCCGGCGATCACGAGCGCGATACCGCCGGCGACGACGAGATTCTGAGAGGCGACGACGCCGATACCGGCCAGCAGGAGGAGGACGCCGAAGACGCCCCCGATGCCGAGTCTGTCGAACATACCCCCGATGGCCGGCGGAGGGGGTTAAGTCTCCCCGTTCGGCTCCACGTTGCAAAGCTTAAACAGCCTCGCCGGCGAAGCTCGGGGTATGAGCGACAACGAGGGCCGAACGGACCTCCGCATGCCCGAGGAGGACGAGGTGTTCGCCATCGTCACGGACATGCTGGGGGCCAACCGCGTCAAGGTACGGTGTATGGACGGCGTCGAGCGAACAGCCCGGATCCCGGGCAAGATGCAGAAACGCATCTGGATCCGCGAGGACGACGTCGTCCTCGTCGAGCCCTGGGACTGGCAGGACGAGAAGGCCGACATCACCTGGCGCTACGAGAAACAGGAGGCCGACCAGCTCCGCGAGGAAGGACACATCCAGGAATGACGCCGCACGCCCCCGCCGGTCCGGCCCGCCCGGGCCGCCTTTTCTGACATGGCCGAGTACGGCCTGCTGGACACCGACGAGGCCGACGCGCCCGGCGACGAGTGGGAGGAACTCGACGTCTCCGACACCGAGGCCGACCGGGTCGCCCGCGCACAGGACCGGGAGTTCGACGAGTTCCGCAAGCGGATCAAGGACGCAGACCAGTTCAAGGTCGAGGCCAGCGTCTTCGACGACGCGACCTACGGCGCGCTGTACAAACTGGTCCAGGACGGCCACATCGACGCCTTCGGCGGCCCGGTCTCGACGGGCAAGGAAGCGAACGTCTACACCGCCCTCGCGGGCGACCGGGAAGTGGCGGTGAAGGTCTACCGGATCAACGCCTCCGACTTCACGGACATGCGGGGCTACCTGGAGGGGGACCCCCGCCTGGAGGAACTGGGCGGGAACAAGAAGGCCGTGGTGACGGCGTGGGTCAAACGCGAGTTCGCGAACCTCAAGCGCGCGCGGGCGGCGGGCGTGCGGGCGCCGGAGCCGGTCGCCGTCGAGCGCAACGTGCTCGTGATGGAGTTTCTGGGCACCGAGACCGGCCGGGCCAAGCGGCTCGGCGAGGTCCACGTCGAGAACCCCGAGACCGCCTTCGAGGTGGTCCGGGAGTACCTCCGCCGGCTGTACGACGCCGGCCTGGTCCACGGTGACCTCTCGGAGTACAACGTCGTGGTCCACGATTCCGAGCTGTACGTCATCGACCTCGGGCAGGCGGTGACGGTGCACCACCCCAACCACGAGGACTTTCTCGAGCGGGACTGCGAGAACGTCGCGGCCTTCTTCGCCCGACAGGGCGTCGACACCAGCGGCGACGAGCTGCTGGCGTACGTCCGCGAGCACGCGGAGCCAGGCGAGGACGATTGAGCACCGCGAAATCGGCCTCGAAGCGAAGCGGGGAGAGAACGACCCGCGGAGCCAGGCGAGGACGATTGAGCACCGCGAAATCGGCCTCGAAGCGAAGCGGGGAGAGAACGACCCGCGGAGCCAGGCGAGGACGATTGAGCACCGCGAAATCGGCCTCGAAGCGAAGCGGGGAGAGAACGACCCGCGGAGCCAGGCGAGGACGATTGAGCACCGCGAACTCCCGGAACCGCGAGCGGGAGACACACCCCCGCAACGGTCATGTTTCTATGCGGTAGAGTGACACACATGGAGCCTCGTGTTCGGCCGGCGACGCCGGCGGACGTCCCCGGGATCAGACGGGTCGCCAGCGCGGGGTGGCGGGCTGCCTACGGCGACATCATGGAGGAAGAGACCATCGAGGAGACGCTGTCGGCGTACTACGCCCCGGAGGAAGTCGAGCGGGCAGTCACCGCCGAGGGCGTCGTCTATCTGGTCGCGGTCGCCGGGGAGCGGGTCCTCGGCTACGCGAGCGGGACCGACAGCGAGCACGGGCCGGGCGCGGAGCTCGTGAACATCTACGTCACCCCCGACCGCTGGGGGGAGGGTGTCGGGAGCCGCCTGTTCGAGACCCTCCGTGCGCGCCTCCGCCAGCGCGGGTACGAGCGCGTGCGCGCCGTCGTCCTCGCCGAGAACGGGGCCGGCCTCCCGTTCTACCGTCGCCACGGGTTCGAGCAGGTCGAGGAGCGGGAGGAAGTCGTCGGCGGGGAGCCCCACCGGGCGTTCGTGGTCGCGCGGGAGCTGTAAGGCCCGCCGGAGCCGGCAGGTGCGGGCCACGACGAAGGACTTTAACAGCAGCCTGGCGTACGCGAGCGTACTTATGCAGCACGTGAAGGTTCCCGACGACCGCATCGGCGTCCTGATCGGTGCGGGCGGCGAGACGATGCGGGAGATCGAGGCCCGGGCCGAGGTCCGGCTGGATATCGACAGCGAGACCGGCAGCGTCCGCATCGAGACCGTCGGGGACCCCGTCACCGCCCTGAAGGCCCCCGACATCGTGAAGGCCATCGGCCGGGGGTTCGCCCCGGAGGACGCGCTGCGCCTGCTCGAGGACGACATGATGATGTTCGACATCGTCGACATCGAGGCCGCCTCCCGGAACAAGAACGACCTGCGCCGCCAGAAGGGCCGGCTCATCGGCGAGGACGGCCGCACCCGGGAGCTGATGCAGGAGCTGACCGGCGCCTCGGTAGTCATCTACGGCACGACCCTCGCGGTCATCGGCGGCCCGCGCCAGGTCGACGCCGTCCGGGAGGCAGCCGAGATGCTGCTGGACGGCGCCCCCCACGGCGCGGTCTACTCCTTCCTCGAGCGCAGGCGCAACGAGCTCAAACACCGCGGGCTGGAGTATCACCAGTTCACCGGCTGAACCGCCCCGGACCGAAGCCGTGATAGCGACCGGGACCTGTCGGGTCGGACAGCCCTTGCAGATGAGCCAGACGGCGACAGCACGAGGGAAGCGGTGACGTCGACTTCGGACGCGAACACGGGAACGGACGTTGGCACGGGCGCGGATGCGAACGGAGAGACAGCCGGCGGTCGCTCCGGCTCGCCGTCCCCGGCACGGCTCACGCTCGCGGTCATCCTCGCATCGGCGACGCTGACGGTGATGGCCGGCGCGATCATCGGGCCGGTCGTCCGCCAGATCGGGATGGGCGTCGGCGTCTCGGAGTCGCTGGCGGGGCTTGTCATCACGACCCACGGGGTCGTCATCGTGGTCGCCAGCCCGCTTGCCGGCGCGCTGATCGACCGCGTCGGGCCGCGGGGCCCCTACCTGCTGGGGCTGGGGCTGTACGGGGTCGGCGGCGGGGCCGGCCTCGTCGTCGACTCCTTCGGCGCCCTGCTGGCCTCCCGGGTCGTCCTCGGAGCCGGCGTCGCGCTCGTCTACACCGGGGTGACGGTCCTCATCTACACCCTCTACCGGGGGCGCCGGATGGACCGGGCGCTGGGGCTGCGCAGCAGCGCGAACAGCCTCGGCGCGGCCGTCTGGCCGCTGGTCGGCGGGGCTCTGGGGACCGTCTCCTGGCACGCCCCCTTCGGCGTGTACCTGGCCGCCCTGCCGCTGGGGCTGGTGGCGCTGGTGGCGGTCCCCGCGACCGACCACGGCGGGACGACCGGCGGTGGCGGGACGGGCGGCAACGGTGGGACGACCGACACGCGGCCCGGCCCGGGCGAGCAGGTCCGGGAGCTTCTGGCCGTCTTCCGCCGGCTGCCCGCGATCCCGGCGGTCTACCTGCTGTACTTCGGCGCCAACCTCTTTCTGTACGTTGTCGTGGTGTACTATCCGCAGTTGCTCGCCGGGCTCGGGGTGACCTCGACGCTGTCGGTGGGGCTGTACCTCGCGGCCAACGGCGCCGCCTCGGCGGTGGCCGCGGCGGCCTACGACCGGCTTGTGGGCCGCTTCGGCCGTCACCGGCTCGTGCTGGCGGCCTTCGGGCTGTGGGTCGCCGGCTTCGGTGTCGCGGCCGCCGTCGAGGGGGCGCTCGCGGCCGCAGTCCCGGTCCTCGCGCTCGGGGTGGGGACCGGGCTGGTCTTCCCCTCGGCGTTCGCCTGGGTCGAGGCGCTCTCGCCGCCGGACCGGCAGGGGAGTCTCGCCTCCTACATCGCCTCCGCGGGCTACCTGGGACAGTTTCTCTCCCCGCTCGCCTTCGGGGTGGTCGTCCCGGTGGCGGGCGTCCGGGGTGTCTTCGGGGCCGCCGCGCTGGCCGCCGGGCTCGGTGGCGTCGTGCTCGGGGTCGGGCTGGCCGTCCACGGTCGCCGCGTGGACGAGCCGGTGCCGGAGTCCGGGTAGGTCATCGCCCGCGTCCAAAACGGTTCAATTCAGGACCAGAAACCGGTAGTTCAGCAGCGCGGCGAAGGTCACCCAGAGGAGGTAGGGGACCACAAGCGCCGCGGCCCGGCGGTCGACGCGGGCGAAGGCCCAGAGCGTGGCGGCGACAAGCGGCCACAGCGCGACGATGACGGCGAGCCCGAGCGCGAGGTTCTCGAGGGCAAAGAAGGCAGGCGTCCACGCGACGTTCAGCGCCATCTGGGCAGCGAAGACGCCGAGCGCGACCCGCACGGGGCGGTGCTCGGGGCCGGCCAGCCAGACCAGCGCCAGCGCGACCCCCAGCAGCGTGAACAGGGCGGTCCAGACGACGCCGAAGGCCCACGGCGGCGGGTAGATGTCGGGTTTCACGAGCGAGCGGAACCACGCCGAGTCGGGGCCGGCCAGCAGCGCCGGGACCGCGCCGACGACGTTGACGCCCACGACGCCGGCGAGCACGGTCGGGAGGTCCCCGCGGTCGAGCGAGACGCGGGAACGGGCGGTATCGACCATGTAGGACTGTCAACACGAGGGGGGATAAGCGGTTCGCAGCCGGCGAGGCACACTCTTAAATCGGCCCGCGACATTCGTTGCCACACCGCGTATTCGCTCCCCCGGTCGGTGCTCTCGCCGGCGCCCAAGGAAAAGTTTATATAGAACCACAGACAATCACTCTCTTGACTATGGCTCAGCAGATGGGTAACCAGCCCCTCATCGTACTCTCCGAGGACTCCCAGCGGACCTCGGGCAAGGACGCACAGTCCATGAACATCACGGCCGGGAAGGCCGTCGCGGAGGCGGTCCGGACGACACTCGGCCCGAAAGGGATGGACAAGATGCTCGTCGACGACGCGGGCAGCGTCGTCGTCACCAACGACGGGGTGACCATCCTCGACGAGATGGACATCGAGCACCCCGCCGCGAACATGATCGTCGAGGTCGCCCAGACCCAGGAGGACGAGGTCGGCGACGGCACCACGACGGCGGTCGTCATCGCGGGCGAACTCCTCTCGAAGGCCGAGGACCTGCTCGACCAGGACATCCACGCCACCATCCTCGCGCAGGGATACCGCCAGGCCGCCGAGCACGCCAAGGAGCTGCTCGAGGAGAACGCCATCGACGTCGACGCCGACGACGACGACACCCTCGAGCACGTCGCGGCGACGGCCATGACCGGCAAGGGCGCCGAGAGCGCCAAGGACACGCTGGCCGCGCTCGTCGTGCAGGCGGTCCAGTCGGTCGCCGACGAGGAGGGCGTCGACACTGACAACGTCAAAGTCGAGACCGTCGTCGGCGGCTCCATCGACGAGTCCGAGCTCGTCGAGGGCGTCATCATCGACAAGTCCCGCGTCCACGACAACATGCCCCACTTCAAGGAGGACGCGGACATCGCGCTGCTGGACACCGCGATCGAGGTCCCCGAGACCGAACTCGACACCGAGGTCAACGTCACCGACCCCGACCAGCTCCAGGAGTTCATCGACCAGGAGGAACAGCAGCTCCAGGAGATGGTCGACGCCATCGCCGACGCCGGCGCCGACGTCGTCTTCTGTCAGAAGGGCATCGACGACATGGCCCAGCACTACCTCGCCCAGGAGGGTATCCTGGCGGTCCGCCGCGCGAAGAGCTCGGACATCGAGGCGCTGGCGCGGGCGACCGGCGGCCGCGTCGTCTCCAGCATCGAGGACATCACCGCCGAGGACCTGGGCTACGCCGGCTCGGTCACCGAGAAGGACCTGGCGGGCGACGAGAAGATCTTCGTCGAGGACGTCGAGGACGCCAAGGCAGTCACGCTCATCCTCCGCGGCGGCACCGAGCACGTCGTCGACGAGGTCGAGCGCGCCATCGAGGACGCGCTGGGCGTCGTCTCCGCCACCCTGGAGGACGGCAAGGTCCTCCCCGGCGGCGGCTCCCCCGAGACCCTGCTCTCGCTGGGCCTGCGTGACTACGCCGACAGCGTCGGCGGCCGCGAGCAGCTGGCCATCGAGGCCTTCGCGGACGCCATCGACGTCATCCCGCGCACGCTCGCGGAGAACGCCGGGCTCGACCCCATCGACTCGCTGGTCGAGCTCCGCTCCGAGCACGACAGCGGCAACAGCACCGTCGGCCTGAACGCCTACACCGGCGAGGTCTCCGACATGTCCGAGGAGGCCGTCGAGCCGCTGCGGGTCAAGACCCAGGCCGTCGAGTCGGCCACGGAGGCCGCCGTGATGATCCTCCGGATCGACGACGTCATCGCCGCCGGCGACCTGAAGGGTGGCCAGGGCGACGACGACGACGAGGAACCCGGTGCCGGCGGTCCCGGCGGCGGTATGGGCGGCGGCATGGGCGGCATGGGCGGCGGCATGGGCGGCATGGGCGGTATGGGCGGCGCGATGTAAGACCACTTTTTACTCCCTCGGGTGCCTTGCGCGGCTTCGCCGCGCTACGGCACCACTCGGTCGCAAAAACGTGGGGAAAAACGACCTCGCCGCTCGACCGCTCCGCGGTCTCGCGGCGAGTGAACCGGCGGCCTGACGGCCGCCGGATGCTGCCCGCACCGCTCGCGGTTCGTTTCGTTCGCTTTTTCGACCGCGGTTCTGATGTGTCCCGCTCCCGACGGTCGCGTATGTACGAGTGTCGCGACTGCGGGCGCGAGTACCCGCTGACCGCCGACGCGCCCTGGCGATGTGACTGCGGGCACGCACTGGATTTCGGCGACCTGCCCCGGCCGGCAGACGGCGGGCCGCCCGCCACCTCGGCGCTCGACCGCGACCGCGGGCTGTGGGCCTTTGCGGATTTCCTCCCGGTCGGGGAGCGCGTGACGCTCGGCGAGGGGTGGACCCCGCTGGTCGACGCACCGGCGTGGAACGCGGAGTTCAAACTCGACTACCTCTTCCCGACGGGGTCGTTCAAGGACCGCGGCGCCGCAGTCACGCTCTCACTCGCGGACGCGCTGGGCGTCGAGCGCGTCGTCGAGGATTCCTCGGGCAACGCCGGCCACGCCATCGCGACCTACGCCGCCCGCGCCGGGCTGGCGGCCGAGATATTCGTCCCCGCCGACGCCAAGCCGGCCAAACGGGAGGCTATCGAGCGGACGGGCGCGACTGCCGTGGGCGTCGAGGGGAGCCGCCAGGACGTGACCGACGCCTGCATCGAGCGCGTCGAGACAGGGAAGGGGTGGTACGCCAGCCACGCCTGGCAACCTGCCTTCTTCGCCGGTACCGCCACCTGCGCGCTCGAACTCGCGGCCCAGCGGGGCTGGTCAGTGCCCGACGTCGTGGTGACGCCGCTGGGTCACGGCACGCTCTTTCTGGGCGCCTACCGGGGGTTCCGGGCGCTCGCGGCCGCCGGCTGGACCGACGACGTACCCCGACTCGTGGGCGCGCAGGCCGCCGGCGCGGCGCCCATCGTGGAGGGGGTCCACGGCCCCGACGCGGCCGCGGGCGACAACGACGCCGCCGACGGGATCCAGATCCGCGAGCCCGCCCGCCGCGACCAGATACTCGCCGCTATCGAGGAGACCGGCGGCGAGGCCATCGCGGTCGACGCCGAGACGACTCTGGGGGCGCTCGACCGGCTCCGGGAGCGCGGGTTCGACACCGAGCCGACCTGTGCCGTCGCGCCCGCGGCCCTGGAGCGACTCCGGGCAACCGGTGCCATCGGCGAGAGCGAGGACGTCTGCGTCGTCCTGACCGGGAGCGGACTGAAGGCCTGACTGGTCGGCGAGCAGACAGTAGCTCGACTGCCGCTGTTCGGCTACCGCTCGGGGTGGGTAGGCGCGTCGAATCCGCTCCGAACGAGGGGTTTGGCGATGTGGCGGCGCGCGACCGGCGGGACCTCGTACCACCCCTCCTCGAGGTCGCGTCCGACGGTCCGCTCGGCCTTGCCGTCAGCGCTCGTCCCGCAGTCCCGGCAGCGGTAGCCCTGCCCGCGGCCGGCGGACTCCATCGACCGGCCGCAGTCGGGGCAGTCGGGCGTGACCCGCTCGGTCGTCGTCAGGTCGCGGACGGCGAACTTCTCGAGTTTGAGCGTGCCGTCCGCGACCTCCCCACAGACGGTGACGCGGTCGCCGGCCCGGAGCGCGCGCACCCGGTCCCGGAACCGTTTCGTGGGTTCGAAGGCCGCACACCGCAGGTCGGCGTCGTCACGGACCGTCAGGAAGACGTGCCCGCCCTCGACGGTCCCGGGGCCGTCGACGACCGTGCCGTCGACGCGGTAGGCGCGGCCGTTCTCGATCTGGCTGGCGCGGGCCGGCCGGAGGTGGGCGTCGGTCCCCTGGTTGGTCAGGAAGGTGTGGGTCCGGGCGACCGGCTCGCTGTCGATGGCCCGGGCGACCCGCCGGGTCGCCTCGGGGGTCTCCCCGCGGATGCCATAGAGGACGGGGCAGGGCGTCCGGGGGACACAGACCGCCGTCCCTTCGACGCGGTCGACGGTGTCCCAGACGGTGGGGTAGGCGCCCTCGGCCGCCGCGAAGACGGAGTCGCGGTCGACGTCGCGCTCGGTCCCCCACCGCTCGCGCTCGCGGTAGGCGATGGTCTCGTGGGTCCACTCCCCGAACGCCCGGTACGCGCCGACGGCCGCGAGCGCGCCGACGACTCCGCGGCCGGTGCCCCGCTCCAGCGTGTCGATGCCGTGCTCGCGGGCGAGCGCGCGGGCGTCCGCCGGCTCGTGGTAGTCGCGGACGGCCGCCCGGGAGAAGTCGGCGACCGCCGGCGGGACTGCCTCGGGCTCGCAGTCGGCCACCGCCACGCCCGGGTTCGTTTCGGGGTCGTCGACCGCGAGGTCGAGGCGGTCGGCGGCGAGGG
This sequence comes from Salinirussus salinus, assembly GCF_009831455.1. Classification (NCBI taxonomy): domain Archaea; kingdom Methanobacteriati; phylum Methanobacteriota; class Halobacteria; order Halobacteriales; family Haloarculaceae; genus Salinirussus; species Salinirussus salinus. The sequence continues at coordinate 242,134 of NZ_WOWO01000003.1, read as the reverse complement.
TACGGGCGTGGTCGGCCGGCAGGTCGGTGTGGACCGCGAGCGCGGCGTTCCCGCGGGTCTTGTGCTCGACGGCGGGGTTCAACCGTATGAGAAGGGTCCGCCGGACGGTTCCGCCGGCGGCCGCGACGTCGCCGGCCAGCCGGCTGGCCACGTAGGTCGTGCACATCCCCAGCTCGCGGGAGTCGGTGTCGTCCAGCCCGATGACGGTCACGTCCGGGGGTTGGCCGGAGACGCCAAAACGCCTTTCGACGCTCGCGGCAGACGGGCGGCCGCGGACCTGACCGTGTGACGATAGGTTCCATCGATCGCCGGACACGGGAGGAACCGGCGGCACAAACGATAAGTACGGGAATCGTCTACAGTCTCTGAAGGATCATGTCCCGGTCCGCACTCGTAGACAACGTCACGGCCATGCTCGAGGACGCCGGATTCCTCGTCAGCGACCGGTGTGCGATCCGGCCAAAGAGCTTCGACGTGGCGGCCCGCCGGGGTCGGGACACGCTGCTCGTGAAGATCCTCGGGAACATCGACGCGCTGGACGCCGGGACGGGCGCGGAGATGCGCCGGCTCGGGGAGTACCTGCGCGCGACGCCGCTGGTGGTCGGGCTGCGCACCCGCGACGAACAGCTCAAGCCCGGCGTGGTCTACTTCCGTCACGGCGTGCCGGTGCTCGCGCCCGACACCGCCATGGACCTGTTCGTCGAGGAGGTCCCGCCGCTGATCTACGCCGCGCCCGGCGGCCTCTACGTCAGCATCGACAGCGAGGTACTCGCCGACGCCCGCGAGGACCGCGACTGGTCGCTCGGACAGCTCGCCCAGGAGCTCGGCGTTTCGCGCCGGACCGTCTCGAAGTACGAGGACGGTATGGACGCGAGCGTCGAGGTCGCCGCCCAGCTCGAGGAGCTGTTCGACGCCCCGCTGACCTCCCCGGTGAGCGTGCTGGAGGGTGCCGAGGAGGTCCGCGACGACGAGGGGACCCCCGAGGACCCCGAAGTCGACCCCGACGACGAGCCGATCGTCGCGGTGCTGACCCGGGTGGGCTACGATGTCCACCCGACCGACCGGGCGCCGTTCAAGACCGTCAGCGAGGACGAGGAGGAGCGCGAGGACCGGGTGCTCACCGGCCACTCCGAGTTCACCAAGACCGCCGAGAAGCGCGCCCGGATCATGTCCTCGGTCGGCCACGTCACCCGGACGACCAGCGTCTACGTCGTCGAGGACGCCCCGCGGGACTCCGTCGACGGCACGGCGCTCATCGAGGAGGCCGAGATGGCCGACATCGAGGACCGTATCGAGCTCCGGGACCTCATCATGGAACGGGCCGACGAGGAGACCACCGCGTAGCGGCCTGCGTCGGGACGACGGCACAGCGCCCGCGCCAGGCCGGTCTGATTCGCTCCACCCCAGCCGCGGGACTCGACGACCCGGGTCCGAACCGCGAATCGCCGGAAAATCAGGCGCTCAGACGTCGGCGCGCTGGCCGTAGGTCTGTTCGAGGTACTCGACGATGTCGTCGGACTCGGGCATCCCCTCGACCCCGTGCTCGTTGTCCACGAGGACCGGAACGCCGGTCTGTCCGCTGACCGCCTTCACCTCGGTGCGCTCGTCGTGGCTCCGGGGGACCATGTGGGACTCGTACTCCAGCCCCAGCTCGTCGAGCTTGCGCGTTACCTTGGCACAGTACGGACAGCCGTCGAGTTCGTACAGTTCGAGGTCTGCCATCGCCCCCGAGTTGGGGCTGGAGACACAAGAAGCGGACGGTGGTGTGCACGGGAGGGACAGTCGAATGCCGGGTCCGGTCCGCGCCCGGCCACAGCGGCCGACTGGCTATCGACGGCCACAGCGGCCTACCGACTCTCCAGCAGGTCCGAAGCAGTGACGAGCGCCTCCAGCTCGACGCCGTGGTCGGCGAGGTGTTCGCGGGCGCCCTCCTCGCGGTCGACGACGACGAGTACCCGCTCGACGACGGCTCCGGCCTCCCGCAGTGCCTCGACGGCGTCGACGGCGCTCTGACCCGTAGTGGCGATGTCCTCGATGACGACCACCTCCTCGCCCTCGCGCAGCCGACCCTCGATCCGGTTGCCCGTGCCGTACTCCTTTGCCTGCTTGCGGGCGATGACGTAGGGGTTGCCGGTGGCGACGCTCGTGGCCGCGACCAGCGGGACCGCCCCCAGGGCGACGCCGGCGAGCTTGGTCTCGCCGACCCGGGCGGCGAAGGCCTCCGCGAGCAGTTCGAGGCAGTCGGGGGCGGTCTCGAAGAGGTACTTGTCGACGTAGTAGTCGCTGGTGCCGCCGTGTGAGAGCTCGAACTCCCCGAAGCGGACGGCGTCGGCCGCCCGGAGCGCGGCCACGATGTCGTCGGTATCGGGCATGTCCGCGGGCAGGGTTGGCGGGGACAAGTCCCTGCCGGTCTCGCGTGCCCGGTTCCGGAGCGTGTCGGGACGGGCGGGTGGTCCGGCCCCGTGGCGGGCGCGGTTGCGGCTGGAGCCCCCGGCGTGGCAGCCGTCGGCCGCGGTCCACAACCACTATACTGGCCGGTCCCCGAGGTGAGCCCGAATGGAGCTGTTCGGGTCGAGCGGGGTCCGGGCGCGGGCGCTCGCAGAGCTGACGCCCGCCGACGCCCTCGGGGTCGCACAGGCCGCCGGCCGCGTCTTCGACGCCGCCCGCGTCGCAGTCGCCCGCGACACCCGGACCACCGGTCCGCTCTTTGTCGACAGTGTCGCCGCCGGGCTGGCGAGCGTGGGCTCTGACGTCGACCGCCTCGGCGTCGTCCCCACGCCCGCCCTCCAGGCCTACTGCGAGCGCGAGGGCGTCCCGGGCGTGATGGTCACTGCCTCCCACAACCCCCCGGAGTACAACGGGATCAAGCTGGTCGGGGCGACCGGCGTCGAGCTCACCCGCGACCGGCTGGAGGCCGTCGAGGCTCGGATCGGGGACGTCCCGCTCGCGGGCTGGGAGGCCGCCGGCGAGACCCGCGAGGTCGACGGCGCGGGCCGGGAGTACCGCGAAGGCGTACTGGAGGCGGTCGACCGCCAGCGGGTCGCCGACGCCGACCTCACCGTCGCGCTCGACCCCGGCCACGGGGCGGGCGCGGTCACGAGCCCGCGACTCTTTCGCGAACTTGGCTGTGAGGTGCTGACGGTCAACGCCCAGCCCGACGGCCGCTTCCCGGGACGGGACCCCGAGCCGGTGGCGGCGAACCTGGGCGACCTCCGGCGGCTCGTCCGGACGACCGACGCCGACCTGGGGGTCGCCCACGACGGCGACGCCGACCGGGCGATCTTCGTCGACGAGCGCGGCGAGATGGTCGAGGGCGACGCCTCGCTCGCGGCGCTGGCCGCTGCCGAACTCGGCGAGGGCGACGTCGTCGTCTCGGCGGTCAACGCCTCCCAGCGGCTCGCCGACGTGGCGCGGGCGGCGGGCGCGCGGCTGCGGACGACCCCGATCGGCAGCACCCACATCATCACGGCGATCCAGGACATCCGGGCGAGTGACGGGTCGGTGCCGGTCGCCGGCGAGGGCAACGGCGGGGTGCTCTTCCCGGACTATCGGGTTGCCCGGGACGGCGCGTACACCGCCGCCCGCTTTCTGGAGCTTGTGGCCCGCCAGCCCGCGAGCCAGGTCGTCACCGACTACGACGGCTACCACAACGTTCGCGAGAAAGTCGCCTACGAGGGCGAAGCGGAGCGGGCGGCGCTGCTGTCTGCCATCGAGACAGTCGCAGAAGGGGTCGACGCCGAACTCGACACGACAGACGGCTACCGCCTGGAGTTCGCGGACGGCTGGGTGCTCGCCCGCCCCAGCGGGACCGAGCCCGTCGTGCGGGTGTACGCCGAGGCCCGCGGCCCCGACCGGGCCCGGGAACTCGCGGACCTCTTTCTGGACGCGCTCGCCGGGGTCTGACGCGTCCCGGACGGCGTGTCGCGAACGCGCCCGTCCCGGTCACCGCGAGGGGTAGGTCTCCAGGGCCTCGCCGAGCCGCGTCCGCTGCTCGCGGGCCCGCTCCAGCTCCGCCTCGACGGCGCCCGACCGGACCCGCTCGCGCTCCGCCGGGGACAGCTCCGCGCGCGCGACCGCGGCCCTCCGGAGCCGCTCGTAGTCGGTCTCCCGGGGGAGGCGCCTGACTGCCCGCAGGGCCGCCACGGCGTCGGGCGCGACCCGGTCGACGGCGCCGGTCAGCTCGTCACAGCGGTAGCGCAACACGCCGGCCTCCGGCGGCGGCCAGTCGACGGTCAGCGGCCCGGGGTCGACCCCCCTGAGGTAGGTCCGCCTGGTCGCCACCGCCCGCTTGAGCGCGTCCGGGTCGGCGACGTAGTGGGCCAGCTTCGAGCGGGAGTAGTCGGCGTACTCGAGCAGCTGGCCGACCGGCTCCTCGCCGGCCTCGTGGTCGCGGACGTACGCGTGGAGGTCGTCTGGCGGGGCCTCGTAGGGGACCAGCGGGATGGCCGCCAGGTCCGCGAGCGTGTCCAGCACGTCGCGGGCCGGCTCCTCGCGGCGAAAGCGCTCGAAGGCCTCCCGCACCTGCTCGTTGTAGGCCTCGACCGGGTCGCGCAGGCGCTCCGTGGGGGCGTCGAGGTCGGCCTCGCCGAGGTCGCGGAGGCGTTCGAGGTCGGCGACCCGGTCGGCGAGTTCGCGGCGGCGCGTCCGGATCCGGGTCCGGGCGCTCCGGTAGGCCTCGCGGGCCGCGTCGCGCTCCTCGAGGCGAGCCGCCAGGTCCGCGACCGGGTCGAGTTGCTCGCGGACGTGGGCGAAGTCGCCCTCGGTGAGCCGGCGCTGCTGGAGGTACTCGTCACACTCCTCGAAGACCTCGTACAGGAGCAGGTCCTCGTCGAGGCGGTCGACGAAATCGGCGATCTTCTCCTGGAATTCGATGAACTGCTGGAAGTCGCCGTCACCGGTGGCGGGCTCCTCGTAGCGGTCGAGCAGGCCCGAAAAGTCCTCGTGGGCCGCCGCCAGCCGTTCGAGTTCGGCCTCGCCGAAGTCCGCGACGGCCTCCTCGGCGGCCTCGACGCGCTCCTCGGCCGCCGCCAGGTCCGCTACGAGGTCCTCGCCGTCCCCGGTGTTCGTGCCGCGGCCGGCGTCACTCGTAGACGTCATCGGGGTCGAAGACGCGCTCGCCGACGACGTCGCCGTCGACGGTGCGGTGGAAACACGACGCGAAGCCGGTGTGGCAGGCCCCGCCCTCCTGTCTGACCAGGTAGAGCAGGGCGTCGCCGTCGCAGTCGACCCGCACCTCCTCGACGTGCTGGACGTGGCCGCTGGACTCGCCTTTCTGCCAGAGCTCCCCGCGGCTCCGGGAGTAGTAGTGGGCCAGCCCGGTCTCGCGGGTCCGGGCGAGTGCCTCCTCGGTGACGTAGGCGAGCATCAACACCTCGCCGGAGTCGGCGTCCTGGGCGACGGCGGGGATCCGTTCCTGCTCGTCGAAGGCCAGGTCCACCCGGGCTCCGTCCCCGGTGGCGTCGGCGGCGTCGCTCATACCCGGAGTCGGTCGTGACCGTGGATAGGTCTTGTCCTCGTGACCGGTACGGTCGGCCGCGGGGCGTCACTCACAGGAGCCCCGCAAGTCCCAGCAGCGCGAAGAGGACGTCCCCGAGCGTGAGCGAGACGACCAGGCCGACGAAAAGGGGAACGAGAAAGGGGATACCCGGCGAGACCCAGACCGTCTCTTCGGTGGCAAGCGCGTCCAGCCCCTCCCTGAGGCCCGCGGGCGTGGTCCCGTAGGCCGACCCCTCGATGTCCGCGAGGAAGCGCTCGGCGCCCCAGGGGTCGTCGTAGGCCTCCCCCTCGGTGGCGTCGCCCGTCTGGACCTCCGTGTCTGGGGGTGTGGCCGCGCCCGGGTCGCCGCCGTCGGGCACGACGCCGCCGCCGGGGTCGTTGGGTTCCGCGGGCAGCGTGGCGGGGTCGCGGTACCGGTCGGGGTCCGCGCGGAGTTCCGCGAGTGTCAGCCCGCGGTACTGCAGGTACATCCGGAGGGCGTCCAGGTCCAGTCCCCGGTAGGAGAAGTAAGAACGCAGGGTCGACAGCGAGCGCACGTCCCGGAGCCGGCGGTCGTCGAAGTGGAGCAGGGTGCCGTACTCCCGGACGGTGTCGGCCGCAGAGACGGGCCTGGCGACGAACATGGCCGGCGAGACACGGCCGGCGACGGCGTTGCGGCCCGCGAGCACGAACGGGTAGACGGCGCCGGCCAGCACAGTATTGGAGAGGATAGTCAGCGAGAAGACCCCGAGGGTGGTCCGGACGACGGGCAACTGGGAGGGGAGCCACGCCACACCGAGTTCCCAGAGCGCGTAGTGTGGGTAGACAGGAAAGAGCACGGCGACGACGAAGAAGGCCTTGGCGTCGGCGCCGCCGAACCCGCCGACCAGCCAGAAGCCGTAGGAGAGGGGGACGACGATCCCGACACTCAGCGCGGTCCCGAGCAGCAGGCGGCGCTCGGCGAGCGTGGCCGGACCCGACAGGAGCACGGGGCCGAGCTCCCAGGCGAGCAGGAGGAGCGCGAGCGCGGCAAGCGGGTACCAGGTCCGGTTGGGAACCCGGCGGGTCCTGACGTCGCGGTAGGCCACCCAGGCGAAGGCCGGGATGGCCAGCAGACGGAGCAGGTCCGGCCACGAGGCGAGCACGGCCGTCGGTGGGTGCCCCCTCACATTAGGGGTTGTGGGTTCCCGGGCGGTCGGGCCGCACGGACGACGGCGCGTCGAGCCGGCCCGGCCGGGCTGGGCCGGGGATACTGATTTGTACCGTTACGGAATAGTGGTTTGTGGTGACACGACCCATGACAGACCGTGCCGAAGTGACGCCGCGGCTCGACACGTACCACGACCTCTACGAGACAGACTGGGACAGCTACGAACAGCTCCGGGAGTCCTTCGAGTGGGAGGTCCCAGAAGAGTTCAACACGGCGACGTACGTCTGTGACCGGTGGGCGGCTCTGGACGGCGAGCGGACGGCGGTCTACGCCGAGTTGCAGGACGGGACCAGCCACGAGTACACCTTCGGCGAGGTGGAGGCGATGGCCAACCGGCTGGCGAACTATCTCGCCGACCGGGGGGTGGGGGCCGGCGACCGGGTCGCGGTCAACGGCACACAGCGCGTTGAAAATCTCGCGACCCACATCGCGACCTGGAAGCTCGGGGCGATATCGGTCCCGCTGAGCATCCTGCTCGGCCCCGAGGGGATGGGGTTCCGGCTGCGGGACAGCGGGACGGTCGCCTACGTGGCGGACGCGGTCAGCCTGGACGTGCTCCGGGCGGTGCGCGGGGACTGTCCGGACCTGGAGACCGTCCTGACGGTCGGCGGCGCCGACCCCCAAGAAGGGGAGGAGCGGTTCGCCGACGCGGTCGAGGGGCAGCCGGCGACCTTCGAGACGGCGACGACCGCCCCCGACGAGCCCGCGTTCATCATCTACACCTCCGGCACGACGGGCGAACCGAAGGGGGTCGTCCTGCCCCACCAGAGCCTGCTGGGCGGGCTGCCCGGGATCGTGATGGGCGGGAACAACCTCGAGGTCAGAGAGGACGACGTCGCCCGGATCGCGGTCGAGTGGTCGTGGATCGGGTCGTTGCATCTGGGGATCCTCTCGGCGCTGTATTTCGGGACGCCGGTCGTCGCCCACGCCGAAAACGAGTTCGACCCCGCGCGGGAGTACCGCCTCATCGAGGAGTACGACGTCACCTTCGCGGGCGGGCCGGCGACGCTGTTGCGGATGATGATGCAGGTGCCAAATCGCGACAGCTACGACACCAGCTCCATGCGGATGGTCGTCCAGGGCGGCGAGTCGCTGAGCGCGGAGGTGGCCGAGCAGGTGACCGACACCTTCGAGAACGCCAGCATCCACGAGGTCTACGGCCAGACGGAGGCGCTGATCTTCGTCTCCGATTGCAGCGCCCTCGGGCTCGACCACCGGCCCGGGAAGATGGGCAAGGCCGTCCCCGGCCACGAGGTGCGGATCCAGGACCCGGAGACGGGCGAGGAGCTGGGGCCGGGCGAGGTCGGCGAGATCGCCTTGCGGTACGACGGCGACGACCCGATGCCGTTCACCGAGTACTGGAACCGCCCCGAGCAGACCGCCCGGAAGGTCCAGGACGGCTGGCTCCGCAGCGAGGACCTGGGGACGGTCGACGAGGACGGCTGGTTTTCCTTCCACAGCCGCCGGGACGACGTGATCATCTCCTCGGGCTACAAGATGGGGCCGGTCGAGGTCGAGGAGACGCTTGCCGGCCACGAGGCCGTGGCGGACGCCGGCGTCATCGGCGTCCCCGATGACACCCGCGGGGAGGTCCCCAAAGCGTTCGTCTCGCTCGTCCCCGACGCCGAGGAGCACGACGCGCTCCGCGAGGAGCTGCAGTCCTACGTCAAAGAGCGCCTGGCGAAGTACGAGTACCCACGTGAACTCGAGTTCGTCGACGAGCTGCCGCGGACGACCACCGGCAAGGTCCGCCGGCACGACCTCCGGGACCGCGAAGGGCTGGTCTGAGGTCTAAAACCGGTCGGGGGACCCGCCCGCTGGCGGTGGGCGGGAGACCGGTGTAGCCGGCGACGGACCCGGATCTGCCTCTCTGGAGGCAATCACGACCGCCGGAAGTACGGAGTGTGGATACCTCTCGCGCGCCCGGTGAACCGGCGCGGGGCGAGTCGGCGGGTCAGATGACGCGGTTCTGCAGGTAGTCGAGGTGCTTTGCGTTGTAGACGATCTTGACCTCGTCGGCGGCCGGCGAACCGATGCAGGTCAGCCGGACGTTCTTGTCCTCGACCTCCTCGTCCGAGAGGATCTGCTGCATGTCCATGTCGATCTCGCCCTCGACGACGATGGCGGCGCAGTTGGCACACGCGCCGGCCCGGCACGAGAACGGCCAGTCGTAGCCCTGTGCCTCGGCGGCTTCGAGGATGTACTCGCCCTCGTTGACGTCGAGAGTGCCGTAATCCTCGTCGTCGAGGCCGGCGTCGGCCGCCTCCTCGAAGACCGCGTCGTCGTACATGTCCCAGCCCTTGTCGTCCACGACTTCGTAGTTAAGGTACTCTACGGTAGGCATCAGCGGGAGTTTGTCCCCCACCGGGTTAGAAGTTATCCTTCTGGCAGCCCGTTCCCGACCCCCCACCGGGACCGGCGACCGCCGGCACGGAACGGATAACGGGCCGGCGGGGCCAGCGCACGGGCCGGGGGGGACCGAACCGCCACGCTTTCGACCGGGCGCCGCCCACAGGGAGGTATGTTCCCGGCCTTCGAGGTGGTTCCGGCGGTCGACATGCAGGACGGCCAGGTGGTCCAGCTGGTCGGCGGCGAGCGCGACACCGGCCGCAGCTACGGCGACCCGGTGGAGGCCGCCCGCCGGTGGGTCGAGGCCGGCGCCGAGACCCTGCACGTCGTCGACCTCGACGGCGCCTTCGAGGGCGAGCGGGTCAACGCCGACGCCATCGACGCCGTGCTGTCGGCCGTGGACGTCGACGTCCAGCTGGGGGGGGGGATCCGCACCGCGGCGGGCGCCCGGGACCTGCTGGAGCGCGGTGTCGACCGCGTCATCCTCGGGACCGCCGCCGTCGAGAACCCCCAGATCGTGGCGGAGGTGAGCGCCGACCACCCCGAGGGGGTGCTCGTGAGTCTCGACGCGAAGGGAGGCGAAGTAGTCGTCGAGGGCTGGACCGAGGGGACCGGGCTCGACCCCGCAGCGGCCGCGGGCCGGTACGCCGACCTGGGCGCCGCGGGGATCCTCTTCACCGACGTGGACGTCGAGGGCCGAATGAAAGGGGTCCGGACGGAGCCGGTCCGCCGGGTCGTCGACGCCGTCGACGTGCCCGTGGTCGCGAGCGGCGGCGTCGCCACCGTCGAGGACGTCCGGGCGCTGCGCGAGGCCGGCGCCGCGGCGGTCGTCGTCGGGTCGGCGCTGTACGAGGGCGAGCTGACGCTCGCGGAAGCACAGCGCGCAGCCCGCGAGTAGCGGGAGCGGTGAGCGCGCTTACAGGAGGCTGAGGCCGACGCTGAACCCCCAGGACTGGGAGGCGAGCGCGCCGAAGGCAAGCGCTCCACCGGCCATCGCGACGTTCTTGAGAAAGCTGGTCATCTCGTCTTGCTGCTGGTCCTCGGGGACCGCCCAGAAGTCGTGGAAGACGACCGCCGAGACCAGCAGGAACGCCGCCAGCGCCGCGGCCGCCAGAAGCGGGAAGACCCCGACCACGATGGCCAGCCCGGCGACCACCAGCAGGGCGCCGGAGGCGAGCACTCCCAGTTTCGGCGCGGGCAGCCCCTTCGCCTGCGCGTAGCCGGTCATCTGCCCGGTCTGCATGAAGTGGTTCAGCCCCATGAAGGCGAGCACGCCCCCGAAGAGGACGCGGGCGACCAGCAGGACGGCGGCCTCGGCGCCGGTCGCTACCATGCCGCCACCTCCAGGAGACCGCCGCGGGAGCGTTCGCGTGCCGATTCGACTGTCGGGTCGAGATCTGGTTTCATTGCGTTACCTGGTTCGTTCCCGAACCTATATGTATGCTTGGCGACATAACCGTAATCAGATGTCAGGAATGTCGTCGGCACATCAGCAGTCCGAGGGATCGGTCGAGGAGAAGAACGCGGCGGCCTGTCCGGTCGTCGAAGCGGTCGAGGAGGTCGGCTCGCAGTGGCGGCTCGTCGTCCTCTATGACCTCGAAGAGGGAGAAAAGCGGTTCAACGAACTCAAGCGCTCGACGGGCGCGTCCTCGCGGACACTCTCCCGGGTGCTCGACGACCTCGAGGACGCAGACCTCGTCGACCGCCGGGTCGAGGACCGCCCCGTGGCGACCTACTACTCGCTGACTCCGAAGGGCGAGGCGCTGTGTCCGGTCTTCGACGAGGTCGAATCCTGGGCGGAGGACTGGCTCTGACCCGGGGAGTCCGTCATTCGTCGCCGCCCGGCACCGGCCCGCCCGCCCGCTCCAGCGTCCGCTCGGCTTGCTTGCGGATCGGCGCCTCGACCAGTTCGCCGTCGAGCATGAACACGCCCTCCTCGCGCTCGGCGGCGGCCTCGACGACGCGGCGGGCCCACTCGACGTCCTCCTGGCTGGGCGTGAACACGTCGTTGACGGGGTCGACCTGTCCGGGATGGATCAGCGTCTTCCCGTCGTAGCCAAAGTGGAGGGCGGTCTCCGCCTCCGCCCGGAGCCCCGCCGTGTCGCGGATGTCGGTGTAGATCCCGTCGATGGCGTCTATCCCGGCGGCGGCCGCGGCGATGGCGACCCGCTGGCGGGCGTAGAGCAGCTCCTCGCTGCCCTCGGTGCGGGTGAGGCCGACGTCACCAGCCAGGTCCTCGCCGCCGAACAGGAGCGCGTCGACCGCAGGCGCGTCGGCGATGGCGTCCGCTCCCAGAATGCCCCGGGCGTTCTCGACCAGCGCGAGCACGGGCAGCGAGACCTCGGGAGGACACCGGTCGGTGACGCGTTCGACCGCGTCCGGGCCCGTGACCTTGGGGACGACGACCCCATCCAGCGCGGCGGCCACCCGCTCCTCGTCGAGGAGGGCGGCGTCCGCATCGAGCAGTGCCGGGCGGTCGTTGACCCGCAGCCAGAGTTCGCCGTCGAACGCGATGTCGGGAACGACCTCCCGGACGACCTCGCGGGCCTTGTCCTTGTCCGTGGGGCCGACCCCGTCCTCCAGGTCGAAGACGAGCACGTCCGCGCCGGTGTCGGGTGCCGACCGCAGCATGTCAGGGCTGTCCGCGGGCGTGAACAGGACGCTCCGTCGTGGCATACCGGCGCTTCGTGGCCCAGCCCCTCAATCCCCGGGTCGTGCGCGCGGCAGGGCGGCCGACGCGGATGGCCCCGAGGGTCCCGGGGTGAATGGGATGGTACCGACGTCACCCCTCAACACTCGGAGCCGTTACAGACAGGGGATTCATAGACCAGAGTCGGCCTATACCTCTCCCACTCCTGTCAGAAACACCTTGCAAGATACAGAGGATGGGCCGTGTTTAGACGCTCCTGAAGAAGTGGACTATTGGATGAACAGATTCAGTCCGAGAGTGTCCCTCTCTCCGATTTCGAAAGGTAGCTCAATTCGGAGAAGACGATCTGTACCGCGTCTAAACAAGGCCCAGAGGATGTATTCAATATCAGTGTCGTGGGAATCATGATTCCTCGAATATTATACATAGGAATGGACCCCGGCTACAGCTTTCTACGAACTGAATAGATAGAACGGCAGGAGACAGAAATAAAGTAACACACTCAACAACACAATTTGGGTGAGCGCTCCCACAATCCCCGACAGTATCTCACCGGGTTGGAACGCGGACCCCGGTTCGAGAGTGCCGAAGAACAACTCAACGGTAACGCCGAAAACGAATAGACTGAGAATGGCAACCAAGAGGTCAGGGAGATGGTTCGTCGGGAGGAAGGATGGCCACGCCTGCGACTTCCAGACGGTGGTCACGGCGAGGAGGATGCCGACAGTTATTAGCACGGCGACCGCGGGAGACACGTCAACTGTCGTGATGCTATTCGGGGACGGTAACTCATCCTGGGCCTGCTCCGACAGGGCCCGCGAGACCGCCGCGAACAACAGTCCGGCAGGGAAGAGCATCAGCGGAACTGGTGAGGGGGTAGGTGGCTCTCGTGACGGCGGCAAGGCGGCTTCAAGCCGCTCAGCGTACAGTCGCTGACAGAGGCGGGCGACATAGAGGAACACGTGACAGATGGCAACCAGCAGCCCTACCGCTAGGAGCATGGTTTCGAGCGGCTGTTGGTTGAGAAGCGCCCCGAGGTCGACCACCCTGAACAACCCTAATGTCAAAAACGCGGGAATGACGATCAGGAAGAAGGCATAAAGGACCCGCTGAACCGCCCAGACACCCCCCCAGACGGCAGTGCTCGCCGCGACTAGCGACTCTTCAATGCCATTGAGGATACGAGAGATGGACGCCTCATCGCGCGAAACGGGTGCTGTCACCACCGCGAGTGCGCTGGCGAGTTGGACACAGACGAGGATGACCTCTGGGAGCGGAAACAGGACAACAAGGGTGCTGAGGAGAAGTCCAAGGAGGACGACGGCTAGGAGATACTTGCGGCCGGTGACCGTCTCGGTAGCGGAGCCGCTGTCGCTCATCTCGGCGAGCGGAGACGGCTGCGACGGGATGTACAAGACGCCGAGAGCTTCGGCCGCGTCGGTGAGAGAGGTCCGACCGACGTACCGGACCAGGAGGGAGGCGACGAAGACGCCGCCGAGTAGTTTCGCAGCGTCAACCGGCGGGACCAGTACCCGACCTGTGATGTCCTGGAGCAGCACAGCTGCGACTGGATCTGTCGTGTCGATATACGCGAGCCAGCTTTCGAAAATAAGCCCCATGGCCACAGCTGCGCTTGCGAACAGCAGTCGGTTGGGGATGCCACCGGCCCACCCTTCCCTGGGCGTCTGTGGGAACAGAGCCGGGGTAACCTGGAACACAATCAGCCAGAGCATTACCCACCCGTATCCCCACACGATCGTGTCGAACCCGAGCCCGTACTGCACAGCGAGCTGAACCATGGTTGAGAGGACGGCGACAGACCCAGCCCCGAGGATCTCTGCAACGGCACGCATGAGAAGGTCAATACTCACAGCGGCGAACAACGCCCAGTTCCACCGACTCATGAGTATGCGAAGGGTCTGTGGCCGACTATCGGGACCGGATCGTATCGCATCGCATCATGCGGGCCTTGAGCGAGTGACTCGGTGGCCGTCGGTGACATGAATTCGATTGTACCCGTGGGGCGGTGTTCACGCAAAGATGAAGCGGTGCGATTTTTGAGTGCTCTATGCTCATGATTGCGTGTCTTAGCGGCTGTACCGACTGCTTCAAGTTAGCGTTTATGGAGCGAGAAGCAACACTCGAGACGACGATGAAGCTCGGTAATCGACTCCATCTGGCTGGACTCTCACTTTCAAATATCAGTTCTGTGCTCGATATGTCAGGTGTCGACCGCTGTACCTCCACCGTTCATTACTGGGCGCAGAAGGATGAACCACAACCCACAGACAGTACCGACCCGGTTCACATTGCGGTTGATGAAATCGTGATTCGGCTTAACGACGAGCGATACTGGCTGTACGCTGCCCTCAATCCCGCTACGAACCGCCTGCTCCACGTCCAGATATTTCTGATGAGAAGATTAGCGCTGACCGAGATGTTCCTCTCCGAACTCCAAGAGAAACAACTCGTTAATAGCGCACCTGGCTGCAGGCCGCCTGCCACCGTCACGGGCTCCGACTCCAGCATGTCGCTCATGGGAATCGGAACGCTGTTGAGCCTATATTTCGCGGAGTAAAGAGTTGAACTAACCAGTTGTCAAATACGTTCAGCCACGCCAAAGCGGAGACTGTCGAAAGCTGGTTGCAAGCGCTCGCTTTCCGCATGTAATCGGTTTATCTGAACACTACCCCAATGAGAGCCATCTCGTTTCAGTGTCGTAGATGAGGTCTGGTGCTGCATTCGCGCGCTGCATCTCGCATGGCTATCAGAACATCCCTCTGAGCTGGTAGAATTCTGGGCGGTCAATACGCGCCCTCGCTGTAACGCTTAAGTCGGCCTATGCATCCTGACGCTCCCGATCTCTTGTGATTTTATTGTTATGTTCGGGGCCGAGAGTTACACAGTCCTACCGTCACACACTCAGTAGCAGTCACACCCATCCGTCAGGGAGCCACTCGGTGACTGCAGCGGTGGTCTCGTACGCGGCGTCGATTGCCCGGATGGCCTCCTGAAGCGTGCGTGCCGACGGCGGGTCGTGGTCTTCGTAGTAGAGCAGTCCGTGCGGGACCTCTTCGTCAAAGAAGTCGTCGTCAACAGTCAGTACGACCCACTCCTCCGCCGTCGCGTAGCTCGCGACCGCGTCGTCTGATGCATCCGGCTGCAGGACGTCTCGGACCCGAGCGACCGTGTGTTCAGGGTCCGATCCGAGCGTTTCGACGTACCGCTCTTTGACCATCTGGTCACAGAGGATCCGCATCGGTCAAGACTCTGCGGTGGGCGCACGGCTCTGCTCGGCGAACTCCTGCTTGCGTGTCTCCTTCTGCATCCGGATGTAATCCATCAGTTCCGGGTGGGCGTCGTAGTAGTCGAGGGCTGCCTCGACCTCTGCGCGGTCAAGGGCGGGATAGTCGTCGAGGAGGGCGTCCACCGTCGCACCGCCCTCGGCAGCCGCGCCGAGCGTGAAAACACCGATTCGAGTCCCCTCCACCCGGGGCTTCCCGTGGAGGACATCGGGCGTGCGAACTATCTCGACGGTGCTGCTCATCTCGTGTGCATTTACACGGTGTCACGTCATAAGCGTTCGTCTCGTCGGAGCAACAGGGGTTGTTAACAGTGGTTGTTTTAGCAGAATCAGGCTCCAGTCCAACAAGAAGGCCCCGACCTGTTCGACTCGGGGGCTCACTGCGCTCCTCACCCCTCACACGGTGTTGTCGCGGCCGACGCCGCGACAGCGTGCGCCCGGTGTGACTGTTCAGGTCGGGTGGGACTGAAAGGGGCCGCTCGCGTGGCGGCTTCGTCGCCACGGTGTGACAAGGTCGGCTCTGCCGACCTCGCGCTCGGCGTGTGAGACGACGTAAGGACCGCAGCCGACCACCGGGAGGCGAGTAGCGGGGGACCGCAGGTCCCTCGAACCATGCGAACGGGCCGTGCGCGGCGCTCCGCGCCGCGACGTCGGGGCGGTGAAACCGCCCCGCTGCCCGTGAGCAGAGACCGCAGCGAGTCGCAACAGCCGAGCGAGCGGGGGCTTTCTCGCTGTTCTCCGCAGTCCTGGCAGCGGAAGCATCAAAATAAACATCCCTCGAAACCGACCCCGAGCCTTTTCACCGGACTCCACCAACCGGCGCGCATGACGGGACGCTACTACGGGGAGTTCGAGGTCGGCGAGACCATCGAGCACCCCCGCACCCGCACAGTCAGCGAGAGCGACAACCAGCGGTTTTGTGACATGACGATGAACCAGCAGCCGCTCCATCTCGACGCCGAGCACGCCGCCGACACCGAGTTCGGCGAGCGCGTGGTCAACGGGCTGTACACGATGGCGCTGGCGACGGGGATGACAATCCCCGAGACCACCGACGGGACCATCGTCGCGAACCTCTCCTACGACGAGGTCGAGCACCCCAACCCCGTCTTCCACGGCGACACCATCAGCGCGGAGACGACCGTGACGGACAAACGGGAAACCAGCGACGGCGAGCGCGGGGTCGTGACGATGCACGTCACGGCCCGCAAGCAGGACGGCACAATCGTCTGCGAGTTCGACCGGACCGCTCTCTCGCTGAAACGCGAGCACGCCGAGTGATGGCCGGCGAGGGCGGAGAGTCCCACAGCGCGGCGGGAAGCGCCGACCTCCGCGAGCGCCTGCGGGCCGCCCACGCCCGCTACCGCGCGTGGGTCGCCCGCGGCCCCGACCCGGCGACCGTCGCCAGGGTCGCCCTCGGGGCAACGATCCTGCTGGCGGGTCTGCACAAACTGGTCGCGCCGGGCGCCTGGGCAGGCTATATCGTCGGCTGGGCCGAGCCACTGGTCGTGGTCTCCCCACGAACCTTCATGTGGCTCAACGGGCCCCCGGAGGTGCTCGTGGGCGGGCTGTTGCTGGCCGACCGGTGGGCCGCGCTGGCGGCGACGGTCGTCGCGGTCTCGCTGGCGGGGACGCTCGTCTATCTCGGGCTCGCGGCCCTTTCGGGGACGGTCTTCGCGACCGCGATGGTCCGCGATGTCGGATTGCTGGGGCTGGCGGTGTCGGTGCTCGTGGCGTCGGCGCGGTGAACGAGGGATCGGAACGCTATTGCCAGTCACCCGCGTGCTCTCGGCGCATGAGAGCACGCGCGCCGGGGAGCGTGACTGTCGTGTTCGCGCCGGTCGAGGACACCTCGCTGGGCGTGAGTTTCGCCATCAGCGACGGCATCGTCGCCGCGGTCGAGTCGGCAGACACGACCGCAGTCACCCTCGACGGCACGCCCACCACCTTCGAGCCCGTGGAGATCGCGCTGGACGAGCTCGGCGTCGCAGCCCGGGTCGACCTGGAGAGCGAGATGCCCGTCGGCCAGGGCTTCGGCGCCAGCGGCGCGGCGACGCTGTCGACGGTCCTGGCGGCGAACGCGGAGTTCGGGCTCGGCCGCTCGCGCGAGGAACTGGTCGAGGTGGCCGCGCGGGCGGAGGTCGAGGCCGGCACGGGGCTGAGCGACGTCTACGTCCAGGAGATGGGTGGCTTCGCATACGACACCGGCGAGGGGCGCCAGCGGGTCGCCCGCGACGACGAACTCCGGTACGCCTCCTGGGGCGGGATCGCCACCGGCGACGTGCTCGGCGACCCCGCGGCTGTCGACCGGGTCCGGACCGCCGGCCACGACGCCCTCGCGGCCTTCGACCCCGAGATGGAGTTGCCCGCGCTGTTCGACCTCTCCTGGGACTTTGCGGAGGCGACCGGGCTGGTGACCGACGCGGTCCGCGAGCGCGTGGAGGGCGTGCAGGCCGGCGGCGGCGCGGCGACGATGGCGATGGTCGGCGAGACCGTCGTCGGCGTCGGGGACGGCGGCGATGTCCTCCCCGAGCGCACGCGGATCGAGCCCGAGGGGGCACACGTACTGTAACTCGGGCCCGGCGGCTCGGTGGTGTCTAGATGTTGTCAGCTTCACGGACAGCGAGAAAGCCCCAACCCGTTCCGCCTCGCCCGCGGCAGCCACGCTCCTCACAGCCGATCCGCTCCCTCCCCGCGGCAGTCCGAGACCGCCCGCTCAGCTGACCTCGCGGTCCTCGTCCTCCCAGTAGGGCTCGCGCAGGGCCTTCTTGTCCATCTTCCCGTAGGGGGTGGTCGGGATCGCCTCGACGAACTCGATAGACTTGGGGAGCTTGTAGTCGGCGAGGTGTTCGTCGGCGGTCTCCCGGACGCCGTCGGCGGTGAGGTCGGCGTCGCCGGCCGGGACCACGACCGCGTGGACGGCCTCGCCCCAGTCGTCGTCCGGAATCCCGATGACGGCCACCTGGGCGACCCCGGGGTGGCGGTCGATGGCGTCCTCGACCTCCGTGGTGTAGACGTTCATCCCCCCGGAGATGACCATGTCGCTGGCCCGGTCGAGCAGGTAGACGTAGCCCGCCTCGTCCATCCGGGCGATGTCGCCGGTCCGGAGCCAGCCGTCGACCAGCGTCTCCGCGGTCGCCTCCGGGCGCTCGTGGTACCGCTCCATCACGTACGGCGAGCGCATCAGGAGTTCCCCCTCCTCGCCGGCCGGGAGCGGGTCGGTGTCCTCCGGGTTCTCGGGGTTCGCGATACGGAGGTCGACCATCGCCGCGGCCTTGCCGCAGGAGCCGACCTGGTCGGCGCCCGCGACGTGGTCGCCCTTCGGGAGGATGGTGCCGATGTCGGGCATCTCCGTCTGGCCGTACAGCTGGATGAACGCGCTCCCGAAGGCCTCAAGCCCCTCCTCCAGCCGTTCGGGGGTGATCGGCGCGGCGCCGTAGACCACGGTTTCGAGACCCGAGACGTCCGTCTCCGCGAGGTCGTCGTGGTCGAGGACGCGGTAGATCTGCGTGGGAACGAGGAAGGTCCAGGAGACCGGTTCGCTGTCGACCAGCGCGAGGAACTCGCCGGGGTCGAAGCCGGCGGTGACGGTGAAGTGGGCACCCTGGACGAGCGCGGACATCGCGACGTAGCCCGCCGAGTGGGGGAGCGGCGTGGTGAACAGCATCTCCTCGCCGTCCCGTATCTCGAGCTCGGTGACGTGGGCGAGCATCGCCATCGCGACCCCCTCCTGGGTGTGGCGCACGCCCTTGGGCCGGCCGGTCGTCCCGCCGGTATAGGGCAGCATGAGCAGGTCGTCGGGGTCGGCCGGGTGGTCGTGGACGCCGTCGGCTGCGTCGAGGGCTTCCTCCAGGGGGACCTGCTCGCCCGCGGGGTCCTTGACCGCGACCTGTACCTCGAGGTCAGTGGCGGGCGTAATGTCGGCGAGCGTGTCGGTGAAGCCGCCGCCGACGAGCGCGCCCCGCGCCCCGGAGTTCGCGAGCATGTACTCGAACTCCTCCGCGGTGAGCATGTCGTTCATCGGGACGGCGGCGTACCCGCCGCGCAGGCAGGCGAACAGCCCAGTGAAGTAGTCAAGCTGGTTCGACATCATCAGCCCGACGCGGTCGCCGGCCGCCAGCCCCCGCTGTGCGAAGGCGGCGGCCAGCCGTCCCCCGCGCTCCCAGGCCTCGCCGTAGGTCCAGGTCTCGCCGTCGACGGTCGCCAGCGGCCGGCCGGCGTGCGTTTCGCAGGCCCGCCGGACCAGCCCCTGTGCGGTGAGCGCACGCTCCGATGGCATGGGCCGACCGACCGCGGCCAGCTACTAGTCGTTTTCGGGGGCCGTGGGCGGATACTGCCACCCCGGCCGGGCGCGGACGAGCCGGTCGTTCCAGAGGCTCCCGAGGTAAAGGCTCCCCTCGTGTGGGGTCGCGGACGTGACGCCGAAGACCGCCCCGGTGGGGTCGTGGTGGCTGTCGACGATTGCCCCCTCCTCGTTCAGCCGGAGGAGCAGGCCGTAGTCCTCGCCGTTCACCTCCGCGAGGACGCGCTCGGGGAGCTTGCCGAGCTGGCGGACCAGCCGGGGGTGGCGGTGGAGTTCGTCGAGCGTCGCGTCCCGCGGTGCGGGGACCGCGACCCAGTACCCCTCGCCGTCGGCGACCCGGTCGACGTTGTCGGGGTAGCCCGGGAGGTTCGTCGCGAAGGGCTCGACGTCGCCGGCGCGGTCCCCGCGGTGGTAGTAGCGGGTCACCCGATACCGGGAAGTCTCGGTGACCAGCAGCGACTCCCCGTCGGGTCCCGGGGCGACGCCGTTGGCGAAGCCCAGCCCCTCCAGCTCGACTGTCACCTCGCCGTCGCGGTAGGCCAGCAGCCGGCCGGTGTCGCGCAGCTCGAAGAGTTCGTGCTGGAACAGCTCGTGGACGGTCGCGTCGGTGAAGTAGACCGCGTCGTCGGTCACGTGGAGGTCGTCGGCGTATGCGATGGGTCGCCCCCCGGCCCGCTCGGCGAGCGTCTCGACGCTCCCGTCGGGGGAGACCGACACGAGCCCCGCCGACTCCGCACAGACGAGCAGGTCGTCGCCGTCGAAAGCCAGCCCGAGCGGCCGCCCGCCGGGCTCCGCGAACGGTTCGACGGCGAGGCCGGTGTCGTCGGGCCCGACCGGCTCGACCGTCCGGTAGACGGTGCCGTCGGCCCCGCCGGTGTAGAGTCGCCCCTCGTCGTCGAAGGCGGCGTCCTCGGGACCCTCGACCTCGACGACGGTCCCGGCGCCGGTCAGGCTGTCGTTGGGGGCGAGCGCGCCGGTCATCGTGGGCGGTTTCGGTGGGTCCCAGGCAACGGGGTCGAGCGACGAGTCGGCCGAGGCGGCCGCCGCGGCGACCGCCGCACCGACGACCAGTCCGCCGGTCGCGAGCGGATGTCTGCGGACGAATCCGAGCATACCCGCGGTTGGGCCGGCGGTCGTACAACGCTGTCGGTTGGTATCAGTTCCCGTTCGCCGCCTTCGCGTCGCGCCCGTCCGCCCGGGCGCGTCTGTAGGCGCGCTCGACGTCGGCGAGCAGCCGCTCGCGTTCGGCCCGGAAGAGGAGATGGGAGTCACAGCCACAGTCCGAACAGCCGAAGTCGGGGACCCGCTCGCCGGAGAGCACTCCAGCGACGGCACACTCGACGTCGGTGCCCGCCGAGGCGACGACCCCGTCAAGCGAGGCGGCGGGGTGGCCGAGCAGGTAGTCGATATGCCAGTGGCGGGCCCCGTGCTCCCCGGCAGCGAGTTCGCGGTGGCGCCGGACCCGCGAGAATCCCCCCGGGCCCAGCGCGCTCCCGACGTAGGCGTACCATCCAGCGGCGAAGTCGACGGCGCCGAGCGCGCCGACCTCGACGGTCGCCGGCTCCCCGAGTTCGACGAGCAGGGTGTAGGTACCCCCTGCGGTGTCGTCGCTCACGGCCGCCGTCAGGGCCGGAGCCGGCATAGACGTTCGGATGGCGGGGCGAAAGAGCGAGGGTCGCAGGGTTCCAAGCGACACCATGACTACAGTCGTCGGGACGGCATCGGTCCACACGACGGCGGCGGCCTGTGACTACCTCGCCGGCACCGTCGAGGAAGTCGTGGTCGTGACGGCCATCGAGGAGGGGACGGCCGAGCGGGACGCCGGCGACGCGGCCAACGTCGCCCGGACCCGCCTGCCCGGGGCGGCCGTCGAGACCGCCCGGCGGGAAGGCGAGCCCGCGGCAGTCATCAGGGAGGTGGCCGAGGAGCACGACGCCGACCGGGTGGTCGTGGGCACCAGACAGGGCGACCCCGAGCGGGCCGGCGAGCCGCCGGGGTCGACCGTGCGGGCGCTGCTGGCCGAGGCCGCGTGGCCCGTGGTCGTCGTCCCGGTCTGAGCTGTGCCGCGACATTCAAACCGCTGGGCACGGAAGGGGCGAGCATGTCAGCCTCGGAGCTGGCCGCGGCGGTACGCGAGGCGCTGGCCGTCGACCGCGATACGTTCCGGGAGGCGGCCCTGGCGGAGGCCGAGGAGCTGAAAAGCGAGGTACGCGAGGGGACCTTCGACAACACCCAGGCGCTGGTGGGGCTGGAACTCGAGCTGTACGGTGTCGACGCGGGGACCGACGGCCTGCGCCGGATGTCCCGCCAGCTGCTGGGGCTGATCGGCTTCGAGAAGGAACTCGGCCTGCACAACGCGGAGATGCAGACCAGCCCCCAGCCGCTGACCGAGTACGGCCTGCTGGGCCAGCTGAAGGAGCTGCAGGCCCACGTCGCGCCGGCCCAGGAGCGGGCCAACGCTGACGACCTCCGGCTGGTCGCCGACGGGATGTGGACAGTCCCGCCGGTCGGCGAGACCGCCACGGAGTATCTGACCGACTCCGTCGAGCAGGACGGCGTGATGATCGGGACGAACATGAGCGACGCCGTCCGCTACCACGCGATGGCCAACACCGGCTACCCCTCCCGGTGTGCACTCGATGCCCCCCACGTCTCCCTGCAGGCCGAGACGGTGATGCCCGAGAGCCTGATCACCTCGATCCAGCCCCACTACCAGGTGCCCCACGCCCCGGACCTGCCCCGCTACTTCCGGTACGCCCTGCGGGTCGCGGGCCCGCTGCTCGCGCTGGGGGTCAACAGCCCCTTTTTCCCGCCGGACCTGTACGACGACGTCGCCGGCGAGCGGGTCGTCGCCGACGCCCACATGGAGAACCGCGTGGGCGTCTTCGAGTCGGTGCTCAACCCCCCCGAGGGCGACGCCGCGGAACCGAAGGTGTGTTTTCCGCCCGATTTCGAGACCGTCGAGGAGGCCATCGACGACATCGCGACCGACAGCTGCATCGTCCCGATGGACGTGCCCGACGGCAACCGCTTCGACGACCGGTTTCGCCACCTCCGGCACAAACACGGCAGCTACTGGCGGTGGGTCCGTCCGGTCTTCGACGGCGGCTCGCGCTCGTCGGCCAACGCCCGCATCGAGTTCCGTCCGCTGCCCGCCCAGCCGACGCTGCGTGACTGCGTGGCCTTCGAGGCGGTCTTCGCCGGGCTGATGGAGAGTCTCACCCGGCGACAACACCCCGTCCGGCGACTGGACTGGGAGACCGCCCGCGAGAACTTCTACGCCGCCTGCCGTGACGGCCTGCAGGCCGACATGACCTGGGTCACCGCCGACGGCGCCGAGACGACCGCCATCGACGAGGTCTGTGGCGAACTGCTCGAGTACGCCCGGGACGGGCTCGAGACCCGCGGGCTCGAAACCGAGGAGGCCCGCCAGTACATCCGCCCACTCCGCGAGCGGCTGGACCGGCGGACCACCCCCGCCCGCTGGAAACACGAGCACGTCCGCGGCAGCGTCGCTGCGGGCGCGCCGCTGGCCGAGGCCGTCTGGGGGATGCAGGCCGAGTATATCGACCGCCAGAGCACCACGCTCGTCGAGGGCTCCTTCGCCGACTGGCTGTAACCGGTCTCCGACCCCCTCTCCCCGTTCACCCCCCGCGGACCGCCCGCTCGACGTAGTCGACGGCCGCCTCGGGGGAGTCGACGTGCTCGACCGCCCCCGCGTCGATACCACCGCCCTCGACCCGGTGGGTACCGAGTCCGGCGACCGGCCGCCCGAAATCCAGCGCGTGACCGACCTCCGAGAGCGTCCCCGGGCCGCCGTCGACCGCGACCACGCCGTCCCCGTTCATCACCACGAGCGGGTTGCGGGCGTTGCCGATCCGGGTGGCGATGGCCGTGTCGACGTACTCGTTGGCCCCGCCCCGCCCGCCCGGGAGGATGGCGATGGCGTGGCCGCCCGTCTCCTGGACTCCGCGGCAGGCGGCCTCCATCACCCCGCCCCGGCCGCCACAGACCAGCTCGTGACCCCGTTCGCCGAGCAGGCGCCCGACTGCCCGCGCGCGCTCGTACTCCGCGTCCGTGACCGCCGACCCGCCGATGACGCTGACGCGCATACGCGGGGGTCGGGGCCGCCGGCAAAAACCCCACCGAGCGCGGGTTTATGTGCCCCTGTCACGTGGTCACAGGCATGATCGGCGCCGACACGTCACTGACGGCCGAGGAACGGACCTACCTCGAGGACTGCGTCGAGACGCTGCAGACGGAGGTCTTCACCGACGGGCTGGGACGGGAGCACTTCCAGGCGCTCGACGACAACGAGGAGTCGCGCGCGGACTGGGCGGAGTACGTCTCCCGGATGGGCGAGCGGGATTTCAACGGCGTCGCGGTCCCCGCCGACCACGGGGGCGGCGGGAAGGGCGTCGTCGAGACGGTGCTGACCGAGCAAGCGGTGGGCTACTGTGGCACCATCGTCCACGCCTGCCAGACCTCGCTCACCCAGCACATCGGGCGGACGCTGTACGACCACGGGAACGACCACCTCCACGAGCAGTACCTCGAACCGATGCTCGACGGCGAACTGGTGGTCTCACAGGCCTACACCGAACCCGGCAGCGGGACCGACCTCGCGAACCTGGAGACGACCGCCGAGAAGGCGGGCGACGAGTGGGTGATAAACGGCGAGAAGCGGTTCATCGACTTCGCGGCCTACGGCGACTTCTACTTCGTCCCCGTCCGCACCAGCGGCGCGGACGGCGACCGCGAGGGGGTCTCGCTGTTCGTCGTCGACGCCGACAGCGCGGGGGTCGACCTGCTGGAGGACCAGTCCGACTGGCACGGCTTCCGGGGGACCGGCGCCGCCTGGATGCGCTTCGACAACGTCCACGTCCCCGGCGCCAACCTCGTCGGCGAGGAGGGGGCGGCGTGGCCGTACATCACCGCAGAACTCAACCTCGAACACCTCACCGTCGCCCGCTACTGTCTGGGTGCCAGCCAGCGAGCCCTCGAGGTCGCGGCCAACTACACCATGGAGCGGGAGGTCGACGACCGACCGCTCTCGCGGCTCCAGGCGGTCAACCACGAGGTCGCCGACATGGCGACCCGCCTGGACGCGGCCTACCTGCTCAACACCCGCGCCGCACGGGTGCTGGACCGCGAGGGACTCGGTGCGGGGCGGATGGAGAGCGCGATGGCCAAGTGGTACGGCAACGACCTCGCCCACGAAATCGCCGACACCTGTATGCAGGTCGTCGGCGGGGTCGCGACCACCGACAAGTACCCCCTCGAGCGTCTCCAGCGCGACGTCCGTGTCGGGCGCTACCTCGGCGGGGCCAGCGAGGTGATGAAGAGTATCGTTCAGCACGACGCCTACGGCGAGCTCGCGGACGATTCCTTCGGGGGCAAGTACGTCGGGAACGAACTCGAGGGGCTCCCGTGGCTCGGAGGGGACGGGCGGACGGCGCCGGCCGCGAACGCGGACGACGACTGAAGCCGCAGGCAGTCAGACCTGTTCGAGCCAGTCGGCCGCGCGGGACTCGGTGGTCTCGGCGAGTTCCGCGAGTTCGGCGGCGTCGTAGTCGGCGAGGTCGCCGACCGTCTCGACGCCCGCCTCGCGGAGCCGCCCCGCGAAGGTCGGGCCGATCCCGTTGACGACCTCGACATCGGCAGCCCCGATACCGTCCTCGTCGACCCCTCCCTCGTCAGTTTCGTCGCTTCCGGCGTCCTCCGGGCTCTCGACCTCGATGTCGACGCCGTCGTCATCCTCGACATCGGCTCCGGTGTCGCTCTCGCCCTCGGCATGCTCCTCGCCCTCGGTCCCGAGGTCGGTCTCGACCATGTCGGTGTCGACCTCGGCGACCTCTTCGGGGGGCATGCGGTCGATGAACCACTGGGCGGCCTGCGGCCAGACCTCCTCGTGGGAGGCCGAGGAGACCGAGAGGCCGATGTGGCCCGTGGGGTACTCGATGGTGGTGGTGTCCGTGCTGGGGATCACGTCCAGAAACGGCTTCGAGGACTCGGAGGGGATGAGGTGGTCGTACTCGCCCATCAGCAGGAGGACGGGCATGTCGATCTTCGAGAGGTCGACGTGCTCCCCATCGAGTTCCATCTCGCCGTTGTACAGTTCGTTGTTCTGGTAGATCTTCTCGAGGAACTCGACGTAGGCCTCGCCGGCGACGTCGATCCCCTCGCCCAGCCACCGCTCCATCCGGGCGAAGTTCGCCGCGAAGTCGTCGTTGTCCATGTTGTCGTAGAAGCCGACGTACTTCGTGACGTAGTTGTCGACGGGGTCCATGACCGCGAAGCCGTCGTCGAGCATCTCCGCCGGGACGTTCCCCAGCGCGTCGGTGACATCGCTGGGGTCGTAGTAGTTGGCACTGCCCCAGTCTTCCAGCACCCCCCCGGTCTCGTCGAAGCAGAGGCCGGCGGCCATCAGCCCGAGATTCCTGACCTTCTCGGGGTACAGCGTGGTGTAGATCGCCATCATCGTCCCGCCCATGCAGTAGCCGAGGATGTTGATGCTGTCCTGGCCCGAGCGCTCGCGGACGACGTCGACACAGTTGTCGATGTAGCGGTTGATGTAATCCGAGAGGGTGAGGTGCTGGTCGAGCCGGGAGGGTTCGTTCCAGTCGACGAGATAGACGTCGTGGCCGGCCTCGAGCAGCCGGCGGACGACGCTTCGGTCTGGCTGCAAGTCCAGAATGAACGGCTTGTTGATCAGCGCGTAGGTGATGAGGATCGGAACCCCGTGTTGCTCGTCGGTCTGGGGCTCGTAGTGCAGCAGTTCGAGCTTGTTCTCCTCGTAGACCACCTCGGAGGGGGTCGTGCCGACCTCGATGGTCGCGATCTCCGAGAGCCGTTTCGGCAGCAGCTGACTCCGCTCGACGGCGTCGCCGGCCGCCTCGAGGGCTTCGGTCTGTGCGTCCAGCGCCGCGCTGAACAGGTTGTACGCCATGGCTACAGCTCCTCGAGGATCCGGTCGAGTTTCTTCTCGACGGCGTGCTGGCGCCGCTCGAGCTCGACCAGCCGCTCGCCGACCTCCTCGACGTCGTCGCGGGTGGCCAGCCCCGCCTGGGCCAGCGCGTCCTGGGTCGCCTCGTCGACGTCCCCGCGCATCTCCATCATCGACTCGACGAGCTGGCCGTTGGCCGCGGCGAAGGCCTCAGTCGAGAGCACTTCCTTGAACGCCTCGTTGGCCGACTGCAGCCAGATGTCCCGGAACTCCTCCGGGGCGACGTCCTCGCCCTCGGCGATGGCGGCGCTCCGGTCGGCCATCCGCTCGGCGGCGTCCATCCACACCTCGTAGGCGCGGTTGTACCCCTCGATGCCGTCGGCCACGACGTCCTCGTCGGGCACCGACCCCTCGACGGCCTCGGCCCACGACTCCACGAAGTCGGCCTGGGCGGCCATGTTCTGCTCGATCGACTCCGCGACCGCGTCGTTCATCTGCTCCATCATCTCGGTCCACTGCTCCTGTTGGTCGTTCATGGTCTGATAATATGTCCGGGTGTGGGAAAACGCTATCTCAGGCCTCGGCGGCTGCCGTGGCCTGGCTCTGCATCTCGCGGAGCTGTTCCTGCATCTCCTCGACGTCGTCCTGGAGCTTCTCGACCTGCGTGCCGAACCGGTCGGCGGCCTCGACGGACTGGGCCTCGAGTTCCTCGTGGGCCTCCACCAGGACCGAGACCTGCTCGTCGAGCGCGTCGAGGGCCCCGTCGACGTACTCGTCGGTGGCGTCGAGGCCGTTCTCGTACTCCGAGACGGCGCTGTCGAAGGCCTCGGCGTGGTTCTCCAGCAGCAGGTCGTAGCCCTCGTCGACAGTCCCGCGGAGCTCCGCGACGGCCTCTTCCATGCCGGGGAGGCCGGCCTCCACCGCGTCGAGGGTGTTGTGGGCGGCCTGCCGCGAGAGTTCGACCGTCCGGCGCTGGGCGGTCTCCGTGGTCTCCATGCCGTCGACGACGGCTTCGGCGAGCCGCCGCTGGGTCTCGACACCGCGCTCGAGGGCGCGGTGGCTGCTTTCGATCGTCTTGCGCTGCAGTTCGAACGTCGTCGTCACTGGGTTCGTGTAGTTCATGTTACTCCCTGTTGCGTTTGACTGGGATCACGACGGTCTGGACGATATCGCCCTCTTCGATGTCCAGCGCCTCGCGCTCGGCGTCGGGGATGCTGATGCGGCCGCCGCTCTGGACCCGCGTTTTGAACGTCGCGGTGTTGGTCATCGCGCCGAGGTCGTTCATGTCGACCCCGCCCGACATCCCCGCGAACATCCGCTTGAACAGCTCCTGCTGTTGCTCGACAGCCTGCTCTCCGGTCTCCTGAAACATCTCGAACATCGTCGGCGGCCACACCGGCCCGTCGCTATCCTCGGTCATCGGGCTGAGAGACGGGCCGTTGACAGATAAGCTTTACTTTGCATACCATCAGAAACCATCCAATACCGTCAAGTGGCTTGAGCGCGTACGGCCGGACAGAGTACCGATGGAGCAGCTGACTCTCGCCGGCCGGTGGCCAGTTGACCCGCCAGAATCCCCGGAGAACGGAGCCGTATCGCGGTTCATGTCTGATAACGACCCGCACAATTTAAGACGGGGTGCCGACAAGGGTGTTGGCGATGAGTTCTAAACAGACCGGCGCCACGCTGCTGGACACGTGGACGGAGACGTCCTCGTACGTGTTCGACAGCGTCATCGCCGCGAACCGGGCGGCCTTTGCGGCCTTCGGCGTCGAGCCGTCCGGCGACGAGGACGAGGAAGACGACGACGCCGGGGCGTCGACGGAGTCGGTCGAGGCCGCCGAAGACCTCGACAGCTGGGACGTGAGTCTGGCAGCGGAGGATGCCAACGACCTCGCCGTCGGCGACCGCTTCGAGTTCACGAAGACGATCTCCGAGGCGGACGTCGCCAGCTTCGCCGCTGCCAGCGGCGACACGAACCCGCTCCACCTCGACGACGAGTTCGCCGAGGAGACCCGGTTCCGGGGCCGGATCGCCCACGGCACCCTGGTCGGCGGCCTCATCAGCGCCGCGCTCGCGCGCGTGCCCGGACTGGTGATCTACCTCTCCCAGGACCTGGAGTTCCACAGCCCCGTCCGGATCGGCGACCGCGTCACCGCCGAGTGCGAGATCGTCGAGGACCTGGGCAACGACCAGTTCCGGCTCACTACCCGCGTCACGAACGGTGACGAAATCGCCATCGACGGCGAGGCCGTCATCATGGTCGACGACGCCTAATCCTTTCCTTCGTAGGCACCGTCGCGTTCGAGCCGACCACGCTCGCGGACGACCGCAGCCGTCCGACACCGGCCGGGCTCGCCGGTCACCTGCGGAACTGTGCAGTTGTTGCAACTCTCACACAGCGCCCGCTGCTCCCCGCCGTCGCCCTCCCGACCCCCACCACCGAGCAGTCGTGCCCCCAGCCGCGGCTCCGCGTAGAAGGGTCGACCCATCCCGGTCAGTTCGCAGGCCTCGCCGAGCAGGGACTCACACTGCCCTCGACCGCGGAGTCCACCCTCACAGAGCACGGGCACGTCCACCGCCTCGCGGACTTCCCGGCAGAAGCGGGCGTTCCATCCCGGCTCCGGCGGGTTCCGGTGTGCGTCCAGCCAGGTGAGCGCCTGCACCGTCCGCGCGCGCAGCCGGCCGCCGAAGGCCGCCGCGTAGTCGTCCTGCAGCCCCTCGGCGGCCCACGCCTGCGACGGATACCGCCCGCGGACGACGCTCGTGTCCCAGTAGACCGACACCTCCACCGGAACGACCGCGTCGAAACCCGCATCGGCGAGCCGGCGGGCGATGCGCCGCCCGTCCCGGCGGGACAGTGACCGCCCGACGAACGGCGGCGCGCGGGTCTCGGCCGGTACTTTGGTCACCAGCGGGACCGGCCCCGCCTGCGAGCGGACCGCGTCCCGCACTGCGAGGAGGAACTCGACGCCGTCGCCAAAGCGGTCCTCGCGGCGATTATAATGTGGGGAGAGGAACTGCTGGACGATCCCCATGTTCGCCCCCGAGAGGTGGACCCCGTCGTAGCCGGCGTCGGCGGCGTAACCCGCCGCCCGGCCGAAGGCCTCCGCGAGTTCCTCGACCTCCCGCGTCGAGAGCACGTCCGGCTTGAGGTCGACCAATCCTGTCCGGTCCGCCAGCCGGAGCTGCCAGGGCGGGCGCGAAACCGCCGGCTGCGGGCCGGCGTCGTGCTCGGCGTGCCACAGCCCCAGGCTCCGGATCCCGCCGTGGCCGAGCTGGATGAAGATCCGGCTGCCGTGGTCGTGTATCCGGTCGGTCAGCCGCTCGCAGCGCGCGACGAACTCGGGGTCGTGCACGCGGGTCATGTTCGGCGCGGCACAGCCACCCTCCGGCGTGACGATGCTTGCCCCCTGGAATATCAGGCCGACGCCCGAGGCGGCGGTCGGCTCCAGTTCCCGAATCAGCTGGTCGACCGCGCCGGGACCGTTGCCCGCACACTCAAGCAGCGGCGCGCGGTAGAGCCTGTTCGGCACCGTGACGCCTCCGATGTCGACGGGGTCGGTCAGCGCCGGCATCAGTCGCGCACCCCTCTCATCTGTTCACGACCAGCAGCGCCACTCGCTCCAGGACGACGTCGGCGAGGTCGCCCTCGGTGGCGGCCAGTTCGTCCTCGCTCACGCCGAAGAAGTCCCGGACGCGACCGGGGTCGTACGTCCCGAGCGTCTCCGCGGGCGCCAGCCACTCCCGGAGCGCGGCGGCCGCGCTCTCCTCGTCACCGCCGACGGCGACCGCGACCACGGGACACTCCCCTTCCGAGACGCCCATCTCCAGGGCGTCGGTGATCTGACGGCGGCCGGCAGCGTACAGGAGTATCTCGACGGCGGGGTCGTCGGCGACGGCCTCGCCGCGGTCGCGGGCCCGCCCGGCGAGCGCGACCGCCCGCTCGATGTGTTCGCGCCCGACGACGTAGCGGGCGTCGAAGGCCTGGACCGTCGACCCGTGCTCCTCGCCGACCGCCGCGAGCTCCTCGACGAAGGCGTCGACGTCCGCGACCGTCGCCTCCCCCTCGACGACCTCCATCAGAAGTCACCCAGGCTCGACTGGTCCTCGCCCGTCTCGTTCGCGTCGCGTCCGCTCCCGTCGCCCGTCTCGATACCCTCGAGGGAAACGCTCCCGTCAGGCTCTACACCGTCCATCGATGGGTCGCGGTGGCCGGCGTTCTCCAGGACGGTCTCGGCGGTCCGCCGGCGGCCACGGAGCGCCGCCAGGACGGTCGCCTTCTCGGCGTCCCGGAGGTCGGCTCGGCTCTCGATGCCCGCGTCGAACAGCCGGCGGGCACGCTTGCGGCCGACGCCGCGCACGCCCGCGAGGTCGACCAGCTCCGCCCGGACGCCGTGCTCGACCCGGGTCCGGGCCTCGCGGATGGCCGGCACGACCTCGAGCCCCTCCGAACCCGCCAGCGACTCGGCGGCCCCGAGCAGCCACTCCGCGGTCTCGACTTTCCCGCGGATGTCGCCGGGCCCCACGTCGTAGCGCTCGGTGATGGTGTCCTCGTCGACCTCGCCCGCCCAGTCCTCCAGCAGCCGGGCGGTCTTCAGCGCCGACAGCCAGTCCTCGAACTCCGCGGCGAACTCCGAGGGCGGCCGGCCCAGCAGCTCCTCCTCTCGCTCGGCGGCGAGCACGCTGTACTCCTCCTCGTCGCCCGACCGCAGGTAGAGTTCGTACATGTCGGGCGTGCGCGCGACGAGGTGGTACAGTCCAAGCGCCGAGACTTCCTCCGGGTCGACACCGGCGTCGCCGGCGCCCGCCCCGGCCGTCGGCTCGGCGCCGCCGGCCGTCCCGTCCCGGAGGTCACTCGCAGACTGGAAGGCGCCCTCGGCTGTCGGCTCCCCGTCCGTCTCCGTCGCGGCACCGGCACCGGCGCCGGACTCGCGGCCGGCCGCGCGCAGCCCGTCGAGGATCTCCGCGGCACTCATCGGGTCGAGGTAGAGCCGCGAGACGGTGTGGCCGAGGTCGGTCGCACTCAGTTCGCCGCCCTCGCGGTCGAGGAAGCCGTTCCGCTCCAGGTAGGTCAGGACGCGGTCGACGACCTCCGCGAGCCGGCCGCGCTCGGCGGTCTGGGTCGCGTAGAGCGTCCCCTCGAGGAAGTCGAGCAGCCCCTCCCGCGACCGGGCGAAGCCGGAGGCGACGGTCGCGAGGATGTGGGTCCGGAGGGCGGGCTCGGCGGCCAGCTTCGACTCGACGGGCTCGGGGTCGGCCCAGACGTAGCGCTCGAACAGCTCGTCGAGTTCGTCGTGGCTCTTGGCCGTGAGGACGGCCTCGCCGTACGGATCGCGCCCGGGGCGGCCGGCCCGCCCCATCATCTGGTGGACCTCCAGCACCGACAGGGGCTTCATCCCGCCGGCGGTACCGTCGTAGCGGCGCCAGTCCCGGACGACGACGCGCCGCGAGGGGGTGTTGACGCCCGCGGCCAGCGTCGGCGTGGCACAGACCACCTTGACCAGCCGGTCCCGGAAGGCCTCCTCGACCAGTGAGCGGTGGGTTCTTGCGAGCCCGGCGTGGTGAAAAGCCGCGCCGGACTCGACGGCGTCGGCCAGGTCGTCGCTGGTATCGGTGTCGCTGACCTCGCGGATATCGCTGGCGACCTCCGCCAGCCGCTCCCGTTCCTCGCTGTCGAGGAAGTCCGCTGTCGTCGATGCCAGCCGCCTGGCCGCCGCCTCGGCGTTGTTCCGGGAGTTGACGAACACCAGCGAGGAGCCGTCCTCCCCGAGCGTGTCGCGGACGACCCCCGCGGTCTGGTCCTCGCTGTTCCGCACTGCGACCCGCTTCTGGCTGCCGTCCTCAAGGTGGAGCGCGTCGCCGTAGTGCACTCCCTTTTTGAGTTCGATGGGACGCCAGTCCGAATCCACGAGCGAGGCATCGAGCCAGGTGGCGAGTTCGTCGGCGTTGCCGATGGTCGCCGAGAGCGCCACCGTCTGCAGGCCGGGGTTGATCTGGCGGAGTTTGGCGAGCGTGACTTCCAGCGTGGGTCCGCGCTCGCCGTCGTCGACGAGGTGGACCTCGTCGGACACCACACAGGAGAGGTCGTCCAGCCAGGGGGCGTCGTTGCGCACCAGCGAGTCGACCTTCTCGCTGGTGGCGACGATGATGTCCTTCCCCGCCAGCCACCCGCCCTCGGACTCGTAGTTCCCGGTGGAGACCCCCACGTCCAGCCCGTACTCCTCGAAGGCCTCGAACTCCCCGCGTTTCTCGCTGGCCAGCGCGCGCAACGGAACGATGTACAGGGCCTTCCCGCCGCGCTCGACGCTCGCGAGCATCGCCAGCGTGGCGACCAGCGTCTTCCCGCTGGCGGTCGGGACGGCGGCGACGAGGTTCTCGCCGCGCGTGACGCCGGCCTCGACGGCTTCGGCCTGTGGCGGGTACAGCGACTCGACGCCCTCCCCGCGGAGGTGGTCGGGGAGCCACTCCGGGACCGCCGGGATCTCCGCAACGTCCATTGGCGGTCCCTGGGGCGTCACCGGATTTAAACCCCCGCTCGCGGGTCGAGGTCAGCCTGTTCTCCTTCGTGTAGCGGATACCGGACTCTTCTCTGGCGCGCGCTGTCGCGGCCACGTGTCGCGACGATACTGTGCGAGGGATGAGCACCGCAGGAGCGAGCATCGCGAGCGACGAGGAGCGCAGTCGGCTGGGGGGGTGTGTGGCGTGCGTTGCGCGAGCGAAGCGAGCGCAACGGGGCAGCGAGCGGCGAAGCCGCGAGCACGGGTGGGACTGAAAGGGGCGAGGCGTTGCGGGAAGCACGCCGACGAAAGCACTGGACAGAGCGAACGCGGTGAGCGATGGAAGCGCGCAGCGAGGCGCGCGACCGCAACGCCTCGGGGCTTTCTATCCCTGCGAGACAATGACTCCCCGAACACCAGCGCCGCCAACACCATTACCCTCGCCGCCTCACACACAGCCATGCACGTCGAGTTCGACCGCGACACCTGTATCGGGATGTTCCAGTGCACCGCCGAGTGGGACGCCTTCGAGCGCGACGAGGACGACGGCAAGGCGGACCTGGTCGACAGCGAGGAGCGCGAGGAGGACATCTTCGTCCGCGAGGTCCCCGAGGGCGCCGAACTGGACGCGAAGTTCGCCGCCCGGACCTGCCCGGTCGACGCCATCGCTCTCTACGACGACGACGGCGAGCAACTGATCCCCTGACCGCAGCCGCTCATTTCTGGCTCCCGCCGGTCTCCCGCCCGCCCCAGACCAGTTTCTCGGGGACCTCGACCCGCATGTCGTCGGTCACGCGTATCTGACAGGAGAGCCGTGGGTAGCCGAAACGCGCCGCGAGGTCGTCGTGCCAGTGGTCGGGGACGGGCGCGTCCTCGACCCGGACCCCGCAGGTGGCACAGAGCCCGCGTCCGCCGCAGTTGAGCCGCCGACCCGCCCGGCTGTGCGGGGTCAGGTCCGCCGCGAACAGGGCGTCCCGGAGGACCGCTCCGTGGGGAACGGAGAGCCGCGTCTTCCCCTCCGGATGGGCGACGGTAACGGTGTGGGTGTCGTCTGGCGGGTCCCCGGACCCGCCCGCGTCGCGGCTCATTCGAGTTCGATCCGCCGGACGAACTCCAGTCCCTGGAGTTCGGTGATCAGGTCACCGGGAAGCGGCGCGTCGGTGATGACGTACAGCCGGGGCTCGTCGGTGAACTCGGGGTCCTCGCTGAGCACCTGCCGGACCGGGATCTCGCGGTCGGCGATCCGGCCGGTGACGGCGGCGACGATCCCGGACTCCTCGGCGTCCCGGACCGCCACCGTCAGTACGGTCATGTCGAGCACCGGCGCCAGGTCCATCAGGCTCGGGACCGCGGAGATGTTCCGGAAGATGGGGCGGAGTTCGTCGTCCGCGAGGATGGCGTCGGTGGTGGCGTTGACCACCCGCCGGTCGACGCCGGCCTCGCGGGCGATCCCCGTGTTCGGGATCTCGATCCCCCCCGAGACCACCCGCCCCTCCTCGTTGACGGAGAAGCCCCGCTCCAAAAGCAGCCGGATGACGCGCTGCTGGCTCGGGGAATCCGAGAACTTCTCCATGATCTCCTCGAACATACCACGACGTCGCCGGGCCAGGGGTATATGCCCGGCGGAGGATGTCACCGGTCCGGCCGGACCTCCATTCCGGTGACCCGGTCGGGCTCCAGCGCCCACCCCTGGACCCCACTGACTTCCTCGGCGGCGTCGAACGCCGGCGAGAACCAGTCGCTCCCCCCGAGGGCCGCGATGAGCGTCCCCCACCCCTCGCCGTCGCGGTCGACCGCCCGGACGGTCCCGGTGACGGCGACCGACCCCCAGTCGAACCTGGCGTTGACCCGGGTCGCGAGCAGGCGCGCCGGCTGGCCGTCACCGATGAACGCGAACTTCCTGTCGTCCGGACTCCGTCGCACCAGCAGGAAGTAGACCGCCTCGCCGTCGTAGCCGAAGGAGACGGGAATACTGTACGGCCGGTCGCCGTCGGCCAGCGCGAGGACGCCCCACCCGGCCGTCCGCAGCAGGTCGGCGGCGTCCGCGTCGGCCATCGCAGTCCCCGTCCAGGGGCCGAACGGGTCCGAGTTGTCTGGCATGTCTTGACATGACACCCCCGCGCTTTTCAATCCGGATGGCCGCTCCCAGCATGTGAGAACGCCTACAGCTCGCCTTTCGTGCTCGGAGCGTCCCCGCGGCGCTCGTCTATCCGGGTGGCGTCGTCCAGCGCCCGCGCCGTCGCCTTGAACAGCGCCTCGACCTCGTGGTGGGCGTTCTCCCCCCGGATCTCGGCGTGCAGGGTCAGCCCCGCGTTCGTCGCCAGCGAGCGCAGGAAGTGCCGGGCCATGTAGCTGGTCATCTTGCCGACCGACGCCTGGGAGAACTCGCCCTCGAAGGCAAAATAGGGGCGGCCGGAGACGTCGAGCACGACCTCGGCGCGGGCCTCGTCCATCGGGACCTGCCGGTCGGCAAAGCGGGCGATGCCGCGCTTGTCGCCCAGCGCCTCCGCGAGGGCCTCCCCGAGGGTGATGCCGACGTCCTCGACGGTGTGGTGGTCGTCGACCGCGAGGTCGCCGTCACACCGGACGGTCAGGTCGAAGAGGCCGTGAGTCCCGAAGGAATCGAGCATGTGGTCGAAAAAGCCCACGCCGGTCTCGACGGTCGTCTCGCCCTCGCCGTCGAGGTCGAGGGTCACCTCGACCTCGGTCTCGGCGGTCTCCCGCGCGACCGCGGCCGTTCGGTCCATACCTCCGGTGTGTGGGTCCCGCTATTTGGCGGTTGCGGGTGAAATTGGGGTGGTGCTTGGTTTCGCCGGTCAGGACTCGGGACAGAATGAAAGCCCCGAGGCGTTCGACTCGGGAGGCTCGCTGTGCTCCTCGCTCGCTTCGCTCACTGCGGTGCTTGCGTCGCCTTCCTTCGTCGAACGCCTCGCCCCTTTCAGACCCACCCGACACCACTCACCTCCCCAGCCGATTCGCTCACCCGGTCGCTTCGCTCCCGCGTTCGCTCATCCCTCGCACGGCGGCTGTCGCGCGAGAACACGCGCGACAGCGCGCGCCCGATGGTGAAGCCGGTCATCCACGCCGGTGGGACTGCCACGTTATTCCGGCCTCGGTCGACCGCTGCCGGTAGTGACGCCGAAGTGTTTTCGGGAGTCGCCGTCGAAGGCCCGGGAGATGGACCTGAGAGTCGACGGGGAGACCACCGCGGAGGAGGCAGAGAGCCTCGCCCGGGCCGTCGCCGAGTACGTCGACGCCGACGTCGACGAGGTCGCCGTCTACGGCGAGCACGGCGAGGAGCCCATCGCCGTCGTGGAGGTGCTCGGCCCGACCCACCGGGAGCGCCGGCTCCACGAGGAGATCGCCGAGATCATCGAGGGCGGCCCCGAGAAGTACAAGGAACGGCTGGCCGACCAGGGGAAGCTGTTCGTCCGCGACCGGATCGACCTCTGGTTCGGCGAGGTCACCTTCGAGGACGGTCGCTTCGCGGAGTTCGACGCCGACGACCGGCTACCCGCGGACGGACTGATCACCGGCGCGGCGAGCTTCGAGGGCCGGGACCTGCATTTCATGGCCAACGACTTCACCGTCAAAGCCGGCTCGATGGCCGAGAAGGGCGTCGAGAAGTTCCTCCGGATGCAACAGCGCGCGCTCAAGACCGGCCGGCCGGTGCTCTATCTGATGGACTCCTCCGGGGGGCGGATCGACCAGCAGACCGGCTTCTTCGCCAACCGCGAGGGGATCGGGAAGTACTACTACAACCACTCGATGCTCTCCGGCCGGGTCCCACAGGTCTGCGTCCTGTATGGCCCCTGCATCGCGGGCGCCGCGTACACCCCCGTCTTCGCCGACTTCACCGTGATGGTCCGCGGGATGTCCGCGATGGCGATCGCCTCCCCCCGGATGGTCGAGATGGTCACCGGCGAGGAGATCAGCCTCGAAGACCTCGGCGGGCCCGACGTGCACGCCCGCCACTCCGGCAGCGCCGACCTCGTGGCCGACGACGAGGACCACGCCCGCGAGCTGGTCGCCCAGCTGATAGGCTACCTGCCCGACAACGCCGACGAGCGCCCGCCCCGCCGCGATGGGAAAGCGCCCGCCCGCTCGCCCCGGGGCATCGACAGCGTCATTCCGGAGGGGCCGCGCCGGGGCTACGACATGCACCGGCTGGTCGAGCGGGTCGTCGACGCCGACTCCTTCCTGGAGCTCCAGCCGGAGTACGGCCCGGAGATCATCACCGGCTACGGCCGGGTCGACGGCCGGCCGGTGGGCGTGGTCGCCAACCAGCCCGCCCAGCGGGCCGGCGCCATCTTCCCCGACGCCGCCGAGAAGGCCGCCCAGTTCATCTGGAAGTCCGACGCGTTCAACATCCCCATCCTCTATCTCTGTGACACACCCGGCTTCATGGCCGGTTCGCAGGTCGAGAAGGAGGGGATTCTGGAGCAGGGCAAACGCTTCATCTACGCCACCTCCTCGGCGACGGTCCCCCAGCAGACCGTCGTCGTCCGGAAGGCCTACGGCGCGGGCATCTACGCGATGGGCGGACCGGCCTACGACCCCGAGAGCGTCATCGGTCTCCCCTCCGGCGAGATCGCGATCATGGGTCCCGAGGCAGCCATCCGGGCGGTCTACGCCAACGAACTCGACGCCATCGAGGACGAAGACGAGCGCGCGGCCCGCGAGCAGGAGCTGCGCGAGGAGTTCCGCGAGGACATCGACGTCCGCCGGATGGCGAGCGAGGTTGTCATCGACGAGGTCGTCCCGCCCTCCGAACTCCGGGCGGAACTGGAGGCTCGCTTCGCCTTCTACGAGGACGTCGAGAAGGAGCTACCGGAGAAGAAACACGGCACGGTGCTGTGAGTGGTGCCGTATTCGGGGAGAGCCCGAACCAGGCCTCCGGAGAGCATGAAGCCCCTGGTGGTCCCTCTTGGATCCCGCCCGGCCTGGCCAGCATCGGGCGCGCGCTGTCGCGGCTCCGGCCGCGACGAGCGCCGTGCGAGGTCCTCGGGAACGGCGAGGTCGTTCGAAAGACCGCGTAGCGGCCTCGGCGACAGCGAGCCGCGCGAGTGGGGCACGCGGAGGCGTTCCGAGTCCTGTAAGCCGGTTTGCCCACCCACAGAGCGAGCCGCGGTGACGTTTTGTCCCTCGGACGGGAACGGGTGTGGTATGGAGTACCTCAAATCGGCGGCCGACGCCTCACTGGAGATCCCCCAGGACGTGACGGAGTCGGTCAGGGAGATCGTCGACACCGTGCGCGCGGACGGCGACGCGGGCGTGCGGGAGCTGACCCGGCGGTTCGACGACGTCGAGCGCGAGGAGTTGCGCGTCTCGGAGGAGGAAATCGAGGCCGCCGCCGAAGAGCTGACCGAGGCGGAGCGCCGGACCATCGACAACACCATTCGAAATGTCCGCGAGTTCCACGAGGAGCAGTTCGCCCACCTGGAGGGGTTCGAGGAGGAGGTCGAGGACGGGGTCAGGCTGGGGACGCGGCTGGTCCCCGTCGAGCGCGCCGGGGTGTACGTCCCGGGCGGCCGGAAGCCACTGGTGGCGGCGCCGGCGATGACCATCGTCCCCGCGGTCATCGCGGGCGTGGACACCGTCGTCGCCTGCGCGCCCCCGCAGGCCGACGGGTCGGTCCAGCCCGCACAGCTGTACGCGATGGACCGAGCCGGCGCCGACGAAGTCTACGTCGCCGGCGGCGCACAGGCCATTGCGGCGATGGCCTACGGGACCGGGACCGTCCCCGGCGTCGACAAGGTCACCGGGCCGGGCAACGTCTTCGTCATCGAGGCCAAGCGCCAGGTCTACGGCCACGTCGGGATCGACTTTCTGGCTGGTCCCACCGAGGTCCTGATCATCGCCGACGGCTCCGCCGACCCCGAGCTGGTGGCGACGGACCTGCTCGCCCAGGCCGAACACGACCCGCGCTCGCGGGCGGCGCTCGTCTCGACCGACCGCGAGACGGCGGCGGCCGCGATGGAGGAACTCGGGAATCAGCTCCCAGACCTCCGCACCGAGGACGTCGCCCGCGAGGCCTGGCGCGAGAACGGGGAGGTGGTCGTCGTCGAGGGCCGCGACGAGGCCGCGGCGGTCGCCAACGACTGGGCGCCCGAGCACCTCCAGGTGATGGCCGACGAGCCCCGCGCGCTGATGGACGGGTTGCACAACTACGGGTCGCTATTTCTGGGGCATCACGCGCCGGTGGTCTTCGGGGAC
Source organism: Salinirussus salinus (assembly GCF_009831455.1). Lineage (NCBI taxonomy): Archaea > Methanobacteriati > Methanobacteriota > Halobacteria > Halobacteriales > Haloarculaceae > Salinirussus > Salinirussus salinus. The sequence continues at coordinate 203,181 of NZ_WOWO01000003.1, read as the reverse complement.
AAGGCCGTCGGCACCAACCACACACTCCCGACCCTGGAGGTCGCCCGCTACAGCGGCGGGGTCAACGTCAGCACCTATCTGAAGGTGCTGACCCACCAGGAGCTGACTGCGGGGGGTGCCGACGGCGTCGCGCCCTGGGCGGCCAAGGTCTGCGAGCTGGAGGGAACCCACGCCCACCAGATATCCGCCGAGAAGCGCATCGTCTCGGAGGCGGGCCGGGCCCTGGCCCGCGAGCTGGAACTCGATCCCGGCGGCGGTGTCGACCTCTCGGAGTAACTGCCCGCGGGAGAACCGTCCCGTCCCGGGGCGCTCGCCTCAGGCGACCTCGACGCCGGTGACCTCGAAGCGCGCGCCGCCGTCGGCGCTCTCGGTCACGGTGACCGTCCAGCCGTGGGCCAGGGCGACCTCGCGGACGATCGCCAGCCCGAGTCCGGTCCCGTCCTCCCGGGTCGAGTAGCCGCTCTGGAAGACCCGCTCGCGTGCCTCGAGCGGGACGCCGGGGCCGTCGTCGGCGACGTAGAACCCGTCGGGGAGGTCGCCGACCCGCACCGTCACGCCGTCGCCGCCGTGCTCGACGGCGTTCCGGAAGAGGTTCTCGAGAAGCTGCTGGAGCCGGATGGAGTCGGCTCTGACCACCCGACCGGTGTCGGTAATGAGCGTCGCCCGCGCCGTGTCGACGGTCCGCCAGCAGCCCTCGACGGCCCGACGGAGGTCGACCGGTTCGGTCCCCTCGACGGCGCCGTCCTCGCGTGCGAGCGTCAGGAGGTCGTCGACCAGCGCCTCCATCCGGTCGAGCGCGTGGACGACCGCGTCGAGGTGGACGCTGTCGGAGCCGTCCCGCGCCAGTTTGGCCCGGCCCTGTGCCACGTTGAGCGGGTTCCGGAGGTCGTGAGAGACCACGCTCGCCAGCTCCTCGAGGCGCTCGTTCTGGCGCTCCAGCCTCCGCTCGCGTTCCCTGGACTCGGTGACCTCCCGGGCGACGCCGACGACCCCCTCGGTCTCCCCCTCGACCGTCAGCGGCACGAGGCGGTAGGAGAGGGTCTCGGTCCCGCGTCCCAGAAACTCGCTCGTCACCCGGCCGCGGAACTGCTCGCGCTCGCCGGCGAGCAGCTCCGCATAGGGGTCACCGTCACTCTCCTCGCGAACCGCCGGAATGAGGTCGCTTTTCCGGCCACGGAGTGCCTCGCGCGTCGTTTCATAAAAGTCCGCCAGGTACTCGTTGACGACCACGAACCGGCCCTCCTCGTCGTAGATACAGGCAGCCTCCTGCATCGCGTTGACCATCCGCTCGTACCGGCGCAGGTCGCGCTCGCGGTCCCTGTGCTCGGTGATGTCGCGAACGACGCCGACCGTCCCACGGAACTCCCCGTCAGCCGAGGGGAGGAGGGCGAGGTGGTTCTCGACGACGACCTCCTCGCCCTCGGCGGTGACGTTCTCGAGCTCCCAGGTGACGCTCTGGCGGTCCTCGTCGGCGAGCAGCTCGCGGATGAGGTCGCTGCCGCGCTCGAAGGCCGGGTCGGGAATGATCAGCGAGGCGTGTTCCCCGAGCAGCTCCTCGCGCTCGTAGCCGAAGGTCTCGACGAGGGCGTCGTTGACGTACGTGTAGTACCCGTCGGCGTCGAGCACGTAGACCGGGTCGCCCATGGCCTCGGTCAGCCGTCGGTACCGGGTGAGCTCCTGTTCGCGCTCCTCGCGGCCCGAGACGTCCCGGACGGTGCAGACGAGTTCGCCGGCCTCGGTGGCCGACAGCACGTGGTCTTCGGGGAAGGTCGTGCCGTCGGCCCGGAGCCCGGTCGTCCGGCCGTGCCAGCGCCCCTCATCGCGGGCGGTCGGGACCACCTCCTCGCGGGCAAAGCCAACCTCGTCGTCCGGGTAGACCAGCTCCCAGTGCTCGCCGACGAGCTCCCCCGGCTCGTAGCCGTAGAGTGCGGCGTAGGTCTCGTTGACGTAGGTGAAGTGGCCGTCGGCGTCGAGGATGGCGATCCCCTCCTGGGCGGCCTCGATGGCCTCGAGCTGGCGACGGCGGGTCCGCTCGGCGCGGGCCCGGCCGACCGCGTTGACGACCCGGTTCGCCAGCAGCGCGTACTGGTCGGTCCCGCCGTCCTTCTGGAGGTAGTCGGTGACGCCCGCGGAGATGGCCTCGCCCGCGACCTCCTCGCTCCCCTTCCCGGTGAACAGGATGAACGGCAGGTCGGGGTACTCCTCGCGGACGGTCTCGAGGAACTCGATGCCGTTCTGGCCGGGCATGTCGTAGTCCGAGACGACGCAGTCGACCGTCCCGTCGGCGAGCACCTCGAGCCCCTCGGCGGCGCTGGTCGCGGTCTCGACGACCAGCGACGCCCGCTGGCGCTCCAGGATGTCGGCCGCCAGGTCGGCGAAGGCGGGGTCGTCGTCCACGTGGAGCACGCGGGTCTCCGGGTGGGCCGACGTGGCCATTGTCGCAGTATCGCGGATCGGTGGCATAACCGTTTGGGCCGGAGTATCAATCCTGGAACTGTCGGACAGGCGGCGTGTGCCCGGCCGGACGACTGCTGGACGGCAGTCCGACCGGCTCGGAGCCAGCGCCGCTCCCCGGATCCAGAACTGGGAAAGGGACCGGTCCCCGATACAGCGCAGGACGCAAAACGGTGTCCGGAGGCGAGGCTCTCACTCCCCCCCGCCCCGGTCGCCCCGCAACACCATGTAGGTGGTCGACAGCCGCGCGACCAGTTTCCCCGCCGAGTTGTGGACGTCACACTGGACCATCCCGATGGTCCGGCCGCGGTCGACGACCGTCGCCGTCGCCTCGAGGCGGTCCTCGAAGACCGGCCGCAGGAAGTTGATCTTCAGCTCGATGTTGGTGGTCGACTCCCCCTCGTCGAGGGTCGTCATGAACGCGAAGGCGGTGGTCGTGTCCGCGAGCGCGGTGATGACCCCGCCCTGGACCGGGCCGCCGCGGTTGGCGTGGCGGCTGCTCGCCTCCATCGAGAGGGTCGCCTCGCCGTCACCGACCGACTCCACCTCCCAGCCCAGCAGGCTGCCGACCGGGGAGTCCGACAGCGGCCCGAGCGGCGGCACGTCGATGGGTTCCTCGGCCTCGCCGGCCCGGCGCGTCTCGGCGGCGGCGGCCGCCTCCCGGACGCGCAACTCCCGCTCGAGCGCCCCCGCGAGCACCCCCTCGGGGTCGTCACCGAGCGCCTGCAGCCTGTCGTACTCGGCGTCGGAAAGCGACAGTTCCACCGTGTGTGTTCCGCCGTCCTCGTCGGTGTCGGCCATGCTCCCCCGCTACACCGGGTCGGCAGTTGTACGTTGGGACTCCGGCAGTCGTGCCGGACGGGACCACCGCGCCGGGACGGCACCGCCCGGTGGCGTCGAACGGGGATCCGTGACTTTAGCCGTGTGGGGGTCGTCGGGAGGAGTATGGACCCGGAGGAGACCCACCGCAGCTGGGCCGAGCGCTCGGGGGAGTTCTCCCCGACCTACTACGCCGAGATCGGGCCGAACGAAGTGAGCGAGACGCTCGCTGACGTGCTCTCGTACTACGCCGACGAGAGTGCGGCGGTCCTCGAAGTCGGCTGTAGCTCCGGGCGCCACCTCGCCCACCTTCTGGACAGCGGCTTCGAGAACCTCACCGGCGTCGACATCAACGACGAATCCTTCGAGGTGATGGCGGAGTACTACCCCGAGCTGGCCGAGACCGGTACCTTCCACACCGGTGCCCTCGAGGAGGTCGTCCCCGGGTTCGGGGACGGCCAGTTCGACGTCATCTACTCGGTGGAGACGCTCCAGCACGTCCACCCCGACAACGAGTGGGTGTTCGAGGAACTGGTGCGGGTCACGGACGACCTGCTCGTCACCGCCGAAAACGAGGGTAACAGCCCCGAGCGCGGCCGCCCGGGCAACGACGTGAGCTGCGTCCGCGACGACTTCCCGCTGTACTACCGTGACTGGGAGGCGGTGTTCTCCGGGCTGGGGCTCGCCCAGCTGGTCTGTGAACCCGGCAAGCGCGACACCGTCCGCGTCTTCCGGGCACCAACAGGCCACTGACGAACGCCCGGCGGTCCATGCTGGGAGATGTGCGACCGCACACGTGAGTGAACCTCAAGCGTCCCATCCCGCATTCCGACCGCCGCCGAGTGGGCCCGAACACATAATATCAATTGAAGTGAATACCTGGACATGAACGCCAAGACGCTCGGGCTGGCCCTGGCAGCCGGGACCGCCGCGTTCCTGCTCGTCGGCGTCGCCGTGACCGAGTTCGCCCAGCCGTGGGTCGAGTTCTCCCTGCTGCTCGGTATTCCGGCAGGGGTCGCTGCCGGCGCGTTCGCCGCGGCCGGGGTGTACCTGGGGCTGGCCGGCGAGGCGCCAGCCCGACGCCAGCGGGTCGCGGGAGCCTTCGGCGGATTCGGCGCCGTCTTTCTGTTCGCCCTCGTCGCCCTCGCCGGTCTGTTCAGGGTCGGGATCACCCTCGCGCTCGGGGTCGCCTTCGCTGTTGGGCTCGCCGCCGGAGTGGGCGCGTACCTCCGCGGACCGGCGGGCACCGAACCGGGCAGTGCTGCAGGCCCTCGCTGACCGGTGAACTCGAACCGCCAGGGGGAGCCCGGCACACGACCCGCGAGCCAGGATAGCGACGCCGTCCCGACCGGACACGCCCCCATCGCCTTTTATTACGTCTCGCTAACAAGAAGTGATACGGCGACCCCACATGGAGTTCGTCAGGCACGTCCGGGAGGGTCGGTGGACGACGGCGTTCGGGTACGTGCTGTTCGTCGCGCTGATGGTCGCCGGCTACTACTACAACATCACCTTCGTCCAGCTCGGGCTCATCGACCTCGGGACCCGCCTCGTCGGCCTCTCCGAGACGGCGGTGTCGGCGTGGATGGCCGTCCTCGCGCTGAGTACGCTCGTCGTCGCGGTCGCGACCGGCGTGGCGATGGACCGGGGCGGGTGGAACACCGCGCTCCGGACGAAACTCCGGGTGCTGTTCGGCGTCGTCTGTCTCCAGCTGGTGCTCACGCTCGTCGCCCCAAACGTTCGCTCGGTGTCCGCGTTCGGCGCCTGGGTCGTCGCCGCGTCGGTCGGGCTCGGGGTCGGCTTCCCCGTCTCGTTCTCGCTTGCTATCGACCTCGTCCCGGTCCCCGACCGCGGGTACGTCGCCGCCGCGGTCACGGCCATCGCCTACTTCGTCGCGAACGCGGTCCCGCTCTCGTGGTCGGTCGACGTCTTCAGCCGGGTGATGGTCGCCGCGATGGTCCCCGGTGCGCTCGTCCTCGGGGTGCTCTCGTTCGCCCGGGTCGACCGGCTGGACGCCCTGCTCGCCGAGCTGGGGACACAGCACCGCGCGTTCGGGACCGGCCGGTTCTGTCACCCCGAGATCCGGACACGGAGTCTCGCGTTCGTGGTACCCGTGGCCCTCATGTTCGGCGTGTTCTTCATCGACAGCCTGGGCTTTCTGCGGATCATCGACACCCCGTCGCTGCTCCTCAGTTCGTGGCAGTCCCCGGAGCTCTCGACGCGGCTGTTCATCGCCGTCGCGCACGTCGTCGGCGCGGTGATGGCCGGCGTCATCTACGTCAACTACTCGCTGTCCCGCGTGTTCCTCTGGACGTTCGCGCTGTTCGCGCTGACACACGTGCTTTACACCTCGGACCTGCGGCTCGCCGCGGTCTTCCCGTCGCTCGCGCAGGGGGGCGCGTCACCGCTCAACCCCGCCGTCTACGCGGTCGCGGTGAGCTTCTACACGACGCTGAACTTCGCCCTCTGGCCGGACCTCTCGACCGCGAGCACGGTCGGCACGCGGTCGGCGGTCGGCATCGGCGTCGCCGGCTGGCTGGCCACGTTCACGAGCACGGCGCTGGCGCTGTACTTCCAGGCGGCCGAGTTGACCCTCCTGTCACACCTCAACGTCGTCCAGGCGCTGTCCCTGCTGCTGCTGTTCGGCCTCGCGGTCGGGCTGTACGCCCACCGGATGGTCGAACTCGTTCGCGACGGGGGTGAGTCGGCGACGTGAGCCCGACCGACGCGATCCCGCTTCTGGTCGTCGTCCTGCTCATGATTTCGGTCGGTGGCGGCGAGGTCCAGCAGCTGTCGGTGACGTTCCAGGGGGACACCAGCCTCGAGACCCTCCAGGACGTGCACGTGGTCGCCGGCGGAACGACCACCGTGCCCGTCGGAAGCACTGTCAGCGGGGACGTCTACGCCATCGGCGGGACCACGCGGGTCGAGGGGGCGGTCGACGGCGACGTGACGCTGCTTGCCGGCAATCTCTCCGTCGCCGACGGGGCGACGGTGACCGGAACCGTCCAGACCATCGCCGGGGACTCGGTAGTCGCCGACGGCGCGACGGTCGGACGCGTCTCCGAGTTCGCGGCGCCGGTGCCGTCCGATTCCCCGGGCCAGCGGGTCGGCGGGTTCCTGCTGCAGTTTCTCGTGCTCGGAGCCATCGGGTGGTGGCTGGTCGGCCGCCACCCGGCCCTGCTCGAGAACGCCGGCAGCGCGGTCACGGACCACACGCTCGTCAGCGGCGTCGTCGGCGCTCTCGGGGCGGCGACGCTGCTGGTCCTGTTCGTGTACATGGCGTTCACCCTCGTGTTGATCCCGGTCGCTATCGTCGGGCTCGTCGCCGAATTCCTGGTCGTGGTCTACGGCCAGGTGGTCTTCGGCTACCTGGTCGGCACGCGCGTCCCGGTCGAGCGGGTGCAGGTCGCCACGGTTGCGGGGGTCGGGGTGTTCCTGGTCGCGCTGGAAGTTCTGGGGATGGTTCCCTACGTCGGGGGCCTCGTGCAGCTCGGGGTCGCTGCCGTCGGGTTCGGTGCCGTCCTGAACACCTACTTCGGCCTCAAGCGGTTCGAGCCCGTGACGATTCCAGAGGAGGGATGAGAGAGGGGCTCGAACGGTCCTGCCGGTCGGGGTTTCGGCGTCCAGAGTCATAGTCCCGGGAAGATTCGAACTTCCGTCGCGAGCCGTTTCCGCGCGGGAGAGGTGTTCTCGCCACGCTCCAGAAGCTCGCAGGATTGGCCGCTACCCCACGGGACTCTACATCACTCTTCGCGCTTTGCAACTAAACCCTGTCGCTTTCTGGCCGCGTCGGCGGTTCGTAGTGTTCCTTCCGGTGGCAATTCGCGCAGAGGACGACACATCGCTCCATCTCCGCACGGATGTTCTCCTTCGAGTGGCCACGGTTCGCGCGCCGGGAGACGCTGAACTCCTTGTCGGTCCCGTCGGGGTGATGAAACTCCAGACAGCCCGGGTGCTCCTCCCCGCACTCGCGACACTCGCAGTTGTCCCGTTTGTACTCGTAGACCCAGCGGACGAGTTCCCGTCGTCGCCGTCGCTTTCGCTCCCGCGAGTGGTCGAGGTTCTTCCGGTACCACCGCTGGTGTCCCGAGAGCGCTTCCCACTCCTCGTCGGTGAGGTCGACGTGGTCAGGCTTGGGACCCACCTCGGTTCCGCCGAACTGTCCGGCGTCGTACGTCTCCAGCCCGGCGCGCTCTTTGGCCTCGTTCCAGCCGCCACAGACACGGAGGATCGTCGACGCGGCGGGGGTCAGTCCCAGGTCCTCGTACTGCGCTTTGGTGGGCGACTCGCCCAGTTCCCGCGCGGCCGCCCGGAGCGCCGCCAGACAGTCTTCCTCGGTCGCCATGCCGACGCTGGGGCCGCCTCTGTACTTGAACGCTGTCCGGCAACCGACACCGATTTGCCCGCCGGCCGGCCAGTCGGGGGTATGTACGTCGGACGCTTCCTCGTGGTCGCGCCGGAGGTGGGCGCCTACCGCGTCTCCTCCCGGTCCTTCCCGAACCGCCGGGCCGTCGAACGCGACGGCGCCGTGACCGTCGAGCCGACGCCCGAGGCCCCGCCCAGTGACAACTCCTACATCTCCTACAACTGCCTGCGCCGGACCGACCGCGGGGTCGTGGTCGGCAACGGCTCCCACGTCGACCCCGTCGCCGAGAAACTCGCGCTCGGGACGCCGGCACGCGACGCCCTGGCGGGCCCGCTCGCGGCACTGGATTTCGAGAAGGACGACTACGACACCCCCCGGATCGCCGGTATCGTCGGGCTGACCGACGACCCCGCGGTCGACGAGGAGCCCGGTGCACTGGTGGGGACGGTCCGGCGGGACGCCCTGCTCGTCGAGCGGGTGACGGAGCCGACGCTCGTGGCGACCTACGAGCGTGACAGTCCGGAGCCGTTCGAGCTCGCGGCGACCGAGGCGGCGGGGGCGGCCCGGGAGCTGTACGAGCACCCCTTCGAGCACGCGGTCTGTGCGGCGGGTGTCTCCTTGACCGGCGAGGGGTTCGAGACCGCGGTCGTCAACGGCAGCGAGTAGCCGGCCGAGCGAGGCAGGCGCGGGGCCAGCAGACCGTCGACACTCAGGCGGTGTCGGAGACGACGTCGGTGACGTCGTACCGGAGCAGCGGGACCGCGACGATGGCCATGGTGGCGACGACGGCGGCCCCGTAGAGGTAGTAGCTGGTCCGGTAGCCCGGCCAGACCTCGACCATCGGCACCGCGAGCAGCGGGCCCAGCACCAGGCCGACGTCGCCCATCACATTGTAGACGCTGCCCATCCGGCCGATCTCGCTGCCGGGGGTGATGTCCCCGAGGATGGCGAGCAGGGCGGGGCCGGAGCCGCCGGTGCCGATGCCGACGAGCGCGACGCCGAGAAACAGCGCCTCGAGCGTGGGAAAGAGCCCGAGCAATGCGAGGCCGGCTGCCATGGCGACGAAGGCGGGGACGGTGATGACGACGCGGTTGTCAAGCCGGTCCGAGACCCGACCGGCGAGGACCATCGTCACCGAGGAGGAGAAGACGCCGGTCGCCAGCACCACGCCGCTGATGCCGCCCCCGGAGAGGCCGTACAGTTGCATGTTCGAGGCGGTGGCGTAGGAGGCGACCGTCGAGAGCAACACCCCACCGAACATGAAGCGGATGGTCATGTTGCCGACCCCGAGCGGGAAGATGCGGGGCTCGCGCCGGAGCATCGCCGGGATGTCCCGCAGCCGGGCCTGCTGGTCGGTCTCGGCTTTCACCTCGGGGAGGACGAGCGAGGCGACGACCCCGGCGACGAAGGCGAGCACGCCGGCGATCAGGAAGGCGGCCTCGGCGCTGTAGATGTCGGCGACCAGCCCCCCGAGCACGAGCCCGGTCGGGAAGCCGAGCGACTGGCCGCCGCGCAGGTAGCCCAGCCACCGGCCGCGGTTGTCGCTGGTGGTGACGTGGGTGATCGTCGCGAACGCCCCGAGGAAGACGAAGGCGCTCCCGATCCCCCACATCGCCCGTGCGAGCACGAAGACGACCCCGGGGTAGGAGACCGGCCCCAGCCCCGGGACCGTGAACACGCCCGGCGGGGTGTAGAGCCCGAGCACGTACCCGAACGGACCCAGCGCCTGGACGAACAGGCCGACGATCATCGGCCGGCGGGCGCCGTACCTGTCGATGATGTTGCCCGCGGGCGTGTTCATCAGCAGCCGGGAGATCCGGTTGGCGCTGAGGATGATCCCCAGCATCAGCGACGAGATACCCAGGATCCGGTCCAGAAGCGGGAGGGTGGGGAAGGCGACGCCGGTCGCGACCCCGCCGAACAGGACCCCGGCGATGATCGCCAGCGCGATCGTCCGGATCTCGCCCTCGGTGTACGTCGTCTCGTCGGTCGCCGTCGAGTCTGTACCTGACACCGTGTGTGCTCCCCCGGGGAGGGTCGAGTCCGGCTTCACGCACGACGACATTAACTGTTGTCTCTCGCTCCCGTCTCGCTGCCTTCCGGCACGTATCGGTCACCCCCGGACCGGTGCTGCCGGAACCTGACGACTGATATGCGAGGCCTCCGAAGACGCGGTATGGAGCAGACGAGCTTCCAGTGTGAGCGGTGCGGGACGGAGTTCCCGATGGCCACCGACCACACGGAGATCGTCCGCCGGGACTTCGTCGACCGACCCCGGCCCTCCCGCGTCGAGCGGCTCTGTCCGGACTGCTGGGAGACCTACGTCGAGGACTTCCTCGACGAGGACTTCGGTGCGGTGCTCGCGGGCTACCGACGCGAGTGAGCGGCGGCCCGCGGCGGACTACCCGTCCCGTCACAAGCGCTTTCCGGCCGTCGGTCGTGGAGCCGGACATGGCGGACCCGACCGTACTCGTCTCCCACACCGTCGACGCCGGCTACTGGTCCGACGTCGATGACTTCCGCACCGAGATCGAGGCCCGGGTCCCGGCGGTCGACCTCCGGGTCGCTCGCACACCCCCGGAGACGCGCGACCTCGCCGGCGAGGCCGACGCCCTGCTCGCCACCTACGTGTCGACGGACCTGCTCGATGCCGCGCCGGACCTGCGGTGGATCCAGGCGCTGTCCTCGGGCGTCGATTTCCTTGACCTGGAGGCCATCGAGGAGCAGGGGATCGCGCTGACCAACGCCGCGGGGGTCCACGCCGAGCCCATCGCCGAGCAGGTGCTGGGCTACCTGCTGACCTTCGAACGGGGGATCCACACGGGGATCCGGCAACAGGAGGAGGGGGTCTGGCAGCGCTACAGCGGCGGCGAGATCCGGGGGAAGACGCTCGGTATCGTCGGCCTGGGGGCCATCGGGAGCCGCGCGGCGGAGTACGCGGGGGCGTTCGGGATGACCGTGGTCGGGACGAAACGCGACCCCGACACAGTGCCGGAGGCCGTCGACGAGGTCTACCCACCCGACGGCCTGTTCGAGGTGCTCGGGCGGTCGGACTACGTGGTGCTGTCCTGTCCGCTGACGCCGGAGACCCGCGGGCTGGTCGGCCGCGAGGAGCTGGGCGCGATGCAGGGTGATGCGGTGCTGGTCAACGTCGCCCGCGGCGAGGTCGTCGACGAGGACGCCCTGGTCTATGCGCTCCAGCAGGGCGGCATCCGGGGCGCTGCGCTGGACGTCTTCGAGGAGGAGCCCCTGCCCCCGGAGTCGCCGCTGTGGGACCTGCCGAACGTCGTGGTCACGCCGCACATGGCCGGCTCGACCCCCCACAAGTTCGAGCGGATCGCCGGGATATTCGCGGCAAACTACGAGGCCTTCGCCGACGGCCGGCTGGAGGAGTTGAGAAACCGGGTCGTCTGAGCGGACGGCGTCGGCCACAGCCGCCCGCGAGGACCTCGCGAGTCGCGTCCCCGCTAGTCGGCGACGACGGTCTCGTTGTCCCGTGCGACGCGCATCTCCGCGGGCGTCGGGCCGCGGAACTCCGTGACGCTACAGTTCGAGAGCGAGCGGGTCTTGCTCGCCAGCAGGTCCGTCCCGGTGACGGCGCTGTAGACCATCTGGACGGGGCCGCCGTGGGTCACCACGAGAACGGTCTCGCCGGCGGCGTCGACACAGAGCCGGCCGAAGGCGTCGAGCACCCGCTCGCGCAGGTCGACGATGCTCTCCCCGCCCTCCGGGCGCGCCTCCAGCGAGAGAAAGCCGTTTGCGTAGTCGAACTCGGGGTGGCGCGCGAACAGTTCCTCGCGGGTGAAGCCCTGGTAGCGGCCCAGCCCCCGCTCGCGCCAGCCGGGGTCGAAGGTCGGCTCGGGTGCGACGCCGGCATCGCGGATGTGGGCGGTCGTCTCCCGGACCCGCTGGATGTCCGAGGAGACGACCCGGTCGAAGTCGTACTCGCTGGCGAGGTGCGTGCCGACCCGGCGGGCCTGTCCGCGACCCCGCTCGTTCAGGGAGACGTGTGCCCACCCCTGCATCCGGCTCGTCCGGTTCCACTCCGTCTCGCCGTGCCGGACGGCGACGACTGTGGTTTCGCTCACGTCCCCCCGGTGGCGGGCGGAGGATATCTACCTTGTCCCTGGCCTCCCGGAGGGTAGCTCCGGGCCGGGGTCGGGTCACCGCCCGGTCCACCGCAGCAACAGCAGCGTCCCCTCGAAGAGGAGGACCATGGTGAGCGCGACGATGAAGGGGGCCATCCCGGTCGGGTCGGGGCTGAAGATGAAGGCGATACCGGCGAAGGCCGCCCAGAAGTAGAGTCGCCGCGACTCCAGCCACCGGCGGCTGGTCACGCCCAGCAGGATAGCGAGCATCACGAACAGCGGGATCTGGAAGATCAGCGCGAACATCCCCAGCATCAGGATGATCAGGTTGAACGTCTCGGCGAGCCCGAAGGCGATGTTGGCGACGGGTTCGGAGTAGCCCAGGAAGTAGGTGAAGATGACGGGCAGGACGAGGAAGTACGCGAAGCCGATCCCGACCGCCGCCAGCACGAGGCTGGTCGGCACCGACGAGAGGTAGTAGCGGCGCTCGTTGGGGAACAGTCCGGGACGCATGAACAGGTAGGTCTGGTAGACGAACACGGGCAGGCCGACGACGAAGCCGGCCAGCGAGGCCATCTTCAGCCGCGCGAGCACGAGCGCGAGCGGCTGATAGATCCGGGGACAGGCCGCGTCGGTCGCCGCGGGACCCGGGGCCCCGGCAGTCAGGGTCGCGTTCCGGACCGTCCCGTTGGGGAAGGTGGCCTGGATGACGGTCCCGTTGGGGTAGCTGCGGTTCAGAAGCGTCGGGTCCGGCACGACTCCGCGGAGGGCCGTCCCGTTGGGGAAGGTGGCCTGGAGGGCGGTCCAGTCCGGCGCGTTCGCGAAGGTACCGGTGGCGTTGACTGTCCCGTTGCTCGCGTTGGCCGCCGCGGCCGCGAGCGGCCGGCAGGCCTCGACCGACCCCGGCAGGAAGGAGTACCACAGGAAGTTGATCAGCCGGTCGGCGAAGGGGAAGGCGACGGCGCTGACCAGCGCCATCACCACGATGACGACCGCAAGCCGGCGGACCATCTCCTCGATGTGGGCCGCGAGCGGCATCTCCTCGTCGTCGGGGGCCCCGCCGCCGCCACCGAGGACGCCACCGCCGTCGTCGCCGCCGGACCCGCCGGCGGCACCCACGCCGGCGCCGGCGGCACCGGCGGCGGGAACCTCCGCACCGACGCCCTCCTCCGGGTCCACGTCCTCCGGAGCCGGCGCGTCGCTGGGGCGTGCCCCGCCCGGGGCGTCCGGCACGTCGTCCGGACTCGGGCTCGCGATAGGTTGGTCGTCTGCCGTTCGGTCCCCGTCGTCCGCCTCCGGAACCTCGGGTGGGCCCGGCGTCTCGCCGGTCACCGACCCCGGGTCCTCGGCCCCCTCGGGCATCTCCCACCCGTTCCACTCGGTCGGGGTGTCGTCCTCGCCGTCGCTGGCGTCAGCCCCCGGTTCGTCGTCCGCTCCGGGGCCGCCGTCGTCTCCGGACTCCCCGTCGTCTTCGGGGCTCGTCTCGTCGGAGTCCCGTTCCCGTGACTGCTCGCCTTCCTCGTCGTGGTCGTCGGGATCGGGGTCGTGTGTCGGCTCCCCGTCCGACGTGGGACCCTCGTCGTCGTCGTGTCCGTCCGGGTCCCCGGCCGGTCCGTCGGGCGAACCGGCGTCCTCGTCGGGGTCCCCCTCGGTCATCGGGCGGCGGTTTGCGAGCGCCGCTTGTAAGCCTTCTCTTGCGCCCCGGGCGCGACGCAATAGATTGATAACGCACAGCCGGCAAGCCAGGACGAGAATGTCGGGTGCGCTCGACGAGGACACGGTCCGCACGGTCAATCGCGGTCGCGAGACCGTCGGTGCGGTGCTGTCCTCGGCACAGAGCCACCTCAAGAAAGTCTTCATCCTCTTCGTGCTCGTGCTCGTCGGGACCATCTGGGCGCTCCAGACGTTCGTCTGGGACCTGCTCAAGCAGGACCTGCTCTACGAGCAGATGGACCTGACGACCGCCGAGGCCACCGAGATCGTCGCGGTCACACCCTTCGACGTCATCCTGCTGCAGGTCAAAGTCGGGATCATCATCGGCGCAGTCGTCTCCCTGCCGGTGCTTCTGTACTACTCGCGGGGCGCGCTGCAGCGGCGGGGCTTCTGGCCGGACGAGCCGGTCGCCCGCTGGAAGCTCGTCGCGGCCGGCGGGCTCGCGCTGGCGCTGTTCGCCGGCGGGCTGGCCTACGGCTACGAGCTCTTTTTCCCGCTGATGTTCAACTTTCTGGCGGAGAACGCCGTTCAGGCGGGCTTCAGCCCCACCTACTCCATCGTCAAGTGGACGGAGTTCATCCTCTTTCTGACCCTCTCCTTCGGCCTGGCGGCACAGCTCCCCCTCGCGATGAGCGGCCTGGCCCTGCTCGGGGTGGTCCGCTACGAGACGTTCCGCGACAAGTGGCGCTACGCCATCCTGGGCATCTTCGTCATGGGAGCGCTGTTCTCCCCGCCGGACCCCTTCACCCAGATCATGTGGGCGGTCCCGCTGGTGACGCTGTACGCCTTCAGCCTCGGCGTGACAAAGTTCGTCGTGCTCACGGCCCGGGCAGGGGCGAACGTCCCGGTCCGGGCCGTGGTCCGCGACCGCTGGAACGTCCTCGCGGGCGTCCTCGTGCTCGCCGGCGGGGGGGCCTACGCGTACCTCACCCGGGGCGGGCTCGAGGCCACCAACGGCCTGCTCGCCCGGATCGGGTCGAACTACCGGTTCCCCACGGCGGGCGAACTCGGCGTCGCCGGGCTCTCGCCGGCCGCCAGTGCGGCCGCTCTCGCCGCCGTGGTCGCGCTGTTCGCCGGGCTGGTAACCCTCTTCTATCTCCGCATCAAGGCCCTGGAGTCTCACGCCGCCGGCGCGGACGCGCTCGGCCCCGGCGACGTTCCCGACGCCGAGGCGACCGCCGAGGAGACCGCCGCCAGCGTCGGCGAACCGGCGAACATCGACATCGACGCGCTGAGCGCACCGGCGGTTCGGGCGGCCCCGCCGGAGGCCTTCGCCGACCTCTCGGAGGGGGAGGCGCTGGAACACGCCGAGCGCGCGATGGAGGATGGCGACGCCGAGAAGGCCGAACTCATCCTCGAGCGGTTCGACGAGGCCGAGGAGCTCGAACCCGAGGCGGAGGCCGACGGGGAAGAGGAGGAGACGTCGAACCCCATCACCTCGACGGCGGCGGGGATGGCCGACGCGTTCACCGAAGACGAGACCACCGAGGACGACATCGGCGGCTACTACTACGACATCCGCTTCATCCTCGACTCGCTGACCTCGAAGGCTATCTGGATCGTCGCGGTGTTCATGGCCGTCCTGGGGGGTTCGTTCATCTACCTCTACTCCGGCGGGATCGGCGACATCAGGGACGCCTTCCTCAGCAGCATGCCCCCGGAGCTGGCAGCGGAGGTGGACATCGTCACCCTCCACCCCGTCGAGGCGCTCATCTTCGAGGTGAAGTTCTCGGCGCTTCTGGCCGTCGTGGCCGTTATCCCCCTCGTCGTCTACTTCGCGTGGCCGGCCATCGAACAGCGGGGGATCACGACCGGCAACCGCAGCATCCTGGGCGTCTGGGGCGGGACGATCATCCTCGCGCTGGTCGGCGGCACGCTGCTTGGGTTCTTCTACATCGCGCCCGCCATCATCGGCTTCCTGGCGACGGACGCGCTGACCTCCGCGATGGTGATCGCCTACCGGGTCAACAACTTCGGCTGGCTCGTCATCTTCACCACTGTCGGGGTCGGGGTCCTCGTCGAGATCCCCGTGACGATGATCCTCTTTCACCGCGGCCGGATCGTCTCCTACACCACGATGCGCAAACACTGGCGGGTGGTCGTGCTCGGCTTCTTCGCCGTCGGCGGCCTCGTCTCCCCGAAGGGCGTGTTCACGATGCTCATCCTCGCCATCCCCGCGTCCTTCGCCTACGGGATCGGGCTCGGGCTGCTGTGGCTGTACACCCGCATCACGGGCACCCGCACGCCCAAGGCCAAAGGCGAGGCCGCGGACTGACACCGGTGCCGCCAGCCGTCGCGACGGCCGGCAGTTCGCCCCGGCCCGTCGCGGCGGGCCGGACCGGGACGCGGGCCGGCGGACTGGCGGGTCGGGCGGCCGCTTGGACCCACGCCTTTTTCGTGGTGCCCCGCGACGGTCGGGACGCAATGCTCGTCATCCACGCCAGCATGCCGCTGGACCCCGAACACCGCGAAGAGGCACTCGAGCACATCCGTGACCTGGCCGAGACGGTCCGTGAGGAGGAACCGGGCGTCCTCGACTACCGCGCGACGACGGACGTCAACGACCCCAACGTCGTCCGCTTTTTCGAGCGCTACGAGGACGAACAGGCCCTGGCCGCCCACTCCCAGACCGACCACTACCAGGCCTTCGCGGAGGCGCTGCCGGGGTGGCTGGCCGGCGAGCCCGAGGTGGTGCGGTTCGACGTCGACGAGATGTCCGAACTGGACCTGTGACCGGCCCCACACCCCGGTAGCCCGAAAGCGGTGCTGTTTTGCCATCGGCCGGGATATTCTCCGGCGATGACTGTGCGAGCATCAGAGCCGAACGCCGGTGGCGTCGCCCGGAGAGCCTGCGACCGCGGTTCCCGGGGGAGGTGAGCCGAGTGCCCAAAATCAGCGTCGAGGTGCCACGCGAGCTGCTGGAGGACCTCGACGAGCACGTCGGCGAGGACGGGAAGTTCGTCAACCGCAGCGAGGCGGTCCGGGCCTCGGTCCGGAAGACCCTCGACATCCTCGACGAGGTCGACGCCCGCCACGGCCGGCTCGACGATGACGAGTGAGGAGTCGCCCACAAGCGGGGGACGGCTCCCGGTCCCGCAGCTGGGGCTGGTGGCGCTTTTCGTCACCGCGTTGGTCACCTCCCAGGTGACCGCCGCGAAGCTCGTCGGGGTGGAACTGCCAGTTGCGCTCCCGCTGGCGGGCGAGACGCTGCTCGTGCCGGCGGCCGCCTTCGCCTACGCGGTGACCTTCTTCGCCTCGGACTGTTATGCCGAACTCTACGGCCGGAAGGCGGCAACCAGGCTGGTGAACGTCGCCTTCCTGATGAACTTCGTCCTCTTGGGGCTGGTCTGGCTGGCCATCGCGGCCCCGGTGTTCGCACCGGCATCGCCGGTCGAACAGGCCCCCTTCGCGCGGGTGCTCGGCGCGAGTACGGGCATCGTGGCCGGGAGCCTGCTGGCCTACCTCGTCAGCCAGCACTGGGACGTGTTCGTCTTCCACCGGATCCGGGCGTACACCGGCGGCGAGCGGCTGTGGCTGCGCAACCTCGGCTCGACGCTCACGAGCCAGTTCATCGACACGGTCATCTTCATCACCGTCGCCTTCGTCGTCTTCCAGGGACTCCCGCCCGGGGAGGCGATCGGCCTGATCGTCGGCCAGTACGTCGTCAAGGTCGGGGTGGCCGTGCTCGACACCCCCTTCGTCTACGCCGTCGTGGCCGCGGTGCGCGCTCGCGAGGACGGGCCGGCCCCGGCGGCAGGGATAGGCGACTGACGGCGGTCACGACGCGGGGCCGGCGAGACGTTACTCCACCCGCTCGGCGAAGCCGTACCGCGGTTTCACGTCCGTCACTGCCACCTCGACGGTCTCGCCGGGGTCGGCGCCGGGGACAAAGAGCGTAAAGCCGTCGACCTTCGCGACGCCGTCGCCGTCCTCCCCCTCGTCGACCACGTCGACGGTCAGCCGGTCGCCGGTCCGGACGGGTGCGGTCAGGCGGTTCTTCGCGACGAGATACAGCTCCGAGGAGGAGTCCCGCGAGGCGTCGGGGCGGACCTGGCGGACGTACTCGAACTCCCCCTCCATGTCGGCCTGGAGGTCGTCGAGGTCGCGGCCGTCGAAGACCTTCACGGCGAGGTCCCCGCCCGCTTCCAGGAGGTCCTCGGCGATAGAGAAAGCCTGCCGGGCGAGGTGGACCGAGCGGGCGTGGTCGAGGTCGTACTCGCCGGTCATGTTCGGCGCCATGTCCGAGAGGACGACGTCGGCCTCGCCGCCGACGGCCTCGCGGACCCGCGCGACGGTCTCCTCGTCGGTGATGTCGCCGCGGACGTACTCGACCGTCGCTGCGGGCTCCTCCAGCGGGTCGATGGACTGGCGGTCGACGCCGACCACCCGGCCGCGTTCGCCCACCCGCTCGGCGGCGACCTGGAGCCACCCGCCCGGCGCGGCCCCGAGGTCGACCACCGTCCGGCCCTCCCCCAGCAGGCCGGCAGTCTCGTCGAGCTGCTGGAGCTTGTAGGCCGACCGGGCGCGGTAGCCCTGCTGTTTGGCCTTGTTGTAGTATTCGTCTTTTCCGGACATGGTCACCTCGCCGGAACTCTGAACGTGGGTCGGGCGGAGACGGTCACCGAACTCGGAGTCATACCGGAACGCACGCCACGGAACCGGAAAGGGACATCGAAGAGTGCCGGACCCGAACTCACCCCCTCTCGGTGCGACCACGGGCGTTCCCGACTGCCGTTACAGCTATGGCGTATCGTAACGTACTCGGTCGTAACGATGAAGACGGTGACCACGCGCATCCCGGAGGACGACGAGGAGGCACTCGCCGAACTCGAGGAGGAGATGAGTGCCGACCGGTCGGAGGTACTTCGGCGTCTCATCCGCCAGGGGCTGGACGATTGGCGCAAGGAACGGGCGCTCGACCAGCTCCGCGACCACAGCATCACGCTCCGGAGGGCGGCGGAACTCGCAGACGTCCCGTATGTCGAGATGCTGACCCTCGCCGCCGAGGAGGGCATCGACGTCGGATACACGACCGACGATCTCGAGCGCGACCTCGACCGCATGTAGATGGTTGTCGTCGACTCTTCCGCGCTGATTCCGCTCGCGTGGGTCGGCCGGCTCGACCTCATCCCGACCGCCTTCGACGAGATTCGAACGACTGAGGAGGTACGAGAGGAAGTCCTCGCCGAGGGAAAGCGTGGTACCGTGACACTCGAGAAGTTTCTGGCGGACGTTGCCGTTCACGACACGCCGGCCCGGGCCGCGGAGGTTGCGTCGATGGAGGGGATCGCGGTGGCCGACGCGTCCGTGATCCTGCTGGCGGAGGCCGACGAGGAGGTCCTCCTCGCCAACGACAGGGGACTGGTCGAGGTCGCCCGGAGCCACGGCGTCGACTGTTGGTGGGTGACGACGCTGTTGCTCAGTTGTACCAAGAACGGTGACCTGACGGCGGACGGGGCGACCGACCTCCTGTACGACCTCGTGGACGAGGGGATGAACCTGCATCCGAAGGTCTACTCGCAGGTGCAAAAGCGGCTCCGCGAGCTCGGGGACTGACCGGGAGAACCCGCTCCGTCATCCCGCCGGATTCAGGCACCGAAAAGCCGGTCGGGCTTCATCCGCGACAGCCGCATCGCGTTGCCGGTCACGCCGAGGCTCATCCCCATGTCGCCGACGACGACCGCGAGGGCGACGCTCACCAGTCCCAGCGGGACGCCGAGCGCGAGCAGTGCCTTCACGCCGAGGCTCCCCCAGATGTTCTGACGGATCACGCCGTTTGCCTTGTGCGACAGCGCGTAGAGGTACGGCAGCTTGCCGATGTCGTCGCCCATCAGCGCGATGTCGGCAGTCTCGAGGGCGGTGTCCGTCCCCGCGGCACCCATCGCGACCCCGACGTCGGCGGTCGCCAGCGCGGGCGCGTCGTTGATCCCGTCGCCGACCATCGCGACCTCGCCGTACTCCGCCTGCAGCGCCTCCACGGCGTCGACCTTCTCGTCGGGAAGCAGTTCGGCGCGGTACTCGTCGACGCCGACGCGCTCGGCGATGGCGCGGGCCGTCCCCTCGTTGTCGCCGGTCAGCATCACCACGTGCGCGACGCCGAGGTCGTGCAGCCGCTCGACCGCCCGCTCGGCGCCCGCTCGCACCTCGTCGGCGATGGCGACGATACCGACCAGTTCGGTGTCCGTCCCCACGAGGACGACCGTCTTCCCCTCGGCCTCGAACCGGGAGAGTGCGCCGCTCTCGATGTCGGCGCAGTCCTCGCGCTCGCACTCGTCGGCCACCTCGGCGGCCGCGCCACCGTCGGTACGGAGGTGGGCGTGAGACAGGTCAAAACCCAGTTCCTCGAAGAGGGCAGGTTTGCCCGCGTAGTACGTCTCGCCGTCGACAGCCGCGCGGATCCCCTTCCCGGTGATGCTCTCGAACGTCTCGACCGGCGGCAGGTCGCCGACGTCTTCGTCTTCGGCCCGGGCGAGGACCGCTTGGGCGATAGGGTGTTCGCTGCGCCGCTCGAGCGCGGCCGCGTACCGGAGTACCTCCTCGTCGCTCGCACCGTCGAGCGCCACCACGTCCGTGACGGCGAGTTCGCCCTTCGTGAGGGTGCCCGTCTTGTCGAGGGCGATAGCGTCCACGTCGCCCATCGCTTCGAGGTGGTTGCCGCCCTTGACCAGGACGCCGTTCCTGGCGGCGCTGGTGATCCCCGACACCACGGAGACGGGCGTCGAGATGACGAACGCACACGGGCAGGCGATCACCAGCAGGGTGAGTCCGCGGATGAACCACGTCTGCCAGCTCCCGGTGAAGGTGTGCGAGAGGCCGGCGAGACTGACGGTGGCTCCCCCGCTGATGAGCAGCGGCGGGAGCGCGGCGGTCAGGAGCGCCAGGACGACGACCGTCGGGGTGTAGTAGCCCGCGAACCGGTCGACGAACTGCTCTTTCTCCGTTTTCTTCTCCTGTGCGCCCTGCACCATCTCGATGACCTGCGAGAGCGTCGACTCCGAGGCGGGCGCGGTGACCTCGAACTCGAGATACCCTTCCTCGGTGATGCTGCCGGCGTACACCTCGTCGCCGACGGTCTTGTCGACGGGGACGCTCTCGCCGGTGATCGGCGATTCGTCGACGGCGCTCCCGCCCTCGACGACGGTGCCGTCGAGCGGTATCTCTTCGCCGGGGCGGACGACCACGGTCTCGCCGACCTCGACCTCGTCGGCGGGGACGGTCACCTCGTCCCCATCGCGGCGGACGGTGGCCTCGTCGGGCGACAGCTCCATCAGTTCGCGCAGGGAGTCACGCGCCCTGTCCATCGCGTAGTCCTCCAGCAACTCGGCGATGCTGAACAGGACCGCCAGCGTCGCGGCCTCGACGAAGTAGCCGATACCGGTCGCGGCGATGATCGCCGTCCCCATCAGCAGGTCGATGTCGAGGCTCAGGTTTCTCGCCGAGTAGTAGCCGCCGCGGACGACCGGGTAGCCGCTGACGGCAGTCGCGCCGAGAAACAGGACGTCGGCGAGGTGGAGGGGGTAGTCGAGAACGGTCGCCACGGAGACGTTCTGCCCGGTGAGGACGAACTCGAAGAGGAGGCCGAGTACGACCAACACCGCACCGGTCCACGTCTTGAGGGCGCGCGGACTCGTCCAGATCTCCGACGGGGGCGCGACCTCCGGACCGGCATCCGACGACGCGTCGTCCCCGCCGACGACCTCGTAGCCCGCGTTCTCGATGGCCCGGACGACGTCGGCCTCGGCGACGCGGTCGGAGTCGTAGGTGACGGTGGCCGTGCCGGTGGTCGGCTGGAGCGTGGCGTCGACGACGCCGTCGACGCGCTGGAGGCTCCTGTCGACCTTCTGTGCACACGAGGGACAGTCCATCTCGGGGACGGCGAGGCGGGCAGTCAGCTCCCGTCGCTGTCCGCCCCCGCCCGTCTGCCCCGCGGCGTCCGGGTTCTCTGTCATCACGTGGGGGTAGGAACGGGAGTTCGATATCTCTTTGTTGGAATATTCCAAACCGGGACCTCAGAGCGAGACCGGCGGCTCCTCGACCCCCTCGCCTGCGACGTGCTGTTTCGCCAGCTGCTCCTCCGCCCGCCGGAGTCGGTAGGTGAGCGTCGACCGCGGGACGCCGAGGTGCTCGGCCAGCTCGCCGACGTCGACCTCCCGCGGGGACTCGTAGTAGCCGTGCTCGACGGCGGCACGGAGCGCGGCCTCCTGTGCCGGGGACAGCCCGCTCGGGCCCCCCTCGCCCGCCCCTGCCGGTGCGCTCGTCTCCGCGGTTCGGAGCATCTCCATCCGGGCGCACTCCCCGACGGCCGCCTCGAGGTCGTCGAAAAACGCCGTCACGTCGCCCTCGCCGGAGTGGATGAGCCGCCACGTGTAGTGGCGGCCCTCGTGGCGGGTCTCGAACAGCACCCCGTCGCCGAGGTGGTCGCGGGCGATGTGGGGAACGGATTCGCAGGTGGGCGTCCGCTCCCAGTGGGAGTACAGGACGAGCGTGTCGTCGGTCCGGTCGAGGACGCGGGTCGTCTGGGTCGCGCCGCAGTCCTCGGCCGCGAGACAGTCCGCGTAGTAGTCGCTGTTGAGGAATGCATCTTCGACCGCTTCGAGGGACTCGGGGGTCCCGGTCGCGTGGTCGACGCGCCAGAGGCTGTCGGCAGTCGCGTGCAGCGAGAGCGAGCGGACCCGGACGGCCGGGTGGTCGGCGAGGGTGTCCGCCACCCGGTTACAGCCGGGGGTGTACTCGAGGGCGAAGACGAGTTCGCGCATGGGCGCTCTTGGCGCCGGCGAGGCATAACACGTCGGGCCGCCGAGGGCCGGCCCCTGTCGCCGTCAGCCCGCGACGCGAGCCAGGAGGGAGAGGCCACGGGTCGTTACGGCTGGTGGGCGACACGCGCTTCGGCGCCGCCGGCGACGCCGGCTCTGTGGAGACGCGTGTTTTTATATCGGCCCCGGCCCGACGCTACCGGAAGTACCGTGCCGGCGATCCAGACCGACTCCCTGCGGAAGGCGTACGGGGACGTGACCGCGCTCGACGGGCTCTCGCTCTCGGTGGCGGAGGGCGAGCTGTTCGGGCTGCTCGGCCCCAACGGCGCCGGCAAGACCACCACGATGGAGGTGCTGACCGGTCAGGTCGACCCCGACGGCGGAACGGCGAGCGTCCTGGGCGTCGACCCCGTCGCGGAGCCGACGGCGGCCCGCGAGGGAGTGGGGATCCTCCCCGAGAAGGAGTCCCCGCCCAGCTTCATGACGCCGCGGGAGTACTTCCGGTTCGTCGGCGCCGTCCGCGGGCTCCCCGACGAGACCGTCGACGAGCGGGTCGAAACCTGGGCCGACCGGCTCGACGTCGCCGGGAAGCTCGACACCCTCGCGACCGACCTCTCCCGGGGACAACAGCAGAAGGTGATGGTCGCCGCCGCCTTCCTCCACGAGCCCGCCCTCGTGTTCATCGACGAGCCGCTGGCGAACCTCGACCCCATCGCACAGGAGGGGGTCAAGCGGTTCCTGTCGGGCTACCGGGAGGCCGGCAACACGGTCGTCCTCTCGACACACGACGTGAGCGTGGCCGCGGAGCTGTGCACCCGGGTGGGGGTCGTCCACGGCGGCGACCTCGTCAGGGAGGTCCGACCCGCCGACCTCGATGACGGGACGACGCTGCTCGACGTGTTCATGGACGCCGTCGGAGTGGGGGCCGACGGTGCGGTTGAGGCGGGACGGGACGACATCGGGGCCAAGCGGACGGAGGACGCGACTCATGACTGACGGGCGGACCCGCCGGGTGTTCGTCGAGATGTTCCGCGAGGAGTGGCGCCTGCACAGCCGGCTGTTCGGCGGCGGCCGGTTCGCGGCGTTCCCGCTGCTCGTGGCCGCGCTCGTGGCGGCGACGACCGAACTGCTCGTCGTCACCGGCACCGCCCCCGACACCGTCTTCGCGGGGCTCCACGCACTGGCCTTGGTCTTCGGGCTCCACACCGGCTCTATCGGCCTCGTCGGCCGGGACGCGCTCCGGGGACTGCTGGGCGACCTGACGCTTCTGGTCTTCTCGGCCCGGACGCTGCCGCTCTCCCGGGGGCGGCTGCTCGGCGTCTTCGTCGTCAAGGACGTCGTCTACTACACGGCGCTGTTCCTGCTGCCGATGGCGCTCGGCACGCTGCCGGCCGTGCTCGCGGGGGAAGGTGGGGCGACTGCCGGCGCCGCCGGGGCTGGCGGGGTCGCGACATCGGTCCTGCTGGTGTGGGCGACGCTGACGCTGACCTTCGTGCTCGGCATCGGGGCGACGCTTGCCGGCTTGGGGCTGTCCCGGCTGGGGCTGCCGGGCTGGGCGGGCCTCGCGGCCGCCGGCGCCGCGGCCGGGGCCGCGTGGGTCGGCGGGGTCGACGTCGTCGCCTACACGCCCTACGGCGTCTTCCTCGCGCCGGCGCTCCCGCGGGCCGCCGGGGCGGCCGCCCTCGTCGCCGCGGTCTTTCTGGTCGGCGCGCTCACCTTCGGACCGACGACCCGGCCGGAGACCCGCACCGTCGGACCGGCCTTCCGGCGCTGGCTGGGGCGGGTCGGCGACCCCGTCGCGGCGAAAACCCTGCTCGACGTCCACCGCAGCGCCGGCGGGGTGGGAAAAGTGCTCTTCTCCGGCGCCATCCTCTTTGGCGTCACCGCCGCGCTCGTCGACCTCGCCGGCCGGATCACCGGCGTCTCCCCCTCGGTCGGCGTCTCCTTCGGGGCCGTCCTCGGCCTCTCGGGCTTCACGACCTACAACTGGCTGACGCAGGCCGAGGACGTCGACTCCTACCTCGCCCACCCCCTGGGCGTGGGCGACGTGTTCGCGGGGAAGCTCCGGGCGTTTCTCCTGCTCGGGCCGCTGGTCGGACTGGGCTTTTACGCGCTGGCGCTGGCCTGGCGCGGGGGCCCGCCCCTGGAGGCGGCCGTCGGTGCCGCCCTGCTCGTCGGCGTGGCCTGCTACATCTTCGGCGTGACCGTCTACCTGACCGGGCTCTCCCCCGACGAGTTCCTCTTCGACACCGCCCTCTACGCGGTCTTCGGGGCCGCCATGGTCGTCCCGCTGGTGCCCGTGCTCCTCGTGGGGTTTGCCGTCGACCTGTCCCCGCCGGTGCTGGCTGGGCTGGCCGCCGGGAGCCTGCTGCTGGGAGCGGTCGGCCTCGGACTGTTCCGGCGGTCGGTCCCGAGGTGGGAGCGCCGCTACCGGGAGTGAGCGGCGGCGCACGGTGACAGGCAGCGGTCGGTCGTACTTAAACGGGCGGAACCTGCCGCCTGAACGGTCTTACTCGGTCGGTCCAACTGGGCCACATGAGCGACGCGGCGACGGGAGCCACACACGACCCGGCCGACGCAGCCACCGACCGTCCCCGGGGCGGGATCGACGTCTTCGACTCGCTGCTGGTCCGCCAGCCGGTCCGGCCCGGCGAGACCGGGGCCGTCCGGGACCTGATCGCGGAGTGGGCACGGGAACACAGCGACGGCGACGCCCGGACGCTGCTGCCGGTCGCGGGCGTCAATCTGGTCACCCTCTTTCTGGACCGGGGCGGGTTCGGCGTCGGCGGGCCGGGCGGCGACGCCGGTAGCGGCGAAGACGCCCTCGTCTGGTACGTGGAGGTGGCGGACGACGACGACGGGCCGTGGACCGACCCCGGCGCGGCAGTGAGGGGATCGCCGCTGTTCGCCGCGGGGCTGGAGGGGCTGCTCGAGGATTCGGGCACCGTCTACGCCGATGGCCGGGACGGCTGCCGGCTGGTGACCCACGCCACGAACCCCCACCGGAGCGAGCGGTACGTGGAGGCCGTCGGACCCCCCCTGGTCGCGCCCGTCGCCGGCGAGGAGCTGCCGGTCCCGGTCGTCGTGGTGTCAGTTCCACTGAGACCGGGACTGCGGAGCCGGGTCGTCGCCCGCCTGGTCGACGTCGGGAACTGGCTGAAGCGGTTCGGCCGCGTCCACGCCTGGCTCCGCGACCAGACCGACACCCTGGAAGCGGAGGCGATGTACACCGAGTCGCTCCTGCTCGAGCCCGTCGGGAACCGGCTCGTCCTGCACTACTACATGGAGGCCGAGGACATGGACCGCCTCTACGAGGCCTACGAGGCCTCGGACAACTGGGAAGTGCGGTTCTCGGACTGGGCGATGCGGCGGGTCTTCGAGGACCCCGGGGAGGTTCTGACGCCGCCCCTGGAGTCCGACTGCGAGGTGCTGGTCCACGCCGTCGACCCCGACCGCCCCTGAACGCGAAGCTCCACCGGCCCTGAACGTGAAGGTCGCTCGCGCCCACCACGGCGTATGCACACGGCCCGCGTCGCGCTGGAGATCCCGGAGGAGTACCTCCACCCGATGCACGCCTTCGTCTGCGAGTCCCCGGCAGTCGACCGCGAGACGATCCTCGAACGCGACGCCCGGGGCGAGGTGACGACCCTGCTGCTGTACGTCGACGGCGACCGCGAGGCCTACGAGCGGCGCCTGCGTGCGGTCCCGCAGGTCGAGGAGTGGACCACGGAGGGCGACGGCGGCGAGGGCTTTTATCTCTACGTCCGGACGGACCTCCGCGAGCGCGAGGCGGGCTACCGGGAGGCGCTCGACCGGGACTCGGTGCTGGTCGTCCCGCCGGTCGAACTCCGAGCGGACCGGACAGTCCGGCAGACGATGGTCGGCCACAGCGACCAGCTCACCGCGGCCCTGGAGGGGCTCCCCGGGGAGGTCGGCGTCGAGGTCCTCCGGACGGGGTCCTACGAGCGCGAGGACGGCGCACCGCTGAGCGGGCGCCAGCGCGAGGCGGTCCGGGCGGCCTGGGCGGCTGGCTACTACGACTTGCCCCGGACCGGCGGGCTGGCCGACGTGGCCGACAGGCTGGGGTGTGGCACGTCGACCGCCTCGGACCTGCTCCGGCGGGCCGAGCGCCGGCTGGTCGCGGCGGCCCTCGGCGAGCGGGGCTGAGCCGATGACAGCACTGCCGTAGCGGCGCGCACGCCGGCGAAGACGAGACGGCGGGGTTTTTAATGGATGCGGGCGTACCTCGCGTCAAGATGTTCAACGCCATCGTGAGCGCGGACACGCTCCAGGCGACGCTGGGCTCCGTGGGCGTGCTGGTCGAGGAGTGCAAGATCCACCTCGAGGAGGACGGGCTGGAGATCCGGGCCGTCGACCCCGCCAACGTGGGGATGGTCGACCTCACCCTCGATTCGGCGGCCTTCGAGTCCTACGAGACCGACGGCGGGCTCATCGGCGTCAACCTCGCCCGGCTCCAGGACATCGCCGGGATGGCCGACGCCGGCCAGCTCGTCCACCTCGAACTCGACGAGGAGACCCGCAAACTGCATATCTCTATCGACGGCCTGGAGTACACGCTGGCGCTGATCGACCCCGAGTCGATCCGGGAGGAGCCCGACCTGCCGGACCTCGACCTGCCGGCGGAGATCGTCATCGAGGGCCGCGACATCGACCGCGCCGTGACTGCCGCGGACATGGTGAGCGACCACATCGAGCTCGGCGTCGACGAGGAGGCGGAGGTCTTCTACGTGAAAGCGGAGGGCGATACCGACGACGTCCACCTCGAACTCGACGAGGAGGACCTCATCGACCTGACCGTCGGCCCCGCCTCCTCGCTGTTCTCGCTCGACTACCTGGACGACATGAACTCCGCCATCCCCGGCGACGCCGAGGTGACCATGGAACTGGGCGAGGAGTTCCCCGTCAAGCTCCACTTCGACATCGCCGAGGGGCAGGGCACGGTCACCTACATGCTCGCCCCCCGGATCCAGAGCAACTGACCGCCCGCATACTCCCCAGCTCCCAGCCACGCCCGCGCCGCCGGGTCCGCGCTCGCGGCTTCTCCCCTTTTGTACCCCGTCCAGCCACGCACACGCCCGACGCGAGCCGTCGCACGCGCGTCTGACGCACCGTTTTGTACGTGGATGGTAACTGTCGGGTATGCAGCGTCTCGACGAGGCGTACAGCCGGACGCCGACCGACCGGGAGCCACACCGGGTGCTCGCCGGCGCCGCCCTCGGGGCCGCGGGCGCTCTCGCGGTGCTCGTCGCCATCCTGCTGGTGGCGGTCGCCGGCGAGTCCTACGCCGCCCGCCGGTACGCCGGGCTCTGTGCCGGGCTGGGCATCCCCGCGATGCTCCTGGCGGTGGTCGTCGTCCTCCCCGCGAGCACGCGGGCCCGGCTGGGCGTCGTCGCCGGCAGCGCCCTCACGCTGGCCGGCGTCGGGCTGTTCTGGACCGCCTACCCGGCGCGGTGGACCGGTCCCGGCGGAATGGCCTTCGAGACCACGGCCGTCTACGCGCTGGGCGGGGCGGTCGCACTCTCCTTCGTCTTCTCGGCGGTCGCCACCTTCCGGCGGCGCAACAGCCCCGCGGGGACGGTCACGCTGGAGGTGACTCGCGACGGCGGCACCGAAACGGTGGAGGTGAGCCGACGGGAGTACCGCCGCGTCCGCCAGGCCGTGGGCGACGGCGGGGAGAGCGAGGTCCTCGAGGACCTGCTCGAGGAGTAACCCGCCAGCCCCGCGGCATGCAGGCCGCTCACCGGGAGGTTTATTCGCCGCCGCGCGCAAGCAGGTGGCCGATGGAGCCGCTGCACGCGCGCTACCCGTTTCTGGGCGAGTCCCGCGCCGCCGTCGAGGAGGCGGGGGTCGACCTGGCGGCGCTGGTCACGGAGGGCGGCCCGCCCGTCGAGCGCGCCGTCGAGCGCGTCGAGTACGCCCTGGAGGAGGGGTCGGTCGGCGACACCCACCGCCGGCCGCGCGTGGAGCTGCTCTCCTATCCCGTCGCCCGGGTACTGGTCTCGCTGGTCGACGAGCACGTCCTCACGCGCAAGTACGCCCGCGCGGAGGCGCGGACGGCCCACGAGCGGTTCACCGCCGACTTCGCGACGGAGACGGAGTTGCGCTCGACCGCCGACACCAGCCTCACGCGGGCGGAGCTGCTCGCGGAGTTCGACCTGACCGGCTCCGTGCGGGCCGTCGGCGGGGAGTACCGGGTGTCGGTAGGCACGTACCTCCAGCTGGCGGCCGACCAGCGCGACGACGAGTGGCGGCTCGTCAACCGCGAACTCCGGGACGGCGAGGTCCCACTGGAGGAGGGTGAACTCGACGTGCTGCTCGAGGCGGCGGTCCGCGCTCGGGTCACCGAGGGGCTGCCGCTGTCGGTCCCGGAGCCCATCGCCGAGGAGCTGTCGGGACCGGTCGAGTATCTGGAGGAGCTGCTCGCGGACCTTGATTTCACCCGGGACATCGACACCGTCGTTCCCGAGCTGTTCCCGCCGTGTATGCGGGCGCTGCTCGACCGAGTCCAGAAGGGCGAGCACCTCGAACACCACTCCCGCTTTGCCATCGCCTCCTTCCTGACGAGCATCGGGATGTCGACCGACGACATCGTCGACCTCTTCGAGGTCAACCCCGGCTTCGGCGAGGAGGCCACCCGCTACCAGGTCAACCACATCCGCGGCCAGACCAGCCCCACCGAGTACTCCCCGCCCTCCTGTGCCACGATGCAGTCCTACGGCGACTGCGTCAACATGGACGACCGGTGTGAGACCATCGCCCACCCGATGGCCTACTACGAAGACGCGCTGGACGACGCCGACGAGGAGGAGGTCACCGACTGGCGAGAGGAGCGAGACTGAGTCGCGGCGCGACTCAGTCTCGGGAATGCGAGCGGCGATAGCCGCGAGCAGCGGGAGTGACAAGCGAACAAAGTGAGCGAGTCACTCCCGGAACAGCGAGCGGGGAGCGCGAGGCTCGAACGGAATGAGAGCCTCGGAACTCCGAGCGGCGACGGTCGGGAGCCGCGGGGAGGAACGACCCGTGAGCAGCGAGAGACGTGACCGCTGGTCACGTCAGTCTCGGAGAAGCGGAGCGGTAAAGCGGGTGGCCGGAAGGAGCGGTCAGTCGTCCTGCCGGGAGAGCCAGACGCCGCCGGCTGCCATCAGGAGGATGAAGCCGGCGATGAGCGCGACGATCAGGACGCCGCCGGTCTGTCCCAGGGAGACGGTGCTCGCGGTTCCGTTCACCCGGCCGTCGAAGCGACCCTCGAAGGTCCCGTTCGAGAGTGTGCCCGAGACCTGGCCCTCGATCTCGCCGGTCACTTCCCCGGAGATGTTGCCCGAGAGCTGGCCGTCGAAGTCGCCGGTCTCGTTGACCGCCCCGGAGAGCGTGCCGTCGACCGAGCCCGCGAGGGGGCCGTCGAACTCGCCGTCGAACTCCGCCTGAACGAGCCCGGGACCGGAGGCGTTGGCGGTTCCGGTCAGCTGACCGCTGACCTCCCGGTCGACCGCTGGAGGGGCCCCGAAGACGGTGCTGGCGGCCGACACCGCGAGAATGAAAAGGAGCACAGCGCCGACCGACAGCCCGACCTGTCTGACCGTCTCCGAGTCTACGTCCATGCCGCCGGCTTTCACAGGGAGTAGGAAAAGCGCTTCGAAGCGCCCGTTCCGGGAAATCGCCGGACTCGATGGCCCCAGAGCGATGACGACGGAGCGACGGGGCAGCAGACGTGCGGGCCGAACGGAGCCGACCAGCCCGAAGACTCATCACCGCCAAACACCTACGTTTCGACTGGACACAGCCCGAAAAACAAGCCGTGTCCGGACCGCTATGACCGATATCGAGCCTTCCGCAGCCGACCGCAAGACTGCACTCGCACCGGACCTCCGGGCGATGCCCGACCGTGCCGCCCGCGCCTGGGCCGAGCGCATGGCCGTCCGCCCGCTTCCGGACGGGAGATACGCCGTCGACAGCGAGAGCGGCGCGACCTACGTCGTCGACCCCGACGCGGGGAGCTGTACCTGCCCCGACAGTACCCTCCGCGGGGCGACCTGTAAACACCGCCGGCGGGTCGCGATCGAGGTGACGACCGGGCGGGTTCCGCCGCCGGGCCGGCGCCGCGGGACCTGTCCCGTCTGTGGCGAGGCGGGGTTCGTCCCCGCCGACGGACCGCCGCTGTGCCCGGCCTGCGAACTCGAACCCGGGGAGGTGGTCCGGGACCGCGAGACCGGCGACCGGCTGGTCGTCGAGCGGGTTCGCGACGAGCGGGCCGACGAGGTGGTCGTCCCCGACGCCGGGACGACCGTGGCCGGCTACCCCACGAACGAGGGCTACCCGGCCGGGGACCCGGTGGTCGAGGCGGTCTATCTGCGGGCCTGGCGCGAAGAGGAGCCCCGCGTCTACCGGTTTCCCCACTCCCGGCTGTCGGCGACCGGAACGGCGATGCTCGAGTGACACCGGCGGGCGTGTGAGGCGGGCGTTGCGGTGACTGGTCAGTCGGTGACCGCCTCGCCGACGAGCGCCCCCGCCCCGCCGAACACCAGCGGGTAGACGACGCCGACGAGGAGGTGTGCCCGGACCGGGTCCGGGACCGAGGCCCGGAGCGTGACGCCCGCTACGGCCGTCGAGAACGCGTCGGTGAGTGCGTCCGCGACGACGTTGTTGAACAGCCAGACCACCGGAAGGATGGTCAAAAGCGCCATCGCCGCGTAGCCGACGGCGACCGCTACGACGGCCTCGACGAGCCCCCCGCCCCGCCGACGGCGCGCGAACCCGGCGTACACCAGCAGCGCCGGCGGGAGCAGGTAAAACAGCTGGGCGAGGTCCGGCGGGAACAGCAACGCGGGGTCGACGGGAACGACCCCGCGGGCCGTCCCGGGGGCCACCGTGCCGGCCTGGCCCGTCACGAGCGAGGCCAGGTCGTCGTTCAGGGCCGCCGAGGACGTCACCACCACGCCGGTCCCGTGGACCGCGACGAACAGGAACGTCGCGTAGAACAGCCCGACGAAGAGAGCGAAGAGCGCGCCCACCGCCAGCAGGAGGAGGATGGCGCCGCTCGTCTCCGGGCGGTAGGCTCCCGTCTCCGAGGCCAGCCCGAGCGCCCGCGCCGCCGGCCCCAGCAGCCGCAGGAAAACGAAGAGCGCGTACAGCAAGAACACCACGCGCAGCCCGAGCCAGTAGACGCTGGCGCCGGTCGCGGTCCCGGTGTCGGTCGCGCTTGCTCCCATCAGCCGTCACCCCGGGACCGACTGTCGTTTCTCGCCGGAGGGTTGGTTCGTCCGTGGTACATGACAACATACCACTCCTCCAGTGGTTGAGATCGACGTTCCCCGGCTTAAGCGTTGTCGACCGGGAGGAACTCCGGGTGAACCGGCGCCCCGGCGGGTCGGCCTCACGAACGGGGCGCGGTCACTCCAGCATCGCCGCCGCGTCCTCGAGCGAGATGTCGCCGCGGTCGAAGGCCTCGAGCACCTCGCGGACGCCACCGTCGTCGTCCTCCTCCTCGCGTGCGGCCTCGGCGAGGGTCGTCCGCTCGGAGTGGCCGGTCAGCTCCGCGAAGTCGGTCCCCTCCGCGAGCGCCGTCTCCTTCTTGACGCGGTAGTTGCCGCCGTCGGTGGTGTGGCAGTCGTCGGGGTGAAAGAAGTACCAGTCCTCGCGGTCGAACCGGACGCCGATGCGGGGGGCGGCGCCGAAGCTCCGCGAGAAGTAGACCAGGGCCTCTACCTCCTCACCGGTGAGGTAGATGGGGTCGCCGGCGGAGGACTTGGCCTCGATGGCGTAGAAGGTCTCGCCGTCGCCGGCCAGCACGTCCGGGAGGTCCCGCTCGGTCGCGCTCCCGCTTGCGGGCGCGCGCATCACCGCGAAGCCGGCCCCGTCGAGCGCGTTGACGAGTTCCCGCTCGCGGCGGTCCCCTTTCGCGTTGGACATACCCCGACTGGGAAGTGGCCGGTCTTGAATCTGTGGCGTCTCCCGCGGCGGTCAGCGCCGGCGGTCCGCGGCGAACGGAGACAAAACTGATAGCGGTCGACGCGAAATGGGGGAGTGATGTCGCTGTTGCCCTCCGAACCCGACACCGAGCCCCCCGACGCGGGCCCCCGCGTCATCGGCGTCGACAGCGAGGACGCCGAGGACGTCCTCGCCGCGCTCTCCTCCGGTACCGCCCGCGAGTTGCTGTCGGTGCTCCACGAGGAGCCCGCCCCGCCCTCCCGGCTGGCCGACGAGGTCGACACCTCGCTGCAGAACGCCCAGTACCACCTCGAGAAACTCGAAACGGCGGGCGCGGTCGAGGTCGTCGACACCGCCTACTC
Organism: Salinirussus salinus; assembly: GCF_009831455.1. Lineage (NCBI taxonomy): Archaea > Methanobacteriati > Methanobacteriota > Halobacteria > Halobacteriales > Haloarculaceae > Salinirussus > Salinirussus salinus. Next base: position 170,678 of record NZ_WOWO01000003.1, on the reverse strand, counting down.
CGAGAAGGGCCGGGAGATGGACGTCTACGCGCCGGCCGACCAGCCGCTCGTCATCTTCGCCGGTGACGAGGGGGAGTCGACGCTCCGGTCGGCGCTCTCGCGGCTGCTGGGTTCGGTGGGTGTGCTCGCGGTCGCGAGCCTCGCGGTCCAGGCGCTGGTCGGCGAGGGGGGGCTGCTCGACTCCCCGACGGGGGCCGGCGGCGCCGGGGCAGCGGGCGGAGGCAGCGGCGGCGACGGAGGCGCCGCCCCGAACGGCGGCGACGCCGCGGTCGCGGAGGACGCCGCCGGAGCGACCCCGACTCCGGAGCCGGCGACCACGGATGGCGCGGGGGGGTTCAACGCCCAGTCCATCGAGGAGACGACGACGGAGACGCCGGTCGAAGCCGTCGCGGACACCGCGGCGACCGCCGCGAGAAACGTCACGGAAACCGTCACCGAGACCGTCAGCGGGACCGCCCCGCCCGAGGAGGTCACCCGGACGGCCGCGGACGGCGTCGCGTCCCTCCCGCCGGGGCTGCTCTTTTTCGCCGGCGGGCTGGTCGCGGTCGGCGTCGTCGCCGTGGCGCTTTCGGTCAAGTAGCTCAAATCGGCGTTTGAGTTTCCGCCGTCTACTTTTTATCCCCCCGCATAGGAACGGATGCGTCGGCCCCGCGGACGCTTCGGCCCTCCCTCATCTCACCCCTCGGAGCACGTCGCCGGCCGGCGAGCGCAACTCGACGTCCACCGTTCCTGCCCGGCGGTGGACGCGCGCGTACGCCGGCTGGCCGCCCCGCGGGTCGGCGTGGCTGCCCGGATTGACGACCGTCAATCCACCCTGTTGTTCCCCACCCCCGTTTTCGGACCCTTCCCCACTCCGGTTCCCCTGCGCGACACCCGAGCCCCCGAGCCGCGTCACCCCGGGCTGGTGGGTGTGTCCCACCACGGCCAGGCCGGCCCCTTCCTGCCGTGCGAGCACGGACAGGCGCGTCCGGTCGTGCTCGTGGCCGTGGACGAGCAGGAACCGTTCGCCGAGTGCCTCGACCGTCCGGACCGCCGGCAGGTCGGCCCGGACGGCGGCGCTGTCGCTGTTGCCGTGGACCGCGGCGAACGCGAAGCCGTGGTCGTCGGCCAGGTCGCGAAACGCGGCGAGCGTCGCCGCCGCGGTGAAATCGCCGGCGTGGACCACGGCCTCGGCGTCCCGGAGCGTCGCCCGGAGGTGGTCGGTCAGCGGCGGGTCGCCGGTGGCATGGGTGTCCGCGAGCGCGACGAGCACGGGGCCGCGTACGCACCTGCGGGACAAAAGCGGATTGTGGTGTCACGGCGGTCACGGACCCCCGGCCTACTTGGGAGCGGCGGCCGAGAGCCCGGTATGGCCGGGAGCACGTCGGTCGTCGTCGCGGCGCTGATAGCGAACGGGGCCATCGCGGTCCTGAAGTTCGTCGGGTTCACGCTGACGGGGAGCCCGGCGATGCTCTCGGAGACCTACCACTCCATCTCCGACACCGGCAACCAGGTCTTCCTGCTGATCGGGATCCGGTACAGCGGACAGAGCGCCGACGACCGCCACCCCTTCGGCTACGGGAAAGCGCAGTTCTTCTACAGCTTCCTCGTGTCGGTCCTGCTGTTCGGGATCGCGGGCTGGGAGTCGACGAAACACGGGTTCCACGAGGTCCAGGTCGCGCTGGGCGGGGCGGCCGAACACGGCGGCGCCGAGTCGGTGACCCTGTTCGGGCAGACGTTTCCCCCGGTGTACGTCAACTACGCCGTCCTCCTCGGCGCGATCGTCTTCGAGACGTGGGCGCTCTGGAAGGCCCGCGCGGAGATGAAACGCCAGATGGCGGCGCACGACTGGTCGGGCTACCGGGAGGCTTTCCGGAAGACCGCCGACACCACCACGCTCACGGCGCTCACCGAGGACACCATCGCGCTGGCCGGGGCCGGGCTGGCGCTCGTCGGCGTCTTCCTCACCCGGACGCTCGGCGACCCCATCTACGACGCCGCCTCGGCGCTGCTGATCGGGTTCATGCTGATGGGCTTCGCGGTCGCGCTGGCCTGGGAGAACAAGCGGCTGCTGCTGGGGGAGAGTCTCCCCGACGACGTCGAGGCCGACCTTCGGGGGGCCGTCGCAGGGGTCGCCGACGTCGAGCGGGTGGTCGACCTCCGGACCGTCTACTTCGGGCCCCGGAGCGTCCTCGTCACGGTCGACGTGGCGTTCCGGACCGGTATGTCCGGCCGGGAGATCGACGACCGCATCGACGAGGTCGAGGCCGCAGTCAGGGAGGTCGAACCCGACGCCAAGACCGTCTACGTCGAGGTCGAGAAGGACGGCGAGCCGTCGGCCGGCGGGGCCGGTGGCGCCGCCGGCGGGAGCCCGTCCGGCGGGGCCTGAGCCGGGACCGGCGAGACGGAGCCTCTAAAGGGTCGCTCCCCGAACGCCGCGCATGAAACTCGCGCGCGCCGAGACTCCCGACGGAGTCCGTACCGGCGAGTACGACGACGGGGCCCTGCACACCGGGACCGGCAGCTACGAGGTCAGCCCGGAGGACCTGCTCGCGCCCTGCGAGCCGGGTACCTTCTACTGCGTCGGCCGGAACTTCGCCGAGAAGATCGACCAGATGGACTACGACGTGCCCGACCGGCCGGACTGGTTCATCAAGCCAGCGGTCTCGCTGCACCACCCCGGCGACCCCATCGTCTACCCGGAGTGGACCGAGGAACTGACCTACGCGGGCGAACTCGCCGCCGTCGTCGACGAGGAGTGTACGGACCTGGAGGGGGAGAGCGAGGTCAGGGATGTCCTCCGCGGGTGGACGGTGCTGAACGACCTGGACGCGCTCGACCAGGAGCGCCGGACCGCCCGGAAGGCCTTCGACGGGTCGGCGCCGCTGGGGCCGGTCATCGAGACCGACATCGACCCCCGCGGGATCGACATCGAGACCTACGTCGGCGGCGAACTCCGCCAGGACGCCACCACCGACTGGATGATCTTCGACCCCTACGAGACGGTGGCCTTCCTCTCCGAGCGGTACACCTTCCGGCCCGGCGACGTGATTTCGTTCGGGAGCCCCGCCAACCCCGGCCTGCTGGAGCCCGGCCAGGAGGTCGCCATCACCTACGAGGGGGTCGGGACCCTGCGCAACACCGTCGTCGCACCCGGAGACGGGGGCGAGTGAGGAGAGACGGTATGAGTGAGCGAGCGGAGACGGCACGGCGGGGCCGCGAGGCGGGGCCGCTTTCGGGCGTGACCGTCGTCGACGCCGCATCGCTGTACGCCGGGCCGCTGGCGGCCACCTACCTGGGCGACTTCGGCGCGGAGGTCGTGAAGGTCGAACACCCGGAGGGCGGGGACCCGCTCCGGCAGTTCGGCGGCGACGGCCGCTCGTGGGACTGGGTCGGGCGAAACAAGCAGTCGGTGCCGCTCGACCTCAACGACGAGGCGGGACGGGAGGCCTTCGCCGACCTCGTGGCGGAGGCGGACGTCCTCGTCGAGTCCTTCCGGCCCGGCACGCTGGAGGAGTGGGGGGTCGGCTGGGAGACGCTTTCCGAGCGGAACCCGGGCCTGGTGATGGTGCGGACGACCGGCTTCGGCCAGACCGGCCCCTACAGCGACCGGCCCGGTTTCGGTTCGCTTGTCGAGGCCATGTCCGGCTTCGCGTACTCGACGGGGCAGGCCGACGGGCCGCCGACGCTTCCCCCCATCGCGCTCGCCGACTCGGTGTGTGCGCTGCACTCCGCGTTCGCGGCGGTGGCCGCGCTGTACTGGCGCGACGCCGGCGGGACCGGCCAGTACATCGACGCCTCGATCCTGGAGTCGATGTTCGCGCTGATGGGCGACGTCGTCACGCGGTACCACGCCAGCGGCGACCGCTACCGGCGCAACGGCAACACCTCGCGGATGACCGTCCCGCGCAACACCTACGAGACCGCCGACGGCCGGTGGGTCGCACTGTCGGGGAGCACGGAGGCCGTCGCCCGCCGCATCCTCCGGATCGTCGGCGGCGACGACCTCGTCGAGCGGTACCCGGACATGGAGAGCCGGCTGGCAGCCACAGCGGAGATCGACGCCCGGATCGCGGAGTGGGTCGGCGAGCGCACCCGCGAGGAGGTCGTCGAGACCTTCGAGGCCCACGAGGCCGCGCTCGGCCCGGTCTACGACATGGCCGACATCTTCGAGGACGAGCACTTCGACGCCCGCGACGCCGTGGTGGTCGTCGAGCGCGAGCGCGCGGGCGGAAACGAGGGAGCGACGGAGGACAGCGGGGGAAGTGAAAGCGAGGAGGTGGCGATGCGCGGGGTCGTCCCGAAACTGAGCGAGACGCCGGGACGGGTCGACTATCCGGGGCCCGAACTGGGCGCCCACGCCCGCGCGGTCCTGCGCGAGCGGGCGGGGCTGAGCGACGGGGAGATAGACGCACTGGTCGAGGAGGGCGTGACGGCGGTCGCCGATGGCCGCGGTGGCGGGGGCGAGTAGCGACCCGGCAAACGGCCGGGGCGGAGGGGGTACCGCGTGGCGACCGAAACGGGGCGGTTTTATGTGGGCACCGGCCGGTGGTGTGGGCGTATGCGCGAACAAAGCGTCGGAGAAAAGGTCGACTTCACGGGAGACGCCGCCGTCGTCACGGGCGGCGCACAGGGTATCGGCAAGGCGATCTGCGAGTCCTTCGCGGCCAGCGGCGCGAACGTGGGCGTCGCGGACGTCCAGGCCGACGAGGCCGAAGAGACTGCCGCAGAGGTCGCCGAGGAGTACGGCGTCGACGCCGTCGGCATCGAGTGCGACGTCACCGAGTACGAGGACGCCGAGGCGATGGTCGAGACGGCCGTCGACGAGTTCGGCGCACTCGACTACCTCATCAACAACGCGGGCGTCGGCACCCCGGCCCCGAGTTTCATGGAGTCGGACCCCGAACAGTGGGACACCGCCGTCGGGGTCTGTTTCTACGGGACGATGAACTGTACCCACGCCGCCCTGCCGCACATGACCGAGCGCGGCGAGGGCGCCATCGTCAACTTCGCCAGCGACTCCTACAAGGGCAACGACCCCGGCCTCGCGGTCTACGGCGCCGCGAAGGCCGCAAACGTCTCCTTCACGGGCACGGTCTCCCAGGAGGTCGGCGAGGACGGCGTCCGGGTCAACTGCGTCTCGCCGGGGACCACCCGCACCCCCGCCACCGAGGAGTGGATCGAGGAGTACGAGGAGAAGATCCTCGAGAGCTACGCGATGGACCGGCTGGGCGAGCCCGAGGACATCGCCGACGCCGTCACCTTCCTCTGTAGCGACGCCGCCTCCTGGGTCACCGGCCGCGTGCTCAGCGTCAACGGCGGCTACAACCGCAGCTGACGGGCCGGGACCCCCGGACGCCGACCCACCCCGCCCGGCGGCCCACGCCACCGCGTCGCACGGGTGTGAACCACACTCAATTTAGGACCCTAAACCGATTAGAAAGAATATTATCATTATAGTTCATAACATTTTTCTACGACAGGGGATTCTCCCCGAGTGCATCAGACGCGACCCGATCGCGGTCTCTCAACCATGACACAGGACGATTCCGGAACCGACGAAGTTGCGAGCCGAGTCAAGAGCACGGACCCCTACATCCGCGACGTGGACAACGAAGCGGCACGGGAGTTCCGGGACATGCTGAACAACCAGGACTACGTCTTCGCGCCGGGCACCTACGACGCGCTGGACGCCCGGCTGGCCGAGATGGCCGACCTCGACGCCGTCTACATGTCCGGCTACTCGACGGTGCTGGGCCAGTTCGCCTTCCCGGACCTGGAGATGGTCGACATGCGCGAGATGGTCGAGAACGCAAAGCGCCAGGTCGAGGCGACGAACCTGCCGGTCATCGCCGACTGTGACACCGGCTACGGCGGCGTCCACAACGTCCGCCGCGCGGTGCGGGAGTACGAGAAGGCCGGCGTCGCCGCGGTCCACATCGAGGACCAGACCACGCCCAAGCGATGCGGTCACATCGCCGGCAAGAAGATCGTCTCCCGCGACGAGGCCGAGGCCCGCTTCCGTGCGGCCGTCGACGCCAAGCAGGACGAGGACACGGTCATCATCGCCCGGACCGACGCCTACGGCTCCGCGAACGGCGACTGGGAGGAACACCTCGAGCGCGGCCGGCTCTACGCCGACGCCGGCGTCGACCTGGTCTGGCCCGAGATGCCCGACCCCTCCCGCGAGGACGCCATCGAGTACGCCGAGACGCTGCACGAGACCCACCCCGACGTGAAGCTGGCCTTCAACTACTCCTCCAGTTTCGCCTGGAGCGAGGAGGAGGACCCGCTCACGTTCCAGGAGCTCGGCGACATGGGCTACAAGTACATCTTCATCACGCTGTACGCCCTGCACTCCGGCGCCCACGCCATCTACGAGGACTTCACCAACATCGCCGAGAACGACGAGCAGGCCCAGTTCGACCTCGAGGACCGCTACCTCGGCCACCCGACCGAGAGCCACCACGAGCTCTCCTTCGTCCCGCGGTTCCAGGAGATCGAGGCGAAGTTCGACCCCGAGGCCCAGGCCCGTCAGGAGGAGTCCGCCGGCTTCACCGAGGAAGGCGACTCCGTGCTGACCAGCGAGACCGACGACGACTGACGACGTCCTCGCCTTTTTTGCGGCGCGCGTGACCGGACAGCAGCGGCCGGACCGGCCCGGCTGCGGGACACAGGCCACAACGCCGCCACACGACGCCGTCGCCGGTCGCGCCCGACCCGATGTCCTGTCTTATTTATTACGCGGTGGCGTACGGCCGCCGAGATGGGAGAGCTACCGGCGGGCGAGCTGACGGCCGAGCAGTACCGGGCGCTGATCGGCCACACCTCGGACGTCGTCACCGTCGTCGACGAGGACGGGACCGTGCGCTACCAGTCCCCGAGCTCCGAACGCGTCAAGGGCTGGCGCCCGGAAGAGATGCGCGGGGAGAACATCCTGGAGTACGTCCACCCCGACGACCGGGACCGCGTGGCGGAGCGGTTCGGGGCCCTCGCCGAGGAGACCGGCCACATCGACGAGGAACTGGAGTTCCGGTTCGAGACGAAATCCGGGGAGTGGATCTGGCTGGCGGTGACGGGGGCGGCCGCGGACCCCGACGGTCCCCTGGAGGGGTACATCACCACGAGCCGGGACATCAGCGAGCGCGTCAGGTCCACCGAGCGCCTGGAGGAACAGCGGGACGGCCTGCGGCTGCTCAACGAGGTGGTGCGCCACGACATCCGCAACGACCTCCAGGTGGTCACCGCGTACGCGGAGCTTCTGGCCGACCGGGTCGACGAGGAGGGCCGCGGGTACGTCGAGACCCTGCGCGAGCGGGCCGACCACGCGGTCGACCTCACGCGGACCGCGCGGGACATGGCCGACGTGATGCTCTCGGCGGGCAGCCAGCGCCAGCCCGTCGACATCCGGGCCACCCTGGAGCGGGAACTCGACGAGGTCCGGTCGACCTACCCCGGGGCGCTGGTCACCGTCGACGGGGCAGTCCCCTCGGTGACGGTGCTGGCCGACGACATGCTCGACTCCGTCGTTCGCAATCTCCTGAAAAACGCCATCCAGCACAACGACGCGGACGTGCCGGAGGTGACTGTCTCGGTCGAGGCCGGCGAGGAATCCGTGGTCGTCCGGGTCGCGGACAACGGCCCCGGCGTCCCCGACGACCGGAAAGAGGAGGTCTTCGGGAAAGGCGAGAAGGGCCTGGAGAGCGAGGGGGCGGGACTGGGGCTGTATCTCGTCCGGACGCTGGTCGACAGCTACGGCGGGGACGTATGGGTCGAGGACCGCGAACCGGGGGCCGGCGACGACGGGGCGGTGTTCGTCCTCGAACTGCCGGTGGCCGAAGACGGGGACGAACCCGGAGAGGGGACACGCCAGGGCGCGAGCGGGGTCTAGTCGCCGCGCTCGACGACGGTCACGACCACGTCCCAGTCGGGGTGGCCGTCGTCGCCATCGACCTCCCAGCCGCCGTCGACGGCCATCCCGTTGGTGTGTGCAATCTTGACCAGCGCCGCGAGGACGCTCTCGAACGTCTCTTCGTCGGTCACGTCAGTAATATCAGGTGCCATAGATACTCCCGGAACGTGCAGCGACTCGCGTTACGTTGGAGACCGGCTGTCGCGGTGCCCGGGGCCGTAACGGCCAGTGTACAGGGTCCGTACGTAACGGTGGGCGTGAATACGTAAACCGGTACCGATACGCATGGTATGCCAGATATAAAACGTGCGTTCGTTGTGCTCCTCCTGTTTTGTACGTTCGGCAGACCTCTGTGAACAGACACGCGACTCTATGATCGTCTGTCAGTTCTGTCGGGTGAGCCGACGAAGGTTTGTGACACGGTAACATAGCTTTGTACACCAAGGCATCATGCTTTGTTCCTCGGTTCAGAATCGGGAGGCGTAGCCGTTTATGAGTGTCATCGTGGAACTGGAGGTCGCGGCCCACGAGTTCGACCTGGGCCGGATCCTGCAGGTGCCCGCGGGTACGCATATCGAGATGGAGGCCGTCGTGCCGGCTGCGGAACGGACGATTCCGCTGTTCTGGGTCTACAGTGCCGACATCGACAGCGACACCTTTGAGGCGTCCATACGGAGCCACAAGTCGGTCAACAGTATCACGGCGGTCGATATCTTCGAGGACCGGGCGCTGTACGCCATGGATTGGGCGGTCGGCTCGGACCAATTTTTCCAGGCCGTCGTGGGAAACGAGGGAAGCATCCTGAACGCGACCGGTTTCGCCCGGGAGTGGGACTTCGAGGTGCGGTTTGCTTCCCACGACGACTTGGGGTCGTTCCGGGCCGACCTCGACGACGACGGCGTGACCTTCGAGGTGATGCGGGTCTACAACCCCACCAGACCCGACGCCGGGCCGTGGTACGGGCTGACCCCGAGCCAGCGCGAGGCGCTCGTGCTGGCCGTCGAGGCCGGCTACTACGACATCCCGCGAACCTGCACCACCGTCGAACTCGCCGACAAACTGGGCATCTCCGACCAGGCGGTGACCGAGCGGCTCCGGCGGGCCATCGTCAACGTCGTCTCCAACACGCTGCTGGCCGCCGAGGACAAGAAAGACTGACCGCCGGCCGCAGCCTGGTGTATCAGGCGACATCGATTTTCCCGGACGCCTCGGACGGGAGACAAACAGCCAGGATGGAAGAACGCGAAAACGGGACGGGGGCGACGAAGCGGGGCCGAGCCGGCGGGCTCGGGGTCCGGCTGGCCCTGCTCGCGGACCCGGACGCCCGGCCGCTGGTCGACGAACTGGCCGGCACCCGCGGGGAGTCGCTGTCGGTGCGCGGGCTGGCCGAGCGGGTCGCGGGCCCGGACGGACGCACCCACGAGGTCGACGCGCTGCGCGTGAAGCTTCATCACGTCTTCCTCCCCAAGCTGGCGGAGATGGGGGCGGTCCACTACGACCCGGAGGACGGCCAGGTAGTCTACCGCGGCGACGACCTGCTGGAGCGGTGTCTGTCGGCCATCGAGGCCGTCGACCCCTGACCGGCGGTTCGGCCGGCAGGGCCGCGCTGGAGTCGATCCGGTGGGGTTTATTACTCGCCGGCCGCTCTCACCGAGTGACTCTCATGAGTGTCGACGAGCGCATCCACGACCGGAAGTTCGTTCGGTCCTTCTTCACCACGCCGACCGCCGTCGAGGGCGAGGAGGACACCGCGAAGATGCTGCGACAGGCCGCCGGACTCCGGGGGATGGAGGCCCCGGACGTCTGGGTCCCGGACAACGAGGACGCCACCGCGCCCAACATGCGCGACGAGGGCGCACAGAATATCATCGACGTGCTCGCCGAGGAGGGCGCCGACTTCCCCGGCGAGGTCCACCCCCGCGTGGTCTGGCACCGCGACAGCCCCGAGACCCGCTACCAGGGCTTCCAGCACATGCTCGAGATCGCCGACCCCGCTAACGGGGCCGTCGAGAACCTCGACGGCTTCGTCATCCCCGAGGTCGGCGACATCGACGACTGGAAGAAGGCCGACGAGTTCTTCACCATCGTCGAGAACGAGCACGGCCTCGAGGAGGGCAGCCTGAAGATGTCGGTCATCATCGAGAGCGGCTCCGCCGAACTCGCGATGGGCAAACTGCGCGACGAGATCGGCAAGCCCACCAACAACCTCCAGCGGATGTTCCTGCTCGTCGACGGCGAGGTCGACTACACCAAGGACATGCGCGCCATCACCCCCACGGGCGAGCTCCCGCCGTGGCCGGAACTCCGCCACAACACCTCCCGGGGAGCCAGCGCCGCCGGCCTCATCGCCGTCGACGGCCCCTACGACGACATCCGCGACATCGAGGGCTACCACGAGCGGATGACCGACAACCAGGCCAAGGGGATGCTGGGCATCTGGTCGCTCACCCCGGGCCAGGTCGTCGAGGCCAACAAGTCGCCGCTCCCGCCCGCGGAGGGGTACTGGACCATCGACGCCGACGGCCGCGAGGTCGAACTGGAAAGCGAGGACGGCGTCGAGGTCTACGCCGGCGACCGGATCGAACTCGAGGAACTCGGCGATGACCGCTACGAACTCGAGGTCGGCGGCGACGAGCGCGAGGTCACCGGCGAACAGCTCCAGGAGGAGCTGCTCGACCTGGTCTCCTACGTCCCGAGCATGGACGACATCGTCGACTCGATGGAGGAGTTCGAGGCCGCCAAGGAGGCCGGCAAGGGCGCCATCGCGATGACCCAGGCCGCCACCGTCCGGGTCGACGGCGTCGAGGTCGAGGTCAGCCGCGACCGGATGTGGGACGAGGCCACCTACCAGGCGCTGCAGACCCCGATCACGCTGTTCCAGGACGTCTACGAGAACCGCCCCGACCAGCACGACGACCTCGCCGACCTGTACGGCGCGGAAGTCGTCGAGCGGGCGACCGACGTCGGGCAGTAACCCCCCACCGCGGTCCGCTTTTTCGCGCCGCCCCCCGAACGCGGAGCGGCCGCGCTCCCCGTCACCGCGGCCGTGGCTCGCCGGCCATCTCCGGGTCGTAGCGGTGACAGGCGACCGGCCGGCCCTCCACCTCGACCTCCTCGGGGACGGCCTGCGCGCAGACCGTCGGGAGCGCCTCCGCCAGCCGGTCCGCGGCGGCCTCGCGGTCCCGCTCGCCGTCCTCGCGGTCGAGCGCGGCGAGCGCGTCGGCGACCGCCGCCTCGACGTCCCCGTCGGGGACCGGGTCGGGAAGGTCGAAGGCCGCCCGCAACGGTGCCGGCCCCTCCGCGGCGGGGAGGTCGCCGGCCGCGACCGAAAAGCGAAACGCCGCGAGCGAGCGCCACAGCGACTCCGGGAGGTCGAGGTCCTCGGGGGGGATCACCGCGGGACACCGGGTGTGGAACCGACAGCCGTCGGGCGGGTCGGCGGGCTCGGGCATCGTCTCGGTCAGCGGGCGCGCGACCGGGTCGGCCGCCGGGTCCAGGCTGGGCACGGAGTCGAGCAGCACCCGCGTGTAGGGGTGGGCGGGCTCCGCGAGGACGGCGTCGACGGGCCCTCTCTCGACGAACTCCCCGAGGTACATCACCGCCACCCGCTCGCAGAACTGCCGGACGACGTCGATGTCGTGGCTGACGACCAGCATCGCGACGCCGAAGTCCCGGCGGACCCGCTCCAGCAGGGCGAGGATGTCGGTCCGGGTGCGGCCGTCCAGCGCGCTCGTCGGCTCGTCGAGCACGAGCAGGTCCGGGTCGAGCACGAGCGCCCGCGCGATGGCGATCCGCTGTTGCTCGCCCGTGGAGAACTCGTGGGGGTACTGGCCGGCGTCCGCCGGGTCGAGCCCGACCCGTTCGAGCAGGTCCGCGACGATGGTCTCGCGGCGGTCGGCGTCGTCGACCCCGTGGACCGCGAGCGGCTCGGCGACGGCCTCGCCGACGCGCATCCGGGGGTTGAACGCGTCGGTGGGGTCCTGGACGACCAGCTGGGCGCGCCGGCGGAAGGTCCGCAGGGCCGCCCCCGAGCGCTCCCCGACCGCCTGACCGTCGAAGCGGACCTCGCCGGCGGTGGGCTCCTCCAGACCCAGCAGCGTGTGCGCGAGCGTCGTCTTGCCGCTCCCCGATTCGCCGACCAGCCCGAACGCTTCCCCGCGCCCGACCCGGAAGCTCACGCCGTCGACCGCCCGGACCCGGCCGACCTCGCGGCGGAGCCAGCCCTCGGTGACGGGGTAGTGGGTCTCCAGGTCCTCGACGGCGAGCAGCGGGTCGCCGTCCCCGTCGCGCCCGGCGCCGCTCGCGCCGTCAGTCATCCCCCTCACCCCCGGACAGCGAGGCGCTGTCCGCGAGGACCCGCGCGGGATCCCGATCAGGACCGTAGTAGACACACGAGGCGGCGTGGCCGTCGCGGTCGGCCGGAGCGGCGGCCCCGTCGACAGCGTGGAAGGACGGCTGGTCGCCGCCGGCACACGCCTCGACGGCGTGGGGGCACTCCCCGCGGAACCGGCAGCCGTCCGCGGGGAGGTCCTCCCGGGCGCGGGCGTCGCGGTCGGCCGCGGGTTCCGCCGGTGGGCCCCCGCCAGTCCGGAAGCTGTCGAACAGCGCCTGGGTGTAGGGGTGGGCGGGCGCCTCGAACACCCGTCCGACGGGGCCGCGCTCGACGACGGTGCCGCCGTACATCGCGAGCACGCGGTCGGCGAGGGCGGCCACCACCCGGAGGTCGTGGGTCACGAGCAGGAGGGCGGTCCCGTCGGCGGTCACGTCGCCGAGCAGTTCCAGCAAGCGGGCCTGGACGGTCACGTCGACCGCAGTGGTAGGCTCGTCGGCGACGACGAGGTCGGGGTCGGCCGCGAGTGCGACCGCGATGGCGACCCGCTGGCGCATCCCGCCGGAGAACTCGTGGGGGTAGTCGTCGACCCGGACGTCCGCCCGGGGGATCCCCACGCGGTCGAGCAGGTCGACCGCCCGCTCGCGGGCGGCCGCGTCACCGACGTCGCGGTGGACGGTCAGCGCCTCGGCGACCTGGGCGCCGACGGTGTAGACCGGGTCCAGCGCCTGCTGTGGGTTCTGGAAGACGTGGGCGACCCGGTCACCGCGGACCCGCCGCAGCGTCGCCGCGCCGGCGCCGACGAGTTCGGTCCCGTCGAACCGGACCGACCCCCCGGTGACCTCGACCGGCGGCCGGACCAGCCCCGTCAGCGACTGACAGGTCAGCGTCTTTCCGCTCCCCGATTCGCCCACCAGACAGACCGTCTCGCCGCGCCCGACGGTGAAGTCGACGCCGTCGACCGCCCGGACCGTCCCCCCGTCAGCCGGGACGGTCGTCTCCAGCCCCTCGACGGCGAGCAACGGGTCGGTCATTCCTCACCACCCCGCGGGTCCAGCGCGTCCCGGAGGGCGTCGCCGAGCAGCTTCAGCGAGAGCATCGTCGCCGCCAGCGCCAGCGCCGGGAACGTCGACACCCACCAGATCCGGTAGGCGGGCACCTGCGCCCGGTTCTGGACCTGGCCGGCCACCACGGCGTTGAGCCCCTCGCTTATCGTCGCGCCCCAGGAGTAGACCTGGATGTCGTGAAAGCCCAGAAAGGCCACGCCGGCCTCGACCAGCACCAGCAGGGCGAGCAGCTGGAACACCGCCGGGACGACCGTGCTGGTGACGTTCGGGAGGACGTGTCTGCGGGCGATGTAGGAGCGGGAGGCCCCCAGGCTCTCGGCGACGGTGACGTAGCCGCTCTCGCGGCGCTGGAGCACCTCGCTGCGGACCAGCCGGGCGATCCCGCCCCAGCTGAAGAGGCCGAAGGCGACCACGAGCAACAGCAGCGAGGGGCCCAGGTAGACGAAGCCGATGAAGTAGACCATGACCGCAGGGACAGAGATCTGGACGTCGACGTAGGCCATCAGGAGGTCGTCGACGAGGCCGCCGCGGGTGCCGGCGACGAGACCGGTGAGCACGGCCACGGGGACGACCAGCGCCGCCGTCACCAGGAGCACGTTCAGGGCGGTCCGGGCGCCGTTGACGAGCAGGTGACCCACCGGGTGGCCCCGGCGGTTGGTTCCAAGCGGAAACTCCATCGTGCCGTGACACCGCTGTTCGAACACCGAGCCGGTCGTCTCGCCGACACACTGGTAGACGTCGACCCCCGTCGAGAAGCCCACCGGCGGGTGGAAGGCATGCTGGAACTGGAGCCGGGGGCGGGAGAGGACGACCGGTCCGAGAAGCGCGACGAGCGCGAAGAGGGTCAGGAAGGCCGCGGCGGCGAGGGCGGCCGGCCGCGAGCGGAGCCGGCCGAGCACCCGCCGGAGCCCGGCCCGCCGGCGCAACACCGGGACCAGCCCGTAGGCGAGCAGGACGACCGCCGAGACCAGGACGCCCCACTCGATCTGCGAGACGTCCCAGCCGGCGGCGAGCGTCGGCGGTTCGACGGTCAGGTCGTACGCGAGCAGTGCCGCGACGGCGGCCAGGCCGGCGACGAGGACGGCCCGCTCGGCGGTGAGCAGCCGGCGGGGCGGCTCGACCTCGTCCCACGGGACCTGCTTGAACTCCGGAGGGTCGGCGGACGGGGAGGGCATGGAGGGATACACGGGGGGAGTGGCCAACACCCTAAACGTTTTTTGTCACCGTGGCTACCGGTATGGATGCATTTTTTTGAGCGTCGGGTGACAGACACGCGGTATGCCCTCCAGAGAGCGTGCACGCACGGATGTCCGTCCACGGCGTCGGTGGTCGCTGTGACCGTCGGGGGCGTGGTCGCGAAGCGGGTCGGTCTGGGACTGGTGGCCGTCTGGGGCGTGCTGACGACGGTGTTCGCCCTCTTCACGCTGACGGGCGACTGGGTGTTACAGGAAGAGGTCGGGCTGGCCAGGTGGAGTGGCGCCTCGGAGACGTCGGTCGAGACCCTCCGCCAGGAGTATCTGGCCTCCCGCGGGCTGGACCGCCCGCTGCTTGACCAGTATCTCGACTGGCTCGGCAACATGGTGACGCTGGACTGGGGACCGTCGTTTGCCACCGGCGAGCCCGCGTTCTCGCTCGTGGTCGACGCCGCGACCCGGACCGCGATGTACGTTCTCCCGGCGGTCGCGCTGGCGGTCGTGGCCGGCCTGCTCATCGGGCTTTACGCCGCGTTGCGCCCCGAGGGCCGGCTGGCGAGCACGGGGATGGGGACGGCCTACCTCGTCTTCGCGCTGCCGAACTTCTGGGTCGGGGGGATCGTCCTCTCGCTGGCGCTCGACGGCGTCGTCGGGGAGTCGGCGCTGGTCTTCGAGCACCTCCTGCCGGTGCTGCTGACGACGACGGCGCTGCTGGGCGGGTACGCGAGTTACACGCGGGCCTACGGCCGGGAGTACGCGACCGCGGAGTTCGTCGACCTGGTGCGCGCGAAGGGCGCGAGCGAGCGCCGGGTCGCGGTCCACGTGCTCCGCAACGCCGCCATCCCCGTGGTGTCGATGCTCTTCACCGAGGTGCTCACGCTGCTCGTGCTCGCGGTCTTCGTCATCGAGGCCCTGTTCGGCATCGAGGGGCTCGGGCTCGTGCTCGTCAGGGCCATCGAGAGCCGTGACCTCCCGGTCGTGCTCGGCGGAACGGTCGTCATCATCGGCGTCGGGGTCGTCGGAAGCGTCGTCCAGGACCTCTCCTACCGGGCGCTGGACCCGCGGGTCGACACCGGCTCGCGGTGACTCGGGAGAGCGAAGCCCCGGCCCGACACCCGCTCCGGGGGCGTCCACATCCGCCCCGGGGCCGGAGTTTATATCCGGGAGCGCACAACCCCCGGTGTGTCAGAGACCTCGGGGCCCCCGGCGGGCTCGTCGCCCTCCTACCTGCGCTTTTTCCCCTACGACGAGCCCTACGACCACCAGCGGGAGGCGATGGGGACCATCCACGAGGCGCTGGAGGCGGGGACGGACGTCCTCTTCGAGGGGGCGACCGGGACCGGGAAGACGCTGGCGGCGCTGGCTCCCGCCCTGGAACACGCCCGCGAGACCGACAAGACGGTCGTCATCACCACCAACGTCCACCAGCAGACCCGTCAGTTCCGCCGGGAGGCCTCGGCCATCGCCGACGCGACCGACCTCCGGGCGGTCGTCTTCCGCGGGAAGGCATCGATGTGTCACATCGACGTCGGCTACCAGGAGTGTCAGGCGCTGCGGGATACCACCCGCGAGCTGGTCGAGACCGAGCGCGACCAGGCCGAGCTCGAGCGCAAACAGCGCGAACTCCTGGAGGAGAGCCAGGCCGGGGACAGCGAGGCCGGCGAGGCCCGCGGCGCCGTGATGGACGAACTCGAGGCCGTCGAGGAGGAACTGGCGGACTTCGGCGACCGGGCGACCTGCGATCACTACTATCAAAACCTGACCGCCGACACCGACGACTTCTTCGCGTGGCTGTACGACGACGTCCGCACCCCCGACGAGATCTACGAGTACGCCGAGGGGGCGGGGATGTGCGGGTACGAACTCCTCAAGGAGGGCGTCGAGGGAGTCGACCTCGTCGTCTGCAACTACCACCACCTGCTGGACCCGGTCATCCGCGAGCAGTTCTTCCGGTGGCTGGGCCGGGACCCCGAGGACGTCATCGCGGTCTTCGACGAGGCCCACAACGTCGAGGACGCCGCCCGCGAGCACGCCCGGCGGACCCTGACCGAGACCACGCTGGAGGAGGCACTCGACGAGCTGACCGGCGTCGAGGACCCCCGCCGGGAGGCTGCCGAGAACGTCCTCTCGACGTTCCGGGACGCGCTCGCGACGGCCTACGGCGAGGCGCTCTCGGGGCCCGAGAGCCCGGCCGAGCGGACGGTCGGCGAGGACTGGGAGGACCTCGCGGTCGACAACGAGGAGGGCCGGGACGAGCTCACGCTGGCCTTCCTGCGGGCGTACACGGGGCCGGGCGTCGAGGGGGAACTCGACCGGGCGGTCGAACTCGGCCGGGAGCTCGACGAGCGCTACGAGGACGCCTACCGGTCGGGGGAGACGAGCGTCCGCAAGGAGTGTCAGACCCTCCAGGCCGCCCGGTTTCTGGCCGCGTGGCTGGAGGAGGGCGACGCCGCCGGGACGTATCCCGTGGTGAGCGTCCGGCGAGAGCAGGGCAGCAGGGGCGGAGACGCTGCCGGCACCGGCGGCGACGGCGGTGGGCCGGACGGGGCGGGAAGCGAGGGCGGCCGGAGTGGGGGGGAGGTCTACGGCCGCGCCGAACTCTACACCTGCATCCCGGAGGAGGTCACGAGTTCGCTGTTCGGGTCGCTGCACGCGAGCGTGCTGATGAGCGCGACGCTGCGGCCGTTCGCGGTGACCGAGGACGTGCTGGGGCTCGAGAGTCCCGAAACGCTGGCCTACGGCCCGCAGTTCCCCGAGGGTCGGCGGCGGACTTACGCGGTCGACGGGCCCGCCCTGTTCGCGAGCAGGCGCGACGACCGGCGCGTCCAGGAGACCGTCACGGAGGTCCTGGAGGACGCCGCCCGGATGACCCCCGGGAACACGCTCGCCTTCTTCCCCTCGTACGCGGAGGCGGCCCGCTACCACGAGCGGGTCTCCGTCGGGACCCGGTATCTCGACGAGGCGGGCACGCCCGCGCGCGAACTTCGCGAGCGCTTCGCCGGGGACGACGACGGAGTCCTCTTCACGTCGCTGTGGGGGACGCTGGGCGAGGGGGTCAGCTTCGACGGCGACGACGCCCGGACCGTCGTCGTCGTGGGCGTCCCCTACCCCCACCTCGACGAACGGATGGAGGCCGTCCAGGAGGCCTACGACGGGGCCTTCGAGGTCGGCGAGGACGAGGCGGTCGGCGCGACCGTCGCCGGCGAGGACGCCGGCTGGCACTACGCCGTCGAGGTCCCGACGGTCCGGAAGACCCGCCAGGCGCTGGGCCGGGTGGTCCGCTCGCCGGAGGACTTCGGGGTGCGGGTGCTGCTGGACGCCCGCTACACCGAGCGCGCGGAGGTGGAGATGGGCGAGTACGCCGTCCGCGGGGCCTTCCCGCCCGAGGAGCGCGCCGAAATGGTCGACCTCGACCCCGGGAAACTCAAGTTCGCGATGTTGAATTTCTACCAGGACATGGACGGCTACGAGGGGGATCCACCGGCACCATGACGCCGTCCGGGAGGTGCGCGCGGTGAGTCTCGTCGGCGACATGCGGGCAGTCGCGCGGTCGTACTTCGAGAGCGTGAGCCCGGCGCACGACTGGCACCACGTCCAGCGCGTCGAGGCGCTCGCGGAGCGGCTGCTGGCCGAGCACGAGGGAGACGCCGACCCGGAGACGGTCCGGCTGGCGGTCCTGCTGCACGACATCGGGCGGTCCCGGGAGGACCGCGGGGTCGTCGACGACCACGCCGAGTGGGGTGCACGGGAGGCCCGGCGGCTGCTCGAGAAACGGAGTGTCGACCCGGAGCGGGTCGACGCAGTCTGTCACGCGGTCCGGGTCCACCGGTACTCGAACGACCACGAGCCCGGGAGTCCGGAGGCGAAACTGGTCTGTGACGCCGACAACCTCGACGCGCTGGGGGCGGTCGGGCTCGCCCGGTGTTTCACCTACGGCGGGGAGCGCGGCGAAGTGATCCACGACCCCGACCGGCCACCGACGGACGACGACACCGCCGAGGGGGCGACCCAGTACAACCACGTCCACAAGAAGCTGCTCGACCTGCCCGACCGGATGTATACCGACGCGGGCCGCCGGATCGCCGCGGACCGGGCGGCGTTCCTGCGGGCGTTCGTGGCGCGGTTCGACCGCGAGGTCCGCGGCGAGCGGTAGCGCGGGCTCCGGTCGGTCACTAGCGCGGCCGCAGGTCGTCGAGAGCCGCGCGGACGAGTTTGGCCTCGGCTTTCTGGAGGTGGTCGCTGGCCGTCGCCGGCGCACATCCCAGCCGGTCTGCCACGTCCTCGTGAGTCGCGCCGCGTGGCTGGTCGTAGTAGCCGGCCGCCAGCGCCGCCTCGACGGCCTCGCGCTGGCGGTCGCTCAGGGCCGCCACGGGGGCGTCCGGCGCTCCGCGGAACCGGCCGACTGACTCCACCTCGACGTCGACTCCTCCGGGAGCCGCCTCGAGTGCCGCCTGCAGCGGCGCCGGGTCGCCGACCACCCGGAAGTGCATGGCCCCCTCGCGGTAGACGATGGGCTTGCGGACGACCAACCCCGGCCGGCTCCGGGCCCGGCGGACGGCGTCGAAGGTCTCGGTCTCGGCGGTTCGGACCTCCACGAGCGCGTGGGTCCACTCGGGCCCCGCTGTGGCGGTCTCGACGGACGCGACAGCGGGCGCCTCGGGGGCCGCCTCGGTGAACGGCGTCGCGTCGCCACGGATGGCGTAGAGGACGGTGTCCCGGTCGGCAGCGGTGTTCCAGTCCAGCAGCCGGGTCTCCGTGATCCCGGGCGAGTTCGCCAGCAGGTCGAAAAACGCCGGCGCCCGGTCGGGGTCGACGCTGGCGGTCACCCGGAGCTGTTTCACGGGCGGGCTATCGCCGGGACCCTTGTAAATCCCCCTCCCATACCCCACAGAAGCGTCTCCCGAACGGTGGTCGTAGCCCGGGTATGAGTCAGACGCGGACGCACGAGCGAAACGGGGAGGCGGCCACGGTGCGGACCGGGCGGCCACTCGACGGCGACGGCGAACCGGTCGCGGGGCCAGTGCTGAACCTGGACCCCGAGGGCCGGGCTGCCGCCCTCTTCCGGCGCTCGTCGGCCCCGCTGGTCTCGGACCCCGCCGGGCGGAGCTGGGCCACCCTGCTGGAGCGTGGCGAGCGTCCGGAGCTGCTCCAGTGGCTCGCGCCCGACGCGGCCCGGCCACCCGCCCACGTCCACCCGACGGCGGAGACGTTCACCGCCGTCGAGGGGGAGCTGACCGTGGTCGTCGAGGGGGAGCCGACCCGCCTCGCTTCCGGCGAGACGGCGACGGTCGAGCCCGGCCGCGAACACACCTTCCGCAACGACACCGACGGGGTCGTCGCGTTCCGGGCCGAGGTCCCGTCGATGCTGATGGTCGAGGGGCTGTACACGGCGTGGGGAGCTACCCACGAGCGCGGCGGTGACGGGGAGTACGGCAGCCCGGGCGCGCTCCGGGCGCTGCTGGTCGGCGCGGATATGCACGACGAGACGACGATGACGGCTGCGCCGGTCGGGCTCCAGCGGGCGCTGTGGGCGACGGTCGGACGCGTCGCGCGCCTGCTCGGGCGGGACGGCGTCGAGAAACGGTATCTGGAAGGGTCGTTCTGGCGGCGCCACGTCGAGCAGCCCGGGCTGTAGAGCCGGGCCGCGAGCGACGGGACGCGACGGTCCGCGGACCCCGCCGGGAACCGCCGGCTTTGAATCCCCTGGCCGCGAACCCGGCCCATGATCGTCGCCTTCGACTTCGACGGGACGCTCTCCGATTCCGAGATGACCGTGTTGCTCGGCCAGCGGTGTGGCGTCGCCGACGAGATGGAGCAGATCACGGAGCGGGCGATGAACGACGAGATCGCTTATGCCGAGAGCCTCCGGGAGCGGTGTGCGCTGCTGGAGGGGCTGGACGACGCCGACGCGGAGGCCGCCTTCGAGGAAGTCCGCCTGCGCCCCGGCGCGGCCGAGGTCATCGAGGCGTTCCGTGAGGCGGGGGTCTACGTCGCCATCCTCACCGGGGGATTCGAGCGCGGGGTCGAGGCGGCACTCGCCCGCGAGGGCGTCGAGGTGGACGCGGTCGTGGCGAACCGGCTGCCGGTCGCGGACGGCGCACTCACGGGCGAAGTCGAGGGGCCGCTGATCGAGGGGACCAAAGACGACGCCCTGGAGGTGTTGCGGGCGGTCGTCGGCGACGACGAGACGGTCGCGGTCGGCGACGGCGCCAACGACCTCCCGATGCTGGAGGTCGCGGGCCTGGCGGTGGGGTTCGAGCCCAAGCCCAACGTCGAGCCCGCCTGCGACGTGGTCGTCGGCTCGATGGACGAGCTGCTGGCGCTGTTCGAGAGCCGGGGCCTACTCTGAGCGTTCGGCCTCGACGACCTCGAGGTCGTCGTCGACGACGAGGCCGAGCGTGTCGCCGTCGACGTCGAAGGTGAAGCGGGCGCGGAAGGGGTCCCGGGAGAGCAGTTCCTCCTCGTAGTCCCCGTGTATCTCGTTGACCTGCCGGATCGAGTCGGGGACGACGGGGTTGAGGCCGTGGTCGGTGAGCAGGTCCAGCAGGTGCGTGTTCGAGACCAGGTTGATACTGAAGATGCCGCCGCTCCCGAAGATGCAGTTGGTACAGGAGACCGTGAGCCGGACCGCCTGCCGGCCGCGACACTCCGCGCAGAGCCCGTCGCTGGCGTCGTGGTCCTCACAGACCCGCAGCGTATGGTCGACAGTGGCCGAACACCGCGGGCAGATCCCGGCCGAGATGGCGAGGATCTCCAGGTTGCCCCACGTCCAGGCCGCGCGCAGCACTTCCGTCGGCGTGCGGTCCCGGAGCCCCGCCGGCGGCAGGGGGAGCCGGCCGAGATACCCCTCGTCCGCCCTGCGGCCGGTCCGGTCCTCCCCGTAGGCGTGGCTGTAGCGGCCGGCACACTCCGTGCAGTACATGGCGATGCTCCCCCCGTCGCGGGCCACCTCGATGGGGGCGCCACAGAGCTCGCAGGTCTCCTCGACCCGCGTCCGGTCCAGGTCGGGGGCATCGGTCACCGCACCCGAGAGCACCGCCTCCACGACCCGCCGGCCGGCCCGCCGGAGCTGGTAGCCCTCGTCGGTCTTCCGGACGAAGTGCCCGACCAGCTGCTCCAGGTGGTAGTTGAACTGCCCCGAATCCGCAACGCCGACCCGGTCGCGAAGCTCCGAGAAAGAGAGGTCCTCCCCCGCCCGCCCGAGCGCCTGGAGGATCCCCAGCCGGGTCTCGTTGCCCAGCGTGGCGAAGGCGTCGTCGGGGGAGAGCCGCTCGCTGTCACCGTCGCCTGACATGCATCCCGATATGCCGACCGGCTACCTAAACCCGGCGGCGGTATCAGTTCCACGAGAGGAATATCGCCCGGGCGTCGAAGGAACTGCCACACGTCCCAGCCAGCGGTCGAACCGAGTCCGTCGAGCAGTCATAACTCTTACAGAAAGACGTTTCAGAAAACGCGCTTACAGAAATGTTCTTCAGATTATGATTAAGTGGGTCGGGACGCTCCGTGTAGATATGCAGAAAGACCTCTCGAACGCAGCCCGGACCCGCGGGCCCGGCCGACCCTCCCTCGCGGGGAGCCTCGCCGTGCTCGCCATCCTGCTGGCGACCCTCGCGGTCGCGAGCTACCCCCGCGTCGCCGTAGGCGCCGCGGCCGGCGCCGCCGTGACGGTGTTGCTCCGGGGATGGTACACTCGGGCCGGCGCTCCGGACGCGCCCGCGAGCCGGCGAGCGCCGCGCGCCCGCAGCAGCCCCGGTGGCGAGCGCACGGGAACCGAACAGCAGGACGCCCGGCTGGCGAACGGCCAGGGGTGAGTCGCTGACCCGGTCTCCTGTCGTCGACCGGTTTCAGGTCGCGGACTCGATGGCCTGGTCGAGGTCGGCGAGGATGTCAGCGGGTGACTCCAGCCCGACCGAGAGCCGGACCATGTCGGGGGTGACGCCCGCGGCGCGCTGTTCGTCCTCGGTGAGCTGCTGGTGGGTGGTCGAGGCCGGGTGGATGACGAGCGTCTTCGCGTCCCCGACGTTCGCGAGCAGCGAGGCGAGTTCGGTGTTCTCGACGGTGGCCTGCGCGGCGTCGTATCCGGCTTCCAGCCCGAAAGTGATCATCCCGCCGTAGCCACCCTCCAGGTATTCGCTGGCGAGGTCGTGGGTCTCGTGGTCGTCGAGGCCGGGATAGGTGACCCAGGCGACTTCCGGGTGGTCCTGGAGGTGCTCCGCGACGGCCATCGCGTTCTCGCAGTGCCGTTCCATCCGCATCGGCAGGGACTCGACACCCTGCATCGTCTGCCAGGCGTCGAAGGGGGACTGCTGGTTGCCCAGGTCCCGGCAGCCGCGGGCGACCGCGGCGTAGGTAAAGGCGGCCTCGCCAAAGCGCTCCCGGAAGTTGACGCCGTGGTAGGCGGGGTTGTCGGCGGCGACCTCGGGGAACCGGTCGGCGTGCTCGTCCCATGGGAACGACCCCCCGTCGACCAGCGCGCCGCCGACCGTCGTCCCGGAGCCGTGGAGCCACTTCGTGGTGGACTCCCAGACGAGGTCCGCGCCCCGCTCCAGGGGCCGGCAGAGGTAGGGCGTGGCGAAGGTGTTGTCCACGAACAGCGGGACGCCGTGGTCGTGGGCGATGTCCGCAATGCGCTCGATGTCGGGGGTCACCAGCGCGGGGTTGCCGATTGTCTCCAGGTGGACGTAGGCGGTGTCGTCGTCGATGTTCTCGGCGTAGGCGTCGTAATCGAGCGTGTCGACAAAGCGGGCCTCCACGCCCTGCCGGGGGGCGGTGTGGGTGTAGTATGTGTAGGTCCCCCCATAGAGTGAGGAGGCGGTGACGACGTTGTCGCCGGCGTCCGCGAGCAGGAAGGTCGCGAGGTTAAGCGCGGCCATCCCGGAGGCGGTGGCGACGGCCCCCACACCACCCTCGAGGGCCGCGAGCCGCTCCTCGAGCATCGCGTTCGTGGGGTTCATCAGCCGCGAGTAGATGTGCCCCGGCTTCTCGAGGGCGAACTGGGCGGCGGCGTCCTCCGCGTCCTCGAAGACGTAGGAGGTGGTCTGGTAGATGGGCGGCGCGCGCGCGCCGGTGGCGGGGTCGGGCTCTTCCTGGCCAACGTGGAGTGCGCTCGTCGCGAAGTCGTAGTCGTCGGACATACACGCCCCTGGCGGCGCCGCCCGAAAAGTCTTCACTCGGGCGGCACGCTCTGCCGGCATCTCGGACGGCGCTCGCGGCCGGGGCTGCAGGCGCCGGTGTAACCGGCTCAGACGAACTTCCGTACTGTGAGGTCGAGCGTCTGGAGGTCGACGATGGGGGCGTAGCCGACGTCGGGGTCGAGGTTGACGCTCTCCTGGAAAGCGGTCTGGGACTGCCAGCACGCGGAGTTGACGGTGAGCACGCCGTGATACTTGCCGTAGCCCAGCTTGTGGACGTGGCCGGCGTGGAAGACGTCGGGCACCTCCTCGATGACGAGGTGGTCCTCCTCCTCCGGGGCCAGGCGGGTCCGGCCGCCGTACTGCGGTGCGACGTGGCGTTTCCGCAGGAGCTGGTACATCGCCTCGTGGGGCCGGTCGTAGCTCGCGGCCTCGTCGGGGAGTTCGGCGATCACCTCGTCCAGCGAGACGCCGTGGTACATCAGCACGGTCACCCCTTCGACGGTGACGGTGGCAGGGTTTGCCGCTATCTCGGCGTCGTGAGCCGACATGATAGAGCGGAGTTCCTCGTCGAAGGCCGGCTGGGGCTCGGCCAGCCGGACGGCGTCGTGGTTGCCGGGGATCATGACCACCTCGAGGTCGCCGGGCACCGACTTGAGGTGCTCGCTGAACCGCTCGTACTGGTCGTAGATGTCCACGATGTCCAGCTCCTCGTCCTGGTCGGGGTAGACGCCGACGCCCTCGACCATGTCCCCCCCGACGAGGAGGTACTCGACGTCTTCGGCCTCTTCGGTGTGGAGCCAGTCGGCAAAGCGCTCCCAGGCGTCGGCCCGGAACTCCTGGCTGCCGACGTGGACGTCCGAGACCAGCGCGGCCCGGACCGGGCGGTCGGCCGTCGAGGGGGTGTGGGTCCGGGGGATATCGGGGAAGTAGAGGTCGTCGACGAAGAGGATCCCGCCGTCGTCGGCCAGCGTCCCCTCGACGGCGACGACCTCGTCGTACAGCAGTTCCCGGACGTCGTCGGCGAAGTCGCGGTCGCTCATCACCAGGCAGGGGAAGGTACCGGTGGTATCCTCCAGTTCGACCAGCCAGTGGCCCCCGGCCGTCGAGCGGATGTCCGAGACCAGTCCGACCAGGGCGGCGTCGCTACTGGGACTCATGTCGGCGATGGTGGCCGCGGGCCGGTGGTTGACCCGACTCCGGAGGTGCGCGGAGAGTTTCTCGTAGCGGTCCCGGAAGACCGCGAGGAAGTCGCGGTACTCCCCGGTGCCCGTACTCGCGATGTCCCCGCTGGTCTCGACGACCGCCGACCCCTTCGTTTCGACTGGAACACCCCGCCCACCGTCGCGCGTGTTTTCTCGGTCGGTTCCAGTCGAAATGGAGGGGGTCGAGTCCGGGTCGGCAGCGCCCGTCGGCCCCTCACTGGCGTCGGCCGGCGTGGGCGGAGAACCGGAGGACTGCGCGCCGTCGAGCGCCTCGCGGACGTGGTCGGTCGAGAGTTTGAGCGCGTCGTCGGGGGCCTGTTCGACTGCGCGCTCGAGGGCGGTTTCGGGGTCCGGAGCGTTCGCCAGCAAGGTGACGGCCTCGCGGTCGGCGTTGTACCCCCGGCTGGCGAGTTCGCTGACGACCCTGGCGGCCCCCTCGAGTGACACACCGGTAGGTCGGGGCAGGCGGTCAAAAGGGTATCGCGTTCCAGAAGATTGATTCGACGCTGCCCCGGACGGGGCTGTGATGAGAGGCCCCGGCGAGGGAGACGGGCGAGGCGGGGGGAGAGACGGTTCCCCGGCCGGAGGACCCCGGTCCGGCCCCGCCGACTCCGGGGAGCGAGCGCCGGAGAACGTCGAGTCCGGGGACCGGGCCCGTCGGCCGGTCGGGGACCGGCGGGGTGGCCCCGACCCGCCGGACCCCGAGCCGGGTACGAACGGCGGCGGGAACGGCGGCTGGCGGCTGTTCGTCCGCGACGTCGCGAGCAGCGTGTTCGCGGTGGTGCTCGTCGGCTTTTTCCTGTTCGCGGTGAGCGGCGTCTGGCCGCCGCTGGTCGCCGTCGAGAGCGGGAGCATGCTCCCGAACATGGAGCGCAACGACCTCGTGTTCGTGATGGAGGAAGAGCGGTTCCCCGGGGAACGCGCGGAGTACGGAGTCGTCACCGCGCGCGTGGGCGCGGAGACCGGTTACACGAAGTTCGGCAACCCGGGTGACGTGATCGTCTTTGCGGCCGACGGCGACCGGGGCGGGACACCGATCATCCACCGGGCGATGTTCTGGGTCGAAGAGGGTGAAAACTGGTGTACGGCCGCCGATTCGGCGTATCTCGGCGCGCTGAGTCCGAACGACCCCCGGTGTGTCGCCGACCACGCCGGCTTCATCACGAAGGGTGACAACAACCCCAGCTACGACCAGGCCACGGGGCTGACCGGGCCGGTCAGACCCGCGTGGGTCGTCGGGACCGCGGAGTTCAAGATCCCGGGGCTGGGCTGGATCCGGCTGCAGTCCGCAGGATAGGGGAGCGCGGGGAGGCCGCCCTCCTCCCGTCGCGAGTTCAGCTGTCGAAGCGGGCCTGGACGAACGGCTGGACGTCCTCGATGTCGCCGAGCCGGGAGTCGGAGAGGAGCACGGCCTCGGTCTCCTCCAGGGGTACCGAGAGGCTGATCTCCTTCGTGCGGCCGTACCGGCCCTTCGAGACGACGACAGCGTTGACGATCCCGAGCATGTCGAGCTCGGAGATGAGGTCGGTCACCCGGCGCTGGGTGAGCACGTCGGTGTCGATCTCCTCGCAGAGCCGCTTGTAGATGTTGTACACCTCGCCGGTGTTGATGTTGTGGACCCCCTGTTTCTCGAGCAGGATGATCGAGAAAAGCACCAGTTTGGACTGCTGGGGGAGCGTCCGGACGACCTCGACCACCCGGTCGAGTTCGATCTTCTCCTGGGCCTTGCGGACGTGGGCCTCCTCGACGCCGTCGGTCTGGTCGCGCTCGGCGAGTTCGCCGGCGGTCCGCAGCAGGTCGAGCGCCCGGCGGGCGTCGCCGTGTTCCTGGGCGGCGAAGGCCGCACACAGCGGAATGACGTCGTCGGTGAGCGCGTCCGGCTCGAAGGCCTCCTCCGCGCGGTGCTCGAGGATGTCCCGAAGCTGGTTCGCGTCGTAGGGCGGGAAGACGATCTCCTCCTCGCCGAGGCTGGATTTGACACGCGGGTCGAGGAAGTCGGTGAACTTGAGGTCGTTGGAGATCCCCATGATCGACACCCGGGAGTTCTCGAGTTCGGAGTTCATCCGGGAGAGGTTGTAGAGGGTGTCGTCGCCGGACTTCTCGACGAGTTTGTCGATCTCGTCGAGCATGATCACCACCACGCGCTCGCGGTAGTCGACCGCGTCGAAGAAGGAACTGTAGACCCGGTCGGTCGGCCACCCGGTCATCGGCACCTCCTCGAAGCGGTCGCGGGCGTCCTCGAGTTCCCCGATGCGCTGCTCGACAGCTTGGGGGGAGTCGTAGCTCGACCCCGCGAGGTCGCCGCCCTCCTCGCGAAGCGTCTCGAGGTCGGCGAGTTCGTCGTCGATGGACTCGCGGTTTTTCTCGATGAACTTGTTCGCGAGCTGGGCGAGCACGCGGTACTGAGTGTCGGTCACCTCGCAGTTGATGTACTCGACCTCGCAGGGGACCTCGTACTTCTCGGAAGTGGACTCGAGTTCGTCGGAGACGAACTTCGCGCTCGCGGTCTTTCCGGTCCCCGTCTTCCCGTAGATGAGGATGTTCGAGGGCGTGTCCCCGCGCAGGGCCGTCACGAGGATCGTCGCCATGTTGTTGATCTGCTCCTCTCGGTGGGGGAGCTTCCGGGGGGTGTAGGACGGGCGGAGTACCTCCTTGTTCTCGAAGATGGGCTGGCCGCTCAGCAGGTCGTCGAACAGCCCCTGGGAGGCCTCGTCGGCGGACTCCTCTTCGGCGAGGACGTCGTCGAGCGTCGCTTCGGGTGGAGTCGACTCCGAGGAGGGTGAGGCGACAGAGTCGGCAACTCCTTCCGATACACCGGTGAATTCGGGGTCGTCACTGTCGACGTCGCCCGTGCCATCCCGCGGTTCGTCCGCGTCTGTCATGTCGTGGGAAACCCCTTCGTTTCGATTGGAGATGGGCGCTTCGCGCCCCGCGTACGGGTCCACATCGCCGAGAACGCCCCTGACGGCCCCGTTTCCCGTTCCGGCGTGTGTCCACCTGAACCACAAGAACCCCCGGTTGAGAATCTATTAAAGATTTCGGTTGTGAAAGGATACCACAGTACCCGTCGCAGTCGGGGGTCGGTGTGGCGCGCACTCGAAAGAGGGGGGCGGTCGTGGTGTGTCGGTAGAGGCGGGGTGCGCGGGATCGGGGTGCGCAGGGTGGACGGCTGGGCACGGCCGGAGGCGGAGGGCGGACCGAGCAAAACGCGAGGAGCGAGGAAGGGCAGAGGAGAGGAGAGAGGAGTAGATGAGGGAGGGATGAGAGAGGAGAAAAAGAGAAGAGAGATGAGAGGAAGAGACCTGAGAGGAAGAGACCGGGGAAGCAGAACAGATGAAGGGGGAGAAGGAGAGAAGAGGGGACGAAGGGGGATGGAGAGGAACTGTCGAGCGGGAGAGGGCACACCGGAAAAAAACAAGGGGAAAAGGAGAGGGGGAGGCGAGACAGAGAGAGGTCGCCCCGAACCCCCCCACCCCTTTGTTTCGGGTGGAACGACCAAGAGAGGGGCGGGGGGTCAGCCCTGGATCCGGCCTTCTAGTTGGAAGGATTTAAGTATGATAGATGATAACCGTATCCGCACTAGAAAGAGCTCATTCTTCTTTCGGGTAGGGTTTCGGGTAGACTAGTGGAGACAGCTAGTGTGAGGCTACTCGTCTAGTTTGATCGACTCCTCCGTTTACGACTCCTCGAGACGGCCGTTCGCCACACTCTTTCTCCACTTTCTCCGGGGTTTGGACTTCCGTGACCCCGGTCACCTCACTTTCCCCTGCCCGTTCCTCGCTGGTGTTGCAGTTGAAACGAAGGGGTGGGGGGGGACGAGAAGGATGGGAGAGGTGGAGGGGTGGGAGAGGATAGCAGGCGTAGGAGAGCGGTGGTGACAGGAGGGGACAACAGAGGCGGGAGAACGGTGGGGAAATCCGGCCCGGTCTTCGATGCCCGAGTCCCGGCCGCTCTCGTCCGTCTCCGTTCTCTTTCCTCCCGACTCCTGTTTCTCTCCCCCTGAAGACAGGTTCACTCCCCTCGAAATATCTGTATCTTTGCACTTATCTCGCGGAGAGCGGCAGGGATACCACGCTCTCCGGTCGTTCTGTCGGCCGTTCCGGAAATGTGGTTGAATTTATATATGTCTGACGCACAATTAAGTGAGTCGGGTCGGGTAGTTCTCCCAAGCCCTCACAGGGCCGGGAGATAGGATGGGACTACTCACAGACCTCAAATCCAGCATTTCACGCGCAGCATCGACGCTGTTCTCGGCGGAGGATCCCAAACGGATCGGGATCTACGGGCCGCCCAACGCCGGGAAGACGACCCTCGCGAACCGCATTGCGCGGGACTGGACCGAACACGGCGACGCGGTGGGACCGGAGAGCCACGTTCCCCACGAGACCCGCCGCGCCCGCCGCAAGGAGAACGTCGAGATCGAGCGCGACGGCAAGACGGTCACCATCGACATCGTGGACACGCCCGGCGTGACCACGAAGGTCGACTACACGGAGTTCCTCGAACACGACATGGAGAAGGAGGACGCCGTCCGGCGCTCCCGGGAGGCCACGGAGGGCGTCGCCGAGGCGATGCACTGGCTCCGGGAGGACGTCGACGGGGTCGTCTACGTCCTCGACTCCGCCTCGGACCCCTTTACCCAGGTCAACACGATGCTCATCGGCATCATCGAGAGCCAGGACCTCCCGGTCCTGATCCTCGCGAACAAGATCGACCTCGAGGAGTCGAGCGTCCAGCGGATCCGCAACGCCTTCCCGCAGCACGAGACCGTCGCGGTCTCGGCGCTCGAGGGGGACAACATGGACGAAGTGTACGACAAGATCGCGGAGTACTTCGGATAACCATGGCAGAAGTCAAGGACCCCCAGGACGGCGTGCAGATCGACCTCATCAGCGGCGAACGGCTCGCCAGCCAGACCTCGATGGAGAAGATCCGGATGATCCTCGACGGCGTCCGGGAGGGCAACATCGTCATCCTCGAGGAGGGACTCTCGCCCGACGAGGAGTCCCGCCTGATCGAGGTGACGATGACCGAGATCAGCCCCGACGAGTTCAACGGCATCGAGATCGAGACCTACCCGCGCTCGGAGACCGCCGACGCGAGCTTCCTCGACCGGCTGATGGGCCGGGAGTCGACCAAGAAGCTCACCGTCATCGGCCCGGCAAACCAGATCGAGACCCTCCACAAGGACGAGACGCTGATCCAGACCCTCGTCTCCCGCAAGTAAGGATGCCCCACCAGTGCACGGACTGTGGCCGCACGTTCGCCGACGGCTCCAAGGAGATGCTCTCGGGCTGTCCCGACTGTGGCGGCAACAAGTTCCAGTTCCGGCCCGACGGCGTCGACAGTCCGGACCCGGACCCGGACGCAGAACCCCCGGAGCCGCCGGAACCGGCCGCCGACGGCGTGACGCGTGCCGTCGGCTCGGCCGCGACCGCGGTCCGCGACCTGGTTAGCTCTGACCCGCCCGAGCCCGAGACAGAGGCCGGGTCCGATCCGACCGGATCCGCTCCCGGTGTGACCCGTCCAGACCCCGCGCCGGCGTCCGACCCGCAGGGCCGAACCCCGAAGGACGCGAGCCCCGGAGACGCCACCGAGGCGACCACGGAAGACGCCGCGCAGGCAAGCGCCCGCACGGACGTCGTCCCGATGGAGGACCTGCCGAGCGGCACGTCCAGTCCCGCCGAGGGCGAGGACCACCCCACACCGGTGCTCGACGACCACAGCGAGACCGCGAAACACGGCGAGAGCCCGACGACCGCCGAGCGGACCCGCCAGGACCGGCCCGACCTCGCCGACCTCCGCGAGGAGCTCAACGACCAGTTCGAGTCCATCCGCGTCCTCGAGCCCGGCCAGTACGAGCTGAACCTGATGGAGCTGTACGACCGCGAGGAGTATATCATCGCGCTCCAGGAAGACGGCAAGTACACCATCCAGGTGCCGGAGCGCTGGAAGGGCGGCGAGGAGTGACGCTGCGGTCCGTGCGCCGCCCCGTCCGGGTCCCGTGACCACACTCTTTTTGCGGCACGGGTCTTCTCCCTTCGCAGGCACCCGCTCATGGAACGGCCGAAACTCATCGTCGTCGGGCTGGTCATCCTCCTCCTTCCGGCACTGGTTCTCGCGTTCGTGCTCGCGTTCCTGCAGTTCACCGAGGCACTCGTGGCGGCCGAACTCTCGACGCTCGAACTCGTCGAACTCTACATCATCGAGCTGGTCGTCTTCGCTGTCGCCATCTACCTGCTGTACCGGGCCGGGCTGGGGGTCCTCGGTCCGCCACCCGAGGAGCGGAATGGCGACGAACCGGGCCGTTCAGACGGGGAGCACTGACGGGAAGCGGGCGGGTCAGAACCGGGACACTGGACCTCTCACGACCGCGCGGAAGTCCGTCCCCGGTAGCCTGTCCCGAGTGCAGCGCCGACCCACACCTCGCGCTGCTACTCCCTCGCCGAGACGTACCACGTCGTCCCGTTCGTGTAGGCCCACGCCTCGACTGCAGGCCCCTCTTCGCACTCCTGCAGCCGGCGCATGAACGCCCCCACCTCCTTCGCCGAGAGGTCGAGGTCCTCCGCGACGAACCGGCTTTTCACGTAGAACGCGCCCTCCTCGCGAACCCGCGAGCGGAGGTACCCCACAAGCGGCTGGGCTTTCGCCGGCAGGCGTCTCACCTCCGGGGTCGGGTCCGAGGGGGCGGTCTCCGGACTCATCGGTCGGGGGAGTGACCGTGGCCGGCCAGCAGACAGACGGCGTTCAGCGCCAGCAGGCCAGCGACGAGCAGCGGCCGGTCGCCGGCCACCCCGGAAAGCAGAGGGACGTACGCGAACGGCAACAGGACCGACCCCCAGAAGGCCAGACGCCGGACCTGGCTGGCGACCGCGGGGGCGGGGGTGTCCTCGACGCTGCTCGGGAGGGGGACCGGTCGGGAACTCATGGCTGTTTGGACCGTCGTTCGCCTCGATAAAGACACTCCCGGAGACTCAAATGACGGTTTGACCACCCGGAGACGGTACGGCGGGCCGCGGACTACCCGGATTCAGCTGATCGTCTCGTACTGCTCGCCCAGCTTGTCGGCGGCCTCCTGCATCTGTTCGCGCTCGAACTCGTCCAGGTCCCACTCGACGACCTCCTCGACGCCGTCGCTGCCGAGTTTGACGGGGACGCCGAAGGCGACGCCCTCGTGGCCGTACTCGCCCTCGAGCGTCACGGAGCCGGGGAGCACCTCGCCGGTGTCCCGGAGGACGGCCTCGACCATGTGGGCGACGCCGCGGGCGGGGCCCCACTCCGTCGCGCCCTTGCGCTCGATGACGTTCATCGCCGACTCCTGCAGGTCGGCGAGGATCTCCTCTTTCTCCTCGTCGGAGAAGGTCATGTCCTTCCCGTCGACGCGGACCTTCGAGAAGACGGGGACCTGGGCGTCGCCGTGCTCGCCGAGGATGGTCGCGTCGACGTTCTGGACGGGGACGTCGAAGCGCTCGGAGAGGACGTAGCGAAAGCGCGCCGAGTCCAGGCGGCCGCCGAAGCCGACGACCTTCCCGCGGTCGCGGTCGCCGGTCTCGTAGAGGTGGCGGTTCAGGAGGTCGACGGGGTTGGAGGTGGTGATCGAGACGAAGTCGTCGTTGTGCTCGGCCAGTGACGCCCGGATGTCCTCCATGATCGGGGCGTTGTCGTCGGCCAGGTCCAGCCGGGTGTCACCCGGCGACCGGGGCAGGCCGGCGGTGATGACGACGACGTCCGAGCCCTCGGTGGCGGCGTAGTCGCCCTGGTAGACCTCGGTGTTGGCGTCGTACGCGATCCCGTGGTTGGCGTCGGCGGCCTGCCCGACGGTGGTGTCCTCCTGTTCGGGGATGTCTACGAAGACGAGTTCGTCCGCGATGTCGCGGAGTGCGATGCTGTAACCCGCTGCGGCGCCGACGGTGCCCGCGGCGCCGACGATGCTTACCTTTGCCATGTCACATACGCCCTTCGGACCGACGTTAAACATGTCGGAACGCCCCGGGCAGGCTCCCGCAAACCCTTTTCCTCGCGCTCGCTTCCCTCCGTGTATGAGTGACTTCGACGAGGAAGCCGAACGCGAGCGCCTCCGCGAGAAGTACGAACAGGAACAGCAGGACCGCCAGGCCACGGAGAAGATGAGCGAACTCCTCCTGCAGGGGGCGACGATGACAAACGCCCACTGCTCGGACTGTGGGGACCCGGTCTTCCGGTACGAGGGCCAGGAGTTCTGTGCCACCTGCGAGAAGGCCATCGACCGCGGTGACGGCGCCAGCGGGGAGGACGACAGTGACAGCGAGGACGGGGACGCCGGCGACGACGGCGCCGCCGGGGAGCGCGACGGCGACGGAGCGGACCGGACGGACGGCGAGGCTGGGGGCCCGGACGACGAGCACATCCAGGTGACGTCCCCGGACGAGACCCGCGTCCAGTTCGGCAGCGGCGGCGCCGACGGCGAGACCACCCGGTCGGAGTCGCCGTCCCAGCCGGACCGAACCCCCGACGAGCCCGAGCACGACACCGGCCGTGACCCCCGGGACCGCTCGACGCAATCCGCTCGCGACGCCGACGGCCGGCAGCGGGAACCGGCCCCCGAGCGGGTGCCGAGTGTCGACCCGTCCCCGGCCGCCGGTACCGGCGGCGGTTCCCCCGACCGCGATGCCGGCACCACCGAGCGGCAGGGCAGCACGCTCCCCGAGGCCCGCGCCTCGCTCGAGCGGACGCTCGCGCGGCTGACCCGGCAGGCCGAGGCCGCCGAGGACCCCACGCAGGCCCGGGAGTATCTCGCTGCCGCGCGGGAGGCCGCGGAGACGCTGGCGGCGCTGCGGCAGTAGCGTCGCGTTCGGCGGCTGCTGTCCCGTCCTCTGACCCGCCCTATCCCTCGTAGTCGCTGCCGGTCACCTCGCGGACCCGCTCAGCGGTGACCTCGCCGACGCCCTCCGCCTCCCGCAGGGCCTCCTCGTCGGCGGTCATGACCGCCTCGACGCTGCCGAACTCCTCGAGCAGCGCCCGCGCGGTGACGGGGCCGACCTCCGCGATGGCGGCGACGACGTACTCCTGCTGTTCGGCCAGGGTGCGGGACTGCTTCTCGCCGTGGACGGAGACCTCACGGTCGCTTTCGACCTGTTCGCGCTCGGCGACGACCTCCAGCAGGTCGGCGGTCTCGCCCTCGTCGGCCGTCCGGAGCACGCTGGCGCCGAAGTCCACGGCCAGCGATGCCAGCGCCCCGTGGATGGCCTTCGGGTGGACGTTGCGCTCGCCGTACAGGCCCTCGCCCTCGATGACGACCACCGGCCGCTCGTAGTGGCG
This sequence comes from Salinirussus salinus, assembly GCF_009831455.1. Classification (NCBI taxonomy): domain Archaea; kingdom Methanobacteriati; phylum Methanobacteriota; class Halobacteria; order Halobacteriales; family Haloarculaceae; genus Salinirussus; species Salinirussus salinus. Next base: position 136,561 of record NZ_WOWO01000003.1, on the reverse strand, counting down.
GGCGGCGTCCCCGACCTGCTCGAACAGCGAGCGGTCCCCGCCCGTGAGGGTGTCCAGGAAGTCGGCGACGGTCTTGCGCTCGACGACCACCCGGTCCGAAAGGACGTAGTCCCCGACCGCCAGCGTCTCCAGGCGGGTCTCGACGCCATCCCGGGTCGAGAGGTCCCGCGCGATGGTCGAGTCCAGTTCCCGCTGGTCGGCGACGACCTCGACCGCCTCCCCGTCGGGTTCGGCTGCCGCCACGACGCCCTCAGCGTCTGCTGTGTCGCCCGTTTCCGTGTCGCTGTCGTCGCCGGGACCGCCGCCGCCCGTCGTTTCGTCCGCGCCAGCCGCCGCTCGCTCGCCCGACTCGCCGGCGAACGCGCCCAGCCCCGCCTGGCCGTCGTCGTCACCGTCGGCAGTGCTCGACCCGGCGCTGTCGCCGCTGGTATCGCTGCTGGCGGTCTCGTCGCCGGAGCCGGCGTCCACCCCCACGCCGTCGGCGTCCGTACCGCCGGTGCCGTCGCCGTTGCTATCCGTCCCCTCGTTCGCGTAGGTGTCCAGCCCGGCCTGTTCGAGGCGGGCCTCGATAGTCCCGGCGGCGTCCTTGAGATTCCGGAGTTCCTGTTCCATCTCCTTCTGGTCATTTCGAGCCTTCCAGAAGTAGGCCTCGTCGCGGGTGTCCTCGGCGAGCAGCACCGTCACCGCGCCCTCGGTCTGGCGGCCGGTCCGACCCTTGCGCTGGATGGCGCGGATCGCGGTCGGGACGGGCTCGTAGAAGAGCACGAGGTCGACCTCGGGGACGTCGAGCCCCTCCTCGGCCACGGAGGTCGAGACCAGCACCTCGAACTCGCCGGCGCGGAACCGCTCGAGGGTGTCCTGTTGTTCGGTCTGGGTCATCCCGTCGCTGCCCTCGGTATCGGACTGGCCGACGAAACGTTCGGTGCTGAAGTGCTCGCCCAGAAAGTCCGTCAGCGTCTCCGCGGTATCCCTCGATTCGGTGAAGACGATGACGCGCTCGCCGCCCTGGATGCCCAGCGTCTCGGCGATCTTCATCCGCGCCCGGCGGAACTTCGGGTGGAGGTCGTCGTACTCCCGGGCCAGCCGGACTGCCTGCCTGACCTTGGGTTCGGAGACCAGCCGCTGGTCGGCCTTCGAGGCCCCCGAGGAGCGGGCGGCCTCCCGCTGACGTTCCATGTACTGGCGGAAGGACTCGACGCTCTGAGTCTCGACGTAGGTGACGGCCGTCCGCAGTTTGCGGACCTCCGCCAGGAGGCTCATCCCCTGGTACCCCTCCGACTGGTCGTTGTCCATCAGGTCACGGAGCCGGCCCTGGATCTTGTGGATCTCCCGCTCGGAGACGTCGGGCTGGGTCGTGGAGGTAACCCCGAGTTCCTTGAGCTGGGTCAGCCGGTCGCGGATGACTTCCTGGAGCGCGTCCCGGACCTCCTCGACGGTCTCGGGCAACTCGACGCGCTCCCACTCGACGCTGGTGTCGTGGGTGTACTCCGCGACGTCGGCGTCGTCCTCGGTCATCACCTCGACGCTGCCCAGGCCGAGGTTCTCACAGACCTGGAGGATGCTCTCCTCGTCGTCGCCGGGGGAGGCGCTCATCCCCGTCACCAGCGGGTCGTCGGCCTCGGCGTGGTAGCGCTCGGCGATGTAGTTGTAGGCGTAGTCGCCGGTCGCCCGGTGACACTCGTCGAAGGTGCAGTGGGTGACCGCCGACAGGGAGACCCGGTTGCCGACGAGGTCGTTCTCGACGACCTGCGGGGTGGCGACCACGACTTGAGCGTCCTCCCACAGCGTTGCCCGGTCGTCGGGGCTGACCTCGCCGGTGAACACCACCACGTCGTCGTCAGGAATATCGAGCGCCTCCCGGTAGAAGTCGGCGTGCTGGGTGACGAGCGGTTTCGTGGGGGCGAGCAGCAACGATTTGCCGCCGGCCTCGTGGAGCCGCCTGGCGGTCACGAGCAGGCTCACCGCCGTCTTCCCCAGCCCCGTTGGGAGACAGACCAGCGTGTGGCCGCGGGCGGCGGCCTCGGCCAGCCGGAGCTGGTAGGCCCGCCGCTCCAGGGCCCCGGGGACCACGAGCGGGCGGTCGACCGTCTCGGTGTCGCGCTCGGCACCGGTCGCCATTCGGGCCTCCGTAACCGGCCGGCGGGGTTAAGCGTGCGGGTAGCGGGGTGAAAGTGGTCAGACGAGCGGCGGGAGGTAGGTCGCGAGCAGCCACGCCGTCACGGCCGCGCCGACCGGGATCGAGAAGTTGTCGTCGATGACGAAGCCGTAGACCCGGGGTTTGAGCGCGTCGGCGGCCACGACGACGGCCGCCACAGGGAGGACGGCCCGCGGGGGGAGGAAGGGCAGGGCGATGAGGACACAGACCGCGAAGGTGACCATCATCACCCCGTACGATTTGCGGGTGTCGGGCCCCTCGGCTTCCGAGAGGACGCCCGCGAGCGGGTCGGCGATCGCCAGCAGGAGCATCGCGGCGACGGCGATGGCCGGCTCGAAGACCCACGCGACGATGGCCGCCGAGACGACCGCGAGCGCGTAGCCGGCGGGGTTGTCCTGCTCGTATTCGCGGGTGAGCCGGTCGTAGACCACCCAGTCCAGCCCGACGAACAGCCGGACGAACTCCAGGACGACCGCGACGGCCGCGCCCGCGGCGACCAGGTACCTTATCGTCCGCCACTCGACGAGACCGATCAGGTACAGCCCCGGCACGGCGACCCCGCTGACGTGTGCGAGCCGGCGGCCGTAGTCCATCCCTCAGCCGATCTCTCCGAACTCGAGGCTCCCGTCCCGGAGCGCCCGCAACGTCCCGGACAACTCCTCGACGGCGACCCGGTGTTGGGCGGTCGTGTCCCGCTCCCGGACGGTGACCGTCCCCTCGAGTTCGGGGCTGTCGCCCTCCCCGAGGGTGTCGTAGTCGACGGTCACACAGAAGGGGGTGCCGACCTCGTCCTGCCGGCGGTAGCGGCGACCGATCGCGCCGGAGTCGTCGTAGGTCACGGACAGCCCCGCCTCCCGCAGGTCCGCGGCGACCTCCCGGGCCCGTTCGCCCAGCCCGTCGCGGTCCATCAGCGGGAACACGCCCACCGTGGTCGGCGCCAGCGCGGGGGGCAAGGAGAGGTAGGTCCGCTGCTGCCCGTCGACCTCGTCGGTCTCGTAGGCGTGTGCGAGCACCGTGTAGACGAGCCGGCCCACGCCGAAGGAGGGCTCGACGACGTGTGGCGTCACCCGCTCGCCGGCCTCGGTCACCTCCTCGACCGCGAAGCCGGTCTGCTCGACGGGCACGGCGTACGCCTCGCCGTCGACCTCGACGGTCACCGTCCCGTCCTCAGTCCGGAAGGCGTCGGGGTCCCGTTCCGCGAGTTCTTCGAGCGCCGCCGCCACGGCCTCCGCCTCGCCGCCGAATTCGGGGCCGAGTTCGCTCATGTCGGGGTCGACGGTCGGGCGCTCGACGGTGACCGGCTCGTCGTACTGCTTGAAGACGTCGTAGTCCTCGCCGGAGTGGGCGGCGTGGTTCGTCAGGTCGTAGTCACCGCGGTAGGCGAAGCCGGTGACCTCGACCCAGTCGCCGTCGATCTCCGTCTCGGCGTCCCAGGTGTCCGAGGCGTAATGGGAGAGCTCGCCGGGGAGGTGCTGGCGGTACCGGAAGCGGTCCATGTCGACGCCGACCCGCTCGTACCACCCCTTGGCGAGCCCCAGGTAGAAGGCGACCCACTCGCTCTCGACGACGCCCTCGTCGACGGCCTCGCGGACGGTCATCTCGACCGGCTCGCCGGTGTCGTCGCCGTCCCCGCCCTCGCGTTGCTGTGCGTCGGCGGAGTACAGCGGGAGTTCGACGTCCGCGACCCGCTCCAGCGGCGGCTCGTCGGTCTCGGGGTCGACGAAGTGCTCGAGTTCGGCCTGGGTGAACTCCCTGACCCGGACCAGCGACTTCCGGGGGCTGATCTCGTTGCGGTAGGCCTTCCCGACCTGCGCGACGCCGAAGGGGAGCTGGTTGCGGGCGTACTCCGCCAGCTGGGGGAACTCCACGAAGATGCCCTGGGCGGTCTCGGGACGCAGGTAACCCGGCGCGGAGTCGCCCGGCCCGATGTTGGTCCCGAACATGAGGTTGAAGTTGTCGACGGGCTCGTCGGCCAGCGACTCGCCACAGGAGGGACAGCCGATGTCGTTGTCGGCGATGACTTCCATCGCCTCCGCGTTCGCCATCGACTCCGCCTCCTCGATGTCCGTGGCGTCCTCGATGAGGTGGTCGGCCCGGTGGGTCGCGCCACACGCCGGGCACTCGACGATCATGTCGTCGAAGGTGTCGAGGTGGCCGGAGGCCTCGAAGACGGCCTCGGGCATCACGTCCGGGGCGTCGACCTCCATGTGGCCCTCCCGGGTGACAAACCGGTCCCGCCAGGCCTCCTCGAGGTTGGTCTTCAGGGTCGCCCCCTGGGGGCCGTAGGTGTAGAAGCCGGCGACGCCGCCGTAGGCGGCGGAGCTCTGGAAGAAAAAGCCCCGCCGCTTTGCGAGTTCGGTCAGCCGCTGGCCCTCGCCGCCTGCGGTCTCGCCTTCGCCCTCGCTCATAGCGCCTCCAGGAGGTCGATGTCCCGGACGACGCCGTAGAGCTCGTCGCCGGTGACGACGGGGATCTGCTCGATGTCGTGTTCGAGCATGAGCTGGGCGGCGTCCCGGACCGTCCGCCGTTTCCCGACAGTCACCAGGTCGGGGGTCATGAACTCCTCGACGGACTCGGCCGGGAGCTCCACGTTCCGGGTGGGCATGTAGCGGTTGCCGACGGCCTTGATCCCCTCCCAGGCCCAGTCGTCGTCCTGGTTCGCGATCGACTCGCCGGTGTCGGCCTCGCCCTCGACGACCCGGGCGACCTCGAGCACGTCCACCTCGGTCAGCATTCCAGTCAGTTCCCCGTCCCCGTCGAGCACGACGGCGTAGGGGACCCGCGCGAAGGAGAGTTCGCGCTCGGCGACGGGCAGCGGCGTGCCGGCGTAGACGCAGTTGACCTCCCGGCCGGCGACGGCGTCGACGGTCGTGTCGCCGGGCAGGTCGTCGTTGGCGATCGCCCGGACGACGTCGGTGACGGTGACGATCCCCTCGAGCCCGCCGTCGACGACGGGGACCCGGCGGTCGCCGGTCTCGACCATCTGCCGGGCGACCTCCTCGATGGCGGTGTCGGCGGTCGTGGTCGTGACCTCCTCGGCGAGCAGGGCGAGCTGGTCCTCGTCGGGCCGGTCGATGAGGGCGTCCCGGGTGACCAGCCCCCGATACTCTTCGCCGTCCGCGCCGTCCTTGACGACGGGGACCGAGGAGAAGGAGCCATCCTGGAGGTACTCGAGCACGTCGTCGCGGGTACCCGGAACCTCCACCGTCACGGTGTCCTCCCGGGTCGTCATGACGTCTGCGACGTTCATATTGGCCACTACTCCACGCCGCACCCACTAAGTCCTTACACTTCGGCGAGCCGACTGCGAGTCGCCACAGCCGCCGCTGGCGCCCACCTTCGGGTCCGACACTCACAGACCAGTGGGGGTGACGACGGACTCCGGCGGACCGACCGGGCCGGGACCGGACTGACGGGGCGGCGTGTCGCAGTGGGCCGGCGCAGTCACGCGCGTGCGGGCACGCCCTCGGGCGGTCGAGCCCCGCCGCGTTCCGGAGGGTTTATGTATGGGTGTTACATGTTGACACACATGGAGCCGGACACCATCCCGGCGTCGGAGGCGACGACCGACGCGGAAGTTATGGCTGCCGTCGAGGACGGCCCCGTCCAGACGTTCGTGATCGCTGATGTCAGCAAAGACGACGCCTATCTGACACTGCCGCTTTCCGACGCCGCCTCGCTGCCGGCCTGGCGGTAGCCGCGTCCCGTCTTCTCCTCGTCCTGTCCGGAGTGCCGTCCCGCACAGCGGCGCCCTCCGAAAGACAACCGTTTTCACCGGCCGCTGACTCCCCCCGGTATGAAGGTACTCGTCACCGACCCCATCGCGGACGCGGGGATCGACCGGCTCCGGGCGGCCGGTCACGAGGTAGAGACGGCCTACGACGTCGAGGGTGAGGCGCTGCACGCGGCGGTCGCGGACGCCAACGCCCTGATCGTCCGCTCGGGGACGACTGTCGACGCCGCGCTGTTCGAGGCGGCTCCCGACCTGGTGATCGTCGGCCGGGCCGGCATCGGCGTCGACAACATCGACATCGACGCCGCCACCGAGCACGGCGTCATCGTCGCCAACGCCCCGGAGGGCAACGTCCGAGCGGCCGCGGAACACACCGTCGCGATGGCATTCGCGACCGCCCGGTCGATCCCCCAGGCCCACAACCGGCTGACCGGCGGCGAGTGGGCCAAAGGCGACTTCCTGGGGACGGAGGTCAACAACAAGACGCTGGGGATCGTCGGCTTCGGTCGCGTCGGCCAGGAGGTCGGCAAGCGGCTGGCCTCGCTGGGGACGGACCTGGTGATCTTCGACCCCTACATCAGCGAGGAGCGCGCCGAGCAGTTCGGCGCGGAGCTGGTCGACGACCTCGACGCCTGTCTCGAGCGGTCGGACTTTCTGACCATCCACACGCCGCTGACGAGCGAGACCGAGAACATGATCGGCGAGGCGGAGCTCGCAAAGCTCGAGGGCGGCTACGTGGTCAACTGCGCCCGCGGGGGGATCGTCGACGAGGCGGCGCTGGCCGCGGCCGTCGAGGACGGAGTGCTCAGGGGCGCAGCCGTCGACGTCTTCGCCGAGGAACCCGTCTCACCCGATAACCCCCTGCTTCACGTCGACGACGTCATCGTCACACCCCACCTCGGTGCGTCGACGGAGGCCGCCCAGGAGAACGTCGCCGTCTCGACGGCCGAGCAGGTGCTCGCCGCCTTCGAGGACGAGCCGGTCGTGAACGCCCTGAACGCCCCCTCGGTCGACGAGAGCGCCTTCCCCGCGATCGAGCCCTACATCGAACTCGCCGAGACGGCGGCGAAGGTCGCCGTCCAGATGTTCGACGACCGCGTCGAGCGGGTGGAGGTCACCTACGCCGGCGAGATCGCCGAGGAGGACGTCGACCTGGTCACGGCGTCGGCGCTGAAAGGCGTCTTCCAGCCCCTCGAGTGGCAGGCCAACGCCGTCAACGCTCCCGGCATCGCCGAGAAGCGGGGGATCGACGTCACCGAGTCAAAGACCCGCCAGTCCGAGGACTTCCAGTCGCTGGTCACGGTGACGGTCGGGGACGGGGACCGCGAGGTCAGCGTCTGTGGCACCCAGTTCGCCGGCGGCGACTCGCGGATCGTCCGGATCGACGACTACCGGATCGACGCCATCCCCCACGGCCACATGCTCGCGGTCCGTAACGAGGACAGCCCGGGCGTCATCGGCTTCATCGGCACCGTGCTCGGCGAGCACGACCTCAACATCGCCGGGATGTTCAACGGCCGCGAGACCATCGGCGGCGAGGCGCTGTCGGTCTACAACCTCGACCAGCCGGTCCCCGACGAGGTGCTCGCACAGCTCGAGGCCGACGAGCGGGTGATGAAGACCACCTACATCTCGCTGGACAACGGGGAGTGAGCCGACGCCGGGGGTTGTGACGCCGGCAGCGGGCCGGAACGTCCAGGCCGGAACGCTCGGACCGGCGGAACTCGCCTGCTCAGTCGCTGCGGTCCTCGACGCCTGCCTCCGTCTCGCTGCCGCGCGCGACCTCGGCGCTCCGCTCGCCGCTGCCCCGCCAGGTCGTCCAGTCGTACATCCGCTCGACCTCGCCGCCCTGCTGGCGGATGGCCACCGCCGTCGTGAACAGGAAGGTCCCGACGATGACAGTCCCCACCAGCCAGACGGCGTCGACGACCCCCGCGTAGCCGAGATACCGGCCGACGATGTCGGCGAAGACCACGCCGGCGGTGGCGATCACGGCCGGCAGGAGGTTTCGAACGAGCGCGGCGATGCTGGTCCCCTCGTGGGTCCGGACCGCGAGCAGGCTGTAGTACAGCGCCCACAGCGAGGCCCCGACCCAGCCGGCGACGACCACCAGCCTGGTCTCGCCGCTGAGCAGGAAGCCGAGCCACCACGAGCCGACGAAGACCGCGAGGACCGCGTAGTCGAGCCACTGGGGGAGGGCGGTCGTCGACCGGTCCCGGCGGGACAGCGCCAGCCCCCTGATACCGAGCGCGACGCCGAGGATGAAAAACAGCGTCGCGCCCTCGGCGAAGGGGCCGAGCCACGCGGCCGAGACGAGCGTGTCGGCGATGTTGGCCACGCCGTAGACGACGCCGGCGCCGATCCCCATCGCCAGCGGCCACATGTCACGCAGGTCGATCTCGACCACCACGTCCCGGGCGTAGACGTACAGGTACGCGAGCAACACCGCCGACCCGACCGTCACGACGCCCGAGGCGAGCAGGGTCGCGACCTCGACGGTTCCGGCGGCAGTCGACAGGAGCATACCTGCGGTAGGACCCCGGTGGATAAAATGCCCCCGGCCGTTCCTGCCGGTCGGGAACGTGGCCGACCGACCCGGGGACATATTCGTCCGGACCGCATAGGCCCGCTATGGGACTGCGCGACCGGATCCTCGACTACGTCGCGAAGGTGTTCATGCCGGTCCCGGACCACCCCGCACGCGGGGGAATGACTGGCGAGCCCGCCCCCGACGACGAGGACGACGCCGCGGAGGACGCCGAAGGCAGCCGCGGGACCGGGGGGACGGTCGGGGAAGAGACGGCCGGGGAAGGGACCGACGGAACCCGGTAGCCCGGCCGGCCGCCCGGCCACGCGCCGGAGCCCGAGCTACCGCCGGCCGTCCGTGACCGCGCTCTCCGCGCCGCGCTCCTGGAGGATGCTCTCGTACCGCGCGACCACTTCGTCGAGACGTTGCCGCTCGCGTTCGAGCTCGTCGCCGAGCCGGTCGACGGCCGCCTCGAGGGCGATACACCGGAGCCGGTAGTACGCGGCGAGTTCGCCGCCGGTTCGCGAGGCCGGCGGGACCCGCAGTGCGGTCGCGGCCGTCGACGCACACCCCGCGCTCTCCCCCCGGCGTGGCCCGCAGTCCCCGCGCTCCCGGACCACGGCCACGCCCGGTGGACACCCGTGCCCGCCGTCCGGCTGGCGGTCGATCGACTCGCGTGTCTGGCTGGCGTTGTCGGACATCAGACGGGATGGATAGTTGTCGGTGGATACACATAACCACCCGTCAGACGGGCGTCTGTCGCCCGGCGCCCGGGCCGCGGCGACCCCGTTCAGCCCTGCAGGTGGGCGAGTACGCCCTCGGTGTCGCCGGGGACGGGCTCGGGCTCGCTACCGGCCTCGACGGCCGCGTCGGGGTCTTTCAGCAGGTGGCCGGTCGTGAGACAGACCACCCGCTCGTCGGCAGTCACGACGCCCCGCTGGCGGAGCGTCCGCAGGCCGGCAATCGAGGCGGCGGAGGCCGGCTCCACGCCGACGCCCTCCTCCGCGAGGTCGCGCTGGGCGGTCTGGATGGCGTCGTCGGAGACGGCCACGGCGGTCCCGCCGGTCGCCCGGATCCCCGGCAGCGCCTTCGGGGCGTTGACGGGGTTGCCGATCCGGATCGCCGTCGCCTTCGTCTCCACGTTCTCCCACCGTTCGGTGTGGTCCCAGCCGTGCTCGATGGCCTCGACCATCGGGGCCGACCCCTCGGCCTGGACGCCGGTCAGCGCCGGGACCTCCTCCTCGGGGAGCGCGCCGCTGCGGACGAGTTCGCGGAAACACTTGTACAGCGCCGCGGTGTTACCGGCGTTGCCCACCGGGAGGACGACCCGGTCGGGGTAGGCACCCTCCTCGTCGCGGAACTGCTCTAAAATTTCGAGGCCGATGGTCTTCTGGCCCTCCAGGCGGAACGGGTTCAGCGAGTTCAGCAGGTAGGCCTCCCCGCGCGCGGCGAGGTCCTGGACGATGTCCAGACAGGTATCGAAATTGCCGTCGACCTCCAAGATGCGGGCGCCGTGGAGGCTGGCCTGGGCGACCTTGCCGGCGGCGACCTTCCCCGCGGGCAACAGGACGAGCGTCTCCATGTTTCCGCGGGCGCCGTACGCTGCGAGCGCCGCGGAGGTGTTGCCCGTCGACGCGCAGGCCAGCCGGTCGACGCCCACTTCCTTCGCGACGCGGACGCCGACGGTCATCCCGCGGTCCTTGAACGACCCGGTGGGGTTCATCCCCTCGTGTTTCACCCGGAGCCGTTCGAGGCCGGTCTCGGCCTCCAGGCCGGGCACGTCGTGCAACTGGGTGTCGCCCTCCGGCAGCGAGACCCCCTCCTCGAAGGGGAGTGCGGCGGCGTACCGCCAGACGCCCCGGCGGTCCTCCCGGAAATCGCCCCAGGTCGGCAGGTCGGCGTAGCGGACCTCCAGCAGCCCGTCGCAGTCGTCACAGGTGTACCGGACGTCCGCGAAGGGCGGGAACGTCTCGCCACACTCGATGCAGGCCAGCCAGACGCCGTCGGTGGCGACGGCGGGCTCCGCGCCGGTGAGCTGGAGGTCGGCCATTACCGGGGCGGACGGTCCGGGCGGGCAAAAGTGGGACGGTTGGAGTGTGGTGGTCGGCCGCGCTGGCGCGGATGGGCTCACACCTCGGGAACCGACTCGGGGCCGAACTCGTCGATCCGCTCGTGGACGTAGGCGGTCCACTGGTCGAGCGTCTCGTGCATCAGCTCGCGGGCCTCGGGGAGCGGCGTGGCGGTGTACTGGTAGACGTGCCCGCCGTCGTCGAGCAGCCGGCGCTCGCGCCGCGCGAGCTCCTTCTCCCGGAGCGTCGACAGCGACCGGTTGACGTTCGACCGGTCCCGGTCCAGCCGGTCGGCCAGCTCGGCGACGGTGCTCCCCGGCGTCTCGAGCAGGACCAGGTAGGTCCGCACCTCGTGGTCCTGGACGTCGAACACGCAGGCCAGCACGTCCGCAAAGCCCGGCTCGTCGTCCAGCATGAGTTCGCGGAACCGCTCGGGCGACGGGTCGCTCTCCATACTCCCCGTTCGGCTGCCACCGGAATAAATCGCCGTGTTACCCGCGGTTCACCCCGCTCCCGCTACTCGGCGTAGCCCTGGTTCACGATGCACTCGCGCATCTCCTCGGCGGAGTCGTGGGTGTGGAGCCGCGTGGGGGTGTCACAGTAGTAGGTTCCGCCGTCCAGGCGCAGCGTGACGGTGTGCTCCGAGCCGAGAAACTCCGTGTTCACGACGACGCGCCGACCCGCCTCCAGGGTCTCCAGCAGTTCCTCGGCTCCCAGCTCGCCCGCGTCGATGACGAGTGGCTCGCTCATCGTCCCCGCTTACCGGGGCCACCGTAATGAGCCTTCGTTCGCGCGCTCGCGCCCGCCTGCCGCACACTCGCACGAACGGGTGACGGTTATATACGCGACCGCCACGGGACCAATAAACCGACTCCCCGGTGTGCCGGTCCCGCGATAGCGGCGCGGGTATAATCCCCCGGTCGGGGTAGTCCCGCCCGTCATGCCCCGACACAGACGCGAGTTCCTCCTCGGAAGTATCGCTGCCGCCGCGGCGCTTGCGGGCTGCTCCGGTCCGACCGACGGCGGCGACGCCACTCCGACGGCTGCCGACACGCCGGCGGACACGCCCGCCGACACGCCGGCGGCCACCGCCACGCCGACCGCCACCACGGGCGGCGCCGAGGTCGACTACGGCGACTGGTTCGCCGACACCGAAAACTACGACGGGACGACCGTCGACGCCCGCGGCGAGTCGACGGTGACGGTCCGGGTGGGCGTCGAGGCCAACGGCGGCGCCTTCGGCTTCGGCCCGCCGGCGGTGTGGGTCGACCCCGGGACGACCGTCCGGTGGGAGTGGACCGGCGAGGGCGGCTCGCACAACGTCGTCGCCGCCGACGACTCCTTCCGCAGCGGCGACCCGGCCGGCGGTGCCGACACGACCTTCGAACACACCTTCGAAGCGGAGGGGACGACCCGCTACTTCTGCTCGCCGCACCGCGGGGTGGGAATGAAGGGCGCGGTGGTCGCCGGTCAGCCCGACGCTGGCGGCGAGACCCGGGCGTACGGCTGGGAGGCCGCGACCTGGGACTCCTACTGGTACTCGCTGTACAACATGAGTACCAACATCGCGATGAGCGGCAACGGCGTGCGCTTTCCCCACAACGAGCAACAGCAACAGGCCTTCGAGCAACGCCTGCCGGCCATGCTGGCGAACTCGGAGGCGGACAAACCGCCGATCCGGAACCCCTGGCTCAACATGGCGGCGTTCACCGAGGGGGACCCTCACTTCACACAGCAGCCGGATTTCGGCGGCCAGGACGGCCGCCCGAACGCCGCGACCCTGCGCTGGGACCCCGAAGCGTCCTCGCAGGTGGTCAGCCCCTCCTCGCTGGCCTGGACACACCTCAAGGGCGTCACGTGGGCGAAGAACTTCCAAACGCATTTCGACATCCTGCCAGCGGCGCTCCGTCCCCAGTTCCGTGCGCAACTGCTCACGACGCTGGCCCAGGTCGGCGTCAACGCGGCGCTCCTCCAGGGCGGGCCCGAGAGCAACGGAGCGCTGACGAGGGGCGAGAGCCTGGAACTGGTCTCGGAGTTCCGCCCCGGTCCCTCTGCCTACACCGACGACTCACCCTACACCCCGCCGGAACCGGGCTACCCCGACCGGACGCCCCGCCCCCACCACCACGCGGCGATGCTGTGGTTCCTCTCCGACCTCAACAGCCTCGCACGGGGCGGTTGGTTCGGCTACGTCAACCCCGAGCCGCTGGTCCCGGCCCGGCGCATCCAGCAACTGACCGACGGGCTGGCCGCGGCGACGATGAACGCCTTCCCGGCGGGCGACCTCGAGTCGACTCGGACCGCCGGGCTCCTGCTGGCCGCCGTCGGGTACTACGGGCCACAGGCCGGCGGGTCGGAGCAGGTGTCGCGAGCGGCCGGGTACGCCAACACCCTCGCGGACGCCATCGAGGCGAACACCGACAGCAGCGGCCGCGTCGCCGGCGGAGCCGCGAACCAGGCCGCAACCCAGGGGATCGCCGGCCAGGGCCTGCTCTGGGCCACGGAGGGACTAGACGGCGTCGACCGCACCGGGACAGCAGAATCCGTGCTGGGGTATCTCGCCGAGGACCTCTGGGCCGGGGACGCCGGGATATTCGCTGCCGGGACCGACACGAGTACACACACCTACACGGCCCGGGACGCCGGCGACATCACCGGCGGGGTCAACGCCGCCGAGGCGGTGCTGGGGATCGAGGGCGTGAAACCGAAGTACGCCCGGTGGTTCGACAACACGTTCAACCGCGGGCTGCTCCAGCGGGCACAGCGGCCGAACTCGGTCGACGACAGCGACAGCCCGCGGCCGCCGCTGCCGCCGATGGCCGGCGGTGAGTTCGGGCAGGCGGCCGTCTACAACGCCGAAGTCGAGTACGACGCCGGGGCCGACGAGTGGTCGGTCACCGACGACCGCTTCGACACGGAGTGGGCGCTCTATCTGGCCAATCAGGACATCTGGGTCAGCCAGTGGGCCGGGGAGTTCTACCGGGGCCGGGGCGTCCCCGGCGAGTCCGACGAGCCGCCGCAGTAGCCGACCGCTGCCCCGCTCACCGGCTGATCGACCGCGTGAGCGTGAACACGAACAGCGCGATGATGAATCCGCCGAGAAAGCCCTCGAACGCGAGGACGAAACTCAGCGCCGAGCCGGTCACGCGCGGGAGCCCGAGGATGAGCGAGACGAACCCCTCGGTGCTGAACGTCAGGTACCCGAACGGCTCCGCGTACGTGATCGGCGCGTCGAGGGCCGCGTACACGACGGCGAACACCACGATCAACACGAGCGAGAACAGTACTGGACGGAACGGCCGCTCGCCGTACCCACATGTGACGCCAAGTGACTTGTTGGACAGCCAGCGGCCAGCCGCACGCAGCCGCTGCCCGAGACTTCCCTCTCCCAGTGCCCGGCGTCTGTGGCCGGCCTTCCGGTAGGTCATTTCCTTGATGAAAAACTCCGCGGCAGCCCGCGTCTCACCGACGGCGGACGCACCGTTTTTTGCGCGGAGATAGAGGTTTTCGATTTCCTCCGGCTCCACTCCCCCGTCTGTCTCCCCGTGGAGCCGCCAGTTCCGCGCTGCGAGCTCCCGCTTGTACGCACCGAAATCGAAGCCGCTGAACGTCGTCTTCTCGAACCGCGTGGCGGAGAACCCGCCGTCACCCAGCTCGAGTTCGCCGACCTCGGCGTCCGTCAGGTCACAGGTCACCTCCCCGTCGACCGTCCCCTCGATGACTGCCGACCCGCTACAGTCGACGACCGTCTCGCCGGTCGTCGAAACCTCTGTACACCGGAGGTCGCGGCCGAGGTCGCTATCGGTGAACCGCACATCGCCGCCGAGTTCGGTCCCGACCAGCCGGAGGTCGCGACCGCAGGTCACCCCAGCTATCGACAGGGCGACACCGGCTATTGTTTCCCGCTCGGACCGCGGGCTGCCGCTGGCGGATTCGAGGCGCACCGCTGGCCCGTCGATGGTCCCCTCGTTGAACTGCGCGTTCCCCTCGAACGTCGAGCTGTTGAAGACCGCTCCAGCACGGAAGGTGGTCCGGTAGAAGTTGGCGACGTCGGCGAAGTACGTGTTGAGGAAGTCGGCGGCAGCGTGGAAGGTTGCGTCGACGCCGTAGATACCGCGCCGAAAGCGAGCGACCCGTGCGTAGACCGCCCCCTCGAATGACGCGTCGCGGATGTCGAGCCAGGACTTGAACTCCGCCATCCGGAGGGAGACCCGTCCCTCGAAAGTCGTCTCGCCGAAGTCTACACGCCGCTCGAACGTCGCATCCTCAACGTCGAGGCGGGCGAGCGAGGCACCCTCCAGCCGGAGCGGGCGCTCGACCGTCGCGTACCGTGCCGAGAACTCACCCGAGAGGTGGGCATCCCTGAGGTCTATCGGGTGGTTGGACCGTCCACTGAGCAACGCGTAATCGAGGTCCAGCGCCCCGAGACGTGCGCCTACGAGTCTCAGTGCTCCCTGCTCGTTGCGGACCGCTTCGAGCAGGGACTCGCGCACGGTCGCGTCGTCGGTGCTGTCGACCGGGGCGTGGAACACACAACGGTCGCCGTCGGCCACCGCCTCGCGGGTACAGACCCAGGTGCCGCCTGCCATGTCGGCGAACCGTTCGGTCGAGACATCGTGTGTGTACCCACACTCGTCTGGCATGGACTGGCTCCACACTGGCCGTGGAAAAATCTGCCGCGCTTTCGGCGCCGCGGCTGACACGAAGACAGCTCTTCAAGATCCCCGCCCGTCGATACCTGCCAGTCTTCAAAACACCCATATCGGCCCCTCACGAAGCGGGGGTACCGTGACGAACACGCAGGTCACCCTGATCCAGATCGACAACTACGGCCCGTGGACGACGACCCCGGAGCCGCGCCGCGAGGTCGACCTGCAGACGCTCCAGTCGCGGCTCTACGCCGACATCTCCCAGCTGGTCGGCAACCGCGAGGGGTATGCCTTCTTCGCCCGCTTCGATAACATGCTCACCGTCACCAACGGGCTCGGGATGGACGCCCACCGGCTGATCCAGGAGTCCATCGCCAACCGTTACCCCGTGACCGCGAGCATGAGCGTCGCCGCCGGCCCTTCCCCCATCGAGGCGCTGGGGCGGGCCTCCGACCGGCTCCAGGACGCCGGCTCCGCCCAGGACAGCGAGCGCCGGGAGATCCTCCGCGGGGAGACCCTCGCCGAGGCCGACCGCAGCGACGAGGATGTCCAGATCGCCCACTTCGACGTCGACGACGCCACCGGGAAGTACACCGACCAGCTCAACGAGTTCGACACCTTCATCCACATCGAGCAGGGCTACGCCGAGCTCATGCGGTACATGCGCCGGGCCCACGACTCGCTCGCCTTCTTCGTCGGCGGGGACAACGTCATCGCGGTCTGCTCGGACGTCGAGGAGGCCGGCTACCGCGACGCGGTCGCCCACGTCGAGGACGCCGTCGGCGTCGAGCTCAAGGTCGGCGTCGGCCGCGCCCGGACCGCCCAGACCGCCGGGATGGACGCCAAACACGCCCTGGAGGACTGCCGGGAGAACGGCTCCAGCGTCGAACTCGGCTGGTAGGCCGCGCTCGGGGCTTTACTCCTCTCTCTCGTACCGCTCCCGGATCGCCGCGGCCAGCTTCTCCGGCTCGTCGTAGCGCTCCTCCACGACCAGTTCGTCCCCCACAGCTACGTCGCCGCCCTCGACTACATCTGCACAGACCCCGCCGCGTTCCTCGCCCAGCGCCTCCGCCACGCCCGCCTCGCCGGCGACCTGCTCGACGTGAGCACAGGGTGGCCGCCGCCGGGTCCCCTCGAAGACCGCCCCGCCCACGCGAAAGCGGACCTGCAGGAGGTCTACCACGTCCGCGTCGACGACGACGTTGCGGCGGTGGCGCCCGTCGGTCAGGTCGATGCCGTACTCCTCGTCGATGCGGGCGAGCGCCCGGCTGTCGACGAAGGTGACCTGACAGACGTCATAGGGCGAGTAGTAGCCCTCGCCGGTGAAGTAGCGGTCGCCGCGCAGGCCGCCGTTTGCGACCGCGGTGACCGAGTCGCAGGCCTCCATCGGCTCCCCTCCCGCCGGCGCGGTCCAGAGCTGTCTGACTGTGGGCATACTCCTCTCTGGTGTCGAGCGGGCAAAAGGGTGGGCGAAAGCGGGGGTTGCTTCTGAGGTGTGTTTCCGCTCCGGGACCGGTACGCGGCAGAAGCATACGGCCATCGAGACAGCCTATCCCGCTTGAAGAAGGAATTTGATGTTTCGAGTGTCGTCTATCTGCACCCAAAGCGGCGCGAGCTGGACTGTGGGGTCGGTCCACTCGAACGTCTCGCTCGGTCCGCTCTCCACAGCCACCTCGACGGTGTAACCGCTGGTGTTGGTCGGGAGTTTCCCGGAGTTCACCGGGTCAACGATCTCCCCCGGAGCGATGTCCAGCGTTCTGTCGGTATGCGGCTCCTCGGCGTTCGTGTCCGTGACCGTGACCGAGACTACCCTGCTTTCGGATGCGACGTTGTGGACGACCACGTCCGTCGCGCCACTGTCTCCGACCCCGCCGCGGTCCAGAAACGACGAACATCCCGCGATACTCGTCGTACCAGCCGCCACCATCGCGGCGAGCATCTGACGCCGTCCGAGACGGCCCGAGAAGCGGTGTTCCATACCAGCAAAGAGCCGCGAGAGACGTATATCCGTTGGCGTAAGTCAAATCCGCGGTTTAGTATGCGACGGGGAGCTGGCACAGAGACGCTCGCTCACGACCGTTCTGCCAGCCACACGAGCAGCCCGTTCTGCGCGTGCATCCGGTTCTCGGCCCGGTCCGGCAGCCACCTTTTTGCCGCGGGGGCTCTCGCTCGCTGCGCTCGCTTCGACCCCCGCGGCAAAAACGTGGGTGAAAAAGCGCTCGTTCGCTCCGCTCACGACCGTTCTGCCAGCCACACCAGCAGGCCGTTCTGCGCGTGCATCCGGTTTTCCGCCTGGTCCCAGACGATGGCGTTGTCGCTCTCCAGGGCCTCGTCGGTGACCTCCTCGCCGCGGTGGGCCGGCAGGCAGTGCATCAGCGGCCGGTCGCCCAGCAGTTCGGTCGTCACTTGGAAGCCCTCGAAGGCCCGGAGCTTCTCCTCGCGTTCGTCCTCCTGGCCCATCGAGACCCAGACGTCCGTGTAGACGACGTCGGCGTCGGCCACGGCGGCTTCGGGGTCGGTCGTGCGCTCGGGCGGATCCCCGAGTTCGGCCGCGCGCTCGTAGACGGCGTCGTCGATGCCGTACCCCTCGGGGGTGGCGACGGTCACGTCCAGCCCGACCATCGCCGCCCCGAGCACGAAGGACTGGCAGACGTTGTTGCCGTCCCCGACCCACGCGACGTGGCTGTCGAAGCCGAACTTCTCGCGGACGGTCAAAAGGTCCGCGAGCGTCTGGCAGGGGTGGGCGTCGTCGGTCAGCCCGTTGACCACCGGGACGGTGGCGTACTCCGCCAGTCCCTCGACGTCCGTGTGGTCGAACACCCGCGCCATGATGAAGTCGGCGTACCGGGAGACCGCGCGGGCGGTGTCCCTGATCGGCTCGCCGTGGCCCAGGTGGATGTCGTCGGGACCAAGGAAGATGGCGTGCCCGCCCAGCTGGGTCATGCCGGTCTCGAAGGAGACACGCGTTCGCGTCGAGGGTTTCTCGAAGATCATCGCCAGCGTCTGTCCGTCGAGGGGCTGGCCGGCGCTCGTCCCCGCCTCCGGGCCGCTTCCGGCCTTCAGTTCGGCCGCGCGGTCGAGCACGGCGCCCAGGTCCGTGACGCTCAGGTCGTCGATGTCTACCAGGTCCATCATTCCTCCAGCAGGCGCTCGGTGACGTCCTCGAGGATGGCCACGGTCTCGTCGTACTCGGCCAGCCCGAGGTGTTCGTTCGGCGCGTGGTCCAGGTCGGAGTTACCGGGGCCGTAGGTGACCATCGGACAGTCCCAGTGCTGTGCGTAGACGTTCATGTCGCTGGTGCCGGTCTTGCGGAGCAGGCGGGGGTCCCCCCCGCGCCCGCGGATGGCCGCGCGGAACGCCCGCGCGACGGGGGTCCGGGGGCTCTGCATCACCGGCTCCACCCTGTCGTCCCAGTTGACCGTCCCGAGTTCGAGGTGACCGTCCGCGATCTCGCGGACCTCGTCGGTGGTGAACTCCGGGGGGACCCGGAGCTGGACGTCGATGGTGGTCTCCACGGAGAGCCCGTCGTCGGTCATCCCGCCCTCGAAGGAGACGGGCTTGGGCGTCACGCGCTCGAAGACGGGGACCCACTCGTCGTGGCCGAACTCCTCCTCGACGCGGTTCCACCACGCGATCCCCTCCTGGATGGCGTTCGCGTCGGGCCGCGAGGAGTGACCGGACTCGGAGGTGGCGACGTAGGTGCCCGCGAGCAGGCCCCGGTACCCGAGGGTGATCCCCTCCCAGCCGGACGGTTCGCCGTTGATGACGGCGTCGGGGGCCGGGCGGTCCTCGACGAGGTGGCGCCCGCCCCGGGAGTCGACCTCCTCGCCGACGACGCCGGCGAAGCTTGCGCCCGTCCGGACCGCGGCGACGGCCATCGCAGCAAGCGGGCCCTTCGCGTCGACGCTCCCCCGGCCCCAGAGCACGTCGACCGTGCCGGTACCCTCGATGCCTTCCGGTGGTTCGTCGCCACCCCAGCGGACGTCGACGTGGGGCATCTCCTCGACCCGGACGGGGATGTCCCCGGGAACGGTGTCGATGTGGGAGGTCAGGAGGACGCCGTCGTCGGCGGGCGCCCGGAGGTTCCCGACCTCGTCGACGTATGCCTCCCGGCCGTGGCGCTCGAAGTACCCCTTCAGCTGCTCGGCGCAGGCCCGCTCGTCGCCGGTGACCGAGGGGACCGAGACCAGCTTCTCCAGCAGCTCCCGGGACTCGGTCGCCGCGCGCTGGGCGGTCGTCATCCGACCACCTCCGCCATCGCCTCGACGATACGGTCGGCGTGCTTCCGCTCGAGGGTCAGCGGCGGGAGCAACCGGACGACGGTCCGGCCCGCCGGCAGCGCCAGCACCTGGTGGTCCATGGCAAGCTGCTTCAGATAGCGGTTGGCGCCCCGCTTGACCTCGACACCGACCATCAGCCCCTCGCCCCGGACCTCGCGGGCGTTTTCGAGCGTTCCCGCCAGCTCCTCGCGGAGGTACGCCCCCACGTCCGCGGCGTGGGCGGGCAGGTCCTCCCCGCGGACGGTCTCGACGGTCGCCTTCGCGGCCGCCGAGATGACCGGCCCGCCGGAGAAGGTGGAGGCGTGGGAGCCGTAGTCCTCCGCGACCCAGTCCCGGCACAGGGTGGCGCCGACGGGCAGGCCGTTGCCCAGCCCCTTCGCGGTGGTGAGCATGTCCGGGACGACGCCGGTCCACTCGGCGGCCCACAGCGTCCCCGTCCGGCCCATCCCGGTCTGGACCTCGTCGAAGACCAGGGCCGCGCCCGCCTCGTCGGTCGCCTCGCGGGCGGCCTCGAGGAACTCCTTCGTGGGGGGGTTGATCCCGCCCTCCCCCTGGATGGGCTCGACGATCACCGCGGCGGTCTCGTCGTCGACGGCCTCCCGGACCGCGTCCGCGTCACCATACGGAACGAAGTCGACGTCCCCGACCAGGGGCTCGTAGGGTTTCTTGTACTTGTCCTTCCAGGTCGTCGACAGCGCTCCCATGGTGCGGCCGTGAAAGCCCTGCATGGTGGCGATGATCTTCGTCTGCCCCTCGCCGGTGGCGGCGCGGGCGAACTTCAGCGCGGCCTCGTTCGCCTCAGTCCCGGAGTTACAGAGCCAGGTCTTCCCGATGTCGCCGGGGGCGGTGTCGGCCAGCAGCTCGTACAGCTCGGTCCGGACTCCGACGGGGTAGGAGGCCTGGACGTAGGTCAGCCGGTCGAGCTGGTCGCGGACGGCCGTCTGGACGGCCTCGTGGCCGTGGCCCAGCGGGACACAGGCGTAGCTGGCGCCGGCGTCGAGGTACTCCGTCCCCGAGTCGTCGTAGAGGTAGACGCCGTCGCCCTCCTCGATCCGGATGGGCTTCTCGGCGAAGACGAAGCCGCTCATGTGTCCCCCTCCAGGGCGTCCGGATAGATATGTGTCCCGTCTCCCTCCAGGGCGGTCATCACCGGCCGGTCGAGGTTCGCGTCCGCGACCACCACTTCGGCGGCGCCGCCCTCCAGGGCCTCGCCGGCGGCCATCACCTTCCGGCCCATGCCTCCCTCCGCGAGTGACTGCAGGTGGTCCCACTCCGCGGGCTCGTCGACCTCGCGGACCAGCGTGCTCCGGTCGTCCGGGTCCTCGAGGATGCCGGGGACGTCCGTCAGCAACAGCAGGGTCGCGTCGAGCGCGCCGGCGATGGCCGCCGCCGCGCGGTCGGCGTCCGTGTTGACCGGCGTGATTGCGTCGTCATCAGCGCCGGCCATCGGCGGGCTCACGACCGGGGTGTAGCCGTCGGCGACAAGCCCGGCCAGCAGGTCGGCGTTGACCTCCCTTGGCGTGCCGGAGTGGTCGCCCCGGCGGACCTTCCGCTTGCCGTCCTCGACGACCCGGACCGCCGACTTCCGGGGGCCGTGCAGGAGTTTGCCGTCCACACCCGAGAGCCCGACGGCGTCGACGCCCTCGCTTTGCAGGCTGGCGACGAGTTCGGTGTTCACCAGTCCGGGCATCACCATCTCGAAGACCTCCATGGTCTCCTCGTCGGTGAACCGACCCTTGACGCCCGAGGGAGTCTCGACGTACTCCGGCTCGATGCCCAGCCGCTCGAGGGTCTCGTCGACGGCCGTCGAGCCGCCGTGGACCACGACCACGTCCTCGGCCTCGTGGTCCCCGCCCTCCGCCTCGCTTTTGACGAGCGCTGCCACGTCCGCGAGCGCGCCCGCGGGGTCGACCGCGCGGGCACCCCCGATCTTGATGACTATCATGGTGCGCCGACAGGGTGCAGCCCGCGGAAGTCCAGGCCGGCCGTCTCCTCGACCCCGAGCGCGACGTTGGCGGCGTGGACGGCCTGGCCCGCGGAGCCTTTGAGCATGTTGTCTATCGCGGCGAAACAGACGATACGCTTGTTCGAGGGGTCGAGCTCGAAGCCGACCTCCGCGCGGTTGGTGCCCGCGACGGCCTTGGGCTCGGGGTAGCGGTACACCCCCCCGCCGCCCGCGACCAGCTCGACGAACGGTTCCTCCTCGTAGGCGCCCCGGTAGGCGCCCCACAGGTCCCCTTTCGAGACGGGCTCGCCGGGGAAGACGTGACACGTCGCCGACGCGCCCCGGGTCATGTCCACCGCGTGGACGGTAAAGGAGACGTCGAGCCCGAGGAAGGCCTCGATCTCGGCCTCGTGGCGGTGGCCCGTCGGGGCGTACGGTCTGACGACGCCCGAGCGCTCGGGGTGGGAGGCGGCCTCGCCGCCGCCCGCGCCACCCTCGCTGGAGCCCACCTTCACGTCGACGACGACCTGCTCGTCGCCGGTCAGCACGCCCTCCTCCACGAGCGGCATGAGCCCCAGGATCGTCGCCGTCGCGTTACAGCCCCCTGCGGCGATCAGGTCGGCGCCGGGCAGCGCCTCGCGGTTGAGCTCCGGCAGGGCGTACACCGACTCCTCCAGGAGTTCGGGCCGCTCGTGGCCGTCGTACCACTCCTCGTACTCCGCCTCGGTGTCGAGCCGGAAGTCCGCCGAGAGGTCGACGACCGTCTCGGCCGCCTCGCGGAACCGGTCGATCTCGCCCATCGAGACGCCGTGGGGGGTGGCGGCGAAGAGCACGTCTACCGACTCCAGCTCTTCGGGATCGGAGAAGCGCAAATCGAGGTGCCGGAGGTTGGGATGCGAGTACCCGACCGTCTTGTTGGTGCGCGAGCGGCTGGTGGCCTGGACGACCTCGAACTCGGGGTGACCGTCCAGCACCCGCAGCAGCTCGCCGCCGGTGAAGCCCGACCCGCCGACGACACTTGCGGTGTAGGTCATGCGTGCACCTCCGGCACGGTCTCCAGCCAGTCGACGACCCGCGCGGGGACGTCGGCGTCGACGGCGTCGTTCAGGGCCTTGAACTCGACGGTGTGGTTGACCTCGTGGACGGTGTAGCCCGTGGGCTCGCCGCTCTCGTCGACCCCGGTTTCCATCAGATCGACGCCCAACAGCCCACCGCCGACGGCGTCGCTGGCCCGCGCGACCAGGTCGCGGGCCGCCTCGTCCAGCTCGAAGGGCTCGACGTCGGCGCCCTTGGCGGCGTTCGTCAGCCAGTGGTCCGAGGAGCGGACCATCGCCGCGACGGGCTCGCCGTCGGTGGCGACCACGCGGATGTCGCGGCCGGGCTTCTCGACGAACTCCTGGACGTAGAAGACCTTGTGCTCGTAGTGGCCCAGCGTCTCCTTGTGCTCGAGGACGGCCTCGGCGGCCGACCGGGACTCGAGTTTCGCCATCAGCCGGCCCCACGACCCGACGACGGGCTTGAGCACGCACGGGTAGCCGAAGTCCTCGACGATCTCCAGAGCCGTGTCCTTGGTGAACGCGACCTCGGTCCTCGGCGTGGGAACGCCCGCCCCCGCGAGCGCCAGGGAGTTCTCGACTTTATCCGCACAGATCCGGGCGGTCTCGGCGCCGTTGACGATGGGGATCCCGTAGGCGTCGGCAAAGCGGGTGACGTAGCGGCTCCGGCTGGTTGCGAGACACCGGTCGACGAGCACGTCGACGCCGGCCATGTCCGCCGGCGGCTCCTCGAGGCCGAAGCGCTGGCGGCGGACGTCGACCTTGGCGACCTCGTGTCCCCGGTCGCGAAGCTCCCCGAGCAGGAGTTTCTCGTCTTTCCGGATCCGGGAGTAGCAGAGTCCGACTTTCATGCTGTCCTCCTGGTCGCGCGGGCCGCGGTGCTCACTCGCCCCAGTCCTCCTCGAGTTCGGGCGCCGTGTCGAGCTCGACGGGGTCGACCCCGACGACCTCGAGTTCGGCACCGCAGGTGGCGCAGTCGACGATCTCTCCGACTTCGAGGTCCTCGTGCAGGGAGACCTCGGCCCCGCACTCGATGCAGTCTGCCATTGTACTCCCCCCTCGCGCGCCTACTTACTTAAAGCCTTCGAACCTATCAGAAAGAATTGGTGACTCAGACGCCACTCTGACGGTGCCTGACGGCCTCCGTAGCCTCTTCCGTTTCAGTATATACTATTTCTGGTAATTCGTCCCCGGGGAGGGGACGGCGGCAGCGGCGGTCGCGGCTGCGGGCGGGGCTGACCCTGTTGGGCGGCCGGCCCGGCGACGCTGCCTGTCTCAGACATACGTCGCCACCTCCGCGTTCAGTTGCTCGCCTGCGTCCTCGACGCGTTCGCGGCGCCGCCCGAGGGCCTCGCGGTCCTCGGCGAGCCCCTCACGGGCCCGCTCCAGGTGGGCCTCGACGGCCTCGGGGGCGGGTCCGCCCCGCGAGTCACGCATCGCGACGTTCGCGGCGGGGTCGAGCGCCCCGGCCAGCGCCTCGCGGTCGACGCGGCCGGTCACCGGCTCGCCCATCACCGCCTCGCCCGCCGCGTCCAGCGCGTCGATGCCGGGCGCCGACTCCCCGGGGGCCATCCCCTCGGCGGCCCGCGCGACGACCTCGTGGGCCGTCCGGAAGGGGACGCCAGCCTGGGCCAGGAGGTCCGCCGCGCCCGTCGCCGTCGAGAAACCCTCGCCGGCCGCTTCCTCCAGCGTGTCGGCCGGCCACTCGGCGGTCGCGACGGCGCCGACGGCCACCTCGACGCTCCCGGTCGTGCTGTCGATCACGTCCCAGGCGTGCCGGCCGGCCCGCTGGAGGTCGCGGTTGTACGCGCGGGGCAGCCCCTTCAGCGTCGTCAGCAGGCCCTGTAGCCCCGCCACGGCGTCGCCGGTCCGGCCCCGCACCAGTTCGAGGGTGTCGGGGTTTTTCTTCTGGGGCATGATGGAGGAGGTCGAGGCGTAGTCGTCGTCCAGTGCGACGTGACCCTTGCTGGCCATCGTCACCAGGTCCTCTGCAAGCCCCGACAGCGTCGTCGCCAGCCCGGCCATCCCCGCCGTCGTCTCGACGAGGAAATCGCGGGCGGAGACCGCGTCGGTGGCGTTCTCGACCAGCCCGTCGAATCCCAGCAGCCCGGCGGTCCGCTCGCGGTCGACGTCGAAGCTCGTCCCGGCGAAGGCCGCCGCGCCCAGCGGCGACCGGTTGACCCGGTCGTAGGCGTCGACCAGCCGTGCGGTGTCTCGCGCCAGTGCCTCCTCGTAGGAGCACAGCCAGTGGGCGACGGTGGTGGGCTGGGCCGGCTGGAGGTGGGTGTAGCCGGGCATCACCGTTTCCGTGTGTCCGCCGGCGGTCTCCAGCAGCTGCTCGCGGGCCTCCACCAGCGTCGAAAGCGTCTTGAGCAGGTCCTCGCGCAGCCGGTAGCGGATGCAGGCGGCCACCTCGTCGTTGCGCGAGCGGGCGGTGTGCATCCGCCCACCCGCGGGCCCGACACGGTCGATGACGGCCGTCTCGATGGCCTCGTGGACGTCCTCGCCGTCGGGCAACGCGGCGTGACCTGCGTCCCCGATTTCGGCGAGCGCCGACAGGATGGCCCCGGCGTCCTCTCCCTCGATGATCCCCTGTTCGGCGAGCATCACGACGTGGGCCCGGTCCACGGCGAGGTCGGCGGCGAAGATGCGCTCGTCGTCGGCAAGTGAGGAGAGGAAGGCACGGGCGGGGCCACCGGAGAAGCGGTCCCGGCGGACGACGCTCTCGCCGTCCGCCCCGGGTCCGTCGTCGTCCGCACCTTCCCCCGTCATCTCACTCCTCCCCGTCCGTGCCGCGCGCGTTCTCGATGGCGCGGTTGGCCAGCCGCGACTGGAAGCCGTGGTACTTGGCGACGCCGGTGGCGTCCTCCTGGGTGATGCCGCCGGTGACGTCCTCCTCGTCGAAGGAGGCCGCCGACTCCGAGTACACCGCGTACTCGCTCTCGCGGGCGACCGGCCGGCAGTGCCCGCCCTCCAGTTTCACGGTGACGGTGCCGGTGACGCGCTCGTTGGTCGTGTCGATAAAGCCCTCCAGCGCATCCACGAGCGGCGCATCCACGAGCCCCTGGTACCCCTTCTGGGCCCACTGGGCGTCGACCTGCTGTTTGAACTGGCGCTCCTCCTGGGTGAGCACGAGCTGTTCGAGGGCCTCGTGGGCCGTCAGGAGGACGGTCGCTGCGGGGTGTTCGTAGTTTTCCCGTACCTTGAGCCCGAGCATCCGGTCTTCCATCATGTCGGTCCGGCCGACGCCGTGGGCACCGGCCCGCTCGTTGAGCGTCTCGATCAGTTCGACCGGTTCGACCCCCTCGCCATCCAGCGCGACCGGCTCGCCCTCGGCGAACTCGACCTCGACGAGTTCGGCCGCCTTCCCCCCGGGGGTCTGGGTCCAGTCGTAGATGTCGTCCTCGGGGATGGTCGCGGGGTCCTCCAGCTCCGAGCCCTCGATCGACCGGCTCCAGAGGTTGGTGTCGATGCTGTAGCGGCCCTCGCTGCCGCCCTCGACGGGCAGGCCACGCTCGGCGGCGTACTCCTGCTCCCAGTCGCGGGTCAGGCCGAGTTCGCGGACGGGCGCGACCACATCGAGCGGGGAATCCCGCCAGACGGCCTCGAACCGGAGCTGGTCGTTGCCCTTCCCGGTGCAGCCGTGGGCGACGGCGTCACACCCCTCCCCGAGGGCGACGTCGAGGATCGCTCCCGCGATGACCGGGCGAGCGAGCGCCGTCCCCAGGGGGTAGCCCTGGTAGGTGGCGTTTGCCTTCACCGACCGCAGGCACAGGTCGGCGAACGCCTCGCGGGCGTCGACGACGTAGTGCTCGACGTCGAGCGCGGCGGCGGTCTCCTCGGCCTCGTCGAACTCCTTGCGGGGCTGGCCGACGTCGACGGTGACGCCGACCACCTCGTCGTAGCCGTACTCCTCTTCGAGCAGCGGTACACAGACTGTGGTGTCGAGCCCGCCCGAGAAGGCGAGCGCGACGCGGGATGGTTCCTCTGGCATGTGTGCGGTGTGTTTTGGGGTGTGGTGTGTGATTCCGGTGTCGGGTGTCGACTGAACGGCTGACCGCCCAAGGACCCGACGGTGGGCGGCGGTCGGACGGTTCGGGACTGGGGGAGTGGATGAAGCGGGCCTTACCGGCCCGGTCGTCGCACTCGGAGAAGGGCGGACCCGCTGGCGGGTCGGGCGTGACCGGACGCGCGGGTCGGCGTCATGTGGCTACTCCTTTCCGGTGTGTCTTCAAATATCTTCCGAGAATCAGCCGGCCTGTGAGGAGTTCGCAGGCTCCGGCTCGACCGCCGTGACGCTACGTCCCGGAGCGCTCGCCGCCCCGGGTGTCCGTCCCGTTCGCCGTCGCGGTGCCGTCCCGGCTGCCGGACGCGCCGTCCCCGTCGCTTCCCTGCCCGCCGGGCCCAGCGGTGGTGTCGCCGTCGCTTCCCTCGGTCGCGTTGCCGTCCGACGCCACGGTCGCGTTGCCGTCGGGCGTTCCGGTGGCGTTCCCGTCGGGTGTCTCGGTCACGTCCCCGGGCACCCCCGGCGCTCCCGGCGGACCGCGCGGGGCCTCGGCCGGTCTGCCGACGCTCGGTCCGGCGATCGACCGGGCGATCGCCGCGACTTCGGGCCCGGTCAGGTTCCCGGCCGCCTGCCGTAGCTGCTGGATCGCCGTGACGTTCACGCCGTTCGCCTCGAGCACTGCGGTCGGGAGGCTGCCGGCGGTCTCGCTGGTCCGGTTGGCCAGCTCCGCAGCCGTCCCCCCGCGGACCGCGAGTTCGCTCACGCGGGCCCGGAACTCGCCCTCGCTCATCGAGCCGTTCGCCCGGGCTTCCTCGAGGGCAGCCTTCCGGCGTTGGACAGTTTCGACCTGTTGCTGGACGTTTCCGAGTTGCTCCCGGACGACCGCAGCGCGGGCATCCTCGGAGGCGGCACGGGCGACCTGCAGGCCGAAGCTCCGCGTCTCGACCTCCCCCTCGAGTTCGGCCCCCTGGACGCCGACGACGCCGGAGAGGCGCTCGCCGGGGCTGGTCGCGTTCGTCGTGTTCGTCGCGTTGTCGGCCTGGGCCACCGGCCCGCTGCCGGCCGTCGCTGCCCCCACGGCGGGGACCGCGACCAGGGCGGCGACGACGGCGACCGCGAGCAGGGTTGTGCGTCGCATCGTGTCTCCCCGTTGTCCCCGCCTCTGCATATAAGACCCAAACCTCGAACGCCGATCAGCGTCGATCAAGCCGGATTAACGCGGATTTATCCGGCTTCTGTCCTGCGGTTTCCGCCGCTTTACTGCCGGGGTCTCGTTCCGGGCGGTGCCACCGGCCTCACTCCTCGTCGTCGCCACCGCTGCCGTCGATCTCTACGTCGGGGAGCGTGAGGACGTTCTCCCGGCCGAGCCGGAACGAGTCGAGTTCGCCCTCGTCGCGGAGGTCGCCGACGACCTGGCTGGTCTTGGCGGCCGTCCAGTCCAGTTCCGCCGCGGCCTCCTGCTGTTTCATCCGACCACCCCTCTCCTCCAGCAGCCGGAGCACCCGCTCCTCGTTGCTGAGCAGCTCCTCCGGCGGGGCCGCGGGCGCGTCGTCGCCCGCGGCTCCGGCTCCGCCGTCGTCGCTCCCGCTGCCATCGCTCCCGCTGTCCCCGCCTACTGGCCCGACGTTCCCCCGGCGAGCCAGGAGGACGCCCCCGGCGGCCAGCGCGACGACCAGGGCGAGCGCGACCGGGAGCAGGCTGCCGAGCCCGCTGTTCGTCCCGTCGCCCGGCCCGCCGTCCCCTCCACCGCCGCCCGGCGACGCCGTCTCCGTCGGCGTGGACCCGGCGCCCCGCTCGACAGTGACCCGCGGCTCGCCGGCCTTGAAGTCCGCGGGGCCGCGCCAGACGACGGCTCCCTCCTCGCGCTCGGTGGCGTCGGGCGTGACGCCCGTGACCCCGTAGCCGTCGGGCCAGGAGACCCGCAGGGCGGTCCCGGAATCGAGGATCAGCCTGTCGAGCGCGTCCCCCGCAGCGATGCGGTCACTGTCGGCCGCGGCGAAGCCGTCCCACTCGAAGCGGTAGGTGACTACGCCGAAGGTGGTGTCGGGCTGTGCCCGGGTTTCGGCCTCGACGCTGAAGTTCCCGACCGACATCTCGCGGCCGGTCGCGTTCTCGGCGCTGGCGGCGGTGGCCCCGATGCGGTCGCGGAAGGTTGCGACGTACCGCGAGCGGTTGGCCTCGATGTCCTGCCGGAGGGATTCGAAGGCGTCCGTGGCGTTCTGGTCGTCGAGTTCGATCCGGTAGGTGACCCGCCAGTCGGCGTCGCCGTCCGGTCCGACGGCGGCCGAAAGCGTCGTCGAGTCGGCGTCGATGCCGGTCTGTCCGACGGGGCCATCCTGTACTGCGACACC
The DNA here is from genome assembly GCF_009831455.1 of Salinirussus salinus. Taxonomy (NCBI): domain Archaea; kingdom Methanobacteriati; phylum Methanobacteriota; class Halobacteria; order Halobacteriales; family Haloarculaceae; genus Salinirussus; species Salinirussus salinus. Next base: position 107,791 of record NZ_WOWO01000003.1, on the reverse strand, counting down.
GACAGAGGCCACAGTCAGCACCAGCGCGGCCACGGCGAACGCGACGACGACGACTCGTCCTGCAACTCGCATCGGTCCACGCGTTCGCCTCCACTGCTGAAATGGCTTGTTGCCGACGGCGGGCCAGAAAGACTATCCCTCGGGCGGGAAACCGCCGGGTATGGACATCGAGACCGACACGCTGCTGAAGGTCATCCTCGTCCTCGTGGTGGTCTGGCTCGCCCTGGAGGTCCTGGAGGCCTTCGTCGACGTCCTCCAGTTCATCCTCGTCCCCCTCCCCAAGCTGCTGGGGGTGGCCATCATCATCCTGATCGTCCTCTACCTGCTCGACCGGTTGTAGCCGTCACACCCACGCCGCTTGCCCTCCCCGCTCACCGCCTGCCGCTTCCGTTCGCCGCTCCCGACGCGCTTTTCGCCCCTCGTCACCGACGACCGGGTGTGAACAGCGTCAACGTCCCGGTGCCGGGCCGCGTCTCCGGGCTGGCCGCGGAGGTCGCCGCCGACCTGACCGCCAGGCAGGGCGGGACCGACCTCGGCTCCGCCGTCGGCTCCGCCGGCTCCCGGGAGGCCCGGACCGACGCCGGCGGGGTGCGCGTTCGCGACGACCGGACGCTCGTGGCGAAGCGGCTCCCCGAGGGCGACCCCCACCGGGTCGAGGCCCGCGCCCGCGAGGCGATCGCGGGGACCCCGCCCTTCGAGGTCCGGGTCGACCGGGTCGACCAGTTCGCCGAACCCACCGCCGGCCCCGGGCCCGTCGTCTATCTGGCCGTCGAGTCGCCGGGGCTGTGGGAGCTCCACGAGCGGCTCTGCCGGGTCTTCGAGCCCGTCGACCGCCTCGAGAGCGAGGAGTACACCCCCCACGTGACGGTCGCCCGCGGGGGGAGCCGCGACGCCGCCGAGCGGGTGCTCGGTCCCGTCGAGCCCGTCGAGTGGACGGTCACCGAACTCCAGTTCTGGGACGCCACCCGGAACCTCGTCGCCGGCCGGGTCTCGCTGCCCGCCTGACCCCCACCGTGACGACCAGTGTGTTTTTGGGGGCTCCAGCCGTCGGCCCGGACATGGATTACCAGGAAGTCGACGCCACCCGGGAGTTCGTCGCGCGGCTGGAGCACGGCGGGGACTGGCGGGCCCAGATCGAGGCCTTCGCCGCCGACGAGGGGATCGCCTCCGCCTTCTTCTTCGGGCTGGGCGCGGTCCAGGACGCCGAACTCGCCTTCTACGACCAGGACACCAAGGAGTACGACAGCATCGTCTTCGAGGAACCGCTGGAGGTGGTGCCCGCCGTGGGGAACGTCTCGACGCTGGATGGCGAGCCCTTCGCGCACACTCACGTCGCGCTCTCGCGACCCGACGGGACGACGGTCGCCGGCCACCTGGACTCGGCGACGGTCTTCGCCGGCGAGCTCTACCTCCGTGCGTTCGACACCGACCTGGTCCGCGAGCGCGACCCCGTGACCGACCTGGACCTCTGGAACCTCTGATGCGTCCCGCGGACGACCGCTACTTCGAGGAACTCGAGGACGGCCTCGACGACGCCTTCGACGTGGCCACCCGGGCCCGCGAGCGTGGCGGCGACCCCACGGAGAGCGTGGAGATCCCCGTCGCCAAGGACATGGCCGACCGCGTCGAGAACATCCTCGGCATCGACGGCGTCGCCGAGCGGGTCCGCGAACTCGACGGGAAGATGTCCCGCGAGGAAGCGGCGCTGGCGCTGGTCGAGGACTTCGTCGAGGGCACCGTCGGCGACTACGACACCCGCGCCGGCAAGGTGGAGGGCGCGGTCCGGACCGCCGTCGCCCTCCTCACGGAGGGTGTCGTCGCCGCCCCCATCGAGGGGATCGACCGCGTCGAACTGCTGGAAAACGACGACGGCACGGAGTTCGTCAACGTCTACTACGCCGGCCCGATCCGCTCGGCGGGCGGGACCGCGCAGGCGCTGTCCGTGCTCGTCGCCGACTACGCCCGGACGCTTTTAGGGATCGAGGAGTACCGGACCCGGAGCGACGAGGTCGGGCGCTACGCCGAGGAGGTGGCGCTGTACGACTCCGAGACGGGACTCCAGTACAGCCCCATCGAACCGGAGGCGGAGTTCATCGCCGAGCACATGCCGGTCATGCTCGACGGGGAGGCCACCGGCGACGAGGAGGTCGAGGGCTACCGCGACCTCGAGCGGGTCGACACCAACGCCTCCCGCGGGGGGATGTGTCTGGTCTTCGCCGAGGGGATCGCGCTGAAGGCCCCCAAGATCCAGCGGTACACCCGCGAACTCGACGAGGTCGACTGGCCCTGGCTCCAGGACCTCATCGACGGCGCGTACAAGGAGGACCACGAAGACGACGCGGCCGACGGCGATGACGCCGCTGACGAGGGCGAGGAGGACGACGGCCCCGCAGGCGAAGAGAACGAGGGGGAGGACGGCGACCGGGACGGGGCGGCCGGCCCGCCCCGTCCCGACCCCTCGAAGAAGTACCTCCGGGACCTGATCGCCGGCCGGCCGGTGTTCTCCCATCCCAGCGAGCCCGGCGGCTTCCGGCTGCGCTACGGCCGCGCCCGCAACCACGGCCACGCGACGGCGGGCGTCCACCCGGCGACGATGCACCTGGTCGACGACTTCCTCGCCACAGGGACACAGATCAAGACCGAACGGCCCGGCAAGGCCGCGGGGGTCGTCCCCGTCGACACCATCGAAGGGCCGACCGTCCGGCTGGCAAACGGCGAGGTCCGCCGGATCGACGACGCCGAGGAGGCCCTGGCCGTCAGAAACGGCGTCGAGTCGGTGCTCGACCTGGGGGAGTATCTGGTCAACTACGGCGAGTTCGTCGAGAACAACCACCCGCTCGCGCCGGCCTCCTACACCGCCGAGTGGTGGCGCCAGGAGTTCGCCGACGCCGGCGGCCCCGTCCAGGCGCTCGAAGACGACGTCGCCGTCGACCTCGCGGACCCGACCGCGGCGGAGGCACTCGCCTGGGCAGAGGAGTACGACGCCCCGCTGCACCCGGCCTACACCTACCTCTGGCACGACGTGAGCGTCGACGACCTCTGTGCGCTGGCCGACGCCGTCGAGGCCGCCGACGCCGTCGCGGCTGACGGGGCAGCGATGGACGAGGGCGGGGGTGACGGCCGCCGTGAGGGGGACCGCGGGGGCACGGAGACGCTGCTCGCGCTTCCCCGCACCGAGGGGGTCCGGGAGACCCTGGAGTCGCTGCTGGTCGAGCACACCCAGGAGTCCGAGCGGCTGCTCGTCCCCGACTGGCGGCCGCTCGCGCGTTCGCTGGGCTTTACCGAGGACCTGACCCGCTCGTGGGACCGCGGGGACCTCTCGGAGGCGGCCAGCAGCTACGACGGCGGCGACAACGCCATCGAGGCGGTGAACGAACTCGCCCCCTTCCGGGTCCGCGAGCGGGCGCCCACGCGGGTGGGCAACCGGATGGGCCGACCGGAGAAATCGGAACAGCGGGAGCTGTCCCCGGCGGTCCACTCGCTGTACCCCATCGGCGACGCCGGCGGGAACCAGCGCGACGTCGCCGCGGCCGCCGACCACGGCGACGCCGTCGACGGAACCAGAGGGGAGGTCGAGGTGGAGGTCGGCCGCCGGGAGTGTCGCGAGTGCGCGAGCCGGGGCCACGAGGCCCGGTGCCCCGACTGTGGGGGTGTCACCGACCCGGTCTACGTCTGCCGGGACTGCGACCGCGAGGTCAAGCCCGACGAGTCCGGCCGCGCGGAGTGCCCCGCCTGCGGGACGCTGGCCTCCCCCACGCAGACGACGACGCTGAACGTCCACGACCGGCTCCAGGCGGCGCTCGACAACGTCGGCGAGCGCCCTTCCGCCTTCGACACGCTGAAAGCGGTCAAGGGGCTGACCTCCGAGGAGAAAGCGCCCGAACCCTTGGAGAAGGGCATCCTGCGGGCCAAACACGGCGTCTCGGCGTTCAAGGACGGCACCGTGCGCTACGACATGACCGACCTGCCGGTCACGTCGGTCCGGCCGGCCGAGCTCGACGTCACGGCCGAGCAGTTCCGCGAGCTCGGCTACGGGACCGACATCCACGGCGACCCGCTGCGCCACGACGACCAGCTCGTCGAGCTCAAGGTTCAGGACGTCGTCCTCTCGGACGGGGCCGCCGAGCACATGCTCGCGACCGCCGACTTCGTCGACGACCTGCTGACCCAGTACTACGGGCTCGACGCCTTCTACGACCTCGAGGAGCGGGAAGACCTGGTCGGCGAACTCGTCTTCGGGATGGCGCCCCACACCTCCGCGGCCGTCGTCGGCCGCGTCGTCGGCTTTACGAGTGCCGCCGTCGGGTACGCCCACCCCTACTTCCACGCCTCGAAACGGCGGAACTGTTTCCACCCGGAGACGAAGGTGTGGTACAGAGACGAAACCGGCGACTGGTGCCACGAGCGGATCGATGAACTGACCGACCAGTATCTCGACGACGAGGCCGCCGACCGGGATGCCTTCGGAACACTCGTCGACTCGCTCGACCATCTCGACGGTGACCTCGCCGTTCCTGCATTCGCCGAGAACGGGACGCAGTCGGTTCAGCCCGTCCAGTCGCTCAGCAAGCACCCCGCACCCGACCACGTCGTCACCGTGCGGACTGTTTCCGGCAGGGAACTGTCCGTCACCCCCGACCACGACGTACACGTGTACGACCCCGACCTCGGCCGCCTCGTGTCAGTCGCGGCCGGGGCTCTCGACGAGGGCGACCGTCTGGCGACACCAGCACACCTCGACGACATCACCCACTCCGACGCGGTACCCGAATTGGACCTCCTTCGTGAATTCCTTGACGGCGACGTAGTCGCCCGGGACCGGTTGATAATCCAGGGTCTCGATAGGGATCTCCTCTACACGCTGTTCGAGGACCGTCTCGCTGACGAGTGGGAGGGCGAGTTCTACCCGCTACAGAGCACCGCGGAGTGGCTCGGGATGACGAAGAAGCGGCTGAGTAACTACCTGTACCGCGAGAGTATTCCGGCCTCACTACTCGGGGAGTTTTTCGAGACCGACTCTGACCTGTGCTCGTTCGTCCCGGCAGAGGTGACGCTGGGCGTCAAGCGGGACACTGCGACGGTGGACCGGATGACTGAGCTTGGGGACCGGGTTGCGACGCTACTCGGCTACTACGCCGCCGAGGGATTCACACGCAAGCAGAAAACAACCAAGGGCACCGTCCACCAGACGACGCTCTGCGGGACCGAGGAGGAGGCCCGACGGTTCTTCCTCGACACGTTGCGCGAGGAGTTCGGTGCCGACCCGTACGTCGAGAACCACGCGAAGGTGACGGCGTCCGGTCGTCTCCTCCGGGCGGTCTTCGATACGGTCCTCGATGCGGGTGTCTCTGCTCCGACCAAGCGCGTCCCCCAGTGCATTTTCGACGCACCCGACCGGACCGTTGCCGCGTACCTCCGCGGCTATTTCAGTGGCGACGGTTCGGCCGACGGGGATGCCCCACGTGTCAGCGCAACGACGGTAAGCGACGAACTCAGGACGGACCTGCTGGCGTTGCTTACACGACTCGGCATCACGGCCACGGTCAACACCGTCGGACCAGCGCTACTGCGCGAGAAATTCCCTGGGTTTTACGACCAAGACGACGACTCGCTTAGCCGCCCTCGACACGAGATATCCGTTTCACGGTCCGACGCCGTGACCTTCGCAGAAACCGTCGGGTTTCACCTCTCGCGAAAGGACCGACGACTGCAGGAGTGTGTCCAGACCGTCGATGTCGGCGACGCACCCGCCTACGCCTTCGACGGTGGGACTGACCAGTTCGTCCTTGACCCCGTTGAGGAGGTGTCCTACACGGAATCCGATGTCGACCACGTCTACTGTCTCACCGTCTCGGAAACTCATTCACTTATAGCAAATGATATGTCGGTCAAACAGTGCGACGGCGACGAGGACTGCGTGATGCTGTTGCTCGACGGCCTGCTGAACTTTAGCCGGAAATTCTTGCCGGATCAGCGAGGTGGCAGAATGGACGCGCCCCTGGTGATGTCCTCGCGGATCGACCCCTCGGAGATCGACGACGAGGCCCACAACGTCGACATCATGGCCGAATATCCCCGGGAGTTCTACGAGGCGACCCGGGAGATGGCAGACCCCGAGGCGGTCGCCGACGTCATGACCATCGCGGAGGACCGCCTGGGGACGGAGGGGGAGTACCACGGCTTCGCGCACACCCACGACACGGGGAACATCGCGGCCGGGCCGGCGCTGTCGGCATACAAGACCCTGGGGTCGATGGAGGAGAAGATGGACGCCCAGCTCGCCATCTCCCGCACGCTGCGGGCGGTCGACGAGGCCGACGTGGCCGAGCGGATCATCGAGTACCACTTCCTGCCGGACCTGCTCGGGAACCTGAAGGCCTTTACCAGCCAGGAGTACCTCTGCCGGGGGTGTGGCGAGAAGTACCGCCGGCCGCCGCTGACGGGGGAGTGCCGGGAGTGTGGCGGGGACGTCGCCCTCACGGTCCACGAGGGGTCGGTCAACAAGTACATGGACACCGCCCTCCGGGTCGCCGAGGAGTTCGGCGCCCGGGCGTACACCAAACAGCGCCTGCGGATCCTCGAGAAACGCATCGACCGGATCTTCGAGGACGACAACAACAAGCAGTCGGGCATCGCCGACTTCATGTAGCCGTAACTGCCCTGGCTGCCGACGGGCAGTCTGGCAGTTGGGCGTCGGCTGTCGGCCATCCCGCCGGTCGGGGCGGGCGCCAGCAGGTCTTTGGGTCCGCCAGCTCATCTCGGGGCATGCGCGCTGTTCGCTACCACGAGGCCGGCGGCCCGGAGGTCCTGGAACTCGAAGAGGTCGAGCGGCCCGAGCCCGGGCCAGGGGAGGTGCTGGTCGAGGTCGAGGCGGCGAGTGTCAACCCCGTTGACGCGAAGTTCCGGGCGTGGGGCGTCCCGTCGATGCCCAAAACCACCGGCTCGGACCTGGCGGGGACGGTCGCCGCCGTCGGCGCGGGCGCCGACTACGCCGCGGGCGACCGCGTCTTCGGGACGGGCCTGCACACCGACCGTTTTTCGGGTGGGTCCTTCGCCGACTACGCCGTCGTTCCGACGGACCTGCTCGCCCCCCTGCCCGAGGGCGTGACCTTCGCCGAGGGTGCGGCGGTCGCGCTCGTCGGCGTCACCGCCTGGCGCGCATTCGTCGACCACGCCGGCCTCGAGCCCGGTGCGACGGCGTTCGTCCACGGCGGCAACGGCGGCGTCGGCCACGTCGCGGTCGGCCTCGCGGACGCGCTGGGGGCGACACCGGTCGCGACTGCCCGCCCCGAACACCACGACGCGGTCCGGGGATTCGGCGCCAGCGCCGTCCTCGATTACGACCGTGAGGACCTGGCCGAGGCCGCTCGAGAGGCGATGGGTGGCGGGGCCGACGCGGTGCTGGATCACATGCCCGACCGCTATTTCGGGGCCGACGTCGAACTCGCAGGACAGGAGGGCGACGTGGCGGTCATCGCCGGCGACGGGGCGACGCTGCCGGACGTGACCGCCGCACGCTCGAAGGAGCTCGACATCCATCTCATGAGCATGTCGAACCTGGCGACCCACCCGGAGATGCCCGACATGGCGCCGATCCTCGCCCGGCTCGGACGGCTGCTCGCCGGGGACCGGCTCGAGGTGGCCATCGACCGGACCCACAGCCTGGCGGAGGCCGGCGAGGCCCACCGGGCGGTGATGGAGGAGAGCGTCGTCGGCAAGGTCGTCGTCGAGCCGTAGTCGCGCGCGGCGGGAATCGCGGCCGCGAGCGCGTTGCATCGCGCGAGCCGGGGAAGGGCAGGCCCGCCGGTGACAGCGACTGGCGAGCATCCACGGCGCTAAGCGCCGCGGTTCACCGTCAGCGCACGCTCTGACGAGCCCTCGTTCGCGGTGCTCACGAGGACCCCGGACGCTTCCCCGCTTCGCTCGGTCGCCTCCGGTCTTTTTCGCCCACGTTTTTGTCGTCAGGGGTGCCCGCAGCGCCGCAGGCAAAGGCACCCCGACGGGAAAAGGTGGTCTAGAAGAACTGGAAGAGGTCGTCACGGCCGGCCTCGTGAAGGTGTTCACGGACCGCTCCGGTGAGCGCGTCGACCGACCCGCGCTTGGCGCTGATGGGTGCGATAGTGTCCTGCCACTGTTGCCAGGGCGGAACGAGCCCGAACCGGTCGGCGACCTCGTTCAGGCGGGCGTCGCGGTCGTCGACCTTGTCCATCTTGTTGACCGCGACGACCGGCGGGATACCCACGTCCCGGAGAAAGCCGAACATCTCGATGTCGTAGGGGACCTCATCGGGGCCGGAGTGGCGGTCGATGATGTCGACGACGGCCTTCCCGTCGACGACGAGCACCCCGACCAGAATGTGGTCGGCGTGGGTCTCGATGTACCGGACGATGTCGGTTTTGATCCGCTCGCGGACCTCCTCGGGGACGCCGTTCATGAAGCCAAAGCCCGGCAGGTCGGTGATGAGAAAGTCCTCGCTGGCCCAGTCGTAGTGGTTGGGCTCGCGGGTGACGCCGGGGCGCTGGCCGGTCGCGAAGTCGTGGCCCGTGAGCTCGCGCATCAGGGTCGACTTGCCGACGTTCGACCGGCCCACGAGCACCACCTCGCTGTCCCGGTCGGGCCGCGTCTCGAACATACCGCCGCTACGCGCCTGGCGTGGATAAGCCCACCACTTCCGGAGCCGAACCCCCAAACGCTTTTTCCGGCCCTCCCATCGGGGGAGACGTGCGACTCGTCCAGGTCACCATCCCCTCGGGAAAGCGCGAGACGATCCTCGGCGCACTGGACGAGGAGGACGTCGACTACGTGGTCTCCGACGAGACCAGCAGCCGGGAGTACGCCGCCATCGCGTACGTCCCGCTGCCGACGAACGCCGTCGAACCGGTGCTTGAGGCGCTCCGGGACGCCGGCCTCGACGACGACGCCTACACCGTCGTGCTCGAGGCGAACACGGTCGTCTCCCGGCGCTTCGAAGAGCTCGAGGAGCGGTACGCCGGGGAGGAAGACGAGGACCGGATCGCCCGCGAGGAGCTGACCAGTACCGCATCGAGCATGGCGCCCTCTCCCCGGACCTACGTCGTGATGACTGTCGTGAGCGCACTGATCGCGACTGCGGGCCTGTTGCTCGACTCCCCGGCGGTCGTGGTCGGCTCGATGGTCATCGCCCCGCTCGTCGGGCCCGCGATGGCCGCCAGCGTCGGGACGGTCGTCAACGACCGCGAGCTGTTCGTCCGCGGGGTTCGCTACCAGCTCGGCGGGCTCGTGCTCGCGGTAGTGACCGCGGCGCTGTTCGCGCTGGTGGTTCGGTACGCCCACCTGATCCCGCCGCTCGATGACATTACCAGCGTGGGACAGATCCGCGAGCGGCTCGCCCCCGACTTTCTCTCGCTGGCCGTCGCCCTCGGCGCGGGCGTCGCCGGGGCACTCAGTCTCACCTCCGGCGTCTCCACGGCCCTGGTGGGCGTGATGATCGCCGTGGCGCTCATTCCGCCAGCCGCGACCGTCGGGATCGGGGCCGCCTGGGGCGCGCCACTTGTGACACTCGGGTCAGGTGTGCTGCTGGCGGTGAACGTCCTCTCGATCAACCTCGCGGCACTGTCGGTGCTGTGGTACGCCGGCTACCGGCCGGAGCGGTGGTTCCGACGGGGCGCTGCCCGGAGCGCGACGCTCAAGCGCATCGGGGTACTCGTCGTCGCTATCCTCGTCCTCTCGGCGTTTCTCGGCGGCGTCACTCTGGACTCGTTCAGCCGCGCGACGACCGAGGAACGCATCCGAACCACGGCGGCGTCGGTCGTCGAGGAGGCGGAGGGCAGCGTCGGGGTCGACCTGCGGGTGCTCGACGTACAGGTGGACTACACCAACACCGCGCTGTTCCGGAAGGCGAACCGGGTGGTAGTGACCGTCGGTGTTCCGCCAGGGGAGACCGTCTCCGGGATGGCCGACCGGCTCGACGCCCGCCTCGACGGGGCGGCCGGTCACGACATCGAGACGGAGGTCCGCTACGTCGGGACCGAGGGCGGATAGCGGGTCGTCACTCGATGGCGAACACCGACACGAACCGCGGCAGGGCGACTGTGCCGGGGTTTCGCTGACCCCCCTGCCTGACTCGTCAGCGCACGCGGTCGGTGGCCGCGCTTCTGTATAAAAAGCTCAGCTCTCGAAGGGCAGGTCGGGCTCGTAGCCGACGGCCTCGATAGCTGCGTCGAGCACCTCGCTCACGCCGTCGCCCTCCGTGACGCTCATGTGGTAGTCGACCCGCGCGTCGTCCAGGTCGGCGTCGAGCTTGTCGCGCATCGTTGCGACGGTCAGCACGGGAACGTCGAAGCGGGCGGCGATGTCCGCCCGGAGGTCCCACTGGACCGAAAGCGGGTAGCCACACTCCCCAGTCGGGTCGAGAAAGACCAGGACGGCGTCGGCAGCGTGGGTCAGCGCGCTGACGGCCTGTGACTCGATGGCGTTGCGCTCGCCGGCCGGGCGGTCGAGCAGGCCCGGGGTGTCGACGAGCTGGTAGCGGATGTGGTCGCGTTCGAGGTGGCCGACGTGGATCTGTGTGGTGGTGAAGGGGTAGGAGTCGGTCTCGTTCTCGGCGCGGGTGACCCGGTTCACGAAGGAGGACTTGCCGACGTTGGGGTAGCCGGCGACGACGATGGTCGGCTGGTCGGGGTCGATCTCGGGGAGGGCTCGAAGCTCCTGGCGGGCCTCGGCGAGGGCGGCGAGGTCGTCGTCGACCTCCTCGACGACGTCGGCCATCCGCGCGAACGCCTGCTTGCGGAGTTTGCGGGCGGTCTCGGGGTCCGCGAAGCGACCCTCGTATTCCCGGCGGATCTCGCCTGCCTTCCGGCCCGCCCAGCCGACCTCGTTGAGGTGCTGGCGGAGGTCGTCGACGCCGGCGACCGCGTCGGCGAGGTCGCGGTAGAAGGGGTCGAGCGCCTCGATGTCGGGCCAGGCGGTCACGACGTGCTCGAGGTTGTCCGAGAGGACGTTCGCGGCCGTCAGCAGCATCGACTGCTGGGCCTCGACCCCGGACTTCGCGCGTCCCGCCCTGGCTGCCCGCGAGAAGGCCTGGTCCAGCAGCTCGTCGGCGGTCGGCGTCGTCGGCAACCCCTCGAACGGCTGGCTCATCGGTCACCCGTAGACGGTCACAGCCTAAAGACCGTTCGTTGTCGTTCCTCTGCCAGTTGTCGGCCAGTGTCGGTGGAGTGATACCCGCCCGACTGCTAACCCCCAGTATGACTGACTGGCGCGCGGTCCTGTACGGCTTTATCACGGGTGTCGTCGTGGGGCTGGCCGCGTTCGCGCTGCCGGTGGTCGGCCACGTCGGCTCCGGGCTCGTCGCGGGGATCGTCGCCGGCTACCTCGCCGGCGGCGGGATCCTCAGCGGCGCCTGGCACGGCCTGCTCGCGGGAGCGCTCGGCGGGCTCGTCCTCGCCGTTCTGTTCACTATTGCCGGCACGGCGCTGGGCCTGGCGGTCGGCGGCCCGGTCGGGGGGTTCCTCGGTGGCGCCGGCGTGTTCGTCGTCGCCGTCGCGATCGCGGTCGTCGCGGCACTCGACAGCGCGCTCGGCGGCGCAGTCGGCGGATTCGTCGCCGGGTGAGTCCCCGCCGTCGCCGCCTGACCTATCGTCGCTCGGCGAGCTCCGCGCGTACGTCCGCGAGCGTCACGTCGTTCATCGCGAGGACGACCAGCAGGTGGTAGACGACGTCTGCGGCCTCGTGGGCGAGTTCGTCGCTGTCGTCGCCTTTCGCCGCGAGCAGAAACTCGGTGGATTCCTCGCCCAGCTTCTCCAGAGCGGCGTCTTCCCCTTTCTCGTGTGTGAACAGCGACGCCGTGTACGAACCCTCCGGCAGCCGCTCCTTGCGGTCCTCGATGACCGCGAACACCTCGTCGATGACGTCCCCGTGGTTGCCGGCCGCCGACCCGTCGCCGGTGTCACTCATACGCTGCGGGAGGGTACGCCTCCCCTTCAGGCCGTCGCCTGCGCGGCGCTCAGACGGTCGCCTGCTCGAAGAAGGCCAGGTCGTGGATCCGCGGGTCACCGGTCAGCTCCGGGTGGAAGGCCGTCCCCAGCACCGGTCCCTGCCGGACCGCGACCGGGCGGCCGTCCCACTCGGCCAGGACTTCCACGTCGGGGCCGACCTCGCTGACGGCCGGGGCGCGGATGAACACGGCCGGGAAGGGCTCGTCGAGCCCCCGAACGTCCAGCGGGGCCTCGAAGCTGTCGCGCTGGCGGCCGAAGGCGTTGCGCTCGACGGTCACGTCCACCAGCCCGAGCTGGTCGACGCGGTCGTCCTGGGGGTCGGTGCAGGCCACGATCAGCCCCGCACACGTCGCCAGCACCGGCTTGCCGGCTTCGACGTGGCGCTGTATCTCGGGGGCGATCCCCTCCCGCCGGAGCAACCGGGAGATGGTCGTCGACTCCCCGCCGGGCATCAGCAGGGCGTCACAGTCGGCGACCAGCCCGGCCTCGCGGATCTGGCGGACCTCGCTGTCCTGCCCGTGTGCGGCTGCCGCCCGCTCGATGGCCCGGGCGTGCTCGCTGACGTCGCCCTGCACGGCCACCACCCCCGCTGTCAGCGTCATACCCTCCGTAGGCCACTGCCGGCGAAAAACCCCTCGGAAGCTCCGGTCGCTCGCGACCTCCGAGACCTGCTCGCCCGTCACCCGGGACCGGCGGGGTCTCGCGGCCCCGGCATGCGAGGGTGGCAACTGTTAGGTGGCTCCCGTTCCACCGACCGCCCATGCGCCGCCGCGACCCGGTCCAGCGGCAGGCCGACGGGAGCCGGGACCTCCAGGAGGTCGCCGACTGGGAGCCCCGCTCGCTTGTCGACCGGCTGGTCTACCGGGTCTACGCGGCCGCGGCCCCCGTGGCCCGGGCCGCGCTGGTCGCGCTGGCCGCGCTCATCCTGCTCACGCAGGTCGCGCTCGGCGGCTTCGGCGCACTCGACGACCCCGTCGTGGGCGTGTTCGTCGTCCTCTCGGTCGTTCCGGCGCTCCTGCTGGCGGCGTACATCCACTACGCCGACATCACGACCGACGAGCCGCTCCGGCTGCTCGTCGGCACGTTCGTGCTCGGCCTCCTCTTTGCCGGCTTCGCGGGCGTCCTCAACGCCGTGCTCGGCGGGCTACTCGTCTCGCTTCTCGGGGAGTTCGTCTTCGGGCTGGTCGGCTCCGTCGAGACGACCCGGTCGGTCCTCTTCGCGGTCTTCTTCATCGTCGTCGTCGCTCCCGTCGAGGAGGGGGTGAAGCTGCTCGCCGTCCGCCTCTCTGCCTACCGCACGCCCCAGTTCGACGCGGTCGTCGACGGCGCCGTCTACGGAGCCGCCGCCGGCCTCGGCTTCGCCACCATCGAGAACGCCCTCTACATCACCGGCGTCATCGGCCCGGCCGGCGGGGACGCGCTGGTCGCCGGCGGCGCCATCACCACGGTCCGGGCGCTCGCCGGCCCCGGCCACGTCATCTACTCCGCGCTCGCCGGCTACTACCTGGGGCTCGCCCGGTTCAACCGCGAGTACGCGGGCCCGCTCGTCCTCAAGGGACTGCTCATCGCCATCGGCGCCCACGCGCTGTACAACATCCTCGCCTCGGAGCTGCCGGAGCTGCTGGCCGCGACCTTCGGCGTCTCCACCTTCGCCGCCTTCGTCGGCTTCGTGGTCGCCTACGACGGGCTCCTGGTCGCGGTGTTGCTCCGCAAGCTCTCGCGGTACCGGGCTGCCTACCGCGCCACCCGCCCCCGGGACACGTACCGGAGCGAACTGACCGAGTTCGAGCCCTAACGACTACTTTTTTCCGCTTCGGGTGCGCTCCCTACGGTCGCGCACCGCGTGGCGGCTTCGCCGCCACGGCATGCAGTTGCGGGCCGCCGGCCCGCAACTCGCTCGGCGCAAAAAACATAGTGAAAAAAGCCGGAGCCGAGCACCGCGAGGCTCCGGTGTCCTCGTGAGCACCGCGAACGAGGGCTCGTCAGAGCAAGCTCTGACGGTGAACCGCGGCGCTGCGCGCCGCGGATGCTCATGGTACGCCTGCCTTTCCCCGACTCGCGCGGTCGCGGCTGCCGCCGCGACACGCGCTCGCGGCCGCATGTCATGCTCGGGTAGCAGTGGCTGTGGGGTGAAGCGTGCCGGTCAGAACTGAGTGCTCGAGCGTGCGGTGGTGGGTCAGGCGACGTTGAACCCTTTCTCCCGGAGGAAATCCTCGACGCGACCGGTGTGGTTCCCCTGGAGCTCGATCTGTCCGTCGTCGACGGTGCCCCCACACGCGAACTTCGATTTCAGGTCCGAGGACAGGCTGTCCATGTCCACGTCACTCGGGTCGAACCCCTCGATGATCGTTACTTCCTTTCCGTAGCGGCGCTCGTCGATGCGGATCGTGATCTCTTGGGAGTCTTTGGCGACGTCCTCGCAGACACAGAGCTCCTCGGGTAGCCCGCACGTCGAGCAGACTTCCGACATTACGGCCGAGCCTACGAAACGGACCTATTAAACACTGTCGGGACTCTCAATTCCCGGACACGGGCGTCTCACCGCCCGTCGCGCCGTCCTCGCCGTCAGCGCCGTCCTCGCCGTCCGCCGGCGCGTGCCGGATGTCGGCGAGCAGTTGCGTGGCTTCGGCGGCCAGTTCCTCCGTCGACTCCTCCCGGTAGCGGGCCCGCTCGCGGATGGCCGCGAGCCGGCGGGCGCGCGGCCCGGCGTCGACGTCCTCGAGGTACGCCCGGACCGTCTCACCCGGCTCCCGGGCCCGGTGGGCCTCCTCGAGGTGCAGTTCGAGCCGGGTGAACGCCCGTTCGATGGCCGCCGCGGGGTCGTCGTCCCCGAACCGGTCGCGGGCCCACAGCGAGACCCGGCGGGACAGCCCGGTCTGTCTGATCCCGGCGGCGGCTCCGGCGACCACCACGACCCCGAGCAACAGCTCCTCCCTCGAGGGGGGGTCGGGCAGCTCGAACCCGCCGCTCCCGTTGCCCTCCGGGGTCGGCGTCTCCGGCTGGAGGTCGCCCACGTCGACGTCGACGGTGACTGTCGGCGTGGAGACGTTCCCGCCGCCGGTGGTGTCGTTCGGGCCGTCGGGACTCGCCGTGGTCGGGGTGGGGGTCCGGTCGGGCTCGACGTCCTCCTCCTCGTTGGCCCGTGCCCGGGAGAGACGCTGTCGTTCGGCCTCGCGGCGCGGGCCGGCCGGCGTCGGGTCGAAGCGGACCCAGCCCGCGTCGGGGAAGTACACCTCGACCCAGGCGTGGGAGTTAAATCCCCGCACCACCCGCCGGTCCCTACCCGACTCCTCGCCCGGCGTGTAGCCGACGGTGAAGCGGGCGGGGATCCCCTGTGTCCGCAGCATCGTCACCATCGTCGTCGCGTAGTAGGTGCAGTAGCCCTCCTCCATCTCGAAGAGGAAACTGTCCGCGATGTTCCCCTCGGGACGGTCGACATTCAGCGAGTACTCCTTTTCCTCCTCCAGCCAGGCCTCGACGGTCCGGGCGGTCTCGTAGGGGTTCTCGGCCTCGGCCGTCAGCCGGGCGGTCCGCTCGGCGACTCGGTCGGGCGTGTCCGCCGGCAGCTGGGTGTACCGCTGGCGGACCCGCTCGGGGTAGTCGGTCCCGGCTCCGGCCAGCCGCCCCGCGTCCGGCCGGGGGACCTCGCTCGTGACGGTGTAGGTGTCGCCGTCGTCGAACGCCGAGGCCGGCTGGAGCCCGCCCGCCTCGGTGACGCGGGTGACCGGAGCGGTCGAGTCGCCCACGCTGACCGGCCGCCAGGCCGCCGGCATCACCGCCATCTCCGACTCGACGGTGTACTCCTGGGTGACGGTCGTCGACGGACCGGGTGGCGCGGACAGCCGGCTCGAGTACGGCCGTGCGTCGCCGTCCCTGACCCACCCGTCACCGGTGTAGAAGTCGTAGCTGCCCACCCGCCAGTAGGTCGTGACCGGCGACTGGACGGTAAAGCGGACCTCCGGGGAGAGGCTGATCGAGCCGAGCACCTCGAGGCTGGAGTCGGCCGTCAAAAGCGACGCCTCGACCGTCCGCTCGCCGCCGCCGGTCAGCGACAGCGGCGTCGCCTCCCCCGTCGGGAAGAGGTTGACCGCCTGCGAGACGACTACCATCCCGGCAAGCTCCATCAGCAGCGTCCGCCGCCCCTGGTCGACCCCCTCCCCGCCACCTGCCCGGGCACTCCCCTGCCGTTCGCTCCCGCCCCCGGTCGCAGTTCCGTCCGTCGTGCGGGCGAAGTCCCCGAAGCCGATGGCGGCGGCGCCGGAGACGACCCCGAGCAGGGCGACCGTCGCTCCGGCGTCGCCCGTGAGCACCAGAAAGCCGAGCACGAGCCCGCCGGCGGCGACGGCGCTCGCGTACCACTCCCGCAGGGCGAGGTAGACGGTCAGGAAGACCGGCCCCGGCGTGACCGCAAGCACCCACAGCTCGGTCTGTCTGATCCGGTAGACCGACCGCCCGGTCAATAGTTCGAGGACGCTCGCGACCAGCGGCCCCGGCGTCGGCGTCCGGGGCAGCGAGAGGAGGTAGACGACCAGCCCGCCGACGAGCAGGAGGAGCGCGAGCCACGCGACCGTCCTGACGCGCAGCCACCGGGAGACGGGCACGGCCACCAGCGCCGTCCCCGCTACCAGCGCCAGGAAGGGCTCCTGCCCGCCGGTCACCGACACCACGCCGTAGAGAACGCTCAGAAACGAGAACAGCAGCCCGGCCACGCCAGCGAGCGCGAGTGTCCGCGACGACCACAGCCAGCCGGCGGCCCGGTCGACCCACGAGGCTCGCGGTTCCGCCGACGCCGGTCCCCGTCCGGGCCCGCTGCTCACGCCGGCGTCACCCCGTCGGCCACCCGGTCGGCGGTGATCGCCGCGAAGTCGTGGCGCCGGTCGCCGACCCGGACCGTGGTCCCGCGGTCGGTCGCCCGTATCGAGACGTCGGCCGCCTCGTGGCGGTACTCGGGGAGGGAGCCGCCGCCGGTCTCGGCGAGCAGCCGGAGGACGTTCTCGCGGTGGCTCTCGCCCTGTCCGGCCGGGATCTCCCCGTCCGGGAGCGTCACCGACACCGGGCGGTTCGCGTCGAGCGCGAGCCCGGCGAGGGTGGCGGCGGCGCTGGCCATCCCGTCGGCGTTGCCCGCCGTGGCGCTGGCGACTATCTCGACGGTCTCGTCGGTCTCCCCCGAGGAGAACTCCATGACGAGAAACTCCTCGCGTTTGGCGCTCGATTTCCAGTGGACGTTCCGGAGCGGGTCGCCGGGGACGTACTCCCGCAGCCGGTCGAACTCCTGGCGCTCGGCGACCGCGTCATCCGAGAGCAGCGAGGACAGCGTCGCGCCCGTGACGGCGTACCGGCGCGGGTAGACGACCACCTCGCCCGGGACCGGCGCCTCGACGCCGCGGGCCACAAGTCCCAGCGGCCCGCGCTGGACGACCCCGACCCGCGAGAAGTGGTGGACACCACGCGCCCGCAGCGTGACCGTCCGCTCGAGGGTGCAGGGCATGTCGACCGTCGCGTCGACGGCGTCGCCGGCCAGGCCGTCGGGCAGCGGGACCCGGACCCTCGCCAGCGCCCGTCCCTCGAGCCGGACCCGGAGCCGGCGGGTCTGGTCGGGGAAGCCGGGGCGTATCGCGTCGACGGAGACCGTCGGCAGGCCGGCCCGGGAGAGCTGGAGGGCGCCGACCCCGAGCGCGACCACCAGCGGCGCGGCGACGGCGTTGAGCGCACGGGCGCCCGAGAGCGCGGCGAAGAGGGCGGCGAGGCCGACGACACAGACCACGCCCCACCCGCGGAGTGTCAGCCGCATGCTACTCGACGGGGACCCGCTCCAGCGCGTCGGCGACGAGGTCCCGGCCGGTGTGGTCGGCGTCGGCCCGGATCCGGTGGGCCAGGACCACCTCGGCCTCCGCCTGGACGTCGTCGGGGACGACGTAGTCCCGTCCGTCGAGCACGGCCCGCCCCTGGGCGGCGCGCAACAGCGCGATGCTCCCCCGGGGACTGACTCCGATGGCGGCGTGCTCGCGGGTGTATCCCGCGAGCCGGGTGGCGTACTCCCGGACCTGCGAGGCGACGGTGACGCCCGCGGCCGTCGTCCGGGCCGCCGACAGGTCCGCCAGCGTGGTCACCGCCTCCAGGTCCTCGATGGGGTGGTGGCCGACCACCCGGTCCAGCAGTTCGACCTCCTCGTCCTCCCCGGGATAGCCGAGGTGGAGTTTCTTCATGAAGCGGTCGACCTCCGCCAGCGGGAGGTCGTAGGCGCGGTCGCCCTCGACGGTGTTCTGGGTCGCGATCACGGTGAAGGGGTCGGGGACCGTGTGGGTCTCGCCGTCGACGGTCACCTGTTGTTCCTCCATCGCCTCCAAAAGCGCCGACTGGGTCTTGGGCGGGGCGCGGTTGATCTCGTCGCCCAGGACCACGTTCCCGAAGATGGGGCCGGGGCGGAACTCGAAGTCGTTGGTCTTCTGGTTGTAGACGTTGACGCCGGTGACGTCGGAGGGGAGCAGGTCGGGGGTGAACTGGACGCGCTTGAAGGTGCCGTCGAAGGACTCGGCGACGGCACGGGCCAGCATCGTCTTGCCCACGCCGGGGACGTCCTCCAGCAAAATGTGCCCCCGGCCGAGCAGCCCGGTCATGATGTGCTCGACCTCGTCGTGGTGGCCGACGATGACGCGTTCGACGTTCTCGACGACGTCGGCGACGACCGCGCTCGCCTCCTCGACCCCCCGGCCGGCTGTCGGCCCTACCTCCTCGGCGTCGTGCTCCGTGTCCGTGTCGGTGTCTGTCATGGGTGTGCGACCGTGGCGAGTGTGCGGGCCGGTGGCGGCCGCCGCCCGCCGCTCGCACGGGAGAGTGCTACACCCGTTTGGGCGCCTGGGTTAGTAAGGATACTGGCTGTGTGCAGGCGTCACAGACACCGCCTGCCTCCGGACCGGCTCCCAGGCGTTACCACTCCTTGCACGCAGGACAGACCAGCCCCGCCTCGCCGCGCCAGCGCTCCCGGACGGCCCCGCCACAGGCCGCACACTCCCCCTCTCCGGCGGCGTAGGTCGTCGCCGCCGGCTCCACGCCCGCCGGCTCTACCCGCACGTCGCCGTCAGCGCTCGACTCCGCATCCGCCCCCGACTCCGCATCCACTTCCGCGTCCGCCCCCGACTCCGCATGTGCGTCCGCCTCCCCGTCCGTTTCCGGCTCCGCCTTCGCTTCCCCCGTCGCGTCCGGGCCGGCCTGCTCCGCCGGTTCCGACTCCGACCCCTCGCCGTCGAGGAAGTCGTCGAGCGAGCGGTTCTCCATACCCGACCCTGGGGGCCGCCCGGTCTTAGCGGTGGCGGCCCCGGTCGCGGCGGAGAGACAACTCCAAGTGACCCCGGCCGCAAGCGGGTGGCATGAGCCTGCTCACGGACTTCATCCAGAGCGTCCTCGACATGCCCGGCGAGTTCGCGACCGTCGCCACCCACGACCCGCTGTCGGCGCTGCTCGTCGCCGTCGGCGGGCTGTTCGTGCTTCTGTCGGTCGGTTACTTCGGCATCCTCACCCTCGGTGCGGTCGCCAACCTCGTCACCGGCGGGCCAGACGCAGAGCCTCGCGAGCCAACCCGATAGCCTCGCCCGGCTCCGGCCCGAGCGGCGACCCGACGACGAGGCTGTCGGCCGTCTCCAGCAGGGCCGCGACCCGCTCGGCGACCGTCTCGGGCGTGCCCGCCACCGAGAACGCGTCTATCATCTCCTCGCTCACCGCTTCGAAGGCCTCCGTGAACGCCCCGGCAGCGACGTGCTCGCCGACCCTCGCTGCGCGCTCGACGTCCAGCCCGTGGCGTTCGAGGACCGGCTCGGGCGCGCTGCCGGCGATAAAGGCCACCGGCGGCCGGGCGGCCTCGCGGGCCGTTGCCTCCTCGTCGGCGACGCTGACGCTCGCGTAGGCCGCGAAGTCGAAATCACCACGCCCGGTGGGCCGCTCGTCGAGCCCCTCCGCGACCCGCTCGGCCGCCCACGCGAGGTCACGTGGGTGTGATCCGTTGTAGAGGAGTCCGTCGGCGTACTTGGCGGCCATCCTGGTCATGTGTGGGCCCTGGGCGCCGACGTAGACGGGGATGGAGCCGGCCTCGTAGTTCAGCCCGGCGTCGACGGCCTCGAAGGTCCCGTCGTGGTCGACGCGCTCGCCGTTCCAGAGTTCCCGGGCGACCTGCATCGTCTCCAGCACCAGCCGAAGCGGGCGCTCGGGGTCCAGTCCCAGATTCGAGAGGGTCGCGGCGTCCCCCGGACCGACGCCGAAGACGCCGCGGCCGCCGGCGAGTTCGTCCAGGGTGGCCATCCGGGAGGCGAGCGTCACCGGGTGGGTCTCGGCGGGGTTGACGACCCCCGGCCCCAGCCGGATCCGGTCGGTGGCCCGGGCCATCTCCGCGAGCGCGACGAACTCGTCGCGGTTGTTGTAGTGGTGGCTGACGAAGGCGGTGTCAAAGCCCTCCCGCTCGGCAGTTTCCGCCCACTCGCCGAGCTGCGGGACCGGGTGCTCCGGCGTGAGTTCGATGGCGTCCATCGGTTACCGGAGCGTGGGTCGGCGCGGGTATGAGGGTTCTGTCCGCGCGCCGGCGCGCCCGACCGGAGCTGGCGCCGTCACTCCGCGTAGTACTCCCGGACCGCGGGGCGTATCAGGTCGTCGTCAGCGGTCCGGAAGAGGTCGTCGTCGCCGGCGTGGTCGCCGAAGTCGAAGTCCCGGACGACGGCGACGGGCGTCCCGCCGTCGCCCTCGCCGGTGACGAGGTTGGCCGCGCCGGCGAGTTCGTCCACGACGGCCTGGACGGTCGCCTCCATCTCCCGGCCCTCCCGGTCGCGCTCGCCCCGCCAGTCGCGGGCGGCGGGGAGGCCGGCCCACCCGAGCGCGACCCCGCGCTGGCCGTACCGGAACGGCCGGCCGGAGGTGTCGGTGACGACTACCCGTGCGCCCAGCCCCTCCTGCAGCCGGCGCGCGCTCGCTGCCGGGTCCTCGGGGAGCAGGAGGAGGTCCGAACCGGGGACGTTCGAGCGGTCGATCCCCGCGTTGACGGTGACGTGCCCGAAGCGCGTCACTGCGAGCATGATCGGCCGGTCCATCAGCAGCTCCTCGCTCGCCTCGATGACCGCCTGCGCGAACCGGGGGTCCCTGTCCTCGCCGGCCTCCTCGGCGGCCCGGGTCGCGATCCGCCGGGCGCGCTCGCCGGCCTCGTAGTCGGCGAGGTCGGCAGTCCGGCCCTCGGCCTTCGAGACGACCGTGCTCGCGACACAGACCACGTCGTCGGGCTGCAGGTCGACCCGCTCTCCGGTCATCGCGGCGAGGTCGTCACCCGCGCGGACCTCCGGCAACCCCTCGACGGCGAATACCTCCATACCGGGGTGTTCGCGCGGGGGGCCAAAAGCCCGCCGTCCGCGGCAGGGTCCCCGGCTCGCGTGACTCGCTGCTCCCGGTCGCTGCGGCTCGCCCGGCTCGCCGGCCGCCCGCGGACCGAAACCGATTCGGCGAGGCGTGCCGCGGGTGCCGGTATGGACGACAGCTCGACGGCCGACGACGACCGCGAGGCGTTCGCAGCGGTCGCCCGCGCGGCCGCGACCGACGCGGGCGCGTACCTCCGCGAGCGGTTCGCCGACGGCGCGCTCGACGCCGACTACGGGGCGGGCGACGTGAAGACGGCGGCCGACCGCGGCGCCGAACGGCGGGTGCTCGGGGTGTTGCGGGAGGCCTACCCCGGCCACGCGGTCAGGGCCGAGGAGTCGGGCCACCACGAGGGAAACGGCGAGTGCGAGGGCGGCTACTGCTGGGTGGTCGACGCGCTGGACGGGACGAACAACTTCGCCGCCGGCGTCCCGACCTTCGGCGTCGCGGTGACGCTTCTGGCGGCGGGGGAGCCGGTCGTCACGGCGGTGACGGTGCCCGCCCTGGGAGACACCTACCTCGCCCGCCGGGGCGGCGGCGTCACCTACAACGGCCGGCCGGTGACGGCCGCCGAGGGCGACGGCGTCCCGCCCTCTCACGCCACGGTCGCGTCGGTCATCGGCGGACCGGTGCTCGCCGACGACACGCTTTACGACCGCCACCGCGAGCAGGTCCGGGCGGTCCGGGGGGTCTGCAAGCGCGTCGTCGAGACGTGGGCACCGGTGGTCTACTGGGGGCTGCTGGCCCGGGGACGGGTCGACGGCTACGTCACCTTCCACCCGGACGACCGCGAGCAGGTCGCCGGCGAGTTGCTGGCCGGCGAGGCCGGCTGTCACCGCCGGGAGGACGGCCCGCTCTCGGTGTTCGCCCGCGACGAGGCGACGCTGGCGGCGCTGTGGGACGCGCTGTGCTGAGAAGCGGCCGGCCGGGCCCTCCCTACTCGATCGTCAGGTCGCCACCGCCGCTTCCGCCCTCGCTGTCCTCGTCCCACTCGACCTCGAACTCGACGCTGAGTTCGCCCGGCGTGCCGTCGCCGGCGTGTTCGCGCTCGGCTTTCACCTCGAACTCGGCGGTCGGGGGTGGCGCGAGGGTGACCGACTGGTCGCCGGCCCGCAGCGTGATGTCGTCGCCGGCCTCCAGGCTGTCGGCGACCCGCCGCAGGTAGTCGGCGATCTCCGCACGGGACTGCTTGCTCTCGGACTCGAAGAGGACGTCTTCCATACCAGATGAAGGCGGCCGGCAGGCATAAGACTGCCCCGCCCACGCCGCGCCCCGGGCCGGACACGGGCCTCACCAGGATTCGTAGCGCTCGACCTCGAGGCCGTCGCCGTCGGGCCGGACGGTCAGCATGGTCGCCAGGTCGGCCGGCCAGGCGCCGGTGGCGCTACCGGGGTTGAGCAGCCGCAGTCCGTCGCGGGTCGTATCCAGAAGCTCGTGGGTGTGGCCGCCGACCACGACGTCCGCCCCGGCCTCCCGGCCGGCCGCCGCCAGCCGTCCCTCGTACCCCCGCGGCGAGCCGGCGCCGTGGGTGACCGCGAGCGTGACGTCGCCGACCTCGAGGGTCGCAGTCCGCGGCAGCCCGAGGTCGGGGTCGGTGTTGCCGGCGACCGCCGTCAGGTCCGCGGCGAGACCCTCCACGTCCGCCAGCGCCGCGGAACTGTCGAAGTCGCCGGCGTGGACCACCCGGTCGGCCCGGCGAAGCCGGTCCCGGAAGCCTTCCGGGATAGCCGACGAGCGCGAGGGGATGTGGGTGTCGCTGATGATCGCCAGTTCCATGCCGGTGCGTGGCGGGCGGCCGACAAAAGCCCACCGCGGCGCCGACAAGGTTTGAGTGGGCCGGCGACGAACTCCCGGCATGGCGACGGCGGTCGTGACCTGCTTTCTGCGCAACGACGCGGAGGTACTCCTGTTTCGCCGGAGCGAGACGGTAGGCTCGTACCAGGGGCTGTGGGGTGGGGTCGCGGGCCACGCCGAGGGTGACCCCGACGTGGCGGCCCGTCGGGAGGTCCGCGAGGAGACGGGGATCGACCCAGAGACCCTCGCCTTCGTCCGGGCCGGCGACCCCTTCGAAGTCCGCGACGACGAGGGGGAGTGGCTAGTCCACCCCTACCTGTTCGACTGCCCGACCCGAGCGGTCGAGCCCAACTGGGAGACCGAGACCCACGAGTGGGTCCCGCCGACCGCGATCCTCCGGCGGGAGACAGTCACGGACCTCTGGGAGTCCTACGACCGGATACGCCCGCGCGTTGAGACGGTCGCCGGGGACACCGAGCACGGCGCGGCCTACCTCTCCGTGCGAGCCCTAGAGGTGCTCCGGGACGAGGCGGCCCTGCGAGTCGAGGGGGCGGCGGACGACAGCGACGGGAGCGGTGCCGGCTGGCAGCGGCTGGGCGCCCTCGCCCGCGAGCTCGCGACCGCCCGGCCGGCGATGCCCGTGGTCGCCAACCGGGTCGACCGCGCGGTCCACGCGGCCGACGAGCGGACGGCGGCAGCCCTGGAGGCGGCCGCGGAGGCCGGCATCGAGCGGGCGCTCCGGGCCGACGGGCGGGCGGCCGCGAGCGCGGCCGAACGCGCCGGCGGCCGGGTCGCGACGCTCTCGCGGTCGGGCACCGTCCGGGAAACCCTCGCCCGCGCCGAGCCCGACGCGGTGCTGGTCGCCGAGTCCCGGCCCGGACGCGAGGGGGTCGGGGTCGCCGAGGCGACTGCCGACTCGCTCGACGCGGCAGTCGCGCTCACCACGGACGCCGCCTTCCCCCACCAGCTGGTCGAGTGGGGGGCCGACACCCTGCTGGTCGGCGCCGACGCGGTCCTCCCGGACGGCCGCGTCGTCAACAAGGCCGGAACCCGCGGGGCCGCCCTCTCGGCGGCCCGGGAGGGGGTCGACGTCGTCGTGGCGGGGTCGGTCGACAAGGTCCGCCGGGACGGGGTCGTCGACCTCGAACCCCGCGACCCCGGGGAGGTCTACGGGAACAGCGAGAGCGGCGACGGGGTGCCGGACCTCGACGTCCTGAACCCGACCTTCGACGTGACGCCGGCCGACGCGGTGACGGTTGTCGGCGAGGGCGGGGAGTTCGACCCGGTCGAGGTCGCCGCCGCCCACCGCCGGCGCGCCGCGTGGCGGACCGGGGACGCCGGGGACGGCACTGACACCGGATAGCCCGTCAGCCCACCTCCTCGCTCAGGCTGCTCGCGCTGGGGCTGTCCCCGGCGTGCGGCGTCTCCCGCTCGCGAACGCTCACGGTGTGTGCGGTCTCGGTGGCCTCGTCGACGACCAGCGCCTCGCCGGTCCCGTCGGGGAGCCGGTCGTCGAGGTCGTCGAGATAGGTGGGTCGGGTCCGCCGGAGCGCCTCGATGTCGGCGCCCGAGGTGAGCCGGTGAGCGACCAGCAGGTCCGACTGGGAGACCGCGACCCCCGGGAGCGCGCTGGGGCGCTGTGTGGCGGCGACGAGGCTGACTCCCGGCGCCCGCCCGCGGGTGAGCAGCCGCTCGAGGCCGGGGCCCGCCACCCCCGAGAAGAGAGCGTGGGCCTCGTCGACCAGCAGCCAGGGCAGACGGGCGAGTTCCCCCTCGACGCGGGCCCGGTAGAGCGCGTCCGCGGCTGCGCGGGCGACCGCGTTCGTCGGTGCGGGCGCCAGCCCCGAGACGTCGAGCACCGTCCCGCCCGGCTCGGCCAGCCTCCCGGCTTCCAGCCCTTCGGGGTCGAAGACGCCCCACGACGCTGCGAGCCGGAGGTGGTTCGCGGCGGCGCGGCGGTCACGCGCTGGCGCCTCCGCCCCGTCGACGGCCTCGCGCATGCCGGCGAGCGTGTCCGCGGCCGTGGCGGCCTCCCAGACCAGCCCGCCGACGCTCCCCTCCGGGGACAGCGAGAGCAGGTCACACCACGCCCGCGGGGACAGCGCCCCGGCGGCGACGGCCGGCTCCCCGACGACGGTCGCGCCACAGTCGGCCAGCCCGCCGAAGACCCCCATCGGATCGACCACGACGGGCGCGACGCCCGCCGTGCCGGCCAGCGCCTCCGCCAGGACCCCGACGGTGTAGGACTTCCCGGTCCCGCGCTTGCCGACGACCAGTGACGCGTGTGGCCCGTCGAGGTCCACCCGGACCTCCGCCCCGTGGCTCCCGTCGCGGGCCAGGAAGTGACCCAGCACTCCAGCCGGCCCGCCCTCGTCCCCGCTCCGGCGCCCGAGTACGAACGGCACACGCCCGGTGGCCCCGTCTTCCGACTTGAAGGTTCGCCTCTACCCGGGCCCGTACCCCGCGGCTCACGCGGTGGTGACGCCCCGGCAGGGGCGACTGGAACTAAGTGGAACGGCCGAACAGGGGACGTATGGGACGCGAACGGGACGGCGAGCCCGACACCAGTACGGCGGAGGCCATCTCGGTCGTCGCCCAGGAGACACGGCTGGGGGTTCTCCGGGCGCTGTGGGACGCCGAGAACCACGCCCTCCGGTTCTCGGAGCTCCGGCGGGCGGTCGGCGTCCGCGATACGGGGAAGTTCAACTACCACCTCTCGAAGCTCGAGGGGCAGTTCCTCGCCCACGTCGACGACCGGTACGAACTGCTCTACCCCGGCCACCGCGTCATCGACGCGGTCCAGAGCGGCGTCTTCGAGGAGGAAGTCGCGGACCGCTCGGTTCCGCTGTCGGAGACCTGTCCCGACTGCGACGCGCAACTGGCGTTTACCTACGAGGAGTTTCTCGCCCGGATACGGTGTCGGGAGTGTTCACAGACGGTCCTGGGCTACCCGTTCGACCCCGGCGGATTCGCCGGTCGCGAGGGCGAGGCGGTGGCCCGGGCGTTCGACACGCGGACCCGGCGGTACTGGCTGTCGGCGACCGCGGGGGTCTGTCCGGTGTGTGCCGGGCCGACCGACGCCGGGCTGGTCGCCGATGCGACCACGCTCCAGGCGCTCGAGCGCTACGAGAAACACTACGCCAGCGACCAGCCGGCGCTCGTCTCGGTCGACTGTGACCACTGCAGTTTCTACAGCTACGTCCCGACCGGGGTCCTCGCGCTCGGGCACCCGGGAGTGGTCGGCCGGCTGCACGACCACGGGGTCGACAGCCGGGACCGGCCGCTCTGGTCGTTCGACTGTCTGGTCGACGCCGACTGCGTCGACCTCGCCGCCACGGACCCCCGGGAGGTGGCCGTCACGGTCACCGCTGGCGACGGCCCGGACGGGCGCGTCACCGTCGACGAGATGGCTACAGTCACCGGCGTGGAGTGGGGATAGACCGGGGCCGACCGGGACCCTGCGGCCCCGCGCCCGGCGCGGCGTCGCGCTCGTCAGTCCCCGACTGCGGGCGCGGGCGCCGAGGGGCAGTCCGGATACGCGGAGACGTTGGCGTAGGCGGCCAGTTCCCGCCCCAGCGTGGCCGTCCGCTCGGCGATGCCCTCGTCGGCCAGGCGGCCGTCCTCGACCGCGGCGTGGGAGTCCGGCACGGCGACCTGGGTCGGCAGCGTCCACGCCTCGAGTGCGCGACAGACCTCCCGGAGGTGTGCCAGAGCGGGCAGCGGGAAGCTCCCGCCGGCCACAGCCAGCAGCCCCACGGTCGTGTCCTCGAACTCGTCGAACCCGCAGTAGTCGAGCGCGGTCTTCAGCGGCGAGGCGTAGGAGCCGTGGTACATCGGCGTCCCCAGCAGGACCGCGTCGGCCTCCCGGACGCGTTGCCGGAACGCCGGCGCGTCGCCGGCGTCCCGGTCGTCGGCGTCGAAGGTCGGCAGGTCCCACTGCCTGAGGTCGAGCAGTTCCGTCGACGCGCCCGCCGCCGCGGCGGCCTCCAGTGCCTCCTCGACGGCGACCCGCGTGACGCTGTTCTCGGCCTGACTGCCACAGAGTGCGACAACATGTGTGTGTTCGCTCATTTCTCGAACGTGTGAGAACAGACGCACGAGAGCCCGATAAGTATTCGGTGAACTACACTTCATGAAGAGATCCGACACGTGCTGGCGTCGGTCGCCGTACCGTTCCCGTCGTCCCTCGACGCGGTTCGGTCACGACGGCCGCGCCCGGTGGTCGGCCGTCGACGTCGCCGCGCCGGCCCGAGACACCGACGGTGTTTTGCCGCCCGCTCGCCAACCGTCGGGCGTGACAGCGGTCGACGAGTGGGCGGCCGACCTGCGGGCCGCCGGCGAACTCACCCCCGGTGTAGTCGACCGTATCGTGGCTCTTCACGGCGACCGTGGCAGCCGCGCCATCGAGGCCGTCGGCGAGGGGCGGGTGAAGGAGTACCGCGATTTCACGGTGGTGGTGGGCCACGAGGACGAGTACGTCGTCGAGGACGACGGCTGCACCTGCAAGGACGCCGAGTACAACCTCGACGCGGCCGACCCCACGGAGCTGTGCTGGCACGCCATCGCCGCCCGGGTCGCCCACGCCATCGGCGAGGCCGAGGAACACGACATGTGGTACTCCGAGGTCCGCGATTTCCTCTGACTACTTTTTTGCGCCTCGGGTGGCTCGCTCTGCTCGCCACCGCTCGGCGCAAAAAACATAGTGAAAAAAGCCGGACGCTCGCTGCGCTCGCGTCCGGTGTCCTCGTGAGGGGACCGAACGAGGGCTCGTCAGAGCACTGCTCTGACGGTGAACCGGCGGCCGCAGGCCGCCGGATGCTCGTTGCGGGCCTGCCCTTCCCCGTTCTCGCGCGGTCGCGGCGACAGCTGCGACACGCGCTCGCGGCCGCCGCTCCCGGTTATCGCTCGACACTCTCGGCCAGGCGCTCGACCATCCCCGCGTCGAGGAGGCTCTCGACGTACTTCGCGACCACGTCGACCTCCAGGTGGACCGGGTCGCCGACCGACTTCTCCGAGAGGGTCGTCACCTCGTAGGTCTCGGGGATGATGGCGACCGTGAACGCGTCCTCCCGGCGGTCGGCGACGGTGAGGCTGACCCCGTCGACCGCGATGGAGCCCTTCTCGACGACGTATCTGGCCTGGTCGCCGGGCAGGGAGAACTCGAAGTACCAGTCGTCGCCGACGCGCTCGACCCCCAGCACCTCGCCGGTCCCGTCGACGTGGCCCTGCACGAAGTGGCCGTCCAGCCGGCCCTCTGCCGGGAGCGCGCGCTCGAGGTTGACGCGGTCGCCCTCGCCGACTGTGCCGAGGTAGGTCCGGTCGACGGTCTCGCTGGCAAGGAAGACCTCGAACCACCCTTCGCCGTGGTCCTCGGCGGTCAGGCAGGCGCCGCTGACGCTGATACTCTGGCCCCGGGTGAGCCCCTCAAAGCTGGTGCCGAGCCGGAGCCGTCGCCCCTCGGGCTCGTCCACCACGGCGAGCACCTCCCCGGTCTCCTCGACGATCCCCGTGAACATACCCACACTCGGGCCGGAACGCGAAAGTCGCTTTCCCTTCCCGGCTCCGCCGCGTGCCCGTGGCGGCCGCCCGCGACCGGCGACCTTTTTGACGGCGGCCGCCTTCACCCGACAGTGAGCCGGGGTATCATCGGGCTGGTCCAGCTCGCCGCCACGCTCGTCCTCGCGATTCCGGTGGCGCTGCTGGGGCTCCAGTTCCTGACCCGTGGGGAGCTTCTGGCCGGCGCTGCCTTCCTCGCCATCGCCGCCGGGATGGTGCTGGTCGAGGAGTATCTCGTCACGCCACGGGACGTGCCGGGGATGGTGGCCGAGCGGGTCGTCGGCCGGGTCGCGAAGCGGCCCGAGGAATCGGACCGCGAGACGTGAGTTACCGCCCGGCGACCGGGGCGTCGGCGTCGAGGACCTCCTCGATGCCGCGCTCGCTGGGCTCGTTGTACAGCAGGACGTCGACGGGAAGGGTGGGGGCGCCGTCGACCAGGTTCTCGAGCAGGACCAGCCGCTCGCGGGCCCGGGACATCCCGACGTAGAACACGCGACGTTCGTTGTCGGTCAGCGTCGGGACGGGGTCGGTGTGCTTGGTGAACTCCCCGTCGCCGGGAACGTCCCGACCCTCCTGCTCGACGGTGGCGGCCATCTGCTCGACGACCTTCTCGGTGAGGTCGGTGGCGACGAAGACGTGGTCGGCCTCCCGGCCCTTCGCCGAGTGGATCGTTCCCAGGCGCACGCGGTCCCGGTCCATCCCCTCGTAGGTACCGTTGAAGTAGGCGTCCACGGAGCGCTCCTGGAAGTTCGTGACCTTCCGGAGCATGTCGGCCGCGGCGGGCGGCTCGGGGGTGAAGGGGGCGTGTTCCCGGATCGTCTCGGGGTCGACCCGCAGGTCCGTGATGTCCTCGACGCCGCTTTCCTCCTCTAGCTGGTCCAGTTCGTCGAACAGTTCGTCGCGGTCGCCCGTCCCGAACGCGGAGTCGGCGAGCATGTCCGCCAGCCGGCGGGCCTGCAGCCCCGTCACCGGTTCCTCGTCGGCCAGCGCCTCGATGGCGTCGACGTACTGGCACAGGCGGTCGGTCCACATCCGCTGGTCGGTCAGGCAGGCGAAGGGGATCCCCTCGTCGATGAACTCGTCGATGAACTGGAACATCTGGTAGCGCGCCCGGAAGAGGATCATCAGCGTGCCGTCGTCGTCCTCGACGGTCGCGCGGACGTTCCGGACCAGGTCGAGCATCGACGGCCGCGAGACCGCCTCGACGGTCCCGCCCTCCTTGCGGGGCTCCAGGTCCTTCTCCTGGCGTTTCTCGATGTGGCTGACCTCCTGGTTCACGACGTCGAGGATGCGGGAGGGCAGGCGGTAGGAGTTGGGGAGGATGACGTCGTCGGTGACCGTCTCGTCGAGCAAGAGGTCCGGGTCCGCGCCCTGCCAGGCGTACACCACCTGGTCGTCGTCGCCGGCGATCAGCACCCGCTTCATGTGCGGGCGCCACTCCTCGTAGACCTCGTACTGGAGGGTGGTGATGTCCTGGAACTCGTCGATCACGAGGTAGTCGACACTCGGGAGGAGCGAGCGCTGCTTGACCCGCTCGAGCATGTCCGCAAAGCCCACGAGGTCGTGCTCGCCCTTGTAGGTGCGCCAGGCGCGGATCGCCTCGGGGATGTCCAGCCGGTCGTCGTCGGAGGGCCAGGTCGGGGTGTACTTGTTGCCGGTCTGGGCGTTGTCGTCGATCTCGGGGGGGAGGCGGACCTCCTTGTCGTCCCACTGGAAGGGGACGTCGTACCAGTCGGCGACGTCCCGGGAGGTGCGCTGGAGCCACTGGCTGGTGGCGATCACCTTGTTGCCGAGTGTCGTCGACCGGGCCGACCGGCGCCGGGACCCCTCGTACTCGTCCTCGTAGTCGATGCCGAACTCGTCACAGAACTCCTCCTTGTCGGACTCGCCGACGACGTCCCCCCGCGAGAGATTCAGCAGGTCGTAGGCCTTGGCGTGCATCGTCGAGACGTTGCCCCGGAGCGACCGGGGGGAGGTGTCGAGGCGCTCGGCCAGGCGCTCGCGGATCTCGGCAGCCGCCGCACGCGTGTACGAGACGACGAGGACGTCCCGCACCTCGACGTCGTCGTTGTCCTCGAGTAACTGTTCGACGCGGTCCAGCAACGCGGTCGTCTTCCCGCTGCCGGGACCGCCGAACAGGCGGATGACCTCTGGACTGGGCTCGGTCATTGCACACCTAGTGACCACCGGGACGTATAAACGACCCGGCTCCGGGTCCGGCCCGGTTTGGCTCTTCGGCCGGACCGCCCACCACTCACCGGTACAGGGAGAGATACAGCATGCTGAACCCGATGATGAGGGGGAGCGCCCCGGCCATCTGGAAGAAGACGCGGACGAGCTCGTCAGCCCCGGCGCCGAGCTGGGTGATGACGCTGCTCATCGCCACGCCCATGCTGAGGAAGGCGAACCCGAGAAAGGCGTACTGCAGGCGCTGTGAGGGGCGCTTGCGGTAGGCCTGGAAGCTGATGACCGTGAGGCCCAGCGAGAGCCCGAACACGACAAAGCGCATGAGCAGCAGGACCCCCCTCGCGACCGTGGCGGCGTCGACCATCGTCTTCAGGTGTCACACGAACAGTAATAAACGCCACTACTCACATCCCTCGTCCGCGACGCGCCTGCCGGCCGTCGGCTGCCGACCCTGTCGCTCCCGCTGACCGGTGTTCCGGCCCGTTCTGGCTCGCCACCGGCCCGTCCTGGCCCGTCAGTCGGGGCTGAGGTCGTCCCAGAGCTGGCTGAACCGGTCGGGGAGGTTCTCCTCCCGGTAGATCCGGACCCGGTACTCGTCGTCGTCCAGGGAGATGACGGTGCTCTCGAAGTTACACTCGTAGACCTTGTAGTGGTTGCCGTCGTCGGCGACCAGCGTCCGGTCTTTCACGAGGTCGTGCTCCTCGAGCATCTCGACGCGGCGGTAGATGGTCGGCAGCGACAGGTCACACTCCTCGGCGAGCTCCTTCGCCGGCTTGGGCTCCCGGCTGATGGCAGCCAGCACCCGCCGCGCGTGCTCGTCGCCGATGGTGTCCAGAATGTCCTCGATGGGTCTGTCGTCGTCCACTACCGGACGGTCACGAGCCGGGAGCATAAGCGTTTATGGCCGCGTCAACCGGCCGGGTTCTTTCACGGCCAGAAAACGCGCTCGGTGAGTTATGTGACTGGGGGAACAACTCCCGGATGCGGTCCACCTACCATGTCGGGCGAGGACAGTCACACGGCGGCGGTGTACGACGACGGGATCCCGGCAGCGACGCCCCGCCTCCTGCGGCGCGTCCGGGAGACCGGACGCGACGACACGCCGGAAGAGGTCCTGGCGGCAGTCACCGACGACGCCGTCGACGCGGACGTCGCGTTCGACGAGGAACTCGTCACGTGCAGTCTCGACGAACTCCTGCTCGCGCTCGTCGCGCTCCGCGACGACGGCACGCACGGGACCGGTCTGATCGACGACCTGGGAGACCTGTTCGACGTCGAACCGAGCCCGGGGACGGTCTACCCCCGGCTCCACGACCTCGACGCCGGCGGTACGCTCTCGCGACACGACCTCGTCCGGACGAAGCAGTACGCTGTCGACGACGCGGGGGCGGCCCGGGAGCGGCTCGAGTCCGCGATGCACCAGCATCTGGCCGTCGGACTGTTCCTCGCGGCCGCACTCGAAACGGTGTAACGGCACGGTACGGGACGGGACCGTTGCGGTTCCCCCCTTCCATTCCCCCTTCGAACTGTCTCCCGGAGCGCGGAGCCTGCGCCCCGGACAGGGTCGGACTGGCCTGCAATCTTCCGTACTGGGCGCTGTGCCGTGGGCTCACCGGCGACCGTTCAGGCGTCAGTAACGGGGTCGCCGTGAGCTATACCGGGGACCAGCCGCAGACCGAGCATCGTGTCGCGTCGCTTCCGTGGAGACCGCCACAGTCCGGACACTGCTTTTTGTTGTAACTCTCCTCCCAGCCGGCAGGCTCGGTCTCGTGACCGCGCCGCGAGAGGAACTCGTCGAACATGTCGTCGCTGCTCGGTGCGGACGCCATACATGGTATGATATACCACATCACTATATAGCTCTACCGGTCGCTGCGGATATTGCGCGCCGCGGCCGTCGGCCGAGCGCGAGGGAGGTTGACGGGGGTGGCGTGAGGGACGCAACTCGCGAACGGCTGCGGTCCGCGGGCGCCGTCCGGGCGGTCGATGACAAGGCTCTATACCCGGCCGCCGCAGGATCGGGTATGACCGTTGTCAGCGTCTCGATGCCGGACGAGTTGCTCGAGCGCATCGACGCCTTCGCCGAGGAGCACGGCTACACCGGCCGCAGCGAGGTCGTGCGGGAGGCCGCCCGCAACCTGCTCGGGGAATTCGACGACGAGGGACTCGAGGGCCGGGACCTGATGGGGCTCGTGACGGTCATCTTCGACTACGAGGCCACGGACATCGAGCAGCGGCTGATGCACCTCCGTCACGACCACGACGACCTCGTGGTCTCGCACGTCCACAACCACGTCGGCGACCACTACTGCATGGAGCTGTTCATCCTCGAGGGTGACCTGGAGGACATCTCGGCGTTCGTCGGCCAGGTCCGCGCCACCCAGGAGATCCTCTCGGTCGACTACAGCGTCACACCCGTCGACCAGGTCGGCCGGCTGGTCTGAGCCGTCGCGGGTGGGCCCGGCTCTCCGGGGCCGCTCTCCCGGCTCTCCGGGGCCGCTCTCCCGGCTCTACTCCCCCAGCCAGGCGTCCTCGACCCGGACCCGCCCGCGGGTCCCCTCCCACTCCGTCGTGTACTCGAGCTCGAGGGGTCGGTCCATGTGGGGGCCGTCGGTCACGAGCGTCTCGAACTCCCCGCCCTCCCCGAGGACGTGCACCCCGTAGTCCTCGTTCAGCTCCTCCAGCTCCGCCAGCGCCCCGGCGTCGAGTCGCCGGCCCAGCCAGGACTCGTCGAGGCCCGCAGCAGCCACCTGGATGATGGTGACCTCGAAGCCAGCGTCGAGCATCGCCTCCGCGAGTTCCCGGGGGTCACGCTGCCACAGCGGCGCGAACACGTCGGCGCCGAGCCGGTCGGCCATCGCCTCGACCCGGGAGGTCTGGTACTCGCTCTCGACGGCGCCGGCGGTCAGCCCGGCGATCCCCCCCGGCAGTTCGGCGTCGAGTTCCCGGAGCGCGGCCTCCAGCGGTTCGAGTTCGACGTCGCCCTGTCGGCCGCTGTCGGCGGCTGTCTCCGCGCCGAGGTCGCCGGGCTCGACCTCCAGCAGCGGGATCCCGATGCTCTCGGCGGCCAGGCCGGCCAGCCGCGTCTCCGGGACGTGGTACATGTAGGAGTCGCCGTCGGGGTGGACGGTGACCAGTCGCTCGACTGGCAGGCCACGCTCAAGCGCCCGGTACAGCGCCCACGAGGAGTCCTTGCCGCCCGAGAAGAGACTCGCCCAGGCGCCCGCGTCGGTCCCGGCGTCGTCGGTCGCGCTCCCCGCGTCGGTCATACCGGCCCTCGGAGGCGGCGGTGCAAACGCCTGTCGCCTCCGCTGCCGGTCGGACGTCCCGTCTACCGCCGGACGGTGACCGTCACGGCCCCGCAGGCACACTCGTAGGCGCGGCGCTCGCCCGCCTCGGTGCGGTAGACGAGCATGCACTCCTCGTCGGTGAGCGGGCGCTCACAGCCCTCGGCGTCGCAGGTGCAGGCGAGTTCGTCGAGCATACCCTCCCTTCGGCGCGGCCACGTATCAACCCGCGCCACCCCCGCACCGGAAGTGAAAGTGGACGCGGGGGCGGCGGGCGGTGGACGCGAAAAGGCTTTGCCCGCGGCGGTCACGCCGGGGAACATGGAGTGGCACGCCGCCCCGGTCGGTGACAGCGGCGCCGAGCAGCCGGTGGACGTGCCCGGCCGGCCCGCCGCGTTCGCCGGCGAGGAGGCAGTCCGGTACACCGCCGCCGCGGACGTCCCGGCCGACGCCGAGGCCGCCACGCTCGTCCTCGACGGCGTCTACGCCCGCGCCGAGGTGGAAGTGACCGGGGACCGCCTCGGCGGCGAGGGGCCCGTCGAGCACGACGCCTACTTCGAGCCCGTCCGCGTCCCCGTCCGACCCGGGGGAAGCCTGGAGGCCGCGGTCACTTGCCACGCCCCGCGGGACCGCTTCGGCGGCCTCCACGACACCGACCTGGTCCCCGACGAGCAGGCGGTCCCCGGGGTCTGGTGGGACGCCCGCCTCGAGACCCACCCCCTCCCGGCGGTCGCCGACCTGCAGGTCCGCCCCGAACGCACCGAGGCGGGCGCCCGCCTGCACGTCCGGACGACCGTCGTCACCGGCGGGCCGCTGGAGGAGCGGGTGACCTACTCGCTGCGCCCGGAGGGCGAGCTGTCGACCCGCGGGATGATGGAGCGCGGGGCCGTCGAGGTCGACGGTCCGGGGCTGACGACCGTCGAGCACACCATCGAGGTCCGGGACCCGGCGCTGTGGTGGCCCCACCCGCTCGGCGCGCAACACCGGTACACCCTGGCCGCCAAGCTCGGCGACAGCGAGCGCTCTGTCACCACGGGCATCTGTGAGGTCGCCCGGGAGGACGGCCGCCTGCTCGTCAACGGCGAGCCCCTGCCCGTGCGGGGCGTGAACCTTCTCACCGACGACCCCGCCGATGTCGAGCGCGCCCTCGAGGTCAACGCCACGCTCGTCCGCGGCCACGCGCAGGCGCTCCCGCCCGCCGTCTACGAGGCCTGCGACGAGGCCGGGCTGCTGGTCTGGCAGGACCTCCCGCTGACCGGCCCCGGCGAGTTCGACGTCGCCCGCGGCGAGGAGCTGGCTGCCCGGCTGGCCGCCCGCTACGGCACCTACCCCAGTCTGGCGGCCGTCGGGGTCCACGACGACCCCGTCGACGCCTTCACCGACGGGCTCGGGAGCGGCCTGCTGGACCGGCTGCGGCTGCGCTGGCGGGCCTGGCGGACGAGCTACGACCGGACGGCCGCCGAGGCCGTCGCCGACGCCGTCCCCGACGGGCTGGCGTCCATCCCCGTGGTCGGCGGCCCCGGTGTCGACCACGACGCCGCCGCCTACTACCCCGGCTGGGACTACGGCGAGGCCGCCGACCTCGACCGGCTGCTGGAGCGGTACCCCGCCGACCTGCTCGCGGAGTTCGGCGCGGGCGCGCTCGCCGACGAGGGCGACTCGCTGGGCCCGAAACACGACGCCCGGGTCGACGGCGGCGCGGAGGCCTCGCAGGCCCACCAGGCCGGCGTGCTCGCGGCGGTCGCGGGACGGGCACGCCGGCGCGGCGCGGGCGCGGTCGCCTTCGCCCTCCGGGACCCTGCCGGGTCCGGGGCCCGGGGAGAGCGGAAAGCGGGGATGGGCGTCTACGCCGCCGACGGCGAGCCCAAGGCCGGCCGCGACGCGCTCGCGACGGCCTTCGAACCGGTCCAGGCCTTCGTCGACCCCGCGAGCGGGGCGGCGGTCGTCGTCAACGACCGGCCCGAACCCCTCGCGGCGACGCTCTCCTGGGCGGCCGGCGACGAGACGGGGGAACGCGAGCTCGAGGCCGACCCGATGGGCCGGTGGGCCGGGGACCTGTCCGTTCCCACCGGCGCCGAGGACGTGGAGCTGGAACTGGCGGTCGACGGCTGGACCGTCGCGACCGGCTCGGAGCTGTAGGCGGCGGGCGCGCGAGACTCGGGCCGGCGGGTCACGGTTCGCCGGACCGCGCTCCGGGCATGTCCCGTGTGAGACCGCCACACCGCCCGTACCGACCGGAATGTTTAAGCGATGGACTACGGTATGACCACGTACCAGAACGTTCCGGCGTTCCGGTCGCACCGCGCTCAGACCAGCATGACAGGGAACACTTGTTCTCGGCGACGACCCTCTGCGAGTCGACCGACCGCCGAGCGCCGGAGCGGTTATGGAATCGAGGTACAATCATGGCAGATTCGATAGACGAGTCCAAAAACGTAGAACTCACAGACACAGATCTCGAAGAGAACTCGAAAGGCGAACTGATCAAGCTCGCCGGCAAGCTCCGGGACCGACGCAACGAACTCAACCAGATGGCGTCGGAGCGGGCCTCCAAGCGCGACGACCTCAACGCCAAGACCCGCGAGAAGGTTGACGAGGCTCAGGAACACCGCGAGAAACGCGACGAGCTCAACGAGAAAGTCCAGGAGCACAAGGAGAAACGCAACGAGCTCAACGCCGAGGCCAACGAGCTGTTCGACGAGCTCGACGAGAAGAAAGACGACCTCAAGCTCGACGAGGGCCCCTCGGTCGAGGAACTGGAGTCGGAGATCGAGGACCTCGAGTTCAAACAGCAGACCGAGGTGCTCGGCGCCGAGGAGGAACGCGAGCTCATCGAGAAGATCGAGAACAAACGCGAGAAACTCCAGGAGAAAAAGGAGAAACTCGACGACACCGACAATCTCGACTCCCTGAAGGAGGAGGCCGAGGAGGTGCGCGCCGAGGCCTCGAAACACCACCAGAAGGTGACCGAGCTCGCCGACGAGGCCCAGGAGCACCACAACCAGATGATCGAGGCCTACCGCGAGGCCGACGAGATCCGCGACGAGGCCGACGAGATGCACGAGAAGTTCGTCGATGCCCAGGAGGCCGCCGACCGCCACCACGAGGACTTCGTCCGCGTCCAGAAGCGCCTGCGCGAACTCGACAAGAAAGAGGAGGAGGAGGAGCGCGCCGAGCGCGAACAGAAGGAGGAGGCCGCCCGCGAGGAGGCCGAGGAGATCTACCAGAAGTTCAAGGAAGGCGAGACGCTCGACACCGAGGACCTGATGAAGCTGCAGAACACCGGCCTGCTCTAAACCGTCTGTTTCCGTTCCCGCGGCCGTCACAAACTGTCCGGGCAGAAGCCAGGGCCAGTCTCATGACTTCCCGGCATCCGGCACTGCAGCCATGGGCCGCCCATCCCCGCCAGGCTGTGTGAGACGGTCCCAGATACCATTTAAAACCGACGGAGCCGTACCCGCGGGCATGCTCGAACCGTTGCTCATCGCCGGCTTCGTCGTCTCGCTGTTCGTCGGCTACAACATCGGGGGTGCGACCACCGGCCCGGCCTTCGGGCCGGCGGTGGGCTCGGGCGTACTCTCGAAGGTGGCCGCGGCGGCGCTGATGTCGGTCTTTTTCTTCGCCGGGGCGTGGACCGTCGGCCGCCGGGTGGTGAGCACGCTCGGGGAGGACCTGGTCTCCGGCGCCAGCGTCTTCACCCTCGAGACCAGCGCCATCGCCCTCTTTTTCATCGGCGGGGCACTGTTCGTCGGCAACTACGCCGGCGTCCCGGCCTCGACGTCGATGACTGCCGTCGGCGCCATCGCCGGGCTGGGTGTCGCCTCGGGGACGCTGGACTGGGCGGTGATGGGCGAGATCGTCACCTGGTGGGTCGTCGCCCCGATCGTCGGCTTCTGGGTGTCCGGGGTAGTCGGCCGGTATCTCTACCCGGCGATCAACCGCCGCGTGGCGGTCGACAGCAGCGAGGGGCCGCTGCTCGAGCTCGACCGGTCGGGCGCGGTACCGGTGCCACGGGCCGGCCCCAACACCACCCGCCGTGAGGTCGCCGGCGCGGCCGTCGTCGTCGGGATCGGCTGCCTGATGGCCTTCTCCTCGGGCACCTCGAACATCGCGAACGCTATCGCCCCCCTCTTCGCGGTCGGGGTGGAGATGGATCTGCTGATCCTGCTGGGCGGGGCCGCGGTCGCGGTCGGCGCGTTCACGATCGCCCGCCGGACGCTGGACACGCTTGGCAACGACATCACCGACCTCCCGCTGACCGCCGCGATCGTCGTCGCCGTGGTCTCCTCGACCATCGTCGTCGCGCTGTCGGCGATCGGCATCCCCGCCTCCTTCGTCATCATCGCCACCATGTCGATCGTCGGCCTGGGGTGGGGCCGGGCGACCCGGTCGACGACGGTTTCTGAGGGAGTCCGCGGCGAGGAACAGCCTGCGGTCTCCGTGGGCGCGCTCACCGCCGAGGAGCCCGGCGAGGAGGTGCCAGACATCGGCGAGGAGGACCCGGAGGACGTGCCCGAGACCGCGGACCTCTTCGACCCCTCGACGACCGGCCGCGTGATTTTGATGCAGAACGTGGTCCCGCTGCTGTCGACGGTCGGCGCGCTGGTGGCGTTCTGGCTGCTGTTCGGCGTGCTGTGACCCGGGGAGACCGGACGCCGTGACGGCCGTCCATCCGTCGCTGTCGTCCCCCACCTGCCGGCCGGCGTTTTACGGGCCTGCCTCCCGACAGGGGGGTATGGGCATCGCCAAATCCGTCGGCCGAGTGGTACTGGTGTTCGCGGTCGCCGCCGTCGCGGCCGCCGCGGGCTGGGCGCTCTTTCTGGCGTACCCCGTCGACCTGACCGACCTGTTCGGGGTCGTCCTCGCGGTCGGGGTCGCCGCCGCCGGGCTCCGCGCCGGCGCGAACCTCGCCGGGTCGCTGTTTCCCGACTACAACGTCGCCGAAGTCGCGGTCGAGGGGCCGATCTCCCGCGACGGCGGCGGGAGCGCGGTCCCGCCCTCCCCGGGCGGGGCCGGCGCCGACGAGGTCGTCGAGCAGATCGAGCGGGCCGACGCGGACCGCAACGCCGAGGCGCTGCTCGTGAAGCTGAACACGCCCGGCGGGGAGATCGTCCCCAGCCAGGACATCCGGCTGGCCGCCGAGCGGTTCGACGGCCCCACGGTCGCCTACGCGACCGACACCTGCGCCAGCGGCGGCTACGAGATCGCCGCCGGCTGTGACGAGCTCTGGGCCCGCGAGGGGTCGATCGTCGGCTCGATCGGCGTCATCGGCTCGCGGGTCAACGCCGCCGACCTGGCCGACCGGCTGGGGGTGAGCTACGAGCAGTTCACCGCCGGCCGGTTCAAGGACGCCGGCGTCCCCCTGAAAGAGCTCGAGGAGGAGGAACGGGAGTACCTCCAGACGCTGGTCGACGACTACTACGACCAGTTCGTCGCCGACGTGGTCGAGGGCCGCGACCTGGCCGAGGAGACGGTCCGGGAGACCGAGGCGCGGGTCTACCTGGGCAGCGAGGCCGCCGACCTGGGGCTGGTGGACGAACTCGGCACGCGCGAGGACGTCGAGGCGTCCGTCGGCGAGCGGATCGGCGCCGACGCCGTCGTCGAGGAGTTCGAACCCCAGCGGGGGCTGGCCGACCGCCTCCGGACCGGCGCCCAGCGCGTGGCCTACGGTTTCGGTGCCGGCCTCGCCGGGAGACTGGCCGGCGACGGCCGCTTCCGCTTCGAGTGAGCGGCGGCCGGTCCCCGGCCCGCGGGAGCCGTGTCGGCCGGATGACGTAAGTACCGGGCCGGCGTGGGGCCGGGTATGGGAATCTTCGGCCGGTTTCTCACGGGACTGCGGCTGGCGAAGGGGAGTCTTGCGGTGCTGTTCGACCACCCGCGGCTGCTGCTCTTTCCGCTGGTCGGCGGCCTCGCCGGGCTCGTCTACGTCGGCGCGCTGCTGGGCGGAACGTTCGGGCTCCTCCAGCCCGAGCGCGAGGTCGTCGTCTACGGCGCGCTCTTTCTGGTGTACGCGGGGTCGACGTTCGTCGCCTCCTTCTTCACCGCGGGGCTGATGCACGCCACCCGCGACGCCTTCCGAGGGGAGGCGCCGAGCGTCCGGCGCAGCCTCGGCGCGGCGTGGGGCAACGTCGGCACGCTGCTGCTGTGGTCGCTTCTCGCTGCCGTCGTCGGCGTCGTCATCAGGGCCATCGAGGAGTCCAGCGACATCGGCGGGAAGATAGTGGCACTTCTGTTCTCGGTGGCCTGGGCCGTCGTGACCTACTTCGTGGTCCCGGCCATCGTCTTCGAGGACGTCTCCGTCCGGGGTGCCTTCTCCCGGAGCGGCAGCCTCGTGCGGTCCATCTGGGGGGAGTCGCTGGGCGCCGAGACCGGCGTCAGCATCGTCTCCTTTCTGCTGACCGCGCTCGGCGTGCTCGTGGCGGTCGCCCTCTTCGTCGCCCTG
Source organism: Salinirussus salinus (assembly GCF_009831455.1). Classification (NCBI taxonomy): domain Archaea; kingdom Methanobacteriati; phylum Methanobacteriota; class Halobacteria; order Halobacteriales; family Haloarculaceae; genus Salinirussus; species Salinirussus salinus. The sequence continues at coordinate 67,163 of NZ_WOWO01000003.1, read as the reverse complement.
CCGACCGACACGACGGCCGGTCTCGCGGCCGTCGCGGTCGGCGGCGGAACGGCCATCCTGCTGGCTCTGCTGGTCGGCTACGCGCTGACCGGCGTCGCCAAGACCGCCCTCTACGTCTACGGCACCGAGGGCGAGACCCCCCGGTACTTCTCCGGCGTCGACTTCGGGAACGAGGGACGGTAGGCACACCGGGGCGCCCGCGTCCGGGTGGCCGCCGAGGGTCGGGCTGTCGCCGGTCAGGACAGCGGCCGGAACCAGACCCCCACCACGAGCACCGCGAGGAAGAGGTACGACCCCCGGATCAACAGCATGGTCGCGAGTTCGGGCTCGGCACGGCGGGCGATCAGGGCGACCGCGCCGAAGACTACTGCCGACAGCGCCGTCGAGGGCGGAACCCCCGGCAGCAGCGCCGCAAGCCCCACCACGCCGACCATCCCCGCGCTCATCAGCGCGTAGGCGGTCAGCCGCGCGCGCTCGGGGCCGACCGCCACCGCCACCGTCCGCTTGCCGATCGACCGGTCGTAGTCGTAGTCCTGAGCGTCGTCGATCACCTTGATCCCCGAGAGCACGACCAGGAAGACCGCCGCCAGGGCGAGCACGGTCGCCGACAGCCAGCGAGTCTGGACGTAGTACCCACCCAGTAGCGCCACCGAGATGCCCAGCGGGTACCCAACCGTCGCGCCCACGGGGTTGGTGTCCAGCTGGGGCGCGTGGTTGACGGCGATGAGCCAGCCCGGCAGCGTCAGCAGCGCCGCCGGGAGGTCCACGAGCCAGCCGATGGCCGCCACACACGCGAAAAAGCAGACCGACGCGCCGGTGAGCGCCAGCCGGCAGCCCCGCGCGGTCAGCGGGTGGTCGTCGTCCTCTCCCCGGACGTGGAAGTCGACGTAGCCGTCGGTGACGTGGGCGACGTACAGCGCGAAGAAAGCCGCCGTCACGTGCAGCGCCGCCAGCCCGACCGAAAAGGGGCCGGCGAGCGCCGCCCCGAGCAGCGAGCTGGCGACGACGGGGAGCATGAACACGGGGTGGACCTGCGAGGCGAGCGCCCGCAGGGCCGCGACCGGACCGGTCCCGTGGCGCGCGAACATGCCTCACTGTTGGTGGAGACGGGCAAAAAACAGGGGGTCCGGCCGCGGCGGTAGTCGCTCCTTTCGGCGGGGCAGATGGCCCGCCCCGCTGTCGTCGACCGCTCGCGGTCGCCGACTACTCGCCGTCCCCGTCGCCGAAGAGGGCGGCGGCGTCGTCGGGGGTGTCGAAGTCGTGGAAGTGTTCGCCCTTCTCCTCGGTGAGGATGTTCAGCGCCGCGGCCGCGCCGTCGCCGGCGGAGATGACCGCCTGCCACTCCTCCGCGCGGACCATCGCGCCCGTCGCGTAGGCACCGTCGACGCTGGTCTCCATCGTGACGTCCACGTCCACGACCTCCTCGTCGGTGAATTCGCAACCGAGCGCCTCCGCGAGGTCGCGGTTGGCGCCCGTCGCCAGCACCAGGTAGTCGGCCTCGTGTTCCTCCTCCTCGGTGGTGACGGTGAAGCCGTCGCCGCTCTCGACGTCGGTCACCTCGACGCCCTGGTGGCGGTCGACGCCGAAGCCGTCGACCTGCGTCCGCAGCGTCTCCAGGAACGCCGAGCCGTCCTGGGAGCCCACGCCCGGATAGTTGAACAGGTGGGCGCTGTGCATCCACGTGCCGTCGGTGTCGAAGACCGCGGTGTCGAGCCCGTTCTTCTCGGTGAACAGTGCCGCGCTCAGGCCGGCGGGGCCACCGCCGACGACTGCAACCTCTGGCATGTGCCGGTGTAGGCGGGTCGGTGACTAAGTCCTTCGGTAACCACTCGCGCAGTTAGGGACATCGGTGTTACCGCACGGCCTCGGTCGCCGCCCGCATGATTTCGATGGCTTCCTTGATCTCCTCGATGTCCGTCGCATACGAGATCCGGGCGTACCCCTCCCCCGCGGCGCCGAAGGCCTCGCCGGGCACGACGACGACACCCCGGTCGATGACCTCGTCGACCCACCCCTCGGGCACCTCGGGCATCGCGTAGAAGGCGCCCTTCGGTGTGGGGCAGTCCAGGCCCATGTCCGCCAGCCCGTCGAGCAGGACGTCCCGCCGGCGCTCGAAGGCGGCGAGCATCTCGTCGACGCCGTCCTGCGGGCCAGTCAGGGCGGCCTCGGCGGCGTACTGGGCGGGGGCGCTGGCACACGCCTGGGCGTACTGGTGGACCCGGAGCATCCGCTCGACCCGGTCGTTCGAGGCCACGATCCACCCCAGCCGCCAGCCGGTCATCGAGTAGGTCTTCGAGCAGGCGTGCACGACCGCGACGTTGTCACCCTCGGTGAACTCGGCGGGCGAGCGGTGTTCGCCCTCGAAGACCTGGTGCTCGTACACCTCGTCGGAGATGCAGAGCACGTCGTGCTCGTCGGCGATCCGCGCGAACTCCCGCATATCTTCGGGGGACTGCACCGCGCCCGTCGGGTTCGCGGGGCTGTTGACGACGAAGGCCGCGGTGTTCTCGGTGATGGCGTCCTCGACGTCCGCGGGAGAGAGCGTGAGGTCGTCCCGGAGCGGGACGGGGACCGGCTCGCCGCCCGCGAGGTGGGTCAGCGCCTCGTAGGAGACGAAACCCGGGTCCGGGATGACGACCTCATCGCCCCCGTCGACGTGGGCCTCGATGGCGATGTGCAGCGCCTCGCTGCCTCCGGCGGTCGCGATGACGTCCTCGGGGTCGACCGCCAGGCCGTTGTCCCGGCGGTGTTTCTCGGCGATGGCCTCCCGGAGCTCCAGGGTGCCCTTGTTGGAGGTGTAGGCGTCGGCCTTCCCGGCCTCGATGGCCTCGACCGCTGCCCGGCGGGCGTGGTCGGGCGCGGGGAAGTCGGGCTGGCCGAGCCCGAGGTTGATGGCGTCGGCGCCGGCGGCCTCGAACACCTCGCGGATGCCGCTGATCGAGACCCGCTCGACGCGCTCGGAGAAGCCTGCGGCGTCTGTCATACCCGAGGTGGGGGGCTGCGGGCCGATAACTGTTGGTGGTCCGGCGCGCTCCCTGGTAAAAAACCTGTCGGCGACTCGCCGGGCCGGCAAGTCGCGGCGTAGCTATAGGTGGCTGCCCGCCCGAGCACGTCGCATGACGCGGATAGACAGACGGACGCTGTTGACCGCTGCCGCGGCCGGGATGGCGGCGCTGACCGGCTGCCAGTCGGCCAGCGAGACACCGACAGACGGGACTCCGAGCCCGCCCGGGACCGACACCCCCGACCCTGGGACGGCGACCCCGACACCCGGGACGCCCGACGAGTGGTCGCCCGACGACGCCGAACTCGAACGCCGGAGCCGGGAGTTTCTGGGGCTGCTCCGGGACGGCGAGTTCGAGGCGGCTCACGAGCGTTTCGAATCCGCCGCGGCCTCGCAGATCTCCGTCGAGCAACTCGAGGGGACGTGGGAGGGGATTACCGACCAGTTCGGCGGCTACCTCGGCGTCTCGGGGTTCGACCACGGCGAGAGCGGCGGCTACCGCGTCGTCACCGGGACCGCCCGGTTCGAGCGCTCGGAGCTGCAGGTCGTCGTCTTCTTCAGCGAGGAGGGCATCGCCGGTTTCCAGGTCCGGCCCGGCGGCGGCCAGTGGTCCCCGCCCGGCTACGTCGACCAGTCCGCCTTCACCGAGCGGGAGCTGTCGCTGTCGACGCCGGTCGACTGCTCGCTCGGCGCGACGCTCACCCTGCCCGAGGGGGACGGCGACATCCCGGGCGTTGTCTTCGTCCACGGCTCCGGGCCCAACGACCGGGACGAGACCGCCGGCCCGACCAAGCTGTTCAAGGACCTCGCCTGGGGGCTCGCCTCCCGCGGGGTAGCGAGTCTGCGCTACGACAAGCGGACCGCGGCCTGTGACGTCGACCTGGCCGACGCCACCATCGACGACATCGTGACCGACGACGCGCTGACCGCGGTCGAGCGGCTCCGCGGCGTCGACCGCGTGCCCGACGGGGATGTCGTCCTCGTCGGCCACAGCATCGGCGCGACGCTGGCCCCGCGGATCGCGGCCCGCGACGGCAACCTCGCCGGGGTCGTGATGCTGGCTGCGCTCGCCCGCCCCGTGACCGACGCCCTGCTCCAGCAGAACCGGTATCTCGTCGAGCGCGACGGCACCGTCACGGAGGCCGAACAGCAGCAACTCGACGAGGTCGAGCGGCTGGTCGAGCGGATCCGGACCGGCGACATCCCCGACGACGAGGTGCTCTTTCTCGGCGGCGACGAGTACTGGCAGACCCTCCAGGAGTACGACCCCGTCGCCACCGCACAGGAACTGTCGCTGCCCCGGCTCGTGATGCAGGGCGAGCGGGACTACCAGGTGACCGTCGAGGGCGACTTCAGCCGGTGGCAGGAGGCGCTGGGCGACCAGCCCTCCGTGCGCTTCCAGCGCTACGAGCAACTGAACCACCTGTTCATGCCCGGCGAGGGCCAGCCCGGCCCGGAGGAGTACTTCCGGCCGAACAACGCCCCCGAGCGGGTCGTCGAGGACATCGCGACGTTCGTGGCCGAGCACACGTAGCCCCCCGGTCGCCGCGACGGCGGGCGGCACCGCGGGGCCGACGGCTCGCCGTCCCCCACACATTGATACGGCGACGGGCCGACCGTCGGGTATGGACGTGCTCGTCGTCGACGCCTTCGCGACGGAGCCGATGGCCGGCCGCCCCGTCGCGGTCCTCCCCGAGGCGGACCTGACCGACGACCAGTACCGCGCGGTCGCCGACGAACTCGGGGCCGCGGGGACGCTCGCGGCCGAGCCCGACGGGCTGTACGCGGTCGGCGCCCGGGCGGACGTGGCCGTCGCCGTCGCCGCCGGGGCGCTGGTCGAACGGGGCCGCGAGCCCGGCGCCGCCACGGTCCGGGGTCACCGCGACCTGTCCGTCGACATCGCGGCCGACGGGACCGTCACCGTCGGGCTGCCGGCCGGCGGGTCCCGCCCGGTCGAGGTGAGCGAGAGCGAGGTGGCGGACGCGCTGGGGGTCGACCGCGCCGCACTCGCGGACGTGGGCGCGGACCTGCCGATGGCCCGCGTCTCGGCGGGGGCGGGCTACCTGGCAGTCCCGGTCAACTTCATGGAACACCTCGGGAACGCCGACCCGGACCGGGAGTGGGTCGCGGGCCTCCTCGACGAGGTCGACGCCGAGGCGCTCTACGCGTTCACCTTCGACACGCTCGCCGCCGAGACCGACTGGCACGCCCGCGCCTTCACCCGCGAGGGCGAGGTGGCCGCGAGCGCCCGCGGGGCGGCCGCGACCGGGGCGTACGTGCGCCAGCAGGGCGCACTCGACGCCGACCGCGAGTCGCTCGTCGCCGCGTCGGGCCACTTCGTGGGCCGCCCCTCGCGTGTGGGAGTGGACCTGGCCGGGGCCGACCCCGAGGTCGCGGGGACGGCGCTGACGGTCTTCGACGGGGTCGTGACCCTCCCCGAGCCCGAGGAGGACGACATCGTGGAGGCGTAGGAGGCCCGCCGGACGGCGGAACCCCGCGACCGCCGGAGACCGGCATCCACGGGCAGATATATCCACCCCGGGGACGAAGTGACGGCCGATGGGACGGTTATCGACGCTGTTCGCACCCGACCGGGTGGCCGTGGTGGGCGCGAGCGACGAGCCGGGGTCGGTCGGCCGGGCGGTGACCGGACACCTCGTCGAGGACTTCCGCGGCGAGGTGCTCGCGGTCAACCCCAACCGCGAGACGGTTCTCGAACTCGTCTGTCACGACTCGCTGTCGGCGCTTCCCGCCCCCGGCGAGGTGGACGTCGCGGTGGTTCTGGTCCCGCCCGAGCTGGCCGTCGAGGCCGTCCGCGAGGCCGGCGAGGTCGGCATCGGGAACGTCGTGGTCGTCACCGCGGGATTCTCGGAGGCCGGCAGCGAGGGTGCCGCCCGCGAGCGCGAGCTGGCCGCGGCCGCCGAGGAGTTCGACCTCAACCTCGTCGGGCCGAACAGCCTGGGGGTGATGTCCACCCCCTCCGGGCTGAACGCCACCTTCGCCCCGACCAGCCCCGACCCCGGCTCGATATCGTTCATGAGCCAGTCGGGCGCGTTCGTCACCGCCGTCCTCGACTGGGCGGCCGAGCGCCACCTCGGGTTCAAGGACGTCGTCTCGCTGGGCAACAAGGCCGTGCTCGACGAGAGCGACTTCGTCCGCGAGTGGGGCGAGGACCCCGACACCGACGTCGTCCTCGGATATCTGGAGGACGTCGCGGACGGCCGGCGGTTCGTGGAGGTGGCGAGCGAGGTGACCCGGGAGACGCCCGTCGTGGTCGTCAAGTCCGGCCGGACGGAGGCGGGCGCGACCGCAGCGGCCTCCCACACGGGAGCCATGGCCGGCAGCGACCGGGCCTACGGGGCCGGCCTCGACGCCGCGGGCGTGGTTCGCGTCGACACCGTCGAGGAGCTGTTCGACGCCGCGGCCGTGTTGTCGGGCCAGCCGCTGCCCGACCGCTCGGCGGTGGCCATCGTCACCAACGCCGGCGGCCCGGGCGTGATGACCACCGACGCCGTCGGCGACACCGACCTCGGCCTGGCCTCCCTGACTGACGGGACCCGCGAGACGCTCCGGGAGGACCTGCCCGGCGGGGCGAACATCCACAACCCCGTCGACATCATCGGCGACGCCCCCGTCGAGCGGTTCGAACGGGCGCTGGATACGGTGCTCGCCGACCCCAACGTCGGGATGGCGGTGGTGCTGGCGTGTCCGACTGCGACGCTTTCCTTCGACGACCTGGCGGCGGCGGCCGTCGACCTGCAGGCCGAGCACGGCGTCCCGATGGCCGCGGTGCTGATGGGCGGGGCCTCGACCCGGTCGGCGGCGGCGACGCTGAGCGAGGCGGGGGTCCCCTCCTACTTCGACCCCGCGCGCGCGGTCGACAGCCTCGAGACGCTCGCCGAGTACGCCGACATCCGCGAGCGGGAGGTCGCCGAGCCGGCGACCTTCGACGTCGACCGCGAGCGTGCCCGCGCCGTCCTCGACCGTGCCCGGGACCGGGACACCACGCGGCTCGGGGTGGAGGCGATGGAGCTGCTGGACGCCTACGGGATCCCCACGCCGGCCGGCGCGGTGGTCGACGACCCCGCGGAGGCGGTCGCCGTCGCCGAGGAGACCGGTGGGGAGGTCGTGATGAAGGTCGTCAGCCCCGACATCCTCCACAAGTCCGACATCGGCGGCGTCGAGGTGGGCGTCCCGGTCGGGGAGGTGCGGGACGTCTACGAGACGCTCGTCGCGCGGGCCAGGCGCTACCAGCCCGACGCGACGGTGCTCGGCGTCCAGGTCCAGGAGCTGCTTGACGTCTCCGCCGGGACGGAGACGATCGTCGGCATCAACCGGGACCCGCAGTTCGGCCCGCTCGTCCTCTTCGGGCTGGGCGGGGTGTTCGTGGAGGTGTTCGAGGACACGGCCGTCCGGCTCGCACCGGTCGCCGAGCGCGAGGCCCGGGCGATGACCGAGGGGATCGAGGCGGCGCCGCTGTTGCGCGGGGCGCGGGGCCGGGACCCGGTCGACCTGGACGGGCTCGTGGAGGTCATCGGGCGGCTCTCCCAGCTGGCGACCGACTTCCCGGCCATCGAGGAACTGGACATCAACCCCGTCGTCGCGACGGCCGAGGGCGCGACGGCGGTCGACCTGCGGCTCACCCTCGACCTGGAGGCGCTATGAGCACGCTACTCGTTACGTCGACGGCGGAGAGTACAGGCAAGACGGCGATCGCGGTCGCGCTGGCGCGGCTGGCACAGAAGCGGGGTGCCGAGGTGGGCTACATGAAACCGAAGGGCACACGGCTGGAGAGCGTGGTCGGCAAGACCCGCGACGAGGACCCCGCCCTGGCCCGCGAGGTGCTGGGACTCGAGGCCGGCATGCACCAGCTGGAGCCCGTCGTCTACTCGCCGACGTTCGTCCAGGAGGCCGTCCGCGGCCGGGAGGACCCCGACGCGCTGCGCGAGCGGGTCGCCGAGAGCTTCGCGGAGCTGGCCGAGGGCGTCGACCTGATGATGCTGGAGGGCGGGGGGCGGCTGTGGACCGGCGGCGTGGTCGAGCTGACCGACCCCGACGTCGCCGCCCTGCTCGACGCCCGGGCGGTGCTGGTGAGCCGCTACGCCGATGCCGGTGACCTCGACGACGTGCTCGCCGGGGCCGAGGCCTTCGGCGACCGGCTGGCGGGCGTGCTGTTCAACGCCGTCGAGAGCGCGCACATCGAGGGGCTGTCGGAGGATTCGATCCCCTTCCTCGAGGGGCGGGGGGTCGACAGCCTCGGGGCGGTCCCCCGCGACGAGCAGCTGGCGGGCGTCAGCGTCGCCGACCTCCGGCGTGGGGTGGGCGGCGACCTGCTGACCCCGGACGCGCCGACCGACGGGCTGGTCGAGCGAGTGGCCGTCGGCGCGATGAGCGCGGACGCGGTGCTCGACCACCTCCGGCGGACGCGGCGGGCGGCGCTGGTGACCGGCGGCGACCGCGCGGACGTCCAGACCGCAGCGCTGGAGGCGGGGGGGCTGGCCTGTCTCGTCCTCACCGGCGGGTACCGCCCGCCCAACGCCGTCCTCGGGAAGGCCGCCGACCGCGGCGTGCCGGTCGTGCTGGTCGACGCCGACACCCGGACGGCCGTCGACCGCGTCGAGGAGACGCTGCGCTCGGGCCGGACCACCACCGAGGACGCGGTCGACCGGATGGCCGACCTCCTGAGCGAACGGGTCGACGTCGGGGCGCTGCTGGGGCTGGAGGAGTGAGCGTCCGTGCGCGGGTGTGGAGGATCAGACCGCGGGATCGGGACCGGTCACGCGACCGACCCGTCGGTCAGTCGGCCGTGCTGACATCCGTCGTCTCGTCGGTGGCCGGTTCGACCGGCGTCGCCAGTTTGTAGACGGCGTAGACCAGCAGGACCACGAGGCCGGCGATGACGAGGCCGGTCCGCAGCGTCGGCCCGAACGTGCCGTAGGCCACGACTTCTCCGCCCTCCGTCGCGATGGGGAAGTGTGGCTGTCCGGTGAGCGTTTCCACGAAGCCGAGGACGACGATGCCCAGGAACATCAGCCCGGTGCTGAGGAACATCGCCGCCTTGTCGATGGTGTTGAGGTCGTCCATTTGCTGTCACCTCCTAGCCGAGCAGGTACCTGAGCCGCGGGTGGCGTTCGACGAAGGCGGTGCGCTCGAGGTAGGCGTCCAGGCCGTAGTACCGGCCGGCGGCGAGCACGCCGACCGTCAGGAACAACAGCAACCCGAAGAGGTCGCCGTTGACCAGGCCGTGGCCGAACTCGGCGTTGCCGACCCAGAACAGGGTCATGAAGAAGGCCCCGCCGAAGGCCGCCAGCCGGGTGAGGACGCCGAACATGATGCCGAGCCCGATCAGCATCTCGAACAGCGGCACCCCCGGCTCGATCAGCCACGCTAGGTTCTCGCCCATCCAGACCGGGATGGGGCCGAGTGCGGTCCCGGTCATCTCCCGCAGGTACATCGGGCCGTAGGTGTAGTTGAACCCGTCCGTGAGGACCTTCGTGAACCCGGACAGGAAAAACCACCAGCCGACGATGACTCGCAGGAACGCCAGCCAGTACTGCTGCCAGCCGCCGGACAGGCGGAGGTCGAAGCCCGTCGCGGCGCGTGTGGTCTCGCGGTATGCCATTTTGTTGCCCTCCAGTCGGGGGTTCGCTCTCACGGTGCAAAAGCGCCGCTCGGATTCCCGAGCCCCGAGAACCGGGTGCCGGCGGAGCCGTAGCATGCGGGGATATTTTAAGACGGCACGGCGGCCCGGGAGGGACGTGGCCGGGAGTGGAGGCGGAGTTCAGAAGGTTCATTATTATACTTGTTCACAGTCTCATCCACGCACATGGCTGTACTCTGGCTGGACGACATCCGGGGCGACGACCTGGGGGCCGTCGGCGGGAAGGCGGCGTCGCTCGGGGAACTGACGGCCGCGGACCTGCCGGTGCCGCCGGCCTTTGTCGTGACCGCCGACACGTACCGCTCGTTCATCGAGGAGACGGGGATCGACGGTGAGCTGTTCGAGGCCGTCGACGTCGACACCGACGACTCGAAGGCGCTGGCGGAGGCCGCCGAACACGCGAGCGAACTCATCCGCGAGACCCCGATCCCCGAGTCGATCCGCGAGGAGGTCATGGCGGCCTACGAGGAGATCGGCGACGACGCCCCGGTCGCCGTCCGCTCCTCCGCGACCGCGGAGGACCTCCCCGACGCCTCCTTCGCCGGCCAGCAGGAGACCTTCTTGAATGTCACCGGCGAGGCCCTCCTCGAGCGGGTCCGGGAGTGCTGGGCCTCCCTCTTTACCCAGCGGGCCATCTACTACCGCCAGGAACAGGGCTTTGCCCACGACGTCGTCGACATCGCCGTGGTCGTCCAGCGGATGGTCGACGCCGACAAGTCCGGCGTGATGTTCACCAGCCACCCCTCCACCGGCGCGGGCGTGATCACCATCGAGGCCGCGTGGGGACTCGGCGAGGCGGTCGTCTCCGGTGCCGTGACGCCGGACAACTACGTCATCGACCGGGAGACCGGTGCCCTCCGCGAGACCACCGTCGCCCAGAAGAAGGTGATGCACGTCCGGGACCCCGAGACCGGCGAGACCGTCGAGCGCGAGGTGTCCGAGGACAGGCGCGGGAGCCGGGTCCTCGGCGAGGAGGAACTCGAGGAGCTGCGGGCGCTGGGCGAGGAGATCGAGGCACACTACGGCGAGCCCCAGGACGTCGAGTGGGCCATCGAGGACGGCGAGGTCTACCTGCTCCAGTCCCGGCCGATCACGACCATCGCCGAGGGCGCCGAGGAGGGCAGCGTCGCCGACGGCGGCGTCGCCGAGGAGGCGGAACTGGTCGTCTCCGGGCTCGGCGCGAGCCCGGGACAGGCCTCCGGCGAAGCCCGGCTCGTCCGGAAGCTCGACGAGCTGGACAAGGTCGGGGACGGCGACGTCATCGTCGCCGAGATGACCACCCCCGACATGGTGCCCGCGATGAAGCGGGCGGCGGGCATCGTCACCGACGAGGGCGGGATGACCTCCCACGCCGCCATCGTCTCCCGGGAGCTCGGCGTGCCCGCGGTCGTCGGCGCGGAACACGCCACCGACCGTCTCGAGGACGGCCAGGTCATCACTATCGACGGCGAGAAAGGCAGCGTCGAGACCGGTGCAGAGGCCGAGGACGAGCGCGACGCCATCGAGGAGGTCCGCCCGCAGGCCCCGGTCAAGCCGATGACCGCGACCGAGGTCAAGGTCAACGTCTCGATCCCGGACGCCGCCGAGCGCGCCGCCGCGACCGGCGCCGACGGGGTCGGGCTCCTGCGGCTGGAGCACCTGGTCCTCTCGCTGGGCAAGACCCCCGAGCGGTACATCGAGGACCACGGCGCCGACGAGTACGTCGAGCAGATCGTCGACGGCGTGCGCGGGGTGGCCGACGAGTTCTACCCCCGACCCGTCCGCGTGCGCACGCTCGACGCTCCCACGGACGAGTTCCGCCAGCTCGAGGGCGGCGAGGACGAACCCACTGAGCACAACCCGATGATGGGCTACCGGGGGATCCGCCGCAGCCTCGACCGCCCGGACGTCTTCGAGCACGAACTCGAGGCATTCCGGCGGCTGTTCGAGATGGGCTATGACAACGTCGAGGTGATGTTCCCGCTGGTGAACGACGTCGACGACGTGCAGGCGGCCCGCCGGCTGATGGAGGGCGTGGGGATCGACACCGAGAAACGCTCGTGGGGCGTGATGATCGAGACGCCCGCATCAGCGCTCTGTATCGAGGAGATGGCAAACGTCGGCATCGACTTCGCCTCCTTCGGGACCAACGACCTGACCCAGTACACGCTGGCGGTCGACCGCAACAACGGCCAGGTCGCCGACCGGTACGACGCCAACCACAAGGCGATCCGTCAGCTCATGGCCCAGACCATCGAGGTATGCCGCGAGCACGGCGTGGCGACGAGCATCTGCGGGCAGGCGGGCTCGGACACCGACATGGTCCGCTTTCTGGTCCGGGAGGGGATCACCTCCATCTCCGCGAACATCGACGCCGTCCGGGACGTCCAGCACGAGGTCAAACGCGTCGAGCAGAAGCTCCTGCTCGACTCGGTGCGCTGACGCCCGCCGCCCCTTCGATACTCCGTCGCCCGCCCGGTCCGCCCGCTCACAAGACCTTTCTGTCGGCCGCCGGTACCCGGGCACATGGTCCGCGAAGCCCTCCTCGACAACATCGCGTTCGTGGTCGTCGCCGCGCCCGCGCTGTTTCTCGTCTCGCTCGGTGCCGGAAGGCTCCTGCTCGGGCTCTCGGCTGTGGCCGCTGTCGCCCTCGCCGCGGCGGTCACGGCCGCCGCCGGCGTCCTGGCCGTCCGGGGCGGCTCGGACGGCCCGACACGCTCCGAAGACGGGCGCTCCCGCCGCGAGAAGGAGCTGGACGCAAAGAAGGGCAGCTACGGCGGCGACCACTGAGGCCCGGTACCGCGGTGGGTCGCCGCCGTCCCGTAACCGCTAAGCGCCTCCCCCGGGGAGAGCGGGTATGCAGCAGGCCCCGGAGGGTCCCGAGCCCCAGCGCTTCGAGCGCGTCCTCTCCTCGATGTGCACCGAGCCCCACCCGGCCGCCCGCGAGGCCGCCGAGCGCTTCCTGGCGACCAACCCCGGCGACCCGGGGACATACGGGACGGTCGCCGACGTGGAGGCGCGTGCGGTCGACCGGCTCGGGGCCGTCGCCGGCATCGACGACCCTGCGGGCTACATCACCAGCGGCGGGACCGAGGCCAACGTCCAGGCGGTCCGGGTCGCGCGCAATCGCGCCCGCACGGACGACCCGAACGTGGTCGCTCCCGAGAGCGCTCACTTCAGTTTCCACAAGGCCGCCGAGCTTCTCGACGTCTCCCTCCGGACGGCGCCGACCGACGGCGCGGGCCGGGCCCGGCCGGACGCGGTCACAGAGCTGGTCGACGACGACACCGTCTGTGTGGTCGGCGTCGCCGGGTCCACGGAGTACGGCGCGGTCGACCCCGTGCCCGCCCTGGCCGACGTCGCGGCCGACGCCGGCGCCCTCTTTCACGTCGACGCCGCCTGGGGCGGGTTCTTCCTCCCGTTTACCGACCACGAGTGGGACTTCGCGGACGCCGCCGTCGACACGATGACCATCGACCCCCACAAGGCGGGGCAGGCGCCGGTACCGGCCGGCGGGTTTCTGGCGCGCTCGCCAGCCCTGCTGGACGAACTGGCGGTCGAGACGCCCTATCTGGAGTCGACATCCCAGGCGACGCTGACGGGGACCCGCTCGGGAGCGGGCGTGGCGGGCGCGCTTGCGGCCCTGGAAGCGCTGTGGCCGGCCGGCTACCGCGAGCAGTACGGTACCTCGATGGACAACGCCGAGTGGCTGGCGGACGAACTCCGGCGCCGCGGACACGCGGTCGTCGGGCCGGAGCTCCCGCTGGTCGCGGCGGACGTGTCGGCGCCGACGATAGCCCACCTCCGCGAGCGGGGCTGGCGACTCTCACGGACCGGTACGGGGGAGCTCCGGGTCGTCTGTATGCCCCACGTCACCCGGTCGATGCTGCGCTCTTTCGTCGCGGACCTGGACTGGTACTGACGCCGCCTACATCCCCTGCGTGTACTGTCTGATCTCCTCGCGTTTGTGGTAGGCGTACACCGAGAAGACGGCGAGTGCGGCGACGAGTACGACGGCCTCGACGACGTTGCCGGTCGCCAGCCCGTCGCCGGCGAAGTTGGTGACGACGTACGCGGGGAGGCGGCCGATGAACATCACACTCACGAACACGAACAGCCGGAAGTGTGCCAGCCCGGCGAGAAAGCAGATCACGTCGTCGGGGAGCCCCGGGATGACGACGAAGAGGAACAGGCCGGGGACGCCCAGCGTCTCGACGAACCCGTCGAAGCGGTCGAGCAGGGCCCCGTCGATCATCCGCTCGACGACCGGCCGGCCGTACCGCTGAGCGATGAGGAAGGCGATGGCGCTGCCGACCGTGACGCCGACCATGCTGTAGGCGGTTCCCGCCACGGGGCCGAACAGGTAGCCGCCGACGATGGCCGTCACCTGACCGGGGATGGGGGCGACGATGACCTGGGCGACCTGGGCGACGATGAACACGAGCGGCGCGAACGCGCCGAACTCCCCGACCCAGTCGCGCATCGCCTCGGCGTCGAACAGGAACGGGGCGTACGTGCGGACCAGCAGGTACCCGCCGGCGAGCACGACGACCAGCCCCAACGCTGCGAGGACCGCGATCCGACGGCTCCGCTTCGACGTGAAGACTTTCATCCCCGTTCACCCGGCGTCCCCGGCGGACCGGCCGTCTCCCGCCCGGTAACACGGGCCGCGGCGGCGGGAGGACGGTCGGCGTGGCCGGTCTGGACAGCCATCGTTCCCGTTGTTCTAAGCCTCGCGGTGCCGCCCGATTTAATTCCACCGGATGCGCGCGACCGTCACCACCGACGTGGGGAGAGGACGCGGGGTTTTATGTCAGCAATACGTGTAGTCAGCGTATGGCACGCCGCCTCCCGACCCAGGTCCTGTTCGGCGCCCTCGTGGTCGTCGTCGGCATCGTCCTCCTGGCCGAGACGACCGGGCTCTACGACGCCCGGTTCCTGTTCGACTACGTCCCCTCGCTGTTCATCCTGCTCGGGCTGTACGCGATGGTGCGCAGCGGCTTTCGCAACCTCTTCGGCCCGGCGGTCGTCGTGGTCGTGGCCGCCGCCTGGCAGGCGGTCGCGCTCGACCTCGTCCCCGTCGACAGCGTCTGGGAGTTCTGGCCGCTCGTGGTCGTCCTCTTCGGGCTCTCGCTGATGTTCGACTACCTCCGGGGACGGCCCGGCCCGGATGCCGACAGCGGCTCGTACGTTTCGACCTTTGCGGCCTTCGGCGGCTCGGAGAAGCGGTCGACCTCCCGCTCCTTCACCGGCGGAAGCCTGACGGCGGCCTTCGGCGGCGTCGAACTCGACCTGCGGGACGCCGAGATATCCGACCCGCCGGCACACGTCAGCACGCTGGCCCTCTTCGGCGGCGTCGAGATCCACGCCCCCCGCGAGTGGGATGTCGACCTGGACGTGCTCCCGCTGTTTGGCGGGGCGAGCGACGAACGGCCGCGCCCGGCCCGCGATGCCGGCGGCGACCCGGCCGACGCGGCCGACGCCGCCACCCGCCAGGCCGGCGAGCGGGGCGACCGCGAGGAGCGGGGGAGCGAGCCGGACCTGGTCGTGACCGGCGTCGCCGCGTTCGGGGGCGTGACGGTCAACTGACCGCCGCCCGGCTCGCGGGAAGCGCACCCTACAGGTCGACCGGCCGCCAGCCGCGGGGCTGGTCGCCCGGTCCCTGCGCGTCGAGTTCGTAGCCCCCTGCGTCGGTCCGCCGGAGGTCCACCCGGCCGTCACACAGCCGGGCCAGGGTCTGGACGACCTGGGGTTCGTGCATCGCGGGGTCGAGGACGAAGACGCCGAGTCCCCCCGTCTGCGACACCCGGCCGGCCATCGTGTGGACAAAGCGGGTGATCGTGCGAAACTCCGAGTACAGCAACAGCGTCGACACCGAGTCGAAACCGGTCCGGATGCGTTCGACGCCGCCGTCGTACAGCGCCGAGTAGACGACCGAGAAGCCGATGCTGATCCCCGTCAGGTCGCCGGTGTTCGAGACCGACTCGACGTGGGCGCCGGTGTCCGTTTCCACGTCCCCGGTGCCGCTGGCGTCGACGACGCCGAGCCGCGAGGTGTCGAGGGCGGGGACCGCCGACAGGCAGTCCGCGACCACCTGGCGGCCGGAGGAGCCGGTGGAAACCAGCACCATCCCCTCCCCGCGGTCGTCCCCCGAGAGCACCAGTTCCCGGGCGAGCCGCGAGCCCGCCCGGTCGGCAGTCGTCACGAGTACCGACGACCCCGCGGGGACCGGCTCGAGCGGGAGGCCGTCGAAGGTGTACGGCTCGTCGCTCACGGCTCCGCTCCCCCATCGTTGGCCAGCGCCAGCACGTCCATCACGAGGTCGGCGAGCGTCGACAGATACTCGCGGTCGGCCGCGGAAAAGGAGCGGGGCTCGTCGTCGTAGACACACAGCGAGCCGATGCTGTGTCCCGCCGGCGTCCGGAGGTTCGCGCCGAGGTAGGCGTAAATGTCCATCTCCCGGAGGGTGTCGTTGTCGGCAAAGCGCGGGTCCTCGGTCGTGTCCTCGACGGCCATCGTCCGGTCCTCGAGGATGGTGTACGTGCAGATGGAGGCGTCCCGCGGGGTCGGGACCCACTCCCGGCCGTGGACCGTCAGGAAGTCCTGCTGGTCCTCCCGGATGAGGTTGACCGAGGCGACCTCGACCCCGAAGTGGGCGGCGGCAAGCTCCACGACCCGGTCCAGCGCGTCGCCGGCGCGGTCTTCGGCCTCGCCGTCGACGTAGGCCGCGAGCGCCGCCAGCCGGCCCGCCTCGTCTTCGGGGAGCGGGTACGCGGTGTGGCTGTTGTCGAGTGCCGCCGCCTCGAGCGCCGCGGCGAACTGGTCGGTGTCGGCGCCGGTGTTCGGGACGTACTCGAGGACCCCCTCGAACGACGCGGTGTCGATGTCGGTCGTCGCCGTATAGAGGATGCAGCCGGCGTCGGGGGCCACTCCCCGGAGGTGCTCCGCCAGGTCCAGCCCGGTCCCGTCGCCGAGGTCGTACTCCGTGACGGCGGCGTCCAGGCGGGCCGCCTCCCGGTCCTCCTCTACTGCCGCGACGAGCGCCTCCCGGGCGGCGGCGAGCGACTCGGCCTCGTGGACCGTCGCGTCGGGTAGCGCCTCCCGGACGGCGCCGGCGGTCGCCGCCCTGCGCTCCCCGTCGGGGTCGGCGACGAGGACGGTCGGTTCCGGCGCGGTCGGCTCTGGCATGTACGCCGGTAGGGGTCCGGGGACGGTTAAACACCGGTGGAAGCGGCGGCGAACCGGCCCGTTTTTGCCCCTGCCGGTCGCACGGACCGGTATGAGTCACGAGCCGCTTCCGACCGACCAGCCGGCGGTGGTGACCTGCGGGCTGCCCTACGCCAACGGCGACCTGCACGTGGGCCACCTCCGGACCTACGTCGTCGGCGACGCCTACAGCAGGGCGCTCCGGCGCCTGGGCCAGCAGACCGCCTTCGTCTGTGGCTCGGACATGCACGGGACGCCCGTCGCCGTCAACGCCGCCGAGCAGGGGGTCGCCCCCGAGGAGTTCGCCCTCGAGTATCACGAGACCTACGAGGAGACCTTCCCGGAGTTCAACGTCGAGTTCGACAACTACGGCCACACCCACGACGAGACGAACACCGAGACCACCCGGGAGTTCGTCCGGTCGTGGGTCGACAACGACCACGTCTTCGAGAAGGAGATCCAGGTCGCCTGGGACGCCGAGGAGGACCAGCCGCTCCCGGACCGCTACGTCGAGGGGACCTGCCCCTACTGCGGCGAAAAGGCGAGAGGCGACGAGTGCGACGAGGGCTGCCAGCGCCACCTCGAGCCCGGGGAGATCGTCGACCCCGTCTCCACGCTGACGGGTAACCCCGCCGAGTACCGCGAGCGCGAGCACAAGTTCCTCCGGCTGTCGGACTTCCAGGAGTATCTCCAGGGCTTTCTCGACCGGCTGGAGGGGACCGACAACGCCCGCAACCAGCCCCGGGAGTGGGTCGACGGGGAACTGCAGGACCTCTGTATCACCCGCGATATGGACTGGGGGATCGACTATCCGGGCGAAGGCGAGGAGGACCTCGTCCTCTACGTCTGGGTCGACGCCCCCATCGAGTACGTCTCCTCGACCAAGCAGTACACCGAGCGGGTCGGGGCCGAGGAGTACGACTGGCGGGACGTCTGGACGGTCGGTGGCGAACAGCGCCACGGCACCGGGTGGGAGGCGGGGTGGACCGACGAGGGCGGCGAAATCATCCACGTCATCGGCCGGGACATCATCCAGCACCACACCGTCTTCTGGCCCTCGATGCTCCGGGGGGCGGGGTACAACGAGCCCCGGGCGGTGCTCGCGACCGGCTTCGTCGGCATCGACGGGAAGGCGCTGTCGACCTCCCGGAACCGCGCCGTCTGGGCCGACGAGTATCTCGAGACCAGCTTCCACCCCGACCTGTTCCGCTACTACATCGTGACGGGCGCGGGTCTGGAGACGGACGTCGACTTCTCCTGGGACCGCTTCGCCGAGCGGGTCAACGGCGAACTCGTCGGCAACCTCGGCAACTTCTGTTACCGCGCGCTCCTCTTTGCCCACCGCAACTACGACGGCACGCCCGACGCCGAGCCCGGCCCGGAGGTCCGCGAGCGGGTCGAGGATGCCGTCGCCGCGTTCGAGGACGCGGTGGCCGACTACGACATCCGGGCGGTCGGCGAGGCGGCGGTCGAGCTCGCGGACTTCGGCAACGAGTACATCCAGCGCAACGAACCCTGGAACCTCGTCGACGACGAGCCCGACCGGGCCGCACAGGTCATCCGCGACTGCGTCCAGCTCGCCAAGGCGTGTGCCGTGTTGATGCAGCCGGTGATGCCCGAGACCGCCGAGCGGCTGTGGACCCAGCTCGGCGAGACCGGGACGGTCGCCGACGCCGCCCTCGAGGACGCGCTGGCGGCCCCGCCGGCCGAGTTCGGCGAGCCCGAGGAGCTGTTCACGCAGGTCGAAGACGAGCGCGTCGCCGGGCTGAACGAGACGCTGCGCGAGCGGGTCGCCGCCGCGAGCGATGGGGACGCCGGGGCCGACGGGGACGGTGACGACGGCGAGCCGGAAGCGGGTGACGCCGCGGACGCAGGCGACCTGGAACCGCTTGCCGACGGGCGGGTCTCCTTCGAAGCGTTCCAGGAACTTGACATGCGAGTCGGCGAGATCACGGTCGCGGAGCCGATCGAGGACTCGGACGACCTGATGCGCCTGGAGGTCGACATCGGGGTCGAGACCCGGCAAGTCGTCGCCGGGATCAAGGGGCTGCACGACGCCGCCGACCTCCCCGGAACGCGGTGTGTCCTGCTGGCGAACATGGAGAGAGCGGAGCTGTTCGGCTACGAATCCAACGGGATGGTGCTGGCGGCCGGCGAGGAGGCCGACCTGCTGACGACCCACGCGGACGCGCCGGTCGGCACGCGGGTGCGGTAGCGCGGGCACGCGGGTGCAGTGGCGCGGTCACGCGGGTACAGCCCCGCGACGGATGCAGGGGCTTTTGTCGCTGGGCCGTCAAGGTCGGCTATGGCTGCACCCGACGACGGCGAGGAGTGGCGGTTCTCGCTCGAGGACCTCGAGGACGAGGAGGCGAGCGACGAGGGGGCGGGCGAGCGCGGCACGGCGGACGGGGACGAGGCCAGCGGGAACGTCGCCGGCACGCTGCGCCCGGACCGGCCGGTCACGCCGGGGAGTATCGACCCCGAGAACGCCTTCTTCGTGCTCGTCGGCGCGCTGATCGCCGGGCTGTTCGTCGGCGCGGTCCTCTCGCTCGCGCTGTGAGCCCCGCCGTCCCGCTGCACGCGAAAGCGAAGTATTCACTACCCGCCACTACAAAGCCGGGCACATGACCGACAGTGACGCGGACGTTTCCCGCCGTGGATTCATCCGGGCGGCCGCCGGGGGCGCCGCCGCGACGGCCGCGACCGGAACTGCCGCCGCCCAGGAGACGACGGAGGGCGGTGGCGGCGGTGGCGGGGAGCCGGATTTCGGCGGGTGGCTGGACGACGTCGGGAATTTCAACGGCGTCGAGGACATGCGCGGGAACGACCAGGTCACCGTCCGGGTGGGGACGGAGGCTAACGGTGGTCCTTACGGGTACACTCCCGCTGCCGTTCACGTTGACGCCGGGACCACCATCCAGTTCGAGTGGACCGGCAATCAGGAACACAACGTCGTCCACCAGGACGGCGAGTTTGAGAGTGACCTCTACACTGCCGCCGGCGTCAACTACGAGTATACCTTCGAGGAAGACGGCATCTACAACTACTTCTGTACGCCACACCGGGGGCTGGGGATGAAAGGGTCCGTGGTCGTCGGGTCGGACTATCCCACCGCCGGCGGCGGCGACGGTGGCGGCGGCGAGCCGCGGGTCCTGCCCGACGGCGCGAAGACGATCGGCGTCGCCACGGGCTTCGTGATGGTCGCGACGCTCGGCCTGGCCTACTTCTTCATGAAGTACGGCGGGGACTACGGCGACTTCGAGGAGTAGCCCGTCGACGGGGGCAACGCGACGGCCCGCGGCACCCGCGTTACACGGAATCCGGCGCGGCGTGGATGGTGAGGGTAACCTCGCGGGGCTCGCCCTCGAGGTCGGCGACGATCCGGTGGACGATGCGCTCGGCCTCGCGTTTCACCTTCGGTTTCACCCGGTCGACCAGCCAGTCAAGCGAGACGAACTGCGGCAGGTCGATCAGCCGCTCGTCGGCTGACTCGGGGGCGAACTCGATGTACAGCCGGACGCGGGAGGCTTCCTCGACGCCTTCCGGAGCGGCCTCCGGTTCGGGGTCGACCTGCCAGTGGCCCCGGGCATCGAGGTCTTTCACGAGTCGCCAGTCGATCCGTCGTGGTGGCTCGAGGTCAGTCACCTTCGAGACCGCCGTGTAGGAGAGGCGCCACCACGCGAAGGTGATGTCGTAGTTCGTGCCGGTCCCGCCGTCGCCGCGCCGGCGAACCTCCCGGAGGTGTTTGGAGTACTCGGCGTACTGCGGGAAATCCAGCAGGAACTCGTAGACCTCCTCGGGCGGCAGGTAGACGACGGTACTGACCTCGATGCTGTCCACACCTGTAGTTCGGTCGCCAGTACGTAAGCCTCACGCCCCGCCGGAGCGCTGTCCGCGCCGGCGCGTGGGCCCGCGCTCCGCCGCGACCCCGAACACGATCGGTGATAATATGGGTGGTTTTATGCAAGTGAGCCGACTCGTCGGGGGTGTATGAATCGCCGAGACGTACTGAAGACGGCGCCGGCCGCCGCGGCCGCTGCAGGGCTCGCAGGATGCTCCTCGGTTCCCTTCCTCGGGGGCGGGTGTTCGGCACCTTCCGGGTCACCGTCGGAGGTGCTGCCCTCCGGCGGCGACAGCTTCACTCAGGAGTCGGCCACTTCCGGGAGCAGCGGCATCCAGCTCGACGGGTTGCAGGGCCAGGCCCAGGGCGTCTACGCCGACGGCGACGGGAACACGCTCACGATGGCGGTGTTCGAGTTCGAGTCGAGCGACAGCGCCTCGGGCGCGGCCGAACTGCTCCGGCAGGCGGCGGCGAACAGCGACACCCAGTCGGCCGCGGCCGGCGGACTGTTGCAGACCGGTAGCTGGCTCGTGACGGTCGGCGGGCCGAGCGAGAGCAAGGTCCGGTCGCTGGTCGCCGCGTCGGCCTTCGGCGACGGCTGTACCGGCGAGATAGAGTTCGTCACGTCCGGGTAGAGACCCCCCTGTCCGACCCGGCTCCGTTCCCGCCTGGGGCCCGACCTCGGGCCCGGAACAGTTTACATGCCGGGCGGGCCAACGGGGGGGTGTGCTGGAAGGAGTGAACGTCGCACTCGGGGTCGCGGGCTCGATCGCGGCCGTGAAGACGGTCGAACTCGCCCACGAACTCCGCCGCCAGGGGGCGGCGGTCCGCGGGGTGATGACTCCCGCTGCCGAGGGGATCATCCACCCCTGGGCGCTGGAGTACGCCACCGATAACGACGTCGTCACCGAGATCACCGGGAGCGTCGAGCACGTCGAACTCTGTGGCCGGGAGGGGTGGGCCGACGTCCTGCTCGTGGCGCCGGCGACCGCCAACACGGTGGGGAAGATGGCCGCCGCGGTCGACGACACGCCGGTCACCACCTGCGCGACGACGGCCTTCGGCGCCGGGGTTCCCGTCGTGGTGGTGCCGGCGATGCACGAGCCGATGTACGACCACCCCGGGGTGCTCGACGCGCTGGACCGGCTGGCGGAGTGGGACGTC
The DNA here is from genome assembly GCF_009831455.1 of Salinirussus salinus. Classification (NCBI taxonomy): domain Archaea; kingdom Methanobacteriati; phylum Methanobacteriota; class Halobacteria; order Halobacteriales; family Haloarculaceae; genus Salinirussus; species Salinirussus salinus. The sequence continues at coordinate 45,308 of NZ_WOWO01000003.1, read as the reverse complement.
GGCTTCGCCGACCCACGCATCGAGGAGGGAAAGGCGAAGATAGCCGCGGAGGAGGCTATCGTCACGGAGGTCGCCCGGGCCACCAGCGGGGACCCCCTCGCCGGGGAGACCGTCGTCGTCACCAGCGGCGCGACCACCGAGTCGGTCGACCCCATCCGGACGCTCTCGAACCGCGCCTCCGGGAAGACCGGCCGGGCGGTCGCCCGGGCCTGCTACGCACGCGGCGCGGAGGTCGTGCTCGTCCACGACGGGCCCGAGGTGCCCTGGGCGGAGACCGAACGGGTCGAGAGCGCCGCCGAGATGCTCGCGGCCGTCGAAGAGCACGCCTCCGACGCGGACGCGCTGGTCTCGGCGGCGGCCATCTCCGACTACACCGTCGACACCGCCGGCGAGAAACTGCGCTCGGGCCAGGAGCTAACGCTGGAACTGGAACCGACGCCGAAGCTGATCGACACCGTCCGCGAGAGCCATCCCGACCTGCCGGTCGTCGGCTTCAAGGCCGAGACCGGCGGCGACGACGAGACCATCGTCGAGAAGGCCCGCGAGACGATGGAGCGGGTCGGCCTGGCCTTCGTCGTCGGTAACGACGCGAGCGTGATGGGCGCCGAGCGGACTCGCGCGCTGCTGGTGGATGCCGACGGGGTCGAGACCGTCGAGGGGTCGAAAGCCGACCTGGGCGCCCGGGTGGCCGACCGGCTGGCCGGCGTCCTGGGGTGAGGGCCGGAGCGTTTATACCGGCGGCCGGCCGGCATACAGACCGTGTCCCGAACCGTCCACCACAACGCAGGGCGCGGGCGGCGGGAGCGCGACGCGGGCGAGACGGGCGACGTGGACAGGGCGGACGACCTGGGGGGAGTGCCGTGAAGCTGGGTGCGCTGCGCGAGGACCGGTCGGTCAGCCCGGTCATCGGCGTCGTCCTGATGGTGGCCGTGACGGTCGTGCTGGCTGCCACGGCCGCCGCCTTCGTCTTCGGCTTCGGCGACCGTATCAACACGACCGCCCCGCAGACGAGTTTCTCGACGAAGTACACCGGGAGCCCCGCGGCCTCGGCCGACAGCTGGGACCACTCCTACGGGGACGACTTCGACGGCGACAGCACCGACGAAACCGGGGAACTCGACGTCGCGTTCACGAGCGGGGACGGGATCGAGGCCGAGCGGGTCAGCGTCAGCTATCCAGGGGGGTCGGACCAGCTCGCAGACACTCCCTCCTACGCCGCCGGGAGCCAGGTGGGTGCCGGCGACAGCTTCGCGCTCGCGGTCGCGCCCGGCGACACCGTGCGGGTCGTCTGGACCGCGCCCGGCGGCGCCCGGACCGCGACGCTGACCGCCGTCGACGTGCCGGGCTGAGCGGCGCGGCACCGCTCCGCCCCGCGCAGGCACCGACGCGTGCGGCGGGTGCCGGTGCCTGCGACCGGGTTCCGGGAACCCTTTTGTGCGCTGGCCGCTTCCGGGCGACCGATGGAACGCTCGCGGGCAGCCGTCTACGCGACGGCCGCGGTCATCGTCTTGGTGACGGTCGCCAGCGGGCCGCTGGTCGGCGCCGTCACCGTCCCGGAGGGCGGGGTCTCGGGGCCGGCACCCGGCACCGGGTCGGCGACGGTCTCGGTGGTCTCGATGCCCGACCGGGCCACACTCGAGCCCGGGCAGTACGGCACCGACGTCTACTACCTGGAGGTGCCCGACGCCGCCGTCGACGTCTCGGCCGTGACTGGCCAGCCCGTACTCACCTACTCGCTGAGCGTCCCCGAGCTCAAGAGCCGCTCGTCGGTCTTCTTCCTCCGCCCCGGCGAGCAGGGACAGAAGGAACTCTCGATGGACCGGCTGAGTTTCGACCCCGGAGCGGTCGACCGGGAGCGGTACATCGGCCAGCTCCGGCTGGTGTTGCGCGCGTCCGGCGGCGAGACCACGCTGTACCGCGAGCCGGTGGTCATCGAGGTGACGGGGTGAGTCGGCGCCCGGGCTACCCCCGTCCGCCCGGTCCGGCCGTCTCCGCGGGCGGCCGGCGGCGGGCCCGGTGAGACAGGTTTTTGCCCGGCCTGGCAGTACCGCGGGTATGGACCGGCTCGCGGACTCGCTGCGGGAGACGCCGATCGTCGAGAAAGAGGGGTACCACTACTTCATCCACCCGGTCAGCGACGGCGTCCCCAAGCTCGACCCCAAGCTCTTGCGGGAGATCGTCGTCCGGATCGTCCGCAAGGCCGACATCGACGACGTGGACAAGATCATCGCCCCCGAGGCGATGGGGATCCACATCTCCACCGCAGTCTCGCTGATGACCGACATCCCCGTCGTCGTCGCCCGCAAGCGGGAGTACGGCCTCGACGGGGAAGTCGCCCTCTCGAAAGCGACGGGCTACGAGGAGTCGGAGATGTTCATCAACGACGTCAGCGCGGGCGACCGCGTGGTCGTCATCGACGACGTGCTCTCGACCGGCGGGACGCTCGCCGCCCTGCTCGACGCGCTCGACGGGATCGGGGCCGAGGTCGTCGACACCGTCGCCGTCATCAAGAAAGTCGGCGGCGAGAACGCCGTCGACGAGGCCGGCTACCACGTGAAGACGCTGATCAACGTCGACATCCAGGGCGGGGAGGTCGTCATTGTGGACGAGCAGGGCGACGACTGAACGGCGACGGTCTCCCCGGCGAGAGGGGCACCCGCGCGGCCGTCGAGCACCTCGAACCCGATGGCGACGTCGTGTTCGTCTCCTCGATCGGCGGCACCGCCGGGACCGTCGACGCGGGCTACGCGGCGAGCAAGGCCGGCCTGCACGGGCTGACCCGGGCGCTGGCCCGGGAGTACGGCGGCGGGGGCCTCCAGGCCAACGCGGTCGCGCCCGGTCCCGTCGAGACCGACATGAACGACCACGTCCAGGGCGAAGTCCTCAACGGCGGGATGCAGTTCCGGTAGTCAGTCTCCCGGGCGCTCGACTGCCCGGCCGACCTCGTCCACGAGGGCGGCGATGGCACGGCGCTTCAGCAGGACGAAGCCGAGGAAGACGACGCCGAAGCCGACGACAGTCAGCACGGTGATCTCCTCGCCGAGGACGACGACCCCGGCGACGGTCGCGACTACCGGCACCAGATACGCCACCAGCGAGGTCTCCAGCGCGCCGCGGGTCTCCAGCAGCCAGTAGTAGATGAAGAAGGCCAGGCCGGTAGCGAACACGCCGAGGTAGCCGACCGCGAGCCATCCGATGGTTGTCGTCGGGAGCGCGAACGCCTCGCCGAGACCGGCGCTGCCGGCGTGCAGGAGGAGCCCGCCCAGGAGCATCGACCAGCCCGACAGCGCCGCCCGGTCGAGTGTCGGCTTCGCCCGCTGGATCAGGACGCCGCCCAGCGCCGCGCTCGTCACCTGCGCGAGGATGAGCAGCCGGCCGACCGCGTCGCCGCCCAGCAGGTTCGTCGGGTCCGGGCGGACCACCAGCGCGACGCCCACGAATCCGAGTCCGATCCCGACCGCGCCGGCCCCGGAGACCCGCTCCTCGGGCAGCAGGGCCAGCGCCCACAGCGAGGTGACGATGGGGACGAGACTCTGCATGATCGCGGCCACGCCGCTGGGGACGGTCTGCTGGCCGACGAACAGAAACCCGTTGGCGCTGACCAGGAAGACCCCGCCGGCGACGACGGCCGCGGCGTCCGCAGGGGCCGTCGGCGCCCAGTCGACCCCCCGGACCAGCGCGTAGCCGAGCAACACCACGGCGGCGACGTCGTACCGGAAGGCCGCGAACAGAAGCGGCGCCAGCGACTCCAGGCCGACGGCGATCGACAGGAACGAAAACCCCCAGACGACGGCCAGCGTGACGAACGCGCCGACGGTCCGGAGGCGACTGTCCACGGGCCGAATTCACGCCCTCCGCAATTATGACCGGCGGTTCCGGCAGGAGGCCGGAGCGGGGAGGCCGCCGGCCGGACCGCTGTCTATTACTCAGTTGTAGTAGTTAGTTATATACCGGTCCGGAAACACTGTCCCGGTGAGATGGCGTTCAGCGACAGTCTGCTCGAGGAGGGCGCGGCGGTCTGGGAGGCACAGAGAGAACACCCGTTCGTCGTCGAACTCGCCGAGGGGACGCTCGAGGAGGCGGCCTTTCGCACTGGGTGAAACAGGACTACCGGTACCTGCTGGACTACGCACGGGTCTTTGCCCTCGCGGGGACGAAAGCCGACGACGAGGCGACGATGACCGGGCTGATGGAGGTCGCTCACACGGTCCTCGACCACGAGATGGACCTGCATCGGGATTTCGCCGCCGAGTGAGTGCGGTGTGGAAACGTCGAAACCACTCTGGATTCGAGAACATTCCTGTCCGGCGTGCGGTCACACCGAGGACAGGGACCTGAACGCGGCGAAGAACATCCTTTCTCGCGGTCGCTCACAGATAGGGGCGGGACGCTCCGAATCAACGTCCTCAGAATCGCAGAGCGATTCTGATGTGCGAACGAGAGCGAAGCTCTCGTTAACGCCTGTGCAGACTGCGCTCCCTACGGGAACCCTCTCGGTTCCTGCAAAGCGCGTCGTAGAAGCAGGAAGCCCCGAGGCTTGACCTCGGGGTGGGTTCACCCCTGTGGCCAGGGATACCTGGACGTCGCCGACCACATGGCCGACGTGGCCACGGAGAAGCACCGGTACACCCCGTTCATCGAGAAGTACACCGGCGACGAGTTCCGCGAGTCCGTCGCTTGGATGCGCGAACTCGTCGACCGCTGTGGCGAGCAGTACCCCGGCGAACGGGAGGCCTTCCTGACCAGTGCCCGCCTCGAGGGCGAGTTCTGGGAGATGTGCTACACCGAGGAAGACTGGAGCGTGTGACACGTAGCCGGCACGCAGGTGGTATTCAGGGTTATGCGGTCGGGCGACCGACGTTCGGACGTGGCGGACGACAAACGAGGGCGCGACAAGCAAGCACAGGACGCCGACCGACGGCAGCGCGAGCGCGACATCATCGCAGAGCTCGAACGGTGGGAGGAGACCGAGCCGCCGGTCGACGAGACGGAACTCGGGGAGGTCGAGGCGGCACTCGACAGCCTGGAGTTCCCGGCGACGGGTGCGGAGGTCGTCGCGGCGGTGGGCGACCGCGAACTCGACTCCGCCGAGGGGAGATTCGCGGTCGCGGAACTGGTCCCGGAGACGGACAGGGAGCGGTTCGAGGCGCCCGAAGACGTCCGGGTACGCGTCCAGCGGCCGACGGTCGCCGCGTCGATGAAGCGGATCCTGGAAGCCAGCGAGACGGTCTCGAACGTCTCCCTGGGAACCTCACAGCGGGAAGCCTACGAGAAGACCCTCCGGGCGCTCAAGGCGGTCGACGCCGACGACGAGGACGAAGGGGTCCGGTACATCACCGACTGGATCGTCGACCGGATCCGGGAGAAAGACCGGATCCCGGGCTCGCGGGCGGTCCGACGCGAGGCGGCGGAGTTCTGCCGGGCCAACGGCTACGAGGTCCGCAAGGACGAGTGGCTGGGAGTCTGACCGGTCGCCCGCTCGAGCGCCCGGAGTCTACTGGAACCAGACGACCCGCCACTCGCCAGCCTCGGGCGCCACGAGCCACTCCTGGACGAACTCCCCGGCCCCGATTGAGTCGTCGCGCAGCGACACCGCGACGACCGCGTTCTCCCCCGCAATCGGCTCGATGTCCGCCCGCCGTGCCCAGTTGGCGAACAGACCGAAGCGGTCGGCGAGCCCCCCGGCGTCGAGGTTCTCCGCGACGACTTCCGTCCCGGCGAGTTCCTGGCGGCGCAGCCCGGCGAAAAAGCGGGGGTTGTACTCGACGACGCTCGGGAGCGGCGAGACGCTGTGGGAAAGGTCATCGACGGGTTCGTCGAGTGCCTCGAAGCTCCCGGCCGCGTTCACCTGGCGGAAGAACTCCCTGACGGCCGCCCGGGGGCTGTTCCTGCCGTCGAACCAGACCAGTCGCCACTCGCCGTCCTCCGGCGCGACGAGCCACTCCTTTGCGACCCGCCCGCCGATGACCCCGTCGGCCTCGAGCGTGACCGCCACCACGGCGTTGTTCCCGGCGAGTTGCGCGATCCCCTCCTCGCCGACCGACGCGGCGAAAAAGTCCGAGATGTCCTCGATCCGCTCGGCACTGACGTCCTCCTCGACCACTTCGACGTCGACGAGTTCCTGGCGCAGCGTGCCGTCGAAGGCCATCGGAGCGTCCGTCGCGAGCTCCGAGAGCGGCGACACGCTGTGTGTGAGTTCCGGGACCTGTTCGGCGAAGGTCTCACTGTCTTCAGCCGCACGTGCACGGCGGTAGTACGCTTCGACGACGGCTGCCGGCCCGTCCGCGGTGGTCCCGGCAGCGATGGAGGGGAAGCCAGCCGTGAGTGCGAGGACCGATGCACTGCCAACCGAAAGGAACGTTCTCCGTTCCATACCGCGGAGCAGGGATCAGCACCTGAAAACAGTTTTCTCAATTGTCACCCGAGGCTTTCCCAATTTCGTCCCCAGTCGCTCGGAACGCACCACGAAGCGGCCGACGGGCACCGGCGTACCGCCGGGAGTAGCGGGAGGTGGATTTGAACCACGTCCGCTTCGGTCGCTCCGCTCCCTCGCGGCCAGGTTCGAATCCACTCGTCGCTATCACGCGCTCACAGAACGCGGCGCGATGAAACGCGCCGCCCGGGAGTTGTTCATCAGGAGTAGCGGGAGGTGGATTTGAACCACGCCGACTTCGCTCCCGGTGGTCGCTCGTCGTCCGGTTCAAACCCACACCGCAACCACTCACTCACGGAGCGCGCCGAGATGGAACTCGGCGCTAAGCAGTGAGTTCGTGAGAAGTAGCGGGAGGTGGATTTGAACCACCGGTCTGCGGGTTATGAGCCCGCCGGAATCTCCTGGCTATCCCATCCCGCTACCCGCTCGTAACCGAGTCCGCCGGTTAAGGATTGCGTTTCCCCTCGGTCGATTTCAGTCCCGGTGAACCCGCCAGGTAAAGAGGCTCTCGAAGACGTAGTTGACCACCATCCCCACGGCGATCCCGCCGCCCTTCGCGGCGATCAGCCAGAGGTTGACCCCCGCCAGGGGGACAGTCAGGGGGAACCCACGGAAGATGGCGACGAAGACGACGAACTGCGTGAGACTCCCCGCCGCGCGGACGCCGTGCGAGCGGGCCAGCCGGCCCAGAAGCGACCGCCCGTCGGCGGCCCCGTGGTCGGCGAACGTCCAGTTCTCGTTGACCGCGAACATCACCAGGATGGCCGTCTCGATCCCGACGAGCGTCGCGACCTCGGGCAGGAACCCGAGCTGTGTCAGGGTGACGAGAACGGTCGTGTCACAGACCGCGCCGACCACGCCGACGGAGACGAACTTGCCGAATCTGACCCGCGACCGCAGCGCGTCGACGAAGCTCATCGCTCCGGCGAGTCCTGTTCGACCAGCGCCGGTGACTCCCCGCGCCGGGCGGCGATGGCAGTGTGGACGGAGCTGTCCCGCAGGCGCTCGGCGCGGTGGCGGGCCGCGAGCAGCGCCCGACCCAGCCGCAGGGAGTCCCGCACCGGCGAGACCGTCGAGCCCGGCCGGTCGTTCCAGTGGACCGGGATCTCCGCGACCTCCAGGTCGAGCGCGCCGGCGATGGCCACCAGCTCGACGTCCCAGGCGAAGCCGGGCTCGTAGAGGTGCCGGCGGACCCGGTGCCAGCCCTCTGCGGTGATGGCCTTTGCGCCACACTGGTAGTCGTAGAGGTCGACCGTCAGCAGCTGGCGGGCCAGCCACGCGAACCCGTCGCCGAGATAGCGGCGGGCCAGCGTCTGGTGGCTCTCGACGGTCGCACCGGGGTGCCGGCGCGAGCCGACCGCCAGGTCCGCGGTGCCATCCCGCGCCGCCGCGACCACCTCCGCGACCGACGCCGCCGGGGTCGCCCCGTCGGCGTCCGCGAAGGCCAGCACGTCCGTCTCGAGCGCCTCGAAGCCGTCCGTGACGGCCGCACCCTTCCCGCGGCGGTAGGGGACGGTGCTGACCGCCACACCCGGGGGAACGGCCTCCATCGCTGCCTCGACGGTGTCACCGGGTGCGTCGAGTTCGACCCGGAGGGCTGCGGGGTCGACCGCCTGCTGGAGGTCGCCGAGATACGAGACCAGCTGGTCCACGTCGGGGCGGTAGGCGGGGACCACGACGCCGACGGAACTCATCACCGGCAGTCTGCCCGGGCCGATAAAAAACCGTTCGACTCCCGGACCGTCCGGCCCTCGGGGTTCGACCCCGACGCCCTCCATCGCCGCCAAACTACTTGTGGGCGACCCGCGAGGGTCGACCCATGGAGATAGAGGTCGGCGTCATGGTCGGCACGTTCGGGGAACAGGCGACCAGGGAGAACATCGAGCGGCTGGCGACGGCAGCAGACGATGGCGGGTTCGACGCGGTGTGGGTCGGCGACCACGTCACCCTCCCCGCGGAGATCCCCGACACCTACCCGTTCTCGCCCTCGGGCGAGGCGCCCTTCGACATCGGGCAGGACGTCTACGACTGCTTCGGCGTCCTCTCGTATCTCGCGGGCGTCACCGACCGGGTCGACCTCGGGACGAACACCTGCATCGTCCCCTACCGCAACCCGGTCGTACTCGCCCGCAACGCACTCACCCTCGAACAGCTCAGCGGCGGCCGCTTCGACTTCGGCGTCGCCCCGGGGTGGCTGGAGACCGAGTTCGAGGTGCTCGACGTCCCCTTCGAGGAGCGCGGCTCCCGGACCGACGAGTTCCTCGACCTCTTCGAGCAGGCCCGCGAGGAGCCCGAACTCGCCTTCGACGGCCCCCATCACTCCCTCCAGCGGACCGGCTTCCACCCGGCGCCACCCCGGGGGCGCCCGAAGCTGTGGGTCGGCGGCCGCTCCGGGGCCTCCTTCCGCCGGCTCGCGGAGTACGGCGACGGCTGGACCATCTTCTGGGACCGGCCCGGCGCCGTCGCCGAAACTCGCGAGCGGATCATGGCCGCGTGGCGGGATTTCGACCGCGCGGGGACGCCGGAGATAGCGGTCACCCGCGCGACGCAGGTCGGGACTGACACCGACCGGGATCCCGAAAAGCCGCTGGTCGGCGAGGCCGACGCGGTCCTCGAGGACCTCGCCGCCTACGCCGACGCCGGGGCCACCCGGGTCGTGCTCGACTTCTACACCCGCGACGTCGACGAGCAGCTCGACCAGCTCGAGCGGTGGAGCGAGCGGGTGCTGCCCCGCCTGCAAGACCGCAGTGCCGGCGGGGGCGACTGACCGCCGGCCACGCCGGCCGCGGCCAGTCACAAGAGGTTTAGCCGGCGCCGCCTCTCCCCCGAACGATGGAGTACGGCCTCGTCGCGGGCTGGCTGGCGCTGTATCTCGTCTTGCTCCGGGCCGGCCAGCCCGTCGCCGCCCGCCTGCTCCCCTGGCACGGGAGCGGGCTCGCCCTCCCGGTCGCGCTGGCGGTTCTCTGGCTCGTGACCTTCTGGGTCGGCCACCTCGCGCTCGGCCCCGCCGTCTGGCTCGGGGTCGCGGTGCTCGTCGGTGCGGCTATCCTGCTCGACATCCGGTCAGGTGCCGACCCGATACCGGCGGGCTATCTGGAGGCCGCGGCCGTGTTCACCGTCGCCTTCCTCTTCCTGGTGGCGGTCCGGGCGGTCGACCCCGCAATCGTCCCCGGCGGTGGCGAGAAGTTCCTCGATTTCGGCCTGCTGAAGTCGCTGGTCCGGGCCGACGCGCTCCCCGCCGAGGACGTGTGGTTCGCCGGCCGCCCCTTCTCCTACTACTACGGGGGCCACCTGCTCGCGGCGGCGCTGACACGCCTCACGGGCACCGCCGGCCGCTTCGCCTACAATCTCGCGCTGGCGGGCTTCTATGCGACGCTCGTCACGGCGGTCTACGGGCTCGCCGGTCAGGTGGCCGCCAGCCGGGGGGCGTCCCGGCGGCTCGGCGCCGCCCTCGGGGCCTTCTTCGTGGGCGTGGCCGCGAACCTGCTCGCGGCCGGCCGGCTGCTGGTCTGGCTGGTCCCCGGCGGCGAGGGGGTGGCGGCCGCGCTGGGCGCCCCCGTCGAGGGGCTGGCCGCCGGCCCCGGGGAGTTCAGCTACTGGTCGGCCAGCCGCGTCATCGCCGACGACCCCGCGGACTTCGCCACCTACACCCCCCCGAACGCGCTCACGATAAACGAGTTCCCGCTGTTTGCCTGGCTCAACGGCGACATGCACGCCCACATGATGAGCACCGCCTTCCTCGTGCTCGTCGCCGGACTCTGTTTCGCGTACTACCGGACCGACGCCGACCGCGTGCGCCGGCGCCGTCTCCTCTTGCTGGGCGCAATCCCGGCCGTCGGCGGGCTGGTCGCGGTCACGAACACCTGGTCGTTCCCCAGCGTCGCCGGCCTCGTTCTCGTCACGGTCGTTCTCGCGCCCGCAGCCCCGCGGTCGCTGTTGCCCGCGCCCGCCCGCTCGCGCCTGGGCACCGACGACGACCTGCGTGGGGAACTCCGCCGGGTCGGCGTCGGGCTGCTCGTCGCCGGGGGCGTCCTCGCGCTGGGCGTGGCGTGGTCGCTCCCGTTCTGGGTCACCTCGGTGACCAGCCGGACCGTCGCCGTCTTCCCCGACCGGAGTTCGCTCGGGGAGTTGCTGGTGGTCCACGGGGTCTTTCTCGCGGTGTTCGCGGGCTACCTCTACGTCCGGGGGGCGGACACCCTCGGGACGCGCCGGGCACGACTCGGGGCCGTCGCCAGCGTCGCGGTCGTGGGGGTCGCGGCGGCCCTCGACGTCGCGGCGCTCGGGCTGGTCGCGCCGCTGGTCGCGCTGGGGTGGCTGTTCGCCCGCCGGCCCGGGCTTCCGGGACTGGCGCCGGCGCGGGCCGACGGCGGGGCGGAGGGGGACGGGAATCCGGACAGTGGCGACGGCGCCGTCGCCGCCGGAGGCGGCAGCCGTCGCCCCGGCTTCGAGGCGGTCCTGCTGGTCGCCGGCGCCGGACTCGTAGTCCTCGTCGAATTCGTCTTCATCCGGGAGAACGTCGGCCGGATGAACACCGTCTTCAAGACCTACATGCAGGTGTGGGTGCTCTGGAGTCTCGCGGCGGGGGCGGCCCTGGCGTGGCTGCTGGCCCGGCTCGGGGGCTGGCGCGGCCGGACGGTCCGGGTCGGCGCCGCCCTCTTGCTGGTGAGCGCGTCGATTTACGGCGGCTTCGCGCTCGCGAACCACTTCACCAGCGAGGCAGACATCGCCCGGACCGACGACCCCACCCTCGACGGGCTGGCCTACCTCGACGTCCGCCACCCCGGCGAGGCGCCGGCAATCCGGTGGCTGGACGGCCGGGAGGGCAGACCCACGATCCTCACCGCGGCGCCGGGCGGGTACACCTGGTACTCGCCGGAGGGAGACGGTGCGAGCGCGCCGGCGAGTCTGACGGGGCTGCCGGCGGTGCTCGGGTGGTTCCACGAGGCACAGTACCGCGGCGAGGAGGCGTACTCGACCCGACTGCGGGCGGTCGAACTCCTCTATTCGGGGGCACCGAACCAGCAGGCGGTCCTGGCCGAGCGGTACGACCTGCGGTACGTCTACGTCGGGCCGGCCGAGCGGGCAAGATACGACGTGACGGTCGGCGAGCGGCCCTGGACGGAGGTGGCGAGGGCGTTCGAGGACGTGACCGTCTACCGGGTCAACGCGAGCGCGTTAGGAGAGAGCGAGTACCTCGACTAGGACGACTCGAGGACGGTGACGGCGCCGGCGTCGACGTCCTCGGTGTCCAGATGCATCGGGATGTACTCCCGGCGCTCGTAGGCCTCCTGCTCGTCTGCGGCGCCGACCGTACACCACAGCTTGGGCTCGGTGGGGCCGTGCCAGTCACCCTGGCGGGCGACGCTGAAGCAGACGTACTCCTCCCCGTCGTACTCGATGCGGGCCCCCTTCCGGATCCCCGGGTCGCCGTGGATGATCAGCTTCTGCATACCCGCGGATTCCCCCGTAGCGCACTTAGGCACTTCGAAGCGGGCCGTCCGTGTGGCCCGTTCCGGCGCCGTCCCCGGAGCGTCCCGGCACCGCCACGGGAACCGTGTCGGAGGAGTGGCCGGATAGTCGCTTCTGAAAATTCTCTGTGACCATCTATATTTTTCTCTCGCATTTATTTGTGTGTGCATATAGAATAATAGGTCTTCTAGATACGTATGGGCAAAGAATTCAAGTATATCCGTACATTCGAACTAATCGATGAGTGTCGAAGAAAACACGACATCAGGCGCGGTACCGGCGACGACCAGCCCGGACGGGGCCTTCGCCCCGTCGGCGAACTACATGCCCTGCGAACACTGCGGCGAGGGGACACTCGTCTACGACCCGGACCTGCGGGCCTCGCGGTGTCGCGCCTGCGGCGAGGCGGCACTGCCGGAGGTGGGTCGGTAGGGGGAGGCCTGCCCGTCCTGGTCGGCCGACCGGTCCGACCGCTCGAACGCGAACTCGCGTTCGGCACGGACAACGGCGCCCCTGCCCCGGGGTCCATGCCAGGGGGCGGGTGCGCCCAGCCGGTCACCACCCAGCCACCTGGTCGGCTGCTGCCGGCCACTCCACGTCACTGTGACTGCCGGCCGCCGGGCGGTTCTCCGGCGGCGTTTCGCCTCCCGCCCAGCGCCCGCTCCGGGTCACTCCGAAGCCGTGGCGCGGGTTCCCGAAGGCAGTCCGAACCAAACGGGTTTTAACCGGGCCTGTCCAACGAGCCCGCAAGGTCGATATCTATGGAGATGCCGCGACGGTTCAACACCTACTGTCCGCACTGTAACGCCCACCACGAACACGAGGTCGAGAAGGTCCGGAGCGGCCGGCCCTCCGGGATGACCAAGGTCGACGGCCGCCAGTCCGAGCGCCAGTCGGGCATCGGCAACGACGGGAAGTTCTCGAAGGTGCCCGGCGGCGACAAGCCCACGAAGAAGACCGACCTCACCTACCGGTGTACCGACTGCGGGAAGGCCCACCGCCGCGAGGGGTGGCGCGCCGGCCGCCTGGAGTTCCAGGACTGATGGCGGGGAGCTTCTACCGGGTGGCTTGCCCGGATTGTGAGAACGAGCAGATAGTCTTCGGCCGTGCCGCCACTGAGGTTGCCTGCCAGGTCTGTGGTCACACGCTCGCCCGCCCGACCGGCGGCGAGGCCGTCCTCGAGGGCGAGGTCACCGAGACCGTCGAGGCGCGGTAACTCCTTCTCCGTCGCGGTCCGCTGAAGCAACGAGGTTATCACCGGCCGTCGACAACCGACAGGTATGAAATACAGCGGCTGGCCCGAACCCGGCGAACTGGTCGTCGGCCGTGTCGACGAGATCGAGGACTTCGGGGTGTTCATCGACCTGCTGGAGTACGAGGACAAGCGCGGGCTCTGTCACATCTCGGAGGTGGCCTCGGGGTGGATCAAGAACGTCCGCGACCACGTCAACGTCGACCAGCGCGTCGTCGCGAAGGTGCTCGACATCGACAAGAGCGCACAGCAGATCGACCTCTCGCTGAAAGACGTCAACGACCACCAGCGAAAGGACACGATCCAGGAGTGGAAAAACGAGCAGAAGGCCGACAACTGGATGGAGCTGGCCTTCGGCGAGGACATGGACGACGAGCAGTACGCCGCCATCGCCAACGAGCTGCTCGCGGACTTCGGGTCGCTGTACGACGGCTTCGAGGCCGCGGCCATCCACGGCGCGGAGGCCTTCGAGGAGACCGACCTCGACGAGGGGGAAGTCGAGGCCATCGTCGGTACCGCCCGCGAGAACGTCTCTGTGCCCTACGTGAAGGTGACGGGCTACGTCAGCCTGGAGTGTCCGACCGGCGACGGCGTCGACGTGATCAAGGAGGCACTGCAGGCCGCGGAGGGCAACGGCGAGGTGCCCGAGGAGGTCGACCTCGAGGTGACTTACGTCGGCTCCCCGGAGTACCGTATCGAGGTCCAGGCGCCGGACTACAAGACCGCCGAGACCGAACTCGAGGAGAGCGCCGAGCGCGCCCGCGCGCTCGTCACCGAGCGTGGCGGGACCGGCCGCTTCCACCGCGAGCGCGAGACCGACGAGGAGTAGATGCGCTCGGACATCCGCGTCTGCGCGGCCTGGGCCGAGCGCCACGACCGGCCGGTGTACACCCTGGGGGAGACCTGCCCCGAGTGCGGGGCCGACGCGGTCAACAGCGCCCCCGCGCCGTTCAACCCGGAAGACCCCCACGGCAGCTACCGACGCGCTCTTAAGCGGCGCACCCGGGAGTAGGCTATGGACGAATTCGACATCGAGAGCGTCGCCGAGCCGGAGCTTTCGGACCCGGTGCTGGTCGAGGGGCTGCCCGGCGTCGGCCACGTCGGCAAGCTCGCCGCCGAGCACCTCGTCGAGGAGCTCGACAGCGAACTCGTCCGGCGGGTCTACTCCACGCATTTCCCCCCGCAGGTAAGCGTCGACGACGGCGTGTCGACGCTCGCGAACGCCGAAATCCACGCCGTCGACGCGGGCGAGCGGGACCTGCTCGTGTTGACCGGCGACCACCAGGCCCAGGACGGGCCCGGCCACTACGGCCTGGCCGAGGCGTTCCTCGACGTCGCCGGGGACCTGGGCGTCGAGCGGGTGTTCGCGCTCGGGGGCGTCCCCACGGGCGAGCTGATCGAGGAGTACGACGTCGTCGGCGCGGCCACCTCCGAGGCCGAGCGCGACGACCTGACCGAGGCCGGCGTGGAGTTCCGCGAGGACGAGCCCGCCGGCGGGATCGTCGGCATCAGCGGCCTCCTGCTGGGACTCGGAGAGCGCCGCGGCGTCCCCGCGGCCTGCCTGATGGGCGAGACCAGCGGCTACCTCGTCGACCCCAAGAGCGCCCAGGCCGTCCTCGAGGTCCTACAGGACGTGCTCGGCTTCGAGGTCGACTTCGGCTCGCTGGAGGAGCGCGCCGAGGAGATGGAGGAGGTCGTCCGGAAGATCCAGGAGATGGAGGGCGGCCCGGCGGCGACCGACGAGGACCTTCGCTACATCGGCTGACGTCCCCTGACCGGCGGCACCGTCCGTGAACGCCCGGACCGGCCGTCGGCAGCCGGCGTCGGGGGAAGAGGCGGCCGGGTCAGTCGCTCCGGCTGAGCTGTGCCCGGACGTCGATCGAGTTCTCGACGGTGTACCGCCGGACGTTGGCTGCCAGCACGACGAGCGCCAGCGTCACGCCGGCCAGTGGAGCGAGCGTGGACACCGTCGACGGGACGAACAGCAACGCGGCGGCGACGAAGGAGACCGCCCGTTCCGGCCGGGTGTACTGGGTCACGAGGAAGTTCTCGAACCCGGCCGCCAGGAACAGGATGGCGCCGAGCACCTGGACGACGGCGGTGAAGATGGCGACGGGGCCGCCGTTGGCGATGAGCGCCGGGTTGTAGATCCAGACGAAGGGGATGATGTAGATCGGGAGCGCAAAGCGGATGGCGTACTTGCAGGTGTTGAGGAAGTTCCCCTTGGAGATCCCGGTCGCCACCAGACACGCCCCCGCCACCGGCGGCGAGATGTTCGACAGGATGGCGTAGTAGAACACGAACATGTGGGCGGCGATCTTCAGGCTCTCCGTGTCGGTGAGAAAGCCGGGCCGGGCGTTGACGATAGCCGGGGCTGCGAGCAACGCCACGACGAGGTATGCGACGATCGAGGGGGTGCCGAACCCGAGCACGATGCCGATCAGGCCGGCCATCACCAGCAGGAAGAGGAGGTTCCCGCCGGCGACGTCGAGCAGGGTCGAGGAGATGACGCCGAACACGCCGGTCATGCTGAATATCTCGATGATCCACCCCAGCTCTGCGATGACGATCATGATCGACGCCATCGACCGGCTGGCGCTGTCGAAGGCCAGGGTGACCGAGCGGCCGACCTCCTTGACCCCCGAGAGGAGTGCCCCGTCGTTCAGGGCGGCGACCAGCCGGTGGAGCGCGAACAGCACCAGCATCGCCTGCATCCCCTTCCAGGCGGAGACGTAGGCGGCGTCACCCTCCGAGAGCGAGACGATGATGATGCCGATGGGGACGAACAGGTACGAGCGCACCAAAAGCGACCGGAAGCTCACCATGTCCTCTCGGGGGATCGGCTCGAAGCCCCGCTTGACCGCCCGCAAGTGTGCCGAGATCATCAGCGTCGCGTAGAACAGGAAGGCAGGAATGGCCGCCGCGACCAGGATGTTGAAGAAGCTCGTGCCGATGATGTCGGCCATGATGAAGGCCGTCGCGCCCATGATGGGGGGTGTGATCTGTCCGCCGGTCGAGGCCGTCGCCTCGACGGCGCCCGCGAAGTCCCGGTCGTAGCCGAGCCGCTTCATCAGGGGGATCGAGAAGGCGCCGGTGGCGGCGACGTTCGCGATGGCCGCGCCGGACAGCATCCCCATGAAGCCCGAGGAGATGACGGCGACCTGGGCCGGCCCCGAGCGGAGCCGGCCGGCGATCCGGCTGGCGAAGTCGCCGAAGAAATCCGCCCCGCCGAGGTGCAACAGGAAGACGCCGAAGAAGATGAACATCGTGATCAGCGACGCCGAGAGGCTCATGAACCGCCCCAGAACGCCGGTGAAGTTGGGGAAGGCCGCGCCGGCGGCGATCCGGGTCCAGTCCAGTCCGGCGTGCCCGAGGGGGCCGGGGATGAAGTTCCCGAACAGGCCGTAGGCGAGCGCGGCCAGTCCCAGGACCACGAACGGGAGGCCGACGATGCGGCGCGCGCCCTCGAGCGTGACCAGAATGAGCAGCGACGACATCAGAATGTCGGCGTCGTTCGGAAGCCCGCTGCGCTGTGAGAACGCGGCTGCCCCCTCGAGGAAGAAATACGCCGCCGCGCCCACGATGATGAGCGCCATCAGCACCGAGAGGCCGTTGTACAGCAGCCGCTTGCGCCGGCTGTCACCGGTGTACAGCGTCGTCAAAAAGACCAGCACGCCCATCGTCAGGAAGTGGGTCATGACGAACGGCCGGCCCGAGAGGACGGGGCCGACGACGAAGAGGACGTGCCAGACCGTCGTCGCGATCGCGAGTATCGAGACCCCGACGAACAGCAGCCGGCGGTAGTTGGAGGAGGTGTAGTAGGAGACCATCTCCTCGTCGTCGGTCTGGGCGTCCTCGTCTTCGTCCTCGCCGGTGGTGTCGATGGAGGTCGTCGTGCTGTCGACGAGGTCGCCGATGTAGCTGTCGAGCGATTCCCGGTCTATGAGGCTCATCGTTCGGCGACTGGCAGGGAGTCGTCCCAGAGGTCGTTTTCACGGAGCGCCTCGACGGCACCGGGGTGGAACGGGGCTGCCTCGGCGTCCTGGTCGGTGATGAGCGTCGCGAACTGCTCGGGGGCCTGTGCGAACCCCGCCCACAGCCCCGTTCCTTCCGCCAGCGTCTCGCGGTTCTCGATGGCCACGGTGACCATCTCCCGGACGGCGTCGTCGGGCATGTCCAGCGTCGCGAAGTGGGTGTTCGTCCCGGCGACCGTCTTGTACGACGACCGGTCGCTGTAGACGGAGTTCTCCAACGCTGGGCCGAGCCCCTCGATGTTGAACTCCCACTCGACGCCGCCGGTGATGTTCCAGTTATCGACGTACTCGCGGGCGTTGATCAGCCGGTCGGTTGGCTCCTCGCCGTCCGGGACGACGAGCTTCGGCTCGTCGGCAGTCTGGATGAACTGCTGGGCCTGCGGGCCGATGATGTTGTTGACACCGGCGGTGATGACCGCCGAGACCTGGCCGTCCTGGAGGTTCTGGAACCCTTCCTCACCCCCCACGCGGACCGGGTCGGTCTCCTCCCAGCCGTACCCGTTGGCGAGCATGAACAGCCGGTAGTAGGTGTGGACCGTCGACCCCGGGAGCCCGGTGACGACCCGCTTGCCGGCGGTGTCTTTGAGGTAGTCGATGTCGGTATCGGCCGTCGTGAACGCGATGGGGAACGGGTACGCCGCACACGTGAACAGGATGTTCGTGTCGAACTGGTTCTCGAATGGGGGGTGAGCCATATCGGCCGCCTGGAAATCCGGCGTCGACCCCGCACCCATGTCGACCGACCCGCTTCCCACCTGACGCTGACTGGCGTTGAACCCGCCGGTCGTCTGCACGCTGAGTTCGTAGTCGGTGCCACCCTGGATCTCGTTGGCCCAGGTCAACCCGATCTGGTAAGGGGCGGACCCGTTCTCCCCTCCGGCGTAGGTGAACCGCGTCTGCCCCCCACCGCCGCCGCCACCGTCCGAACACCCCGCGAGCGCGACCATTCCGGCCGCACTCGCCGAACCGACTGTCTTCAGGAACGTCCGTCTTCGTGTCGTCGTCTGCATGATAGTGTCTATCATACGTCAACATGAAAAATAATTTTTGGTCATTATTCACCCTTGTCCACAAGTATTGCCGGAAAATCTCGCCGGCTGGCGAGCGGGGCCGGGCGTTCGTCTCTCGGAGCTGATGTCGGTGTGACTCTCTCGAGTGGGTGTTCGACGGTGCTGACGCCGTGTTCTTCGAGGACCTGCATCGCGTAGCCCCGGTCCTCTTCCAGCCGGTCGGTGTTCGGCGTGCCACCGACGACCGCTTTCCCTCGCTCGCGGAGGTCCCGTGCGAGCCGGCCCGTGCCGACGTCCGAGCCGACCCAGATGTCGTCGAAGACAACGACGTCCGCCCACTCGATTTCCGCACGCCAGTCGTCGGTTTTGGGGACGAACCCATCGCCGATCTCCTTGTCGCTCCCGGCTTCGATGTAGTACTTCACGCCGTGGCCTTCCCGGTGGACCTGCCACGCGAGGTCGGTGACCAGGGCGGCGTCTGCAGAGACGAACAGGAACTTCTCCATGGCAAACGGTGGCTGCCGTCGCGCAAAAGGGTGCGGGCGGTGCGCGTACCGGCGAGCGGCCAGGCCGACCGGACCGGCCGGCACGCGGACGCAAAGGGGCTATAGGCCTGCACGCCCTATGGAAGAGCATGAGCGAGACCGAACTGGCGACCTTCGGTGGCGGCTGTTTCTGGTGTGTCGAGGCGGCCTTCGAGCGCGTGCGCGGCGTCCGCGAGGTGGTCTCGGGGTACGCCGGCGGTCACACCGAGGACCCGAGCTACCGGGAAGTCTGTTCGGGCTCGACCGGCCACGCCGAGGTCGTCCAGGTCGCCTACGACCCCGACGCCGTCAGCTACGAGGACCTGCTCGAGGTCTTCTTTACGATCCACGACCCGACGACGAAGGACCGCCAGGGGCCGGACGTCGGCTCGCAGTACCGCTCCATCGTGCTCTATCACGGCGAGGCCCAGCGCGAGGCCGTCGAGCGCTATATCGAGGAACTGGAGGAGAGCGGCGAGTACGAGGGGGTCGTGACCGAGGTCACGCGCCTGGAGACGTTCTACCGCGCCGAGGAGAAACATCAGAACTACTTCGCGAAGAACCCCGACCAGCCCTACTGCCGGATGCAGATCCCGCCGAAGCTGGAGAAACTCGAATCGAAACACGCGGACAAGCTGGCCCCCGAGGCGCCAGGCGGGGACTGACGCGGCAGGGGACGGATGGACGAGACAGACCCGAACGCGGGCGCCAGCACCGAGCCCGCCGCTCCCGACCCCGAGACGCGAAACGCCCTCGCCGCGGACTGTCGGCGCTGCCCCGACCTCGTCGCGAGTCGGGAGTGCATCTCCTGGGGGAACGGCCCCGCCGACGCCGAGGTGATGGTCGTCGGCGAGGCGCCGGGCGCGGGGAGCCCGGATGCGGACCGCTGGTGCGGGGGCAACTGGACCGGGCTGGCCTACACCTCCCGGCACTCCGGCCGTCGAGTTCGGGAGCTGATGACCGCCGTCGGCCACCCCGACGCCTACTACACCAACGCCGTGAAGTGTTTTCCGGGCGACGGGGAGGGCAGCAACCGCGAACCGACCGCGGAGGAACGGGCCAACTGCCGGCCGTACCTCCGCGAGGAGGTCGGGACCGTCGACCCCCGCGTCGTCGTCCCGACGGGCAAACACGCCACGCAGTCGGTTCTCGCCCTCGAAGGCAAGCAGACCGACGGGTTCATCGAGAACGTGCTGGAGCCGGTCGACTGTCCGGGGCTGGGGGTGCGCGTGGTTCCGATCCTGCACCCTTCCTACCAGGATGTCTGGCTCCCGGAGATCGAGCACACTGTGGCGTCCTACCGGGCGGCCATCGCGGACCTGCTTGCCGGGCGGTAGCGCCGGGCGTCGGCTGGGGTCGCCCGCGCCGTGGCGCCGGCGCCACCAGTCCGCCGAGCGGGAGACCCGGAGGTTTGATTTGGTCGGACGCGGGAGGGCCGGGTATGCTGGCGTCCACGCGGGCACGGCGGGACGCGGAGCAGGCGACGGCGGACGGAGCGAGGGGTGGCGGCCGTGGCTGAGGGGCCGACCCTGGTGGTCGTCTGTGGTCCGCCGGGAGTGGGCAAGAGTCTGGTCGCGCGGACCGCCGCCGACGCCGTCGGCGCGAGGGTGCTCCGGACCGACGTCGTCCGGCAGGACCTCTTCGACGACCCCGGCTACACCGACGAGGAGGTCAGCCGCGTCTACGCGGAGATGCGCGACCGGGCCCGCGAGCGCCTGGCCGCGGGCGAGCCGGTCGTTCTCGACGGAACCTACCGCTCGGTCGCCCTCCGGGACGCGGTCGCGGCGGTCGCCGAGGACCTGGGCGTCCCGTCGGTCTTCCTGCGGGTGACCTGCCCGGAGTCGGTGGTCCGCGAGCGGATGGCGGCCCGGACCGACGACCCAAGCGAGGCCGAGTTCGAGGACTACCGGGCCATCGCCGCCGAATTCGAGCCCCTGGAGCGGGACCACCACGCCGTCGACAACGCCGGGAGCGTCGAGGAGACCGAGCGGCAGGTCCGCGAGGCGCTCGGGGAGCGCTGACCCCCGGTGGCGGAGTCGGCGGGCGCCGGCGCCGTCCCCGCCGGCACCGTTTTGAGGGCGGCTCGCGCACACACGGGCATGCGCGACACAGTCAGTACCGACGAGGCACCGGCAGCGGTCGGGGCGTACAGCCAGGGGACCGTGACGGAGGACCTGGTCTTCACCGCGGGACAGATCGCCCTGACCCCCGAGGGCGACCTGCTGGACGAGGCCGCGATCGACGTCCAGACCGAGCAGGCCCTGGAGAACGTCCAGGCGGTGCTGGAGGCCGCGGACTCGAGTCTCACGGACGCGCTGAAGGTGACTGTCTACCTCGACGACATCGAGGACTTCGAGGCGATGAACGCGACCTACGAGACCTTCTTCGAGGGCGACCCCCCCGCCCGGAGCGCGGTCGCCGTCGAGGACCTCCCGGCGGGCGTCGGGGTGGAGATAGAGGCCATCGCGGCCCGGCAGCCGTGACGGCGTGACAGCCATGGACGCCAGACGGAAAGACAGCCTGCTGTGGGGCGTGGTCGGGGGGCTGGCCTTCCTGGTACTCGTCCAGGGGTACGAACTCCTCGCCGACGAGGCCGTGGCCCTGACCGTCAAGACGGGCGTGGCCCTCGGGGTGCTGGTGGTCACGGCGCTCGCCGCCCACGCGCTCAGACCGCGGCTCGCGGGGAACGAAAGGACTTAAGCCGCGCTCCCGCTATCGCCGGATGCGAGCCAGGATGGCCGAATCTGGTAAGGCGCACGCCTGGAAAGCGTGTTCCCGTATGGGATTCTGGGTTCAAATCCCAGTCCTGGCGTACCACCTTTTTTCGCCCCGGGCGCGCTCACTACGCTCGCGCACCGCGTGGCGGCGGAGCCGCCACGGCATGCGGTTGCGGGCCGTCGGCCCGCAACCCGCTCGGCAAAAAAACGTGGGCGAAAAAAGCGCGAGCGGCGGAGCCGCTCGCGTCGGCGACGCCGAGCTCTGAACGTTCGTCGGGACAGCGACTCGACAGATACTTTTCACAGAGAGTGGTGAGCCAGGGACGATGCCGTCGACGCCCACCGTCGAGGAGTTGCTGGCGCGTCACGACGACGTCCGGCACGTCGAGCGGACCCGACGGCCCGGCGCCGAGCGGTTCGCCGGCCTGCAACGGCGCGTCCGGGGCGGCCTGGAGCGGGCCCTCGCCGCCCGCGCTGCGGTCCCGGGAGAGCGGCGGATTACCGGACGATGGTGACGGGGACGGAGGCCCGGCGGGTGACCGCCTCCGCGACGCTGCCGAACAGCACGCGGCCGACGCCCGACCGGCCGCGGCTCCCCATGACGACGTGGTCGACGCCCAGTTCCTCGATGGCGGCGAGGATCTCCCGCGCCGGCGAGCCGGTCCGGAGGCTCGTCTCGGCCTCGACTCCCCGGTCGGCGGCGGTCTCGCGGTACTCCTCGAGGAGGCGTTCCCCGCGCTCGTGCTGGCGTCTGGCCTCCGCCTGGTAGCTCTCGACGTCGAAGTACTCGTCGTCGCCGTAGCCGAAGGTGTTGACGGGGTTGACCACGTGCAACAGTGTGACCGCCGGGTCGGGCCGCTCGCTCAGCGCGTACTCCAGCGCCTGCTCGGCCTGCTCGGAGCCGTCGACCGGGACCAGGATGTGCTGCCCCATGCAGGCCGGTCCCACCCGACCCGGATAAGTCCACCTGACGCCCGCCCGGGTTCCCGTCGCGGCCCCGGACTCCGTCGATACCGTCGGTGCCATCCTCTAAGTACCGGCCGGCCACAGGAGGGTCATGGAAGAGACCGACGACCGGTTCGCGGACGTCCCCGACCACGGCGGGGTCAGAGGGTTCGAGCCCGCCTTCCTCGAGGCCGACGGCCTGCGGACGCGGTACTACGAGGTCGGCGAGGGGGAGCCGCTCGTCTTGCTCCACGGCGGGCTCTGGAACGGGAGCAGCAGCGCCAACGACTGGGCGCCGGCGTTCGACCCGCTCGGCGAGCGGTTCCACACCCTCGCCTTCGACCGGGTCGGCTGCGGGCTGACGGACAACCCCGACGCGGTCGAGGACTACTGCTTCCGCACGGAACTCGACCACGCGCTCGCGGTCGTGGACGCCCTGGGGATAGAGGAGTATCACCTCTGTGGCACCTCCCGGGGCGCCGGCCTGGCCGCCTGGCTCGCGGTCGAGTACCCGGAGCGCGTCCGGACGCTGACGCTGACCAACAGCCACACGCTCGGCCCGAAATCCGGCGACCGCGCCCACCGCAGCGACCGGCTGCTCAAGCCCGACGGGGTCGAGTACGGCTCGACCGACTCGGAGTGGTACCGGTTCCAGCACGAGCAGTTCAGCCACCGGACCGGCCACGTCACCGAGGAGTTCTGCCGGACGGCCGCCGCCCTCCGGAGCCGGCCCAAGGCCGAGACGACCGCCGAGATGATGGCCGAACACGGCGAGGCCTTCGAGGAGGGTGTCGCCGAGCGGATGGTCGAGACCCGCCGCCGGCTCCGGGCCGGCGCGTTCGAGAAGCCAGCGCTGTACGTCTACGGCCACAACGACATGACCGTCCCGTTCCGGACCGCCGTCGGGGCCTTCGAACTGCTCGGACAGGCGAACCCGCGGGCGCGCCTGGAGGTGATCGGTCGCTGCGGCCACATGCCGTTCCGGGAGTATCCCGGGGAGTTCGCCGGCCGGCTCCGTGCGTTCGTCGACCGCGAGGCCGGCGAGGGGACGGGGAGCGACGCTTCGGGGACGGCGGCCACGGCCTGCGGGCCACGCGGGGGAGCGCGTGAGGGGGACTGAAGTGGCGGGGCGTGTTACCACACGTCATGAGCGAGCGCGGGGACGCGGCGTACCCGGCACCCCTCCGGAGCGAGCGCCGCCAGCTCGAACCCTTCGGGTGGTACCGCGAGATGCGGGAATCGGCGCCGGTCCGGTACGACTCCGAGCGGGACATCTGGGGGGTGTTCCGCTACGAAACTGTCGACGGGATCCTCCGGGACCACGAGACCTACTCCTCGGACCGCGAGCCCGACGTCGACGCGCCGCCGTCGATGCTCAGCTCCGACCCGCCGACCCACACCCGGCTCCGCGAGCCCGTCGAGGGGCGGTTCGCGCCCGGCGAGGTGGAGCGGCTGGCTCCCGAGATCCGGCGGATGGCCACGGAGCTCGTCGAGGAGGCCGTCGCCGGCGGGGAGATGGACGTGGTCGACGACCTGGCGCGGTGGCTCCCGACGATGACCATCGCCGCCCTGCTGGGCGTCCCGCCCGAGGAGCGCGAGCGGTTCAAGGAGTGGTCGGACACCATCGTCGCCGGGCCGCAGCTGACCGGCGGCGACCGCGAGGCGCTCCAGGAGCGCCAGGAGGCGGCCGGCCGGGAGATGCGCGACTACTTCATGGAGGTGATGGCCCGCCGCGCCGAGGAGCCCCGGGACGACCTGATCTCCGATGTCCTCCTGGAGTACGACGGCGGCGACCTCACCGAGGGGGAGATCCGCGGCATCTTCGAACTCCTCCTGGTCGCGGGCAACGTCACGACGACGAACCTGATCACCAACGCCGTCTGGTGTCTCGCAGCCAACGACTGCGTCGGCACGGTCCGGGGTGACGAGGACGCCCTGGAGCGGGCCGTCGAGGAGACACTGCGGTACCGCTCGCCGGTCCAGTGGACCTCGCGGATCCCGACCGAACCCGTCGAGGTCGAAGGTCACGAGATAGCGGCGGGCACGCCGGTCCGGACCTACATCGGGTCGGCCAACCGCGACCCCGCGGTGTTCGACCGGCCCGACGAGTTCCGTCCCGACCGGGACCCCAATCCTCACATGGCGTTCGGCCGGGGCATCCACTTCTGTCTGGGCGCCGCGCTCGCTCGCCTGGAGGCACGGATCGCCCTCTCGGAGCTGTTCGACCGGGTCGAGGACGTCAGGCTGGCGACGACCGACCTCGAACCCGTCGCTGGTACGTTCCTCTACGGCGTCCGCGAGCTCCCGGTCCGGTTCGAACGCCGCGGGTGAGCGGGAGGCCGCGGCTGGTCGCCGCCACGGCCGACCGGCGCAGGCGACAGCTAAATGCCCCGGGCGGGTGAACTCCGGGCCATGCCAGCAGAGGACATCGACCCCTTCGAGACCGACATGTTCGAGCGCCTCGACGGCGTCCGCGAGGTCGCCGAGGACGTCTACTACCACTCCTACTTCAGCTCGGTGACGGCCTTCGACACCGAGGAGGGGCTGGTGCTGGTCGACACGAGCGTCGAGCAGGCCTCCCCCCGGATCGCCGAGGACCTCCGGGAGGTGACCGACGCGCCGGTCCACACCGCCATCTACACCCACGGCCACCTCGACCACGCCTACGGGCTGGAGCACTTCCTGCTGGAGGACCAGGACGACCCACGCGTGCTCGCCCACGAGAACGTCCCCGACCGCTTCGAGCGGTACGCCCGGACTGCGGGCCACAACGAGGCGGTCAACGCCCGCCAGTTCGGCGGGACCGTCGACGCCACCGAGGACCTGGCAGACGAATCCGGCAGCCGGTTCCGGGTGCCCGACTACCCGCCGACGGTCACCTACGAGGAGGGAGTAACCCTGTCGGTGGGCGGACTCACCTTCGAAATCCACCACGGGAAAGGCGAGACCGACGACCACTCCTGGCTCTACTGTCCCGAGCGGGAGGTGCTCTGCTCGGGCGATTTCCACATCAACGTCGCCCCCAACGCCGGCAACCCCCAGAAGGTCCAGCGCTACCCCTGGGCGTGGGCCGACACCCTCCGGGAGATGGCGGCGCTGGACGCCCGCCACCTCTGTCCCGGCCACGGCCACCCCGTCGTCGACGACCCCGCCGAGGTCCAGGAGCGGCTACTCCACAGCGCCGAGTATCTCGACACAATCGTCGAGGGAACCCTGGAGGTACTCAACGACGGCTCGCCGCCCCACGTCGACGTCGTCCACGCGGTCGATTACCCGGAGTACGACGCCCCCTGGCTGGCCGAGACCTACGACGAGGGGGAGTTCATCGCCCGCAACGTCATCCGGTACTACGGTGGCTGGTGGACCGGCCGACCCTCCGAGCTCAAGCCCGCTCCGCGGGACGCGGTCGCCGAGGAGGTCGCGGCGCTTGCCGGCGACGCGGGGACGCTCGCCGACCGCGCGCTCGAACTGGCCGACGAAGACGTGCGTCTGGCCTGTCACCTCGCCGACTAAGCCCTGGAGGCCGCTCCGGACGACGAGGATGTCCAGGCGGCGGTCACTGAAGTCTACGAGCGCCGCGCCGCCGGCGAGGAGAATCTCATGTCCGGGAACCTCTACTCCTCGGCCGCCGAGTACGCCCGCGACGGCCGTCCCTTCCGGTAACGAGGCCGGGCGCTCGGCAACGGACCGGTACCGCGGGCCACGAGTGCCCCGGCCATCCCCCGTCCCGGTCTCCCGGCGCACGGGTGGATGGCAGGCACCAGGAAACAGCCGTGCAGGTGGTGGCTGGTAGGCGCACAGCCGCGACCGGCGGTGGGCACCGACTCGCTCCGCCCCGTGTCGCTGTACGCCCGCCCAGGAGCACTACTCCCGCCCACTAAAAGCCATCGTTAACTGATAACACACACCACGTAGACGGCCCCGTCGTGCGGTCGCGGGACCGCCGGGCGTGGCGGACGCCTCCCGTGTGCGCCCGGTCAGAACCCGAACGCGCGGTAGTACTGCGGCGGCCCCTCGAGTTCGTCGGTCGCGTCCAGGTCCCGGGCAGCCCGCATCGTGAAGTAGGGGTCCCGGAGGTGTTCGCGGCCGACGACCGCCAGGTCGGCGCGGTCGTTCGCGACGACTGCCTCGGCCTGCTCGGCGGTCGTGATCCCGCCGACGGTCCCGACTGCGATGTCGGACTCGCTCTCTTCGCGGACGTGCTCGGCCCACCGGAGCTGGTAGTTCGGGCCGGTGTAGTCGGGATGCGAGTCGGGGACGATCCCGCCCGAGCTCACGTCGATGAGGTCGGCGCCGGCCTCGTGGAGCCGGTCGGCCAGGCGCGCGGAGTCCCCGACCGTCCAGGACTCGCAGCCCTCGAGACAGTCCGTCGCGGAGATGCGGACGAAGACGGGCTTGTCGTCGGGCCAGACCTCCCGGACCGCAGCGGTGACCTCCCGGACCAGGCGGCTCCGGCCCTCGAAGTCGCCGCCGTAGTCGTCCTCGCGGCGATTGGTGACTGGCGAGAGGAACTCGTGGAGCAGGTACCCGTGGGCGCCGTGGACCTCTGCGACCTGGAAGCCTGCCTCCCGGGCCCGGCGGGCCGCCGCCCGGAAGGCGCCGATGACTGACTCGATGCCGTCCTGGTCCAGCCGCGCTGTCTCGGGAGCGTCTTCCTCGTAGGGCCAGGGGGTGTCGGTCGGCCCGACGACGCCCCAGCCTCCCGCTTCGGGGCCCAGCGGGTCGTGGCCCTCCCAGGGCCGGCTGGTCGAGGCTTTCCGGCCGGCGTGGGCCAGCTGGATCGCCGGCACCGACCCCTGGTCGCTGATGAACCCCGCGATGGGGGCGAGCGCCTCTGCCTGTTCGTCGGTCCAGATCCCCAGGTCCTCCGGGGAGATCCGTCCGCGGGGTTCGACGGCGGTCGCCTCGGTCATCACCACGCCCGCGCCGCCGACCGCGCGCGAGCCGAGGTGGACCCGGTGCCACTCGGTCGCCACGCCGTCGCGGTCCTCGCAGGAGTACTGGCACATCGGCGACACCATCACGCGGTTCGGGAGTGTGGTCCCGCGCAGCTCCAGGGGGTCGAACAGTTCCGTCATACCTCTCTCTCGGGTAGCCACGACAAAACACTCCCGACAGCGGTCCGGCGGTGGAATGCCGGCGGCGTCACCTCGCGGGCTCGCGGTACAAAAACCGGGGGAACGGTACCGACGGAGAGGAACCGCATACGGGCCGGAGATCCCCCGTCTCGGGGGAGTGTTCGGCGGTAGTGGCTGCGTGGCGGCGACGGCCGCTGACCGCATCCTTTATATAGAACCACAGACAAAGCTTCGCCTGATTATGAGCCAGCAGCAGATGCAGGGCCAGCCGATGATCGTACTGGGCGAGGACGCCCAGCGGATGAAAGACGAGAGCGCACAGGAGCACAACATCGCCGCGGCCCGAGCCGTCGCCGAGTCGGTCCGGTCGACGCTCGGCCCGAAGGGGATGGACAAGATGCTCGTCACCTCCCTCGGCGACATCGTCGTCACCAACGACGGGGTGACCATCCTCGACGAGATGGACATCGACAACCCCACCGCGGAGATGATCGTCGAGGTCGCCGAGACACAGGAGGACGAGGCCGGCGACGGGACGACCACGGCGGTCTCGGTCGCGGGCGAACTCCTCAAGGGCGCCGAGGAGCTCCTGGAGCAGGACATCCACCCGACGGCGGTCATCAAGGGCTTCACGATGGCCTCCGAGCAGGCCCGCGAGGAGATCGACGACATCGCCGTCGAGGTCGACCGCGAGGACGAGGAGGTCCTCCGGAAGGTCGCCGAGACGTCGATGACCGGCAAGGGCGCCGAGCAGCACAAGGACACGCTGGCCGGGCTCGTCGTCGACGCCGCCCGCGCGGTCACCGTCGAGGCCGACGACGGCTCCTACGTCGTCGACCTGGCCTACCTGAACACCCAGACCGCGACCGGCGGCTCCGCCGGCGACTCCGAGCTCATCGAGGGGAGCATCATCGACAAGGACCCCCTCCACGAGGACATGCCGACCGAGGCCGAGGGCGACGTGCTCCTGCTTGACTCGCCGCTCGAACTCGAGGAGGCCGACGTCGACACCCAGGTCAGCGTCACCGACCCCGACCAGCTCCAGGACTTCATCGCCCAGGAGGAACAGCAGCTCAAGGACCTGGTCGATACGATCGTCGACCTCGGGGCCGACGTCGTCATCTGCCAGAAGGGCGTCGACGACATGGTCCAGCACTACCTCGCCAAGGAGGGCATCCTGGGGATGCGCCGCGTCAAGAAGTCCGACCTGGAGTTCCTGCGTGAGGTCGTCGGCGCGAACATCGTCTCCGACCTGGACGCTGCGACCGCCGAGGACCTCGGCCACGGGACGGTCACCCGCGACGAGAACGCCGGCCACTACGTCGTCGAGGGCGGCGAGGACGCCCACGGCGTCACCCTGTTCCTGCGGGGATCGACCGACCACGTCGTCGACGAGATCGAGCGCGGCGTCCAGGACGCGCTGGACGTCGTCGCCGACACCATCACCGAGGGGACGGTCCTGCCCGGCGGCGGCGCCCCCGAGACCGAGGTCGCCGCCCGGCTGCGCGACTACGCCGACGGCGTCAGCGGCCGCGAACAGCTCGCCGTCGAGGCCTTCGCGGACGCACTCGACGTCGTGCCCCGGACGCTCGCGGAGAACTCCGGGCTCGACCCCATCGACACCCTGGTCGACCTGCGCTCGGCCCACGACGACGGCCGGGTCCGGGCCGGCCTGAACGTCTTCAGCGGCGACGTCGAGGACACCTTCGAGGCGGGTATCGTCGAGCCCGCCCACGCCAAGCGCCAGGCCGTCTCCTCCGCCACGGAGGCAGCCAACCTCGTGCTCAAGATCGACGACATCATTTCCGCCGGCGACCTCTCCACCGAGGGTGACGAGGACCCCGGCGCCGGCGGCCCCGGCGGCGGCATGGGTGGCATGGGCGGTATGGGCGGCATGGGCGGCGCCATGTAAGACGCCACCACCTTTTTTCGCCTCGGGTACGCTCGCGCACCGCGTGGCGGCGGAGCCGCCACGGCATGCGGTTGCGGGCCGTCGGCCCGCAACCCGCTCGGCGAAAAAACGTGGGCGAAAAAACCGAGCGCGCGGCGGCCGCCGCGCGCTCGGGTCCTCGTGAGGGAACGGAACGAGGGCTCGTCAGGGCAACGCTCTGACGGCGAACGGGCGGCCTGACGGCCGCCGGATGCTGGCCCGCCGCCTCACGCGTTTCACTCGGTGACCGGCCAGTCGTGCTGCCTTTCAAACTGCGGTTCACTCGACGGGGACTTCTCCGTGGTCGACGCGGCGCGCGTAGATGGATGGCCCCCCGGTGAGGCGCTGTGCTCCGGCAGGGTGCTACTCCTCGATGTCGAAGTCCTCGATGGTGCGGGTGGTGCGGACGACCCGCTCGCTGACCATCAGCTTCTCCGTCCGGTCGAGCCGGCTCCAGTCGAGACTCTCGGGCGGGGACTCCTCGTAGTCTTGGAACCGCTGGTAGACGTCGTCGTTGACAAAGCGCTCGAAGGAGTCACAGTTGGGACAGGTCACCGAGAGATGTGAGACGTCGAACTCGCGGGTGATAGTATGTTCGAGGCAGTTCAGACACCGGTACGTTCGCTCGCGGGTCACGCCAGTACTACGGGCTGGGGATGGTAGTATCTGTCGCGCTGGGGCGGTCCTGGTTCACACCGGGGGCCGGTCCGGGAGGCGGCCGGTCACTCCAGGTCGAGGTCGAACTGCTCGTGTTCCTTGGCGATGTTGAGCACGACGCTGGTGTTCGACTCCTTGATGTCGGGGTCGGTCAACAGCGCCTTGATCTCGTCGTTCATGTCGTCGGTGTCGGTGAACTTCCCGACCGCGATGATGTCGTGGTCGCCGGTGGTTTCGTAGACGCTCATCATCTGGCGGTGCTCCTGGAGGTCGTCGACGACCTCCTTCAGGGCGCTGCCCTCCACTTTCAGCTGGAGGATCGCCGTCACGTCGTAGTCCAGCGCGTTGTAGTCGATCTTCGGGGTGTACCCCTGGATGATCCCCTGTTCCTCCAGGTCCGAGAGGTGATTCGAGACGGTGGTGACCGACACGTCGAGGTCTTCCGCGAGGCTTCGCAGGCTCGCCCGGCCGTCGCCCAGCAGGGCATTCACCAACTTTCGGTCCAGATTTTCGTACGTCATCAGTCCCACCAACGACGGCCGGGGATTAGAATTTTACGAATACCGAATTTTCGGACAGGTAGGTAATATTTGAGCAAAATAGGAGGGTTTTAGTGGTGCCAGGCACCCCTACCAGGTGTCGAAAGATGACAAGCGAAAATCTATCTGGCGAGGCAGAGCGCGTCCTCGACGAGATCGAGGAGAAGGGTGTCGACTTCCTGCGGCTGCAGTTTACCGACATCCTCGGGACAGTCAAGAACGTCTCCGTACCGTCCGACCAGGCGGAGAAAGCCTTCACCGAGGGGATCTACTTCGACGGCTCCTCGATCAACGGCTTCGTCCGCATCCAGGAGTCGGACATGCGCCTGGAGCCGGACCCGGACACGTTCGCCATCCTCCCGTGGCGCGACGGCCCCGAGGTCACGAGCGCCCGGCTGATCTGTGACGTCCACGACACGTCGACGGACGCCCCCTTCGAGGGCGACCCCCGGCGGGTCCTGAAAAACGCCGTCGACCGGGCCAACGAGATGGGCTACACGGTCAACACCGGCCCCGAGCCCGAGTTCTTCCTCTTCGAGGAAGACGAGGACGGCAACGCGACCGTCGAGTACTCCGACAAGGGCGGTTACTTCGACCTCGCGCCGAAGGACCTCGCACAGGACGTCCGCGGGGACATCATCTACGGGCTGGAAGACATGGGCTTCGACGTCGAGGCCAGCCACCACGAGGTCGCCCAGTCCCAGCACGAGATCGACTTCAAGTACGACGACATCCTCAGCACGGCGGACAACGTCGCCACGTTCCGGTCGGTCGTCCGGGCCATCGCTGCCCAGCACGACCTCCACGCCACGTTCATGCCCAAGCCGATCCCGCGGATCAACGGCTCGGGGATGCACACCCACCTCTCCCTCTTTACCGAGGACGGCGAGAACGCCTTCCACGACGACGACGACGAGTTCAACCTGAGCGAGACGGCAAAGCAGTTCCTCGCGGGCATTCTCGACCACGCACCCGCGATCACGGCGGTCGCCAACCCCACCGTCAACAGCTACAAGCGCCTGATCCCCGGCTACGAGGCCCCGGTCTACATCGCGTGGTCGGACGTCAACCGCTCGGCGCTGGTCCGCAAGCCCGCCGCGCGCACGCCCGCCGCGAGCCGGATCGAACTGCGCTCGCCGGACCCCTCCTGTAACCCGTATCTGGCGTTCGCCGCGATGATCCACGCCGGGCTGGACGGCATCGAGCGCGGGCTGGACTGTCCGGACCCCGTCCGGGAGAACATCTACGAGTTCGACGAGGCCAAACGCGAGGAGTACGGCATCGAGACGCTCCCCTCGAACCTCGGCGAGGCCGTCGACGAACTCGAGGGCGACGAGGTCATCCAGGACGCGCTGGGCCCGCACGTCTCCGAGAAGTTCGTCGAGGCAAAGCGCCAGGAGTTCCAGGAGTACCTCGTCGAAGTGTCGGACTGGGAGCTGGACCGCTACCTCGAGAAGTTCTGAACGGCTGCAGTTTCCGCGCGCAGTCTTGCCATTTTCCCGTCTTTTTCGGCCGTCAG
This sequence comes from Salinirussus salinus, assembly GCF_009831455.1. NCBI lineage: Archaea > Methanobacteriati > Methanobacteriota > Halobacteria > Halobacteriales > Haloarculaceae > Salinirussus > Salinirussus salinus. Next base: position 13,201 of record NZ_WOWO01000003.1, on the reverse strand, counting down.
TCCCGGAAGTCCCGAACCGTATCCCGGAGCCGTCCGGGGAGTCCGGCGACGGTGAACGTGACTCCCACGAGCACCATCAGCGTGTACAGCCCGAGCGTCGACAGCCAGATGACGACCATCGCGAGGACCGCCCAGACCCCGTTCAGGAAGTAGAAGGCACCGAGAGTCATGAGCGTGCCGTACAGCAGGACGAGATACGGTCCCCACCCGCGTGCGTGGCCGCGGCGCTGGCGCCGGCGGATATACCCCTTCAGGTCGGCCTCGAGTTCGTCGCGGTGGACCGTGCGGTCGTCGATTTCGGACTCGAAGCGGTCGAGTTCGCGCCGGAGCTGTGCGATGTCCTCGTAGTCGACGCGCTCGCTGACGCGGTCGGCAGCCCGGTCCGTGTCGCCGACCGCTGTATCTGTACCGGCATCGGCGTCCGTGTCGTCAGCCTCGTCGTCGGGGCCGTCGGACTCGCTCATACGCGCTCGGGTAGGGTCTCGTAGCGACCCCTGTTGTAGTTGCCGGTCGCGGCGACCCGCGAGCACGGTGTTCAGGGCGGCCCCACTCAACAGCACCAGGCCGCCGAGATAGAACCACGTCAGCGCGAGCAACACACCCCCGATCAGCCCGTACAGCTGGAAACTGTCGGCGGTCGCGGCGTAGACTCCGAACAGGAAGCCCAGCAGCGTCCAGCCGACCCCGGCGAAGGCGGCTCCGGGGACGACCTCACGGACCGTTACCGGACAGTCCGGGAAGACGTAGTACAGCGGGAGAAAGACGACCGGCAGGGCCGCGGCCAGCCAGAGCGTCCGCAGGGAGCCGCCGGGGGAGAGTCCCGCGAGCGGAAGCAGCGCAGTCACCGCGACGACGGCACCGACCGCGAGCGCGATGGCGGCGAGCGCCACGGCGGCGTCGCGCACGTTCGTCAGAAACGAGCGGTGGGCGTCGGCCCGGTAGATCCGCGCGAAGGCGACGTCGAGCCCGCGAAACACCCGGAGTCCGCTCCAGAGCAGTACGACGAGGCCGACGACGGTCGCCCCGCCGCGGCCGGGCCCGTCGGTGAGCGAGTCGCTCAGGAGGGCGATAGCCTCCGGCGAGAGGATCCCGCCGACGATGGTCAACACGTCGGCGGCGAATACGGGGCCGGCAACCGCCGAAGCGACCGCCACTGTGACGAGAAGTAGCGGGACCAGCGAGACGAAGGCGTAGTAGGCGATGGCGGCCGCCATGAAGCCGAGCTGTTCGGTTCGGGCAACGGAGACGAGCGAGCGAACTGTCGAAGCGACTCCGGGCCGGGCGGAGCGGGACATATCCGATCCCTGTGGGCTTCTGGTCTAATAGCCGGCGCTCGAAAGCCATTAGATGACGGCCGTCACAGGAGTGGTATGGACTGGACGGCGGAGACGGTGCGTGCGACGGCCGTGCTGGTCGCCGCGAGCGCTCTGCTCGTCGGGCTCGGGATGGGCGGCGTCGGTGGGTCGGCGACACTCGCGGCCGTTCTACTCGGCGCCGGGGCGGGGCTGTTCGCCGCTCGGGACTGGCTCGCCGGACTCCCGGTCGTGGTCGGCCACGACCTCGGATTCTACGGCGAAGCGGTGTGGCTGGCTCCGGTCGCGGCCGCAGGTGCAACCCTCCTCGCGGTAGGTGCGACAGCCGCCGAGTTGCAGGCCATCGGCGGCCTCGTCGGGCTGGCCGGGATGGTCAACTACTTCCTGCGGCCGGTCTACCACGTCTTTGCCAGGCTCGGTCGGTACGCGACCCGCGTCGCGGGTTAGTCAGACTCGCCGGTGGCCGTCCGGATCTCACCGACCGACGCCGTCGTCTTGAACGTCGTGCCGCCGTAGTGGGTCCGGCTCGCGCCGTGGCCCACCGCCCGGAGGTCGGTGAGAAAGTCGTCCATCGCCGTCGCCGGACGTCCCCACAGCTTGCACAGCCGGTGCTGGTCGTAGTGGGTCGGGGTGTCGAGTTCGTCGCCGAGGGTCTCGAGGAGGGCGCGGGCCTCCTCGGCAGTCCCGAACTCGTCGGGGACCGCCGCCGCGGTCGCGTCGAGGAAGTCGTCCTCGACTGTTCGGCCGAGCCAGACGGGGCCGGCCGTCTGGACCGCCGCCCCGCAGTTGCCACAGCAGTCCGGGGGGTCCGCGGTGAGCCCACGCTCGGTCTCGCGCCACAGACACTCCTGGCAGTGATAGATGTGGCCCAGCCGGTCGAGCGCCGCGTCAGCGGCCTGTGCACCGCGGTCGAGCCCGAGGTAGGTGCGAACGTAGTGGTCGGAGGCGTGGGTGAGCAGCGGGTCGACGGCCACGTCGTACCGGGCGGCAGTCCGGGCGAGCGCAGCGAGGAGTATGCGGACGCCCATCTCGCCGTGGTACTCGGTGTTTCTGGGGACGGCGCTGTAGCTCCTGACACCGCTGTTGAAGTGGGCTCCACAGAGGGGGGCGAGGTCGGTGGCCGTGACGCAGAGGAGCTCACCGGTTCCCCGGAACGCGGCATCGGCGAAGGGAATGGGCGTCCCGAACGGGTCGATATCCACGACGTCGAAGGCCCGCTCGTGGAGAACGACGTTGGCGTCCCTGGTGACGGTCTCGCCGTCGAGGTCGTTCAACGCGAGATTCTCTGCAGCCAGGGCAGTCGCGTCAGGGTCGACGTCACAGCAGGTGACTTCCCAGCCGTCGGCGGCGGCCCGGACGCCGCGGACGCCGGTCGCGGTCGTGGCGTCGCAGTAGCTACTGGCGCGGGAGTTGCGCTCGCGGTGGGCCCGGAGGGCTGCGACGGTCAGGTCCCGGTTCAGCTCCTGAACGGGGTTGAAGAAGACGGCGTCGCCAGCACCCTCCTCGGGCTGTTCGGGGACCTCGAGGTCGACACCCCCCTCGTGGATGCGCATACGGCCCGGTCGGGTGGGGCAGCGAAAAGCGCCACGGTCGGACGGCCGGTCCCGATTCGGGTCAGGGGGGTTCGGCGTCATCGAGATGGCGAGCAGCCGGCCTCCCGGCGCGTGGCGGTCGGCCGGACTCCCGCTGGCCGCCACGCGGCGATCCGTCAGGTCACGGGCAGCCTGGCCCCGTTTCCGTACAAAAAGCTGCGTGCCGAAACGGCTTTGACCGACGAGCGGCGAGGGCGTGTATGGATTGGGTCCTCGTCGGGATGGTAGGGCTCCTGCTGGGGTTCGTCTTCTTCCTGTACCTGTTCATCCGCCGAACGGTCACGGGTTTCAGCGAGGGCGTCGACCGCGGCAAGCGTTAGTGGTTTGTCCGCCGCGGCCCGCGCTCCCGTATGGACCCGCGCATCCGCGAGCACGCCGAGGTGGTAGTCGACCACTCGATCGACCTCTCGGCCGGAGAGGACATCGTCATCGACGCCCACCCGGTCGCCGAGGACCTGGTCGTGGCGCTGCACGAACTGGCCGCCGACCGGGGAGCGAACCCGCTCGTCATCCAGGAACGGCTCGGCGAGCGCTACCAGCGGGCCTTCCTGCGCAACCGTGACGAATTTGAGACGCCCGCGCACCTGCAGGCGCTGTACGAGGAGATGGACGTCTACATTGCGATCCGCGGGAACGGGAACGTCACCGAGACCAGCGACGTCGACCCCGAGACGAACGCCGCCTACCAGCAGGCTCTGCAGCCGCTGCTCGACGAGCGGCTCTCGAAGACCTGGTGTCTCACCCAGTTCCCCGCCGCCGCGAACGCTCAGCTCGCCGGGATGTCCACCGAGGGGTACGAGGACTTCGTCTGGGACGCCGTCAACAAGGACTGGGACGCGGTTCGCGAACACCAGGCACAGATGGTCGAGATCCTCGACCCCGCCGAGGAGGTCCGGATCGCCTCGGGAGACACGACTGAGGTCACCATGTCTGTCGCCGGCAACCGCACACTGAACGACTACGGCGAGAAGAACCTGCCCGGCGGCGAGGTGTTCACCGCGCCCGTCCCGGACAGCGTGGAGGGGGAGGTCCTGTTCGACAAGCCGCTCTACCACCAGGGCCGGGAGGTCACCGACGTCTTCCTGCGCTTCGAGGGCGGCGAAGTCGTCGAGCACTCCGCGGGGAAAAACGAGGAGGTGCTGACCGAGGTACTGAACACCGACGACGGCGCCCGGCGGCTGGGCGAACTCGGCATCGGCATGAACCGGGACATCGACCAGTTCACCTACAACATGCTGTTCGACGAGAAGATGGGCGACACCGTCCACATGGCGGTCGGCCGGGCCTACGAGGAGACCGTCGGCGAGGGCAACGACCAGAACGAGTCGGCCGTTCACGTCGACATGATCGTCGACATGAGCGAGGATTCGGTCATCGAGGTCGACGGCGAGGTCGTCCAGCGGGACGGCACCTTCCGGTTCGAAGAGTAGCGAGGCTCGACCGCAGGGAGAGCCTCGGAGACCGAGCGGGGAGCGGAGCGACCCGCGAGAAATAGCGAGGCGCGAACGAAGTGAGCGCCTCGAAAACGCGAGCGGCGACGAGTGTGGTGAGCCACCGCGGCCGGGGTCCGTGTCACCACCTCTCTCGCCAACGGTATCCCGCCCGGTCCCCTCCGGGACGTATGAACTACGATTCTGCGCTCGACAGGGCCTACGACGACCTGCCGGAGGAGACACACGACGCCGGCGAGCGACTCTCGGTCCCGGACCCGGAAGGCGAGACCGACGGCGCGTTCACCCGGCTGACCAACATCGGCGCCATCGCGGACGCGCTCGGCCGCGAGCCCGAGCACCTCCACAGCGCCATCCAGACCGCGCTGGGCACGAGCGGCCAGTTCGAGGGCGACCGCGCCCGCTACAACGGCGACTTCGGGATCGACGACTTCGAGGCGGCCGTCGACAGCTACATCGAGCAGTTCGTCACCTGCTCGGAGTGTGGCCTGCCCGACACCGTGTTGAGCCGCGAGGACGGCGTCGAGATGCTGCGCTGTCAGGCCTGTGGCGCGTTCCGCCCGGTCGGAAAGAACGCCCCCTCGACCACCCGGACCCAGCAGCGCGAGACCGTCGAGGAGGGGACGACCTACGAACTGGAGATCACCGGGACCGGTCGGAAGGGTGACGGTGTCGCCAACCGCGGCGACTACACCATCTTCGTCCCCGGCGCACAGGAAGGACAGGTCGTCCGGGCGGTCATCGAGTCCACCAGCGGCGACCTGGCCTTTGCACGGCTAGTCTGAGTGCCCGACGTCGCCTTCCCACCCCGCCGACTCACTCTTCGTCGACGAGTTCCTCGCGCAACTCGACCTTGCGGATCTTGCCGCTGCCGGTCTTCGGGAGTTGCTCGCGGATCTCCACGATCCGGGGGTGTTTGTACGGGGCGATTTCCTTGAGGGCGTACTCCTTGATCTCCTCTTCGGTGAGGTCCGAGCCCTCGACGAGCGTGAGCGCTGCCGCGACCGTCTCGCCCTTGCGCTCGTGTGGGACCCCGAAGACGGCGACCTCGTGAATCTCGGGGTGGTCGTACAGCACCTGCTCGACCTCGGCGGGGTAGACGTTGTACCCGCCGGTGAGGATCATGTCCTTCTCGCGGCCGCTGATGTAGTAGTAGTTGTCCTCGTCGCGGTACCCCCGGTCGCCCGTCCGGAAGTAGCCGTCCTCGGTAAAGGCCGCCTCGGTGGCCTCCGGGCGCCTGTAGTACCCCTCCATCACGTGTGGCCCCTTCATCACGATCTCCCCTTCCTCGCCGTCGGGGACCTCCTCGCCGGTCTCGGGGTCGACCACCTTCGAGTGGGTGTGGCCGGCCGGCTGGCCAACGCTGCCGATCTTGTCGCCCAGCGTCGCGTACCGCACGGAGTGACTCCCGGCGGTCGTCTCCGTCAGCCCGTACCCCTCGATGACCGGGACGTCGAAGACCTCCTCGAACTCCTCGTGGACCGGGACCGGAAGCTTGTCGCCGCCCTGGCCGGCCCGCCACAGCGAGGAGAGGTCGTAGGCGTCGGGGTTTTCCTTGTAGGTCTGGAGCAGGTCCATGAACATCGTCGCGACCCCGGTAAAGGAGGGGATGTCGTACTCGTCCAGCGTCCGGAGGACGAGGTCGGGGTCCCACTGGTCGGGGCGGATGGTATGGAGGGTGCGGCCGGTGGCGAGTGTCGTCGTCATCACCACGACGCCGGTGATGTGGTACATCGGAACGACTGCGAGCCCGTCCCCGCGGATCTGTCCGGCGGTGTAGGAGGTGACGCCGTTGACGATCTGGACCCGGAAGTTCTCGTGGGTCAGCAGGACCCCCTTCGGTTTGCCCGTCGTTCCCGAGGTGTACGGCTGGAGGAGGACGTCGTCGTCCTCGCGTTCGACCAGCGTGGGCTCGCCGGCCGCCGCGAGGTCGTCGAGCGTGGTGTGGTCGCTGTCGGGGTCGGCGCTGATGACCTCCAGCCCCACCTCCTCGGCGACCGGCACCGCCCACTCCTCGCGCTCGCCGTCGCAGACCACCGCAACGGAGTCTGAGTCCTCGAACTGGTACTCGGTCTCCCGGCGGCGGTACTCCGGATTGATCGGGGAGGCGACGACGCCGGCGTGGATGCAGGCCCAGATGGTGACACAGAAGGGGATGCCGTTGGGGAGGTAGACACAGAGCCGGTCGCCCGGTTCGAGACCCATCTCGTGGAGGCCGCCGGCGACCCGCTTCACCCGGTCGTGAAACTCGGCGTAGGTGAGTTCGTCGCCGGCGTGTTCGACCGCCACCTCGTCGGGGAACTTCTCGGCTGGCCGCGTTAGCAGGTTCGCCACGCTCCCGTCGTAGGGCGACGTCATAAGGTCCTCGGCTGGGACGGGTTCCATGTGTACCGCCGTCGGCACTCACCGATTTATAGGTTGGGACGGCGGGACGCGCTCCCCCGAGGGGCGGCGAGCCGGTAGCCTCATCAGCGTCCGGCTCGGGGCGGGAACTGATGACGCCGAGCGTCTCCGAGCTACTGGTCGTCGACCCGTTCGCGGTGATGAATGCGGTCGGGCTCGTGGCGTTCGCGCTCGTGGGCGCGGCCAAGGCGGTCCGCGAGCACTTCGACATCTTCGGGGTCGCCGTGGTCGGTCTCGCCACGGCCTTCGCCGGGGGAACCACCCGGGACCTGCTCGTCAACCGCGTGCCGCTCGTGCTCCAGGCGCCGGTCGAACTCGGCCTCGGCCTGCTCGGAGTCTGTCTGGCGCTCGTGCTGACGGCTACCCGGGACGCCCCGGACGAGCTCCGGGTGACGCTGCTGGCCGACGCTATCGGGCTCGCCGCGTTCACCACCTCCGGCGCCATCGTCGCCACCCAGACCGGCGTCTCGCCGGTCGGCGTCGTCGTGGTGGCGACGGTCAACGCCGTCGGCGGGGGCGCCCTCGCTGACATCCTGCTGGACCGGGCGCCCTTCATCCTGCTCGATGACTTCTACGCCAGCTGTGCGGTGCTCGGCGGGACTGCGTACGTGCTTGCGGACGTCGTCGGCCTGGCGGGTGGTGCCGCGGCTGCGGTCTGTGCGAGCGTGGTTGTCGGGACCCGGCTCGCCGCGCTGGTCTACGGCTGGGAGCTCCCGACCGCACAGGCGCTCGGGCTCGCCGAGGACTAGCTGCCTGCGGGGGTCGTAGTCGCCGCGGTAGACGAGGGGGAAGGCGATCCGGCCCTGGCCTCAGCCCCACTCTTCTCGAACGACAGCAAACAGTGGTGAGCGGGCACGGAGGGATTATGAACCACGCCGTCGGCTCGCTTCACTCGCTGCCGTCTACTTCAAATCCCACGGGCCGCTTCGCTCCTCGCGTCCGCTCGTCGAAGAAGCGGGCACGGAGGGATTTGAACTCGATTGCGAGACTCACTCCGTTCGTCTCGCGTAGTTCAAATCCTCGCGTGGTTCGTTCCGCACGCCTCGCTGGCGCTCGTCGCAGAAGCGGGCACGGGGGGATTTGAACCCTCGACCGTCGGATTAGAAGTCCGACGCTCTGGTCCGGACTGAGCTACGTGCCCTCACCGGGGCCAACGGAGCGACTGGCAAAGCCGTTGTGGTCGCGCGAGTGCAGGGCTGCATGTGCTCGTGCTTACTGCTGAAAACAGCATGAAAGCCCCGAGTGTCTCGACTCCCGGGCACCGAGCGACTCGCGCTGCTCGTCTCTCGACGTCACGCTCGGCTTCGCCTCGCGTGACTCTTGCTGCGCTCCTTGCCTCCCGCTGGTTGCCTGCGGTGTCTGCTCACGGGCAGCGGGGCGGTTTCACCGCCCCGACGTCGCGGCGCGGAGCGCCGTGCACGGCCCGTTCGCGTGGTCCGAGGGACCTGCGGTCCCTCGCTACTTGCGCCGGCCGCGTTCGTCGAAACACTCGCCCCTTTCAGTCCCGCCCGGAACCACACACCTCCCCAGCCGATACTCTCACTCGGTCGCGGGGCTCCCTCGTTCGCTCATCCACCGGAAGGCTCGCCTCGCTCCCCTTCCGAGCCCTCGGTGGCTCTGTTCCCGAGGACCTCGCACGGTGTCGTCGCGGCACAAGGCCGCGACAGCGTGCGCCCGGGTTGACTGTCCAGGTCAGGCGGCCCCTTTCGTGCTGTTCGAGTCCTCGCGGGTTGAATTCACACCCGAAAACCACGCCATCAGAAGTTCAGGCCGCCTCGGTCCGCCGCTCCGACCGCGACTCCGCCACCGCGAAGGAGAGCGTACTCACGAGCCCGAGAAGCGTCCCGCCGGTCAGCGCGATGGCGAGATACTGGAGGGTGACCGTCCCGAGGAAGTACGCGCTCAGGCCGTGCAACACGGCGGCGATGGCGAGCACGTAGAAGGGGGCGTTGAGATACCGCCACCGGAACTGGCCGGCGAGGTACTCGTCGGTGACCTGCCCGAGGCTGCTCGTGACCCCGGCGGCCGCGAACCACGGGACGGCGCCGTCGACCAGCGCGGCCACCACCCCGAGCACGCCGAGGGGGCTGCTGTGGGCGAGCTGGACCCGTTCGAGTGCCTGGACGCCGCTGACCCCGCCGATGACCAGCAGGGCAGCAGCGACCACGTAGGTGATGATCGTCACCCGGCCGGTAAACAGCGCCTTCCGGGCGCGGGCGACCGCGGTGTCGAGCGCCTCCTCGACGCCGAAGGCACGGCCCAGCACGTACAGCCCGAGCAGGCCGGAGGTGACCCCGAAGACCGTCCCCGGGAAGCCCAGCGCGTTCGCCAGCACCGTCAGCGGGTAGATGAGCAGCAAGATCCCGAGAGGGACGAGGATCGTCCCACGCGTCTCGGGGTCGTCGAGCACCTGCTTGATGGTGTAGTACATCGACTCCAGGTCCTGGGCCTGGCGGACGACGACCCGACGGACGCCGTCGATGGCGACCCGCGAGCGGATGACGGGGATGACCGACTCGTCCTGGGCGCCGTCGGTCACCACGAGCGCGCGGATGTCCTCGCCGGTCTCCAGGCCGGCGAGCACGCGGTCGACCTCCTCGCCGACCTTCCGGGTGGCGGCGACCTCGCTTCCCTCGAGACCGGTGACGGCGGCGACCTCGACGCTGTCCTCGACCTCCTCCGCGAGGTGGAGCCCTTCGAACATGACGTTGACGTCGCTGTCCTCGGGGTCGGCCGTGGCGAGGTCGACCGCCGCGTCCCGGACCGCGTCGCGTCCGACGACGGGCGTGTCGACTCCGGTCTTCCGGCCGAGGTCGTCGTCGAGGTCGACACACAGCACCAGCAGCATCGTGTGGGTCTAGACCACCCCCGGTATATCTGTTTTCGGCCCGCGCCGTCACGAGCGCACGCGCGTTCAGCAGGACGGTCGCTCGACCGCGCTGCCCCCACCTCGTTTGTCTTCGGGCGCGCGCAGCCACGGCGGTCGCCCGCGCCCGCCGTCTGAACCGTTCCCACAGGACCGAGGCGCCTATAACCGCGGCGACGGATCGGTGGGACATGAGCCACGACGACGCGTCCGCCGGGGACGGGAGCGAGCGCGAGCGCTTCGCCCCGGTGGACGACCAGTACGACCCCGACGCGGTCGAACCGCGTGTGTTCGACCGCTGGGAGGCGGTCGACGCCTACGAGCGGACCGTCGAGCACCGCAGCGACGGCGAGGACTTCTTCTTCGTCGACGGCCCCCCCTACACCTCCGGCGCGGCCCACATGGGCACCACCTGGAACAAGGTGCTCAAGGACCTCTACATCCGGTATCACCGGATGCAGGGGTACGACGTCGCCGACCGGCCGGGCTACGACATGCACGGCCTGCCAATCGAGACCAAAGTCGAGGAGCGACTGGGCTTCGAGAACAAGAAGGAGATCGAGGACTTTGGCGAGGAGGCGTTCATCGAGGAGTGCAAGGCCTTCGCCCAGGAGCAACTCGAGGGGCTGCAGGCGGACTTCCAGGACTTCGGCGTCTGGATGGACTGGGACGAGCCCTACCGGACGGTCAGCCCGGAGTACATGGAGGCGGCCTGGTGGGGCTTCGCGCAGGCCCACGAGCGCGGCCTCGTCGAGCAGGGCAAACGCTCCATCAACCAGTGTCCCCGGTGTGAGACCGCCATCGCCAACAACGAGGTGGAGTACCACGACGTCGGCAAGCCATCCATCTACGTCCGGTTCCCCCTCGTCGACCGGGAGGGGAGTCTGGTCATCTGGACCACCACGCCCTGGACCATCGTCGCCAACACATTCGTCGCCGTCGACGGCGACCTCACCTACGTCGGCGTCGACGCGGAGAAGGACGGCCAGACGGACCGTCTCTACGTCGCCGAAGCCGTCGTCGAGGACGTGCTCAAGGAGGGCCGCTACGAGGACTACGAGGTCGTCGAGGAGCTCTCCGGCGAGGAGATGGTCGGCTGGACGTACGACCACCCGCTGGCCGAGGAGGTGCCGGCCCACCCCCAGGGGGAGGGTGCCGGCCAGGTCTACACGGCGGAGTACGTCGAGGCCGACCGGACGGGGCTGGTCCACTCCGCGCCCGGCCACGGCGAGGAGGACTTCGAGCGCGGCCAGGAACTCGGATTGGAGGTGTTCTGTCCCGTCGGCAGCGACGGCCGGTACACCGACGACGCCGGCACGTACGCCGGCACGTTCGTCCGCGACGCCAACGACGAGATCATCGACGACCTCGACGCGAAGGGGCACCTGCTCGCACACGACCGGACGAACGTCCGCGAGGGGCAGTGCTGGCGCTGCGATACCGACATCGTCCGGGTCGTCACCGACCAGTGGTTCATCACGATCACCGACATCAAGGAGGAGCTGCTGGCGAACATCGAGGACGCCCAGTGGCACCCGGAGTGGGCCCGGGACAACCGCTTCCGTGACTTCGTCGAGGACGCCCCCGACTGGAACGTCTCCCGGCAGCGCTACTGGGGGATCCCGATCCCGATCTGGACTCCCGAGGACTGGGAGGGGGACATGGACGAGGTGGTCGTCGTCGGCGACCGCGAGGAACTGGCCGAGCGCGTCGACCAGGATATCGATCCCGGGGACGTGGACCTCCACAAGGGGACCGTCGACGACCTCACCATCACCGAGGACGGGACGACCTACACCCGCGTCGGCGACGTCTTCGACGTCTGGCTGGACTCCTCGGTCGCTACCTGGGGGACCGTCGACTACCCCAGCGAGACGGAGGGCTTCGAACAGTTGTGGCCCGCGGACCTGATCATCGAGGCCCACGACCAGACCCGCGGGTGGTTCTGGTCGCAACTGGGGATGGGGACGGCAGCCGTCGGCGAGAGCCCCTACGAGGAGGTGTTGATGCACGGCTACGCCAACATGCCCGACGGCCGCGGGATGTCCAAGTCCAAGGGCATCTTCGTCGACCCCGGCGAGGTCATCGAGGAGTACGGCCGGGACCCGATGCGCCTGTTCCTGCTGTCGGTGACTCCCCAGGGGGAGGACATGAACTTCTCCTGGGAGGAGACCGAGGAGATGCAACGGCGGCTGAACATCCTCTGGAACGTCGCCCGGTTCCCGATGCCGTACATGCGCGCCGACGGGTTCGAGCCCGGCGTTGCGGCGGAGCCGCAACGGGACGGAGGCGGCGAAGCCGCCGACGGGACGACCCTCGCGGACGTCGCCGAGGACCTCGAACTCGTCGACGAGTGGGTGCTCTCACGGCTCCAGTCCGTGGAGAAGACGATGACAGAGCACATGGACGCCTTCGAGAACCACAAGGCCGTCGAGGCGCTGCTCGATTTCGTCGTCGAGGACGTCTCGCGCTTCTACATCCAGGTCGTCCGCGAGCGGATGTGGGAGCCCGAGGATTCGCCGAGCAAGCGGGCGGCCTACGCCACCCTCTACCGTGTGCTGGAGGAGGTCGCCGCCCTCGTCGCGCCCTTCGCGCCCTTCGCGGCCGAGGAGGTCTACGCCGCGCTGACCGGCGGGGCCGGCCACCCGACGGTCCACATGTGTGACTGGCCCGAACCCGACGACGGACTGCGGGACCCCGACCTGGAGCGGGAGGTCGAGGTCGTCCGGGCCGTCGAGGAGGCAGGGTCGAACGCCCGCCAGCAGGCCGAGCGGAAGCTGCGCTGGCCCGTCTCCCGCGTGGTCGTCGACGCCGACAGCGCGGACGTGGCGGCGGCCGTCGAGACGCGAGCCGACCTGGTGGCTGACCGGCTGAACGCCCGCGCGGTCGAGGTGCTCGGCCCGGACGAGGAGTGGGGCGAGTTGCGCTACTCCGCGGCGGCGGATATGAGCGAACTCGGGCCGGCCTTCGGCGACGACGCCGGCCGGGTGATGGAGGCGCTGAACGAGGCTCGCGTCCCGGAGCCGACCCTCGACGCCCTGGAGGCTGCTGTCGCCGACACACTCGGTGAAGCCGTCGAATTGACCGAGGCGATGGTCGAGTTCCGCCGCGAGACGCCCCCGGAGGTCGCGGGCGCGGACTTCACTGCCGGCGACGGCGGCGGGGTCGTCTACGTCGACACCGCGCTGACCGAGGACATCGAGAGCGAGGGCTACGCCCGCGAGGTAGTCAGGCGAGTTCAGGAGATGCGCAAGGACCTCGACCTCGACATCGAGGCGGAGATCCGGCTCGACCTCGAGATCGAGGACGACCGGGTCGCGGGGCTCGTGGCCCGCCACGCCGACTACCTCGAGGAGGAGGTCCGGGCTGGTGACCGCGGGACCGTCGAGGATGGCCACCGAAAGACCTGGGACGTGGAGGGCGTCGACGTGGAGATCGCTATCGAGCCACTTCCGGAGGCAGCCGCCAGCGACGACTGACCGGCCGCGAGTCGTGATGGCGCGACCATCGGGAGCGGCGTGGAACGACGAGCGGCCGGCTTTTTCGCCCACGTTTTTCGACGAGCGGGGTGGGGGG